>LXQD01000323.1 GCA_003326215.1 Nostoc minutum NIES-26 | reverse complement strand
GGTTACTTTGAGCAATAGAAGCAGATTTACTGTCTTTGAAAGCAATATAGTTTCTCATGAAAATGATAATCGCTCTTAGGGGGTGAGTTGGCGAGCGGCGCTCGCCAACTCACCCCCTCCCCCTTGAATGATTATCATTATCTATAAAAATATTTGCGTAGATACTCAATATTTAATCCTTAAGTAAGTACTTTTGATAACTTTATTTTCAGTAGTTAACTATTTAGAAGCGAGGTAATACTTTGTACCTCTAAATTACGCATCTAGTGTTTATCCATTTGGGTGGATGGCGGCTTTGATGGCGAGGCGTTCATGCAGTGGGTTATGGACTTTTGCCGTTTGATTGTCCTTGTGGTTCTGCGACCACAGCAAACCAAGGGCTTTATATTACTCAAAAAACGTTGGGTTGTCGAGCGTACTTTTGGTTGGCTTATGGGGTGTCGGCGATTAGTCCGAGATTATGAGTTATTACCAGAAACATCCGAGACGTTTATCTACCTTGCCATGATCCGAATTATGGTTAGGCGATTAGCATAAAATTTAACCCCTCAAAACTTTTCAAACATCCTCTAAGTCTTCGTATCCCATGATTAACCCGTATATTCGTTGTGTAATTAAGTCTTTTATTGAATGGTCAATTCGATTTGGCTTTCGGTAATCTTGGAAGCATTGTGCAAACTTTAATGTGATTTCTAGTTTTCTGTCTATTTCAGTAATTAAGCTTAATCCTGCATCTGATGTTACCGTCCCACCTTGGAAATTAACTACAATTAGGCGTGATTTTTCAATGGAGAATTTGAATTGTTTTGGTGTACGATCATCTGAAGTCGGGGTCATGCTTTATAACTGCTGAAATGCTTATCCTATATACATTTTCGCAGTTTTTGACCCCCTTTTTTTATCTCTTTGTGAGAAATGCGGGACTAGTGGCTAATTCTATTAATTATCAATCTCGCCCTTCTTTGCTTCCTCAATATTAGACCTGAATCCTTACGTTTTATATAACCAACTAATAAGGTTTTTAGTATTAATAAATAGTGATTTATATTGAGATAAGTCAACTCATAGTTTTGCAAGCTATTGATTTATTTTGTTTATCCTTCTCTCAATTTTTGCAGTTATCTATGTCATTTTAAAACCCTTTTTAATTTTTATTAGGAAATAAGATGCGTTTTCCCTCGGGGTGAGTACGAATATTAAAATTCGAGAACGCACTGTCATGTCGATTTTCACTGACATGTTTAGTTCTTCTGTGGAGAGTCTCAAGACCGTAAGGTGAGTTGTGCTTAGTTGTATATCGCCGTAAACTGTCTATACCTTGGTGTAGAAGATGATGAAGATATGGCGAAGATTGAGCGGGTATCAAGCAACTTTAAACTCCCTAAGACTTTGGTTGAGGCGCTTAAAGCCAAAGCTCAAGAAGAAAAAACCACAGTCACAGATTTGGTCATTCAAGGAATACATCATGTTCTAGGTTCATCAACCACTAGTGTAGACAATAGTACAGATAATGTTCTACAAGAAATCAAAAGCCGTATCGAAGCACTAGAAACCAAGCAAGCAACTAATACCAATGCGAAAGACAATAGTCTACACTCAATAACAGATAGCGCACAATCACAGCAATTGAGTTATTTGGAACAAAAGTTAGAAGTTGTTACTAGGCGGTTGGAACTTCTTGAGATAGCGATCGCATCTGGTAGATACGCTAATAACAGCAAACCTAGAAGGCAAGCATATCCATACCAGCAATCATCTGTTGAACTGCAAGCACTGGCTGCTGAAAATTTAGCATCGCGGCTGGGTTTAACAGCATCATATCTTGCATCTGAAAAACAAAGACTTTCTGAAAAAGATTTTATCAATTGGAGTCGCAATCGCGATCCTAGAAGCATTGGCTGGCGCTTTGCTCCAGAAGACGGTTTGTACCACCCAGTGCCACAATAGAATAAAGTGAAGTTGGAAGTCGGAAGTGGAAGAGTGGAAGTATTAAATCAAGCCACCCACAAGGAGTGGGGTTTTTACCTACCTTCAGATACAAGGACTATTTTGCACCACTTGCGGGCGAGGTTTTGAACCTTCACTTTATGGATAAATACGATCGCAGCAATAATCTCTGATGACCTGATTTATGTACTGGCAGGGTGGTTGTCATTTATTTGGATGGTACTGTCCGATTATGGCGGCTATATTAGGACACTTTCTCTTTAACCAACTCCAGACTCAGCACTAAAAATTACGACCGCCTTATTAGCAAAGCGATCGCAAGAAATTACACTAAGTATGTATATATATGTGTCATGGAAATTGTTGATTAATCTTTTATGTCCCTTCAAGTCTACGGCATCCCAAACTGCGGCACTTGCAAAAAAGCTTTTAACTGGCTGCAAAACCATAACATTGACTATGAATTTATTAACACCAAAGAAACTCCGCCTACTCGTGAGCAGATCGAAAACTGGGTAAAATCTTTGGGTTCTGCTTCCATGCGGAATACTTCTGGCCAATCATACCGCGCTTTGGGTGATGAAAAGAGGACTTGGATTGACGAACAGTGGATTGAGGCATTTGCTAAAGATGCAATGCTACTCAAACGTCCGCTTTTTGTTAAAGATGGAACAGCCGTGCTGGTAGGTTTCAAAGATGAAAAAGTCATTCTAGAAAAATTAGGAATTTAATCTTCAAAGCAGCATCTCCGGTACATCGTGCGTAGATCGAGATAACCCTATTTCCCAATCTAGAATGGCTATACATAAATGACTTAAAAACCTTTCTGCCATTGCTCAATAGTTGGACAAGTTGACCCTGTGGGTATTAGTCCGTTAGATGACACGCCAAAATTTTTGAGTGATGTCAACTCTAAATCAGCATCTTTGATCGTTGCGTTTAATATCTGTTTTTTTTCTTCTTTTGTAATTAACTCGCTTTTAGCATCTTTCGGTAAATTTGCATTTTTCTCTAGCGTAAATTCAGCTACCCGATAGAAATTTTCCTCTCCAGGTTTGCCTAAACTCACACAACCCCTTGATTTTACAAACAATCCTGCGATCTGAAGGCTTGGAGTAAAATGTCGTTTATTTACAAACTTTACTTCATCAACTGGCCCCCAGACATAAGCAGGTTGAAAAAATCCCTTAGCTGGCTTGTTTCTGGTTTCGTTGCAGCCTTTATTGATCTGTTCATTCATCGTAACGCTAAGTTTTCCGTCGCCACAGACTTTCCAACTTACTCTGTGTAGATCGGGTGTGCTTTCTACATATTCCTGCAACTGCTTATCTTTTGGGCTTTGCTCATCACTTGTTGTCGCATAAGCCTTTTGCAAATCTTTTTGGGCTTGGCTTACCTTGTCGTCACTAGATTGACAAGCTCCTAACCATAGTCCTACACCGATTGAAACAAGTACTGTAACTATTTTTCTTTTACTCATAAATACTCCAACAAATGATGCGCGAAAATTAATTTCCAATTTCCTTGCTTGACCCAATATCTACTTCTAACAAATGCTTAACTACGAGCTGCAAGTATTATACATATTTGTTCTATATATGCAATCAAGTTTTAACAGTTTTTAGTTATGCTGCAAAACATTCTTTCCACTTAGGCTTAGTTAAAGTTCTAGACTTCCACATAGCTATGAGCCATTGAAACCATGTCGTAAGTAACAAGTCACCTTTCGCTGTAATACCCCATACTGAAAGTGGGGGCTTGAGATCAATTTTTCTTAACACTTGCGAAAGAGCGACTTGTTTTTGGTCAGCCTTGCTGTCAGGGCGAACCCACTGATAATTTGCTAGTTAAATTTTTAATAGCCAAAAATGAGCGCTGATAATTATATAACGTATTTTTTAAAAATCAAGAAACTACGGTATTGAAAAAAACAGTACCTAAATAGCTTCATCTGTTGAGCCAAATATGGCATAGATAGGGTGAGTGCAGAGATAAATCTAAAAATGGGAAGAGTATGGACATATTGGGAATTCGATCACCCTTTAGGTAGCACGGTGCGGGTAATCTCTACTCCATTAGGGCTAGAGATATTTGCCGAAGATGTGTTCAACATTTTTGCAGCAGAACTAAATAATGAAAAGGTAGTGCTGATAAATATCCACAGTCAAGAACGTTATGTAGTTATTGAAGAAGAGGTAGTAAAAATAAAAACTTTAAATTTTACAGCCATCAATAGCTTGAAAACGATTGTAACAGCGGACTTGATTAATAAATTTGTGCATTGGATCAGAACTACAATCCGACCGATATTTCAAAGGCAATATCTGTAAAAAAATTAATGAATATCAAAAGGAAGAAAAGAAAATGACAACTTTTGAAATGCTTCAAGAAAACAACCAAAATATGAGTAGCAGTTTGCCAGAAATAAGCACTAGTAACACAGAACCAAATAAGCCATTATCTAACGATATGACAGAAAAAGACTCTAATAATACACAATCTAATAATTCCACAGAAAAAGACTCTAATAATCCGACAGAAAAAGACTTTAATGATACACAGTCAAATAATGCGACAAAAAAAGACCCGATTAATACAAAGCCTAAAAATCAAGGAGCCACAGGTAATAAGGGAAATAACAATAAAAATAGCCATCCAGAACAACTAAGGAGATTAGTAATGGTGACAGGAGATAAGGGGGGTGTTGGCAAGTCAACATTTGCCAGAGGGTTGGCGCAAACTTATATAGATAACGCAGTAAGATTCGTCGGATTAGATGCTGATAGTTCTAATCCACACTTGATAAGATTTTATGGAAAAAACTCTAATATTTATCCTCTGAATATATCTAACTCAGATAAATTAGATGATTTCTTAGATAATTTAAAAGAAATAGTTTATCCTCAGTCTAAAGCAGATGGAACAATTCAAGTAGAACAATCTTTGATACTGTTAGAAACACCATCTCAATTCTTGTCAACTTTGAAAACTTTAATAAAAGAGATGGGTTTTTTAGGTGTAGTAAATGATAAATGTAAAATGCGGGTAACTATAGTAATAGTTATAAGTACAATAGTTGATTGTATAAATCAGTTATTAGAACTTTATAGTTTTTGTGGAAATAATGTTGACTATGTGATAGTAAAAAATTTGTTTTACGGAGAGGTAGAACAATTTAGTTTTTATAATAATTCACAAGAAATAAAAAAAATAGAGCAGCAAGTAAAAGCAAAAGGTCATACTTTGACAAGTATAAGTATGCCAAAACTAGCGAAAAAATCCTACGATTATTTAGATGTTAAAAATCTGACATTTAGGGAAGGACTTGAACAAGATGAATATCCGTCTGTATTTGGTAGAATCTTAAGCTGGTTGAACAATTTTCAAGGGCAAATAAAGCCATTAAAGGATTTATTTGGCATAGAAAAGTTTTTATCTGAATAAAAATAAAAATCAGAAGTCTAATCTAGTAACTTGAATAGGCTTCTGATTTATATTTATACGATAACTAGGAAATAAAAATGTCCAAGAGACTGATTATAACTGTAGGAGATGCACGGGTGGGGAAGTCTACAGTTATCAAGCTATTGCTAGAAATGTTAGCCCAACAAGGAAAACGGATAAAGGTTTATAACCAAGAATCATTTCCCGTATTTAAGGCTTATGAAGAATTAGCAACCATAAAAAAAATTAATTTATCAGATGATGATGCTGATGCAATAGCAGATGACTTAAATCATCCTGAGCTAGATGTAATGATTGTTGATATGCCCGGACAAGATATTGAAAAAATAATTCAATATATCGAGAGTGCTAGTTTATTTGAGGTTGTCTTAAAATTTGATTGGAATTTAACATTTATCCAACCTATTTCTCACAGGATAGACTGTATATATTACTTAAATGAAATCATCCAGACCGCGACTAATAACGCTAACTATGTGGTGGTAAAAAACTACCATTTTGCACCAGAATTTAGAGAATACGAGGAAAAGATACAGAAAAATCTATTAATGATAGGAGGTACAGAAGTAGAATTAACGGCGCTACATCGGAATCATTATCAAGCGATGGAAAAGACTGGTAAACCATATTCACAAGTTTGCCAGGATCTATCAATGATTTTATTTTGGAGAAGCTTCATTTTTCAGTGGATTAAAAAGTTTCGTGATTCAGTGATGAATAACAATTTGGCTATTAAATATCTAGGACTTGATTGATGACACTACAAGAAATGTTACAAGGCTACTCGCCATCAGAACAAAGGCGCATAATTGAAGGAGCTTACCAACTAGGAATTACGCCAGACGATCCGACGTTTAAGATGATGGCAACGCTGGGTCGATACGAAGAAACGATGATAGACCTTCAGGCAAGAATGGAGGCAATGATAGAAGCGTGGGCAGCACTGATAGACCAAAAACTGGAGAAGACAAGCAAAGAAGCCAAGTCAATGCACTATACAGTTGTCTCTAGTGCCGTACGTGATGAGATGAAAAAAATTAAGCCTACTGGCACAGCAAGGATGAAAGTGCAAGGAGGCTGGGAGTTAGGAACAGTATCAGCAGTATGTGGAATAGTAGCAGCGACCAGTACTTTGCTGGGTTCGCTGACCACCTGGAATCTGGTGCAAAATATAGGAATAAATCAGTCAGTAGTAGTATCACATAACGATCTCAAGATTCTGCAATGGGCAAAATCCCAAGAGGGTAAACAGATGTATCAATTACTATTGAAGAATCAAGCAGCAATTGAAGCCTGTCAAACACAGCAGAGTAAAACCCAGGGCTATTGTTTAATTCAAGTAGGTAAGTAGCTAATACCAATTCGCTGCTTTTCGCAATTAAGATGACGCTTGTTAAGCGCAAACCCTTAATTTAGCTGACTTTTAGACTGTAAGGGTGTAGCCCCAATTCGCAATTTCCAGTTCGCAATTCGCTTCTTCTTCTGAAAGCAATTGCGAATTGTTTTTCCCCACACCCAGCCACAACAAGAGTTTCAGGTTTTCTTGGTGCCATTGGGCTAACCTACCTTCAGGTAATCTTGTTCGATGTACCCAAGTTTACTAGCTTCAATCAGAGCATTGACGCGATCGCTGACATTTAACTTAGCAAAAATCTTGTTAATATGTCCTTTGACGGTACTTTCAGTAATAAATAACTGCTCGGCAATAACTTTATTAGAAGAACCTGTTGCCATCAAAGAAACAATTTGGATTTCAGTGTCAGTGAGATTATCTTGATAAGCCCTTCCCTTTATTTTCTGTGGGTAAAAAAAATTCCGTCGGCTAATATAAGGGTCAAAAAAAGACTGATTGTCATAAAAAGTTGTTTTAATGGCTTCTAACAAAAGAGGAACATTGTTCTTTTTGAGAAGGTAGGAATCAGCGCCAGCATTTAAAGCGGATTGAACAGTGCCTTGAGAATAATGGGAAGAAAGAACAACAACTTTAGTGTTGCGATTGAGTTTGACCTGTTTAATCACTTCTATCCCAGAGATGTCGGGTAAACCGATATCCACCAAAATGACATCGGGATTTAATTCCTTAACTAAATTAAGCCCTTCAGCGCCAGTACGAGCAACGCCGACCATTTGCATATCTGGTTGTTGATTAATAGCAGTAGTGATTCCCAACCTAATGAGTTCTTCATCCTCAATGAGCGCTAATCGAATCATAGATCACTTCGATTATAAGATGACTAAACATTTATAACATAGTTATTGATGTTCGTTATTTTACTTTTTGTATATATCAAGATAAAATGTACATATTCAATCAAAAACTTATTAGCCTACAATCAAAAAAGTATTAATACTAAAAGCTGATTGTAGAAAAGTTTTTTGGAACCTAAAATTAAAAAAAATCTAAAAATTAAAGCAGAATTGTTATGTATAGCTAGAAGTAGCAAAAATCACAATCTATCATTAGTAGTATAGTTATGCAGAAAGAAGTTTTCAGCAAACAGTTGGATTTTGCAGCTCTGTTACACGACGTATCCAACATTTTTGAAGGAGCATCTTTAATTGTGAATCAAATAATTGATGGTGCTTACGGGCGCTCGTTAGAAGAAATCAGACCGTTTCTCATAGCTCTACAACAGACAAATAAGCGAGGAGTAGACTTAATTGAATCAAGGAGAGTCAATGAAGAAGTTGGAGTAGTTAATGTAACCCAGTTTGATGTGTTAGTTTTTTTACAAAAAAACTATTCCCAATTCAAGCCAATAGCGCAGTACTACTCCTTGAATCTGCACTATCAAACCCAAGCCTCATACAAGCATGGAACCCAAGTCAGGGCTGACAGCATCAGTATTGAGAGAATGCTATACAATCTTGTGACAAACGCTATTAAGTACACCAAAAAGGGAGATATCTTTTTAAGACTGCTCAATCAAGGTGATGATTTAATTATTGAGATTGAAGATACCGGCTGTGGGATTGCCACCGAACAACTCTCCAATATATTTATTCCGTTTTGGCGATCGCCCCAGAGTAGGTTATCTGAGAAGCCGGGCAGAGGAATGGGGTTGTATATTGCCTGGATGGTGGCTTATGCTCACGGACTGAGTATAAGAGTAGATTCGGTAGCCACACAAGGAACTAAATTCACCATCCAATTCCCTTACAAAGATGATGGGATCTATGGAGTTGATGATACGATACTCCCCAAATCACAGAGGTTACAAGATGCGTTACCTGTATGATGTGAAACTTTGGGACAGGATTGAAACAGGAGTGGAATTTCTAATTTTTGTGGCTTTGATGATAGTGGCAATCATCAAACTGGGGGACAACGATTTTCTACAAGCATTATTTTACATAGTATTAGCTGTCATCATCTCACCCTGGTCAGGATTCGGGAGGGTGATAAAGCGCTATATCTTGGTAAGTGTGTACTTTCTAGGGTTGTTTGTCGGGTATTTTAGTTAGTCTAACTCTGGGCCGTCAGGAGATCGCTCGTTTTGCTGTTGCGGTGGCGGTGGCGGTGGCTGTTGCTGTTGTTGCCTAATATCAAAGTCGATCAGTTTTTGTGTTTCTTGTGGAGAAAGGTTGTTGTGGATAACCTTGTATTCTTCGTTACCATCAGCTTTGTAAGCACTAAAAGCCGATAGATTATCACTTTTACGCCAAACACTCAGACGCTGTATCCCCTCTCTCATCAATAGTTGCAATCGATAAGCGATGCCCTCATAAATGCGTCCGCCACTGGTATTGTGTCCCTTGGTCATGACAATGTTCATCAGCGCCGGAATCAGAGATTTTTTGACAACCTCGTTATTTTCAGTCTCCTTTGGTGATGGCTGTTGGCTATCGACTAAAGGCAACTTACGCCCTTGAGAATTTAACATTTGTTGTAAAAAAGTCTTTTTCTTCTCATTGATTAAATTTTCAACTCTGGAACTATTATGTTCTGGAGTGTCAGCTTGAGTTAACCCCAATTTTTGCGTGTACTCCTTGAGGTATTTATTCTTGAGAGAGCGCCTATAATCTTCAGTGCTTTGAGCATTTTGTGTAAGAGATAGAGTGGCTCTCATCTCATTAATAATATTTTCGCGCTCTGTGGTGTTTAGTGCGGGGGTTGACTGTATTGATTTTGAAGGTGTATGTGGATATTTTTCCATCATCAGCGCCAGTCTGTAGGCCATTTGGTTGTCAGAAAAGCTACTGTCGCGGTTGATGAGACTAATTGTTTGGGACACTGAGCTAGATTGCATAGGTATTACCAAGAAAGGCAGAGGGCAGGAGGCAGAAGGCAGAAGGGATTTTGATTCCTATTCTCTGCTATGACTGGAGGGAGTAAGGGGAATGGCACGCTTGTTATCGGCAAATCCACTATTCATAAGGATGAGCGGGTGTGGGGTGTAGGCTGAGTGGATGTAGTGAGTCAGAGATTTATTTGTGTCCGTACTCATATTTACTTTTCTTGATTTTTCCCTACACCCACTCAGCCACCCCCAACACCCAGCCCAGACGAGCTTTCACGTTTTCTTCGTGCCATTCGGGTCTGAATCCCCTTCTGAGCAAAACATAAGTGCCCTCTCCCCTCAGCATAACTGCCTTCTTCAAAATTCTAATTCCTGTGAATTAGTAGCAGGTTGTTGTGGAGTGTGAGATTTTTGATGTTGGGAATGTACTTCAACCTTGGGCGTATAGGTATTATTAATAATCTGACTACGAGCATTCATCAAGTCCTGAACAACATCACTCAAGGGAGGAAGAGAAATATTCGTTTGCCCTTTGTTGTGCTGCTCGACAAGACTTTGAAGTAGAATTTTCTGATAAAGCTCGCGTTGCTCCCCAATAGTCAGCTTGCCAGTTGTAGTGAGCTTTTGGCGCAAAGGATTGTTGTACTGATTGGCAACACTAGACCAAGTTTTATTAGTTTCTAAATCGTGCCAATAAGAGGCAATGTCAGGGTGGAGAGGCATGAGTGTGTCGCGCTTCGGGTCAGAAGAAATCTGTGGCTGTGGTTGTTGAACACAGAGCGATCGCAAATCATTAACAATGTGGGCTAATGGTGGAAGCACGATATCAGTACGCCCATTGTGATTGATCTGACTCCAGGCAAGATTTTGAATCAGCTGGTACAGTTCGCGTTGTTCGCCAATAGTTAATGCTTGGGTTTGCTGAATTTGAGATTGAAATTCTAAATGTCCTTGCTCTACAATCTCATTCCAAGAAGTATCTAAGACTAACTGTTCCCAATATTGTTTCAAGACTGGATGCAGTGGTAGCAAAACTTTATCTAAGTTAGAAGAATAATTCTGTTGTGATGGTGTTGTGGTTTGAGGTGTTGGTGTAGTTGGGCGTGATACAGCGTTGTGTTGTTTTGGAGAATTAGAGCTTGCTGCTTGTGGGTTTGATTGTGTCTTGCGATTTGGTACGTTGGGCGTAGATTCAGTAGATTGATATGACTGTTCCTCGTTGAAATTACGAGCAATTTCGGGATGAAGGGGCAAGTCGATGTCACGGGTGTATGTGGGGTTGCCAAATAAAGATTGATAATTAATATGCAGTTTTTGAGCCAATAGTCTTAACTTCTCCAAATCAGCTTCAGTGATAGCCAAAGCTTTGACTTGGTGAGTCATCCCAGTTTCAGTACGCTCAAGTTCAAAACGAACAGCCTCCCTAGTAATACCATTGTGTTCGGTTTTGAGTAGTTGCAGAGTAGATGTATTGTCAGTGCTTTGCTGGAAAAGAATGCGGTAATTACCCAAAGTTAAGTCGTCTTGCCCAAAACTAGTGATAGTTTGGGTCAGGATTTTTAATACCTCTTTTTCTTTGAAACTTTCTAAAATGTTATGCGTACCTTTAGGGGAGAGCGAGGAAAGAGTAGATGCAATTTTACGCGGGTCTTCATCGACGGAAGGTAGTAATTTTCCACTTTTCAGATAATCAGCAACTAACAAAAATTCTTGCCTTTCGATAGGTAAAATACTAATTTGCTTTTTCGAGTTTGGTTGAAATTTCTCTTCTTCATCAACGTAAGAAAGTTTAATATTACCAACATGACCCCACCGATCTGCTTGAAAAGTCATCAGCTGTTGTTCATTATGGCGACGGGAAATACTGAATTTATCTCCATGACCTTTAATAATAAAAGCATCAGCTTGATAAGTTTTACCGTTAGCCTGCCCATCAGTAGTATCTTTTAGCTCAATCCCGTACTTTTTTAGTAGTGAATAAGCGGCAGAAGCTATTTGTTGATTTTCTCTAGCTTCTAAACTCTTTCTAAAAAAATTCTGTTGATAAAGTGTGACCTCTTGTTTCCTAGACCAAGAGCCAGTCTGTTCCATTGTATTTGTGGTAGTAAGAAGTGTTTGAGGAGTAGCGGGTGTTTCACCCTCAACTATATCGATATCAACAAATTCTGCGTCTATGATTGGTGTACTAGGAACTAACAAATGTGTAGGGGATTTAGAAGAAGGAAGTTTAAGAAATTCATCAATGGGCTGCTCTGTTATATTTTCAGGAGTTGTTGTCACAGTACCATCTCCTTTTTGTTCATAAAGCCGAAGTTCTTGACCATTTTTAAGAAAAACAACTAAACGTAAATCAGGTGGAGTATTGTTTTGCCACCACTCATCAAGTGGAACAGATGCAGTAAATACTTTAAAGAAAGCATCTGCCCCTTGTGCCACAATCAAATCATCAACACCTTTATGGGGGCCTGGTAATTGAACGACACTGACTTTAGAACCCGCAGCTTCTAACAGTTGACCAGTGCGATAAGTAGCAATATTAATGTTGCGTTTGGTTTTCGCTTTGGTTTCGTAGTCAAAACAAATTTTGATGTGGCGATCCTTAGTAGCAAAAACAGCTAACTCAGGATGTAAAGCCACAGTGGGATTGCCAAATTCATCGTCCTTACGATAACCGTTGTAAATTCCTGGTACACCAATAGCGGCTTCGCCTTGACTCAACAAACAAGCAGCTTTTTTGGCTCCCTCCGTAATCGTGATTGGGACATTGTGTTTCCATACGCAGTACCAAAATCCGCTGCTGCGATCGCTTTGGCTGGGGTTGACTCCGGCTTTGGAGTAAATGCGCTGTTCTATGTCGGTGGGGACATCTAGTAGGAAAATACTCGTTCCAGTTTTGGGTGGATGTTCATATTTGATAAACTTCTTGGGTTTATCGATTTGCTTGGTTGGCTTTTGGGGTGTTTCCGAGTTTTGAAGAAATTTGAAAAAGTCTTTGGAATTCTTTTGTTTGTCGGATTTTTCTCTGGGTTGATTGGGCTTATAGCAACCCCAAGGCTTTTGTAGTGGCTGTTCTCCTTGTTTTAAATCAGCGAATGAACGAGGGTCAACTCCACTACTGCACCACCAGCCGCCATGCTCAATATGAGAGTATGTGCGGAGCATCTCACTATTTAACCGTCCCAGGTTGATGCGTTCTATTTTATCGCTGTACATGAGATATTCCCACGCTTCATGCTCCTGTTCTATCGGGTCAACCTTTAGACTCTTAAAATTTAACTCGGCAATAGATGGAGCGATCGCACTACCTTGAATTAGCTCTTGCCAGTGATTTAAATCTATGTGTTGTGGACAAACCCTAGTTACAGAAGTTGAAAAAGGAGTGGTGAAAGTTGCTTGGTCAAGTAAAGAAGATGATTGCTCATGGGGTTCTAATTTACTTAGAGGTTCAACTTCCTGTGCAACTTCCTCTGCAATTTCATCTAGATAAAAACTATTGTTATGAAATGGAGTTGAATCTCTTGTATCTTGCTTCCCTTCCAGTGGTTGGTAATTGTTCTGTTCGTTGAAGGGAGCATTTTGACGTTCTAATGGTATAGCCATGAACTCAAGCGACATAGCAGAAGGAGGAAGATTGAGGGGAGAATTGGGAGTTGGTATAAGCGGAGGAGAATCATTAGGAGGAAAGTCAGGAGGTGTTGTATTATTCCCTGGTAAAAGAGGCGGTAATAAATCCTCTAATAATTCTTCGAGTTCAACAAATTCTGCGTCAACAACTTCTCGCTCAAGCTTTGACCATTTCCAGCCACCATCCTCATCAGGAGTAAGGAAATAAGTTTCTTCCCCTATTTCAATTCGACATTTTAAATCAATAGCTGATTCGATTGATTTATAAATAAACTCTCCTAAAGGATAAATAAAAGCTCGAATAAAATGCTGACTAGCTCTAGCGTAAGCGGAAGTGAGTTGTAGATGTCGTTCGTCAAACATATTTATTAGGGTGTGGCTCTTGTGGGTGTAGTGAAAAAATAAAACTGAATCTCTCAAAAGACTATAAAGTGTGGAATCTTTAAAGAAGTCGCAAGTCGCAAGTACAGTTTTGGTTAACTACAACAGTTACAGATTTGCAAATATTTGTTATGAACGGGGTTATCGATAACGAGAGAACAAGATTGACGCAGAACCTCATATTGTTGCCAATTAGCCCCCAAGCATTTGATATCGATGAGTTGACCTTCTGGTGTAACGCGATTAAAAATAATATGAATATAAATATTGCTCTTGTGAATATCGAAAAAACAGATATACTGCAAATCATGCCAGCCGATACCGTGAATATATTGGTCAACAATTTTCAGGCAAGATTCTTGATTTAGTGTAATATAAATATTTTTTAAACTGATGAGAGTATATATGCCCAAACTTCTAAGCTTTGGTCTAGTGCCAGATAAGGTATTAAAGTCGTTAATAATCTGAGTCAGGGAACGATTAATATCAATAAAACTACCATTGGCGAGAAGATATTGTTGGGATAAAGTTTCAATGAAGTCAAAATTATCAATCTTCAATTCTTCAATAGTCATTTTCATAATTGTTATACCATTGTGTGCTTGATATGAAAACGTAACAATTCAGAAGTCAAAAATCAGAATACAGAATAATTAAGAAATCAAGCTTTGCTACAACAGAGATTTTAATAGTCTAGAAGTACTGCTTATCAAAATTCGATAAATTCTGATTTCTGTATTCTGTCCGCGTGAATTCTTACATTAAAACCCGATATCAGGATTAACCATAGTATTAACATCTTTTGATGTCAGACCAGGATTATTAGAAACAGCTTGAGGATTTTTCGGAATGGGAAAGCGTGATTCAACTTGCTTAACTCGCAAAGCTAAATCTTGCTTAGAGGGGAAAATCTGTGTACTCTTCCTAGCTAGTAAACTAACAACTCTTGCCCATTTAAGTTGATTATATTTATCAATATTTTTGAGTGACTCATTAACTTTGATATTTTTGAGTAAAGGAACAGACCCCTCATTTCTATTGGCATAAGCAGGATTAATAAAAACACATTTACCAGCAATGAGTTTGAGAAATTGAGCCGATTCAAAAAGCTTTCTAGTTTTTTCTTGGTCGCTAATACTAGTGCTATTATTTTTACTACCAGTAGAACGGCTTTTTTGCTTGTACTTAATCTCTTCATCACCCAAGAAGCTGGAGAATAATTGCGCCGACTCGTTCTCACCAGGATTGAAGATGAACTTAGTGCTGCAAGCACCAAGGATAGCCTTAGCGATATCTTTACCGTAGTTCTTCTCAAGCTGCCCCATATTTTGGAAGCCGATAATACCGCAAAAGCCCTCAGAACGTGATTCGTTGAGCCACCTGTAGAGGTCAGGTAAGTAAATCGAGGGTAATTCGTCGAGTGCAACGATGAGTGGGTCTTGTCGCTTTTTAGCAATATTTCGGGCGATGGTCATGTGTAAAATACTGGTCATGAGAGGCCCGACTGCATCTCGGCGTTCTCTGTCCAGACCAAAAATAATCATCTGCTTACCCTTGATTTCTAGAGGTAAAGTTGTCTTACCGATGAAGCAACCAAGAGTATTCTTAGCCATGAAGCGAGTAAACATAATACTGGCGGTAGCGACAATACCCGCAACGGTTTTCTCAGATGCAGCAGAACTGAACAGTTGACCAAAGGCAATTTTTACCCAAGGATTGAGAGAAGCAGCCATGAGGCGTTTGACCATTTGTTCGCTAGAAAGTATGGCAGCGCAAGTCATCACATCTGCGAATCGACCGAACTCTTTAGCTAACATCAATATTGCTTGAGTCAGCTGATCGCCTGAAGGGCCAAAGAAACCATCCTCAGTAGAATTGCCCAAAAGTCGAAAATTTTTATTGATGACACTGGAAATTTGTCGGGCAGATTCGGCATCGCTACTGTCACGTAAAAAATCAAGTGGATTGCAAACTTCAGATTCAGGAAATCCCGGTGCAAAGATGTGAACATCATAGCCCTTGTACTTGGCATAGGCAGCAACTTTCGCTTGAGACGCGTATTTGAAGTCATAAACTATACACGGAAATCCCTGTTCGATAGCCGAGTAAATCATCGGGTTGATAGCACTAACAGTTTTACCACTACCGGGTGCGCCAATAGCTGCCGTACCCCGTTGTACATCAGGGATATAAAAAGTAGTGCCTGCATTTTTAGTTTGATGTTGACCAATGTAAAGCGCCGCACTATCACATTGGGGATTGGCGATTTGTAAGATGGCCTTTTTCTTAGCAGTAGCAGTTTCTTTACCACCACCCCAATAACTAGTAGCAATCTTTTTCTTGTTAGAGTCGCCAAAAAATACCCTCATCAAAATATAAGCACCGAGTAAGGATAAAACTGTTAAACCATTGGGTGTGAATAAATGATGAGTGTATTTGCCAATCGCGGCATCAGGATTTTGTAATTGCTCGAAGTGAAATTCCTGATTTTTAGCACTATTTGTTGTGAAAGATTTGCTCATATTCAAGGTAAAGAATTTGGTTTACCAAGAACGATAGGGTCTTTCTCCCGGTAGACAATAAAAGGCACAGGACCGATGAAGTAGGGACTGCAAGTGCGACCAATGAAGGGAATGGTTTTACAAATACGGAAGAACATAGTAGTTTCCACCTTTCCACTGTCTTCATAAATATTCCAAACAACTTGCTTAAAAGCAGACCCAAAAGGGTTTCGACCAGTAGGCTCTTTACCACCATTAAGAGCTTTCAGGATGCCAAATCCACCATTAACTTTCTGAAATTTTCCAGACATCCACTGAGTACCAGTAGTCTTGCCGATACTGGACATTTCCGCATGAGCGCAGTTATTTTGTAGACATGGAACGTTAAAACCATCTTGATAACTACCAGATATGGAGCGAGTACGGTTAGCTTCAATATCTCGCAATGGCAAATCCACTTTGGCAACAAATGACAGGTCAAGTGTTCGCAGTCCTGGCAGGTTATCCCAAGTTAGTGTGGATAGTCCAGGTACTCCAATAATTTTAGAATCTTGCCAATTAGCAAAGCGATTGATTGATGCATTCTGGATATTAGGGATTGAGGTAAGAGGATAATTATTTAAGTTAATTACTCTACCAAGCTGAACATTACGCAATCTAGGATAACGGCTGAGATCGGCAATAATTGTGCCACGGTTAATCCTAAATCTCCTAGCAAAATCACCGATAGGTCTAACACTGCTAATGCTTCTGTTACCTAACCCAGGCACGGCTTTTACTAAATTTGGTAAAGTTTGCCATTGAGTTAATTGAAAATCAGAAAGTCTTAGCCCACTTAAATTTCTTCCTTGTACTTTAACTATAGTTGAAAGATTTAATTTTTCTATAGCTAATGTGTCCGTTTCAAAATCCCCTAGTTCCATAAATTCTGCAATACTTTGTCCCGCTGTCCAAGTTCTAGTTTCATTACCTCTAGTTCCTGGATAAGTAACCTGACCATCTGAGGAGATAATCATATCGCTGAACTTCAGACGCGACCAATCAGGCATGAAACCATTGGAAGATTTTATAGCCGGAACTTGGGAATTAGCCTTGGGAATTATAAACCCAACAATTTGGTTCATAATTCCATATTTGACAAAGCTATGAATGAATAGCCCACCAAGTAATCCCAGTAATATTAAGTGACGTAAAAGATTTTGATGAATTAACAATTCTTTATTTGATTTCATGGTCGCTCGTTTCCTTGATTAACTTTGAGCAGAACTTCCAAGAGCAATTAGTTTATTTACTAATTCCAGAGACACAACAGCTTTATCAGCAGCAGTTGAGAGGTCATCGCCAAGTTGTAGATATTTAATGAACCGCTCTAGACGTTGATGTAATTCATCTTGGGGATTGAGCCATTTATTTCTAATAGCAACAGCCATACCTTTTTTAATATTGCTGACTGTTTGATAGGAGGTGACTAATGATTGGAGTTGAGGGCGTGGTGTTTTCTTGGGGTCAACATCAACATCGTTACTAATTACTACTTGGCTGTATTTTGGAGTACCATTAGCAGTGGCCAAACGAAAACTGTAAGTCTTGCGTTCTCCAGTTTGTGATTGCGTGACTATCGTCAACAAAGTTGTTGATGTTTGCGGTAGACCTGGAATGTTGACTCTTTTAATCCGCCGCAGATGAATTAGTCCCGCACCTGGATTTTGGCAATTTTGATTGATGCCCTCTAAACAGCCATCAGTATCAACCAAGATTTGTGAGGGGTCATCTAACCAGACACGCTTAATAGTTTCATTGACTTCATAAAATGAGATCGCTATCCCATGACCATTCCAGACGTTGATTGTTTGGAGTGTGGCAGTTTGACCAGTAGCTTGAGTTTGTTTGATAGTGCGAACTACAGGCGCGGCTTGAGTCACTACTGGGGTGAGGCAAACAAGCGTAATGGCAAAGCCAACGCACCTAGCGAACGCTGTACCAGAGATTAGATTTTTCATGGTAATTCCAGGGTACGATTGACCAAAAACGTCACAGGGGTGTTTTTGGGGATGTACCAGACATTTGGACGAGCAAGAATTTCTTGAGTAGAACGAGCAGCGCGATCGCTGACAATATCGCCCAGCTTACCAAACGCACCATTCAAGAATGCACCACCGATGTTACGGCGGTTATTTTGAATAGTGGTATTACTAGAAAAACCAATACCTCCGTTTTGTATAGACTGTTGAACATCAGGCTGATTAATAACCTCACCAACTTTAGCCAATCCCCCAACCAGCCCAACAGTCAGGTCGTACTGTGCAATCTCACCACCTTTATCCTGGAATTTCTTAGCAATTAAAGGTTGACCTGCTTTGCCTTGCACAGAAATTGCACCAGAGGGAATAGGATACTCGGTATTGTCTTTGATAATGCTAGTGACTTCTACTTGGGCATAGTTGCCAGCATCAACAGATATAACTGATACCGCTAACAAACTATTAACGGGAATAGCGATATTACCATAATTGTCGTGTAAGTCTTGGGTTAATCGCGCCACAAAACGTTTAGCATCCAATGTCTGTTGGGTGTCGTTTCTGGTATCGGTTTGTTGTTTGACTACTGGAGTTACCAAAACCCCACTAGCTTCTTCTCCAACTGTGAGATAGCGAGAAAGTTGTTCATTGAGGATTTGGTTTTCTTGAGCTAGATATTTGTCGGGTTTGCTATTTTTAGCTGCTACTTGCCAGCGTGGGCGGATCTGCTCAATGGTGTCTGTTGTATTGTCTTGTGTAGGAGCGTTAATCTCTGCATTACCCGAATTATCTATTGGATCGCTCGGTTGTTGGAAATTAGAATTTGCCCCATGATTCCCAGCAGGATCTAATGGATCTAGTGTAGATACAGGTGAACCAGTATTGATATCAGTATTCACGTAAGCGATGACACCATACGAACCAATAGAGCGAAGTCGGTTAAATTCAGCAGTTGGCTCTACAGGGTTTATTTGTCGAGTAACAGCAGGTTTAGGAGAAGAATAAGCGCGTTTGCTCTGTGAAGCGGAGTTAACCTTGATAGTTCTAGTGGGTTGTTGAACAGTCGGCGGTGAAGAACGTAAAGTTGAGCGTGGGGAAGGACGTGCTACAATCTGTGGGGCTGGTGGTATAGATGATACCACTAGGGTTTTGGTGGATGATTTTGATTGAATGTCTTTATCTTGATGGTTAATTTTGTCTAATTCATCAGCTTGTTCAGACAAAGCAAGTTTGGCACGAGCCTGTCCATCTTCTTCATCAGTTATTTGTGCTTGTTCTGATTGGGACTGCGAATATGGTTCTTGAGCAATTTTATCTATATTTGGTGGATTAAAAACCCCATTCAGCAGAAAAAATATGGCTAAAAAACCAACTCCAAAAGGAACAGCAATTATTAGCAGTCTCGACCAAGGAGAAGTAACTAATGTATGTTTAGTTAATAATAGAGAATCAGCGTCTAGTTGCGTTTGGGAATTATCATGTGGTGGTTCCTTGGATAATGGTTGATGAGTAGTATCGTCCTTTATAGCTAGAAGATTGTCGATATTTGATAAAGAGCTATTGTGAGTTTTACTCATCTTCTTTTTCCCAAATCTAAGTCAACAATTTCGATAATTTCTAGTCCGGCACGACGGGCAGCATAAATTTTCTTAGATAGTTCGGTAGTATTATTTGGAATAGTTTGAGGTGTACTAATTGCTTCGACAGTAACAGTTTTATTGAAAGGAATTCCTAACCCGGCATTATCGGTTCTATTAAAAGTAATCAGAGTACCAATAAAGTCAATTTCCCATCGACCTTTTCTGACTTGCCGAGGTTGGGAGATAAATCGTGGAATCAGAGAAACTTGTTGTTCTCCCGTGAATATTCCGAAGGGTGTTATGCTGGCTAACTTACGTAAAAAAGCGGCTCGGAAATTTTGCCTTTCACTTAAAGCAAATGCAGCATCGTAAGAAGAAGTCGTAACCCTAATATTGGATTTTGAGTTAAGTTTACCTACTTCAATCCCAGTATCTTGTTTAGTGATTGGTTCACCTTTATCGTTGAATGTTTTGATTAGACCATCCCAATTAAACATTCTTATAAAAGTATCAGATACAAACTTTTTAATGACTTCATTTGACCGTTCTTGAGGTTCTACAGATGCCGCAGAAATAGTATCCCCATCAGAAAGTTGTACTAGAGCTAATTGTTTCCGTCCTAAAACGTTGATAGCTCCATAATTGAGAAGTTGTAAAATCAGCGAAATTGTTGCCATTGAGAATCCAGCTAGAGAAATTATTCCTACTCTAGTAGGCACAGACTTATTGTATTTCAGAAGCTGTAAAGGCTCTCGTGGCTGTTTAGAGGCATTTTGATTTTTTGTTTTCAACATTTTTAGCTTCAGATTGCAAAGTGAAATCGCTCAAATCAGTACTAAATTTTATAATCAAGATTCTGTTTATCTAGATAGTTTTCCGGCTAAACTACTACCTTTAGTAAATATTGCCTTGCTAATATCAATAGCAATAGTGCTATAAGTTTCAGCAGCTTTATTAATTTGGGCAAGCACAGCCAAGCCGCCACCTGCCGCTAAACCCGTAGCTAAAAATGGTGCCATGATGCCAATGGTAAACAAGAAGAACATTGGCTGATAAGTTTTAGAATCAGCAATTAATTGCCCAGCAAAACCGACGATAATATTAAAACAGAGTTTTCCTATCCCAATACTGAAATATCCCACAAGCCAAGTATAAATAGATTTAGCTCCATAAGGTAGCAAGGAGCCGCCAACAGCAATAGGCCCAAGAAACGCTGTCACTAGCATCGTCAGTTCAATACTCCATTGATAAGCGCCATTCATGCCGATCAATATTATGGAAATAATGTCAGTAATACTAGAGCCTATGAAGGCATTAATAGGTGATAACAGTACATCTGTTGGGGTAGCGTTACCTTGACTTAAATCTTTATAAGCATCAACAGCTCCATCAATTGCAGCTACAAACCAGGCAAATATACCATTATTTTTATTAAATTTATCTGGATATTTCTTAGTTAATTCCTGTTTAGCTTGCTCTAAACAATCTACTTCTTCTTGAGGAGTTAAAGATGAATTTTTACATCTACTAACTGCTATACCAATAGCGCTACGTGCTGCTTCTGTTCCTAAAGCTTTTTGATATGCTTGCTTCAGGTCAATTCCGACAGCAGTGCTGGTTAAAACTAAGCTATTTACATTATTTATATAGTTTCTTATTCCTAATGTTGAGTCTCCTAAAAGTTTTCCATTATTTGTAAGTAAAAGTACAACTATTAAAGGCCAAATAAAATCAGTGTAAGCACGTTGTTCGTCACCACTCATCATTTTTTTTGTCCATTCAACCATGAAAAAAGTCAAAGTAGCAATAGCGAATAATACTCCAACCGTACACATAGATGCGTACACTTCGCCATTTATAGTTTTATTCCATAATTCATTAAATCCTTCAGCAACTACAACAGCATTATCATTTGCTTGTTGAACTAGTTCGCTACCTTCGAGTTGGGCTAATAGATGATACATATCAAAAATCTTTTATTTTGGTTGTTAAAATTAGGGGTGTGAGGTGTAGGAGTAGAAGAAATTATGATTATGAGTGTTAATTTTATAGTCAAGAAAAGGGGTGTAGGGGTAGAAATAGTGAGAGAAAAAATGTTTAAAGCCTCCACAGAGAATGTTACAAGGTAGATAAAAACCCCACCGATGAGTGGGTAGTGCGTTTTCATCCTACACTCCTAATTTTTGACCTCTAACTTCATTTATCAGTCAGTAGAAGCTGGGTCTAATCTGGCATTGAGTGCAACTTCATGAAGTAAGGAAAGTAAGCCTTCTTGTTCAGAGTTTTTTTGCTTGCGTTCATTTGCCATTTGTTCTGCAACTTGAGTCAACATCAGATTAGAATGTGCTGTATCTGTTCTTTGCTCCAATAAATCAGTACGTTGTTGTGCAAGCATGGAGATAACTTGTGCATTTTGAGCGGCAATTACCTTGAGAATATTTTGTGAAGCATCCATATTTTGTGCTTCATCAGCAAGGTATTGAGCTTCACGAGCTACTTGTAAGTTCTCATCAATAAGAGCTTTTGTTGACTCTTGCCCCTGTTTTCCTAAAGTTTGAGAAACTTTTAATCTAGCGATCGCTCTTTGTAAAGCCTCACCCTTTTCTTGGGCTGTTGGTAAGGATTGTTCATCAGCAGTTTTATCTTTGAAATCTTCACTAGCTGTAATTGGATCTGGTTCACCTATGTCACCAACAGAGTTTTCAGTTGAATCCTCTGCGTTTTTTCCTTGTTCGCCCCAAGCTTTTCCAATTTTGGTTATGAGAGCAATAATCTTCTCTCTATCAAGTTGTAAACCATAGCTTGGGGCTACCAGAAAAGTGCCAATAAGCGTCAAAGTAATAGTCGTAATAGCTATAATTTTTTTGGTTTTAATTGTCATGCTACACCTTTCATCTGTTGTTCAATAGATTTGAGCAATTGTTTAGCTTCAATAGAGGACTCTTCTTCTCGGAGCATCTTGATATAATCCTCAGAAAAACGAACTAAACCTAATAGGGGATTATCTTGATACTTCTTGAGAAAAAGAGTACGTAGTTCTTGTTCGTATGGATTATTAGCAACAGATGCTAATAAACAGTGAGCCGGATAATAACGGCAGAAAGTAAGCTTGCCATTATCATCAAGTAACCATTGAGAATAAATACCCGACTTTTTGGGATAAAAAGCTTCTGTACTATTGACCCTAATAATTTCTTGGGGATACTTAAATCTGGTAATAAAGGGGTCAACAGCACTAGATTGAATTCTGCCAATTAAGCGTGTAGTGATATTGGCAAAGATTTTAGCAGCAGCTTTACTTTGATAAATACTCTCTGGTTCTTGGGCAGAGAGAATGACACGAATTCCAGCTTTCGCACCATTGGCACAGAGTCTACCAATTAACTCAGCAATAGAATCAAACTGAAATAAAATTGGTGCTTCATCGAGAAAGAAAATAGAAGCTTTTGAAGAGAGTGTGCGGCGTAAAGCAGCAGCGTAAGCTGAGAGAGCGAGTATTGCCGCATCAGCTTCACTCGATAAATTTCGTAAGGCAAATACTAATAATTTGGCATCTGTTTTGAAGCTGGAAGGGCGAGAGATTGACTGTCCAACTCTGGTAGTTAACCAATAGCTTAATCTCAGGCGGATTTGCTCTAATGGTTCTAAGATATCTCGACTATTACTAGCAATTGAATCTAACTTAAGAAAAGCAGGCGAACAGTATTGATAAAAATCCTGCAACGTTGGAGTTTCGTCCCAGGCTTTAGTTCCTACTCCAGCTGATAGCGCTGCTTTATAACGGAGTTTAATTTCATCATCATTAAAGAAAGTCTTGAGAGTAAGAGCAATGATTGATTCAATATTAGTAATCATTGATGGACTAATACCAATGATGCTAGTGCCAACGATCATAGTTATTAAAACGGATTTGAGAAACTCTTTAAAATCATTCAATCGCTCATTAATCAGTTCCCCTTCCATCCCCCGTAAATCGGGAAGTTCAAAAAGATTATTTGATTGGGAGGAGATATCAAAGTAAGCCCCATCTTCACCTAGTAGGTTAGTGTAGTCACTGAAAGTGGATGTGCCGTCTGGTTTGGGATAGTCCAGGGCAACCACCGGGATATCTTGGGCAAGGGCTGGTGTGAGAATGCCTGCAACCAGCACCGACTTACCCGAACGAGTTGCACCAAAAACTGCTAAATTCTTATGGTTTTGGTACAAGTCCAGGTGTACGGGAGTGCCGCCTTCTTCTGCGATTAACTCAAAACCCGTGCGATCGCCTGTGGCAGTACGAATCAACGGCATTAGTCCAGGGGCCTCAGAACTGAAATAAGGCAGTCGGCGGTTAAAAGGTTTGGTGAGCAACGGCTCCCACACCATCGGACAACATTGCAACCATATCTTCCAGGCATATTCTACTTCGCGGTCAACCACTGCTGGACGCAGAAAATAACTAGCCAAATAACGGCAGGCTTCATCTAATTCCCGTGTGGTTTTGCGGTGTACGAGAAAAGCTACACCTAAGTGAACAACAACATTACCTTTGTAAATTGTCTTTTGTGCTTCTACGGCTTCCTCAATGTTTAAACCTGATTTGACATCAATATTGCCTTTCTCACTCGATAAAGTCGTACTTGTAATTGATTGCTTCGTGATGCGTTGTAGATTAGTTTTGGTGATATTTTGATTGGCTTTAGTAAGTTGACAAAAGATTTCAGTATCAAAAATGCTGTCCCTGGAAATTAGTTCCCACAGATAACGCAGTTGTGAAAGTTCATCAATCCAACCCCCTGGCTTTTGGCTGAAGTTGAGCGCACCAATATATTTATCTTGGAGCTTGACCCATTTTCTATCGAAGAAAGGGACAGAACGCTCGTTTTCTAAAATATGATGTCGGATGTGAAAATCACTGGTCTGCGTTTCCACTAGACCATGTACTTCATCGAGGGTTAAAGGGTTGGGAATGGCTGTTGGTAGAGAATGATTAAATTGCTGCCAAATAACATACCAGACTTCTTCTGCACTCAGCACTCTCATTGGGAGTTTCATCTTATTGCTAAGTATGGATTCCCAGAGTAAGAAACCATCATTAAATGAATTTTTGAGGATATTTTCAATCCGGGTATTGTTGAAAGAATGGATTTCGCCAGTAAAGCTGTACCAACCTTTTTCTAATTTCCTAATTAGGGATTCAATCAAATCAGGATGCTTGCTATCATCATCAGTAACAGTATAGGTACACCACAATCTCAAGAATTTATTTTTACGAGTCCCAGCTTTAGTAAGTTCTTGGGTGCGGAGTCTTTCACTGCGAATCAAAAGTTTAAGCGAGTCAATTGTACAATTATGTTCTAGAGATTTTAATTCTTGCTGTCTAGCTTGGTCGGAAGTGAAAGAACCTAAATGTATAGTCAGCGATTCTGTTTCGGGAATTTCTTTTAGCCCTGCTTCTATACCATCAAATACAGGTGGAATTTGCTCATAGGGTAAATTAGGATGAATACCTAAACAATCAAAACAAAACTTAATTTGGATGTCTTCTCCTTTTTTCAGGATTAATGCACCAATGCCTTTTCTACCACTTAAGTTTAAATTACAAATTCCCGCTAGATGAATAACGTCCTCAAAAGGAGTCAGCGTTTTAGCAACGCTAATCTGCTCCGGCTCTAGAGACTTCTTCCCTAATTTATCAGGATTCTTTGGCTGACGAGATTTCATTGTTGAATTTATTTTGATTGCGACTTATTATTTAATGCTCGATAAGGCATATAGCCTCTAGTAATTCGAGGGACGCTAATAAACTTGCCAAAGAAATCTTTATTAGAAGACAAAACCCACCAAGTCGCCCATCCCCAAGCAATACTCAATCCAGTTCCTAGCCAACTTACTTTCAGCATATAGTTGAACACCAAAACATTGAGTATGGCAATTACTGACCAAGGAAATATCTGGTCAGCCGGAAATGGCCCTAGTCTGGGTCTATCTCCTAAAATTCTATTGACAGTTCTAAATCTATGTTCCTGACTCATGATTTGAAGTAATGAGGATAACTTTAATTGAGTTGCGTAGGGGAGGCTCTTGCTTTTATTTTTGGAACCCCTGGAAAGAAATTTTCTCCCCTTTTCCCCTAACTGCTATGAAACTCAAGAATGTCTAGTTTTTTCAGCCGAAAATTACACCGCTACAGCACCACCTCCACCAATAATTAAACCTGTGATTAAATCTCCTACAAAAACTGCCAACACTATAATTAATGGAGTTCTCGCCAAACTTTGCCAGTCTTCATCATTGCGGGCAGATTGAATAATCCGAACTAGACTGATACCAACATATAATAGGAATAAACCTCTCAATACATTGAAAAACAAAACAATGACTGCATTGGTTTGCCCATTATTAGCATTACCAAAGTTGGTAGTCATCCATGTTTGAGCGTTGTTAAAAAACTGAGCATTGGCAGGAGCAGCAGCAAAGTCTAAGAAACAAATGACTCCTAAAATTGCAAACAACACTGCATAGAGATTAGCTCCATATTTGCGTTGTAATTTATCGAAGTTTGTGAACAATGCTTGAGATTGTTTCGGCAGTGCAATGATGATAGCACTAGCAATCATAAATCCACCCATTAATATATCGTGGGCGGACATCTCTGCTATCATCAACACACCAGTCGCACCCATGAGTGTAAGTGTGCCTTTTTTCGCCTTGTCATTCTTAGAGTCAGGTAAAAGTGTTGCTGTTGCTGCTTGAGCAAAATCTGGGTATCCGTAGTCAGTACGCATCTGGTTTCGTTTTCCTGATGAACGATTTGAGGAATACGCACATTCTTGAATAAGTCAACCCCAAAATCGACGTACTCTGGTACTGAAAAAAACAGAACTGTAGTACTACTATAATATTGCTAACATCAACAATCTACGTAAATAAAAATCCTTTGTTTTATTATCAGTCTTTGTGCTTGATATACCCATATCCCTAACCGTTTACTAGTATAAATATTTGTGCAAACTCTTCAGTAAGTGTCGAATAGGAGGGATTGACTATTGGCTAGTTTTATGAAGTGAAATATCGAAATTAGCTTTAAACGTCCATTAGTTTTAAAGAGCTACTATCGTTAGGCTTGGTTTTAAGATAACGGTCAGTGATGGCTAAACTGCTGTGTCCTAGAGTTTCTTTAACTAATGTTGGATTCGTCCCTCGCTCAATGGCATGTGTCCCGTGCGCGTGACGCAGCCAACGAGCAGATACCTTTTCACTAAGTCCAGCATTAACAGCGATCGCTTTGACGATAGGATGCAGATTCTGACGCTCCAAGTGTCCGCCCTTCTCTTAGGTGAAGACAGCATCAATAGCTATAGTAATTATTTGGTCAGATTCTGTTATCTACGTCAATTAATTATTAGTTGTGTTCAAGTTCACATCAACCTTGCCCTCTGATTATTGATAGCAAAAGTGATATCAAATAGATAGCAATATTTTTACAACTTACTTGTTTTTCAAAGAATCGCCGCTATCAACACCGATATCATTCTTAAACAAAACTGATAATGGTTGGATGTTAAGTCTATCCCCTACCTTGATATTGGCAGCGCCTCTTGCAAGCTCCAAAACTTGATTAGCAACTCGCCCCTTGTAGATGGGGCAAGGAGTTTTGTGACACGGTTCGGCATTGTAAACCGCAGTTGTCACCACATTGTCTTTGAGATAAAAGATGTCTAATGGAAAATTCACCTTGTACATCCAAAAAGGCACATTGTAAATTTCTCCTCCCAGGTTGAATAACATTCCGCGATCGCGTGGCAAAGATGCTCGAAATTTCAGCCCTTTGTTTAATTGTTCTGGCGTGGTAGCAACTTCCAACTCAAATGTGCGCTCTGAGTGAGTGAGAATGTGTGTAACTGGTGAATCCTGGGGACGAGTTTGGACGTAACCGATGGCTATAGTGCCAATGATAATTGATACTCCAGCGACAGGGCCTAGTATGTTCAGTAACTTGAAAGCAGCAACGTATAAATCTTTCTCGGAACTGATTTTTAAAGTTTTCATGATTATCCAAAAATATCAACATTACCGAGACTATATATAGATGAATCGATCGGGCTAGATGGTTGACCTTGTAAAGTCGCAATGTTTCGCATACTTTCAACTTTGTCAGCTTCGCGGATAGCTAAAGGGTTCATACTCTGCCTTGCTGCCAACAATGCCGACAATGTAATTTCTAGTGGTGGTAGTTCTTTACGGGGAGAAACATCGTCGCCAAACATTTGACAGAAACAACAGACGGCGGCACGTTCAACAATGGCCGCAATCTCCGCACCGACACATCGCTGTGTGGCTTTGAGTAACCTTTTCCATTCTTGTTCGGTGTACCCATCGCCGCCATTACGGAAACGAGGATCGAAACGGGCTAAATGAATCTTGAATATTTCGTGCCGTTCTCCATAATTGGGTAAATCCACCTTGAAAATCTCGTCAAAGCGTCCACTTCTGGTTAATTCAGGGGGTAGCCATTCAATATTGTTAGCAGAAGCTATAACTAAAACTTCACTAGTACGCTCTTGCATCCAGGTCAAAAGCATACCAGCTAGGCGTTTTGACAGATCATCACCAAGAGTGAATCCCTTATCAAAGTCATCAAGGTATAAGATTACACGATTGATTCGGTCTACGAGTGCGAGTAAATTCTTGAGCTTATATTCAGCCAAATTACCGTAACTGCGGAAACTCCCCCACTCTAAGATAATCAGTGGCAGTCCCAATTTTGCTGAACAAGCTTTAGCCGAGTAAGATTTTCCTGTCCCCGGTGGGCCGATTAGTAAAATCCCCTTGGGTAAACGAAGATTGTACGCTTTTGCTAGTGTTGTCAACAAACGTTTGTATGTTTTAAACGCTTGTTGCATCAGTTCCAGTCCCCCGATAGCTGTAGCCGGAGGCTGGAGGAATTGAATATTGTAAATCCGCTTGAACAGCTCAATTTTGTAAACCGACAGTTTTTCTACTAACTCATCTGGTGTAATTTCAGGAGCGATCGCCTGTCTGATTCCATAGTCAATATCTGCCAAGTACATTCCCACACCGGCGATCGCAATCGCATGAATTTCAACTTGACTATAATCAGGTAATACTTGGGGTAAGTAAGTGCTTATTTCCTCGATAGTTGGCAGTTGTTGAATGAGTGTCGGAACTTCCGGCGCAATGTCAGATGACACAGTAGCGTTTGGCCCTAAGAGAATCGCTGTCTTGTTGCAAGAGTGATTGTACAGCTTCAGGTTAATTAAAGCTGACTTGATCCACTCGGAAGTCAGGAAGAAATCGGGGTCGCTAGTCTGTTCTCCCAGCCAGGGGAATATGCCCTCCAGTATCAGGATTCCTTCTAAATGGGTCGTTTTCCAGAATCGCAGAATTTCAAAATAATGTTCGCGTCGATTTTTGGCGATCGTCTGATATTGGTCAACTATTTGTAAAGTTAATCCCTTGTGATTAGTAAATAACTGGTGTAGTGCATCATCTTCCAGCGTCCACAGGTAACAGTTAATGTCCAGGCGTTGGCATTCACAAGCTAGATTGGTGAGTAGTCGGGGCCTTTGTTGCAATGGAGACTCGACAGCTATCAACTTATTGTTAAGTTTGATTAGCGAGAATATTTGCTTTGTTAGCTGATTATTCATTAGGATTTTAGCTAAATTTTATCCCAATCAATATTATTGATAGCCAAAACTCTTTACCAGCTACTTTCGTACTGAAAAAATCAGTACTAGAGTAGTTTGACTTTTTTGCAACTATAGTTCTATTTCCTCGTTGTTTTGTGGTGAATGACGCTGTTGTAATTGACGGGAGAAAATGACTAATTGGCTATTCCAATCCCCAGTTTCGCACTTGAGTATTTTGGATTGTGGCAATAGTTGCTTGATAGCCCGTGCCATACTTGTGTGGGTAAAAGCTAAACTTACATGAGGCACATTCTGTAACTGCTCAACAGGCAAGGCTTTTGGGTCATCAACAGTCATGAAGACGGTTCTTTTGGGTGGTATTCCCCTGTCAAGATATTCCAGCATGGCTACGGAGATAGTGTCGATGGGAGACTGACACAGCACGGCAATAGATGTTTTATCAGTAGGCTTTTTCCCCAAAGTAAAGTAAAACCAGCAACAGCGACGATGAGTACCTAATTCATAGCCAGAGAATGTATTAATTGTCCCCTGTAAAAATGCTCCTTGTGTCTTCCCTTTCTGATTCCGCATCAAGAACACTGCATTTGCTTTTGAATCAGCGTAAACTATCCCCTGATTATGTAGCATTTGCAAACAATCAGAGGGAATGCCCCGTTTGTGGGTGAGGTAATGTTCTACTTGCTGCCACTGTTTCTTATCCTCAACGGGTGGGGTGAATTGCGGTACTGGCTCAGTCTGGATAATAACAGCAGCAACTTTTTGAGCGTGTGCGATCGCTGCCCTTTGAGTGCCGACTTCCCCAAATCTCTCGCCCAGCCATGCGATCGCTGTCCCTTGGTTATATTGATTAACGTGCTTAACTAAATCGATAGCACTATTACCTTCTAATGAGGAACCATTGCCAAAGTCGGTAAATTGAGAGCCATCTATATTAATGATGTGGTTTCGTCCTACCCATTCATTTCCTTTACGCCACAGTCCCAACTCCCAAGCGACATCATCTAAAGCTAAATCAGTGGAAAATTCGGTTAGTTTTCGCAATTGCTGATTATCTTGCTCTAATTGCTCAATTCGTTGTCTTAGTCGTTCATTTTCAAGGGCTAAGGCTTTGGCTGTAGCTTCCATCTCTTGCTTACGCTGATTCACTCTGTCCCGGTCGGCAGCTTTAGCCCTCAATTGCGCTGCACTTAGCTCATCAACTTCTAAGTCCCGCCCCTCTTCCACAATACGGTAAAAGTCCTTGATATCCTGGTGCTGGGCTTTACTGCCCTTAATCCCACGCTCCAGCCCAATCAGTCTCATTGTGTCATAGTACGAATCCTGAAACGCATGAATTTTCTGCCGTCCGTCAAAGAAATGATTACAGCGCAATTGCCCTTCATCATCAAGGGGGACAAAGTAAGCGTGAATATGGGGGGTGGCTTCATCTAGGTGCAACTCGGCTCTCACTATGCGAGATCCATACTCATCGGCTAACCACTGGTGAGTCGCTTCCACCCAGTCATCCAACTTTTGGGGTTTATAGTAACCGGCTTGGGTGGGGCAGTCGGGACGGAAATAACTGGGCGATGCACTTAGCAACAACTCCACGCAGTACACTGCATCAGTGCGAATCTTCCGCTTTTGTTCATGCTCGGCAATTTTGGCTAAGACTAAATCCTCTAGTCGTTCCTCTGGGTCAAGACTACCGATGAACCGAATATTTTTTTGAGTGGGATCTGCATTAGGGGTTTCTCTTTCTCGTGCGGTGTGAGATGCACTCCCTGATATGTTGCCCCGCTTTAATTTTTTTAATCGTGCAATCGCGTATGCCATTTTTTATCTACGCTAAAATCTGAAAATACAAGTTTTTGGGCTGGCTAACTGAGAAACAAATATTACTCAAATTATTGCTGTTTTTTCTGGGTTTAACGCCCCTTTTAAAGCCAAATCGCTCAGATGCAAAAATGGAAAAATAACCGTAGTAAGTACGACTATTTTCAGCCATCCTATAGCAGTTCTACAGCAGTTCTGGAGCAATTCTCCCGCCATTCCCAAGATTCCGCTATTTGTACAGTCACTATAAGCACAATTTTAGCCTAAGTACAAAATACTCAAATGCAAAACTGGTAGCTGTAGAGCTACCCAACAGCTACCAGTTGGGAAGTTATGAAACCATAACAAACTCATTTTTTTGTGTCATAACAGGTAGCTGTTTATGACCTGTAGAGCTACCCAACAGCTACCTGTTGAGTAAAGTATTCAAGTATACTTTTTTAGCACTGATAAAGTCTACTAACTTGTGTGACTTAATAAAGATTCAAAGATTGCAAAATTAATTTTAGTCAGTAGCAAATGAAAAGTAAAAAATATTTGTTATAGAATGAGACGAGAAAGGATTTAACCTTTTAAATGTGCTTAATTGAAAAATGGAACTGCTTAACCTAAAAATGTTTGACTCCAGTAATTGGAATTTTTGGGAATAAGCATGAATGAAATAAAACAGGAAATAATTTCCATTAGAAGGGTAGCCCAGACAATAGATGGAAAGATAATCAGCTATCTAAAATCTACGCCACTAGCGTTAGAAGAAGATTTCTCAGAATTGGTCATGGCTACGCTCAAGAAGCACTGGCTACCTTTAGCATTATTGTCATCAGGGGTAAGAGACGAAAGGCTAAGGCAGAATGGTATTTGGGCAATTGGAGAGCTAGAAGCACAAATCAGCTGTATACGACGGATTTGTGGAATAGAGAATGACCCAGTAGCGATTAATTCATTGATTAAGCCTCAAATAACAGTTACAACATCATCCGAGAACGCATCCATTTTAGGAGATATGTCACAAACAGGACAGTTAAACACGGATGAAGATGAAGATGAAGAAGAATGGATGCAAATGGAAATTCCAGAAGAGCTAAAACAGGCTAATCAGATGTTGGGCTGGAACGGTTAGAGCGATCGCCTGATTCGCGATCGTGTTTTTTAGCTGGGCTAGATCCAGACACAAATTTTGTTGCCTTTTGAGATAGAGAAAGTAAGCTAACGGGACCAAAACAAGGAATCAAAGATGAATAAAAAGAGGATTTCGGACTCGGCAGAGTACACAAAAGTTGTCCTAACGTTGGATTTAGGGGCAAGTACAACCAAGGCGATAGCACAGGTATACCCAGACGGAGTACCAATAGTCATAGCGATGGAACCAGAAATAGCAGATGTAGGTTATGGTTCAATAGAGTTTTTATCAAGTCAATCCTCGGTACAAGACAATACAGTATGGATAGGTATTGGCGAAGAGTATTATGTTTTAGGCGCATTATCGAAAAGTATGTTTGCTGGGTCGTCAGCAATCAGGGACTTGAAATACAGGTATGCCCTACCGAAGATAGCAGCATTGATATGGTTGGCAGTTCGGCGGTTGGGATTGGGGGTAAAAGTTGATTTGGGAATTCATTTACAAATATTGTTGCCACCAGGGGAAATAGCTCATGCCAATCATTTGGGTAAACAATTAACACAGAGACTAAGAACAGGTGTAGAAACACCAACAGGGAAGTTCAAATGTAAAATCAGAAGTTTTTATGCGGCATTAGAAGGGTTTGGACTATTGACGTATCGCAGCCGTAATGTCAATGTCAACTATTTCCAGAAGAATATAGGAATGATGATGCTGGGGTATAGGAATGCTAGTTTTACCCTCTCAATGAAAGGCAATTCATCAAAAGCGGAATCAACGGATTTAGGAATGAATTGGTTGGTGAGTCAATTTGTTGAAAGAACTGCGGTAGGTTTGTCCAAAGAAGATTCACGCTTAATTAAGGCAATAGTAGAAGCGGGAGAAGGAGATTTTGACTCGTTACGTCGATTATCACGGAAAAATAAACCAGAAGAAATACAATTGGATGTAGAGTTATTTGAGAAGATATTACCCCTAGTTCGTGAAGAATACACCCGTGCCTTACTACGATGGGTAAAAGGTATAGCTGTCATGGATGAGGTGCTAATTTGTGGTGGGACAGCAACTTTTGTACGTCACGAGCTAACCCAACATTTTGACAACGAAGGCATTCCCATTTGCTGGAATGGTGGGATGGAACTTCCTAAATATCTGGACACAATGGGATTAGGAGATAGAGTATCTGATGTTTGGGGATGTCACATTAGCCATATCAAAATGCTGGATTTTAATTTCAAATATGACCGCCAAGATAAACCTTTAGTCCCTGATTATTATGTTCAGCCACCCTCTCCTTCGTCGGTAGCCGAGATCGGAGCTAAAAATGGATATTTAACTAGCAATTTCTTTTAACCCTTGGCTTGCAAGTGAGTAACAACTGTTGCTGCTAATGCCGTCTGATGTTAGACAGAATCTCTGTCTAACATCGCCAAAGCTTGTGCCTTTTAGGGTTTGGCTTTAAATAGTATTTCCCAAGCCGGCGATCGCTTCAGGTGGGGTGGAGCATTGTCGCGCAACTCGACTCCTCTCAATGTATTTTCATAGTGGTGTATGAAATTAGTAAACCGATAATTTTTGTTGTAAATCAAGGAAAAATATGCCGAAAAATTGGACGTTGAAAGTAGACCAATATATCAATGCAAATTCCAACTGCATCATTGCTACCGCCTATGTAGATAGTTTTCCAAGCGACCTACCACTAGAACCAAATATCCGCGAACCAAACCTTAAAAGCTCAACATACAGGCAAATCTTTGATTCATTGACCAGCGAACCAGAAAAATTCTTTCAAAGAAATAACGGAATTGTACTGTGTGTTAACAAGGTGAAGCCGAAAAACAAGACTGAGCTAGAGTTAGAAATACTGCAAGCAAACGAAGGTGGTAATGATGGCATTATCAATGGTGGACATAGTGTTTCAGCCTTTGAGCAAGCAAGAAAGTTTAAATATGACCTCACCCAAGCCAGAGTTAAAGTCACAATTCATATTGGGCTAAGTGAAGACGAAGCCAAAGATATAGCTCTGGCATCCAACACCTCAGCCCCAGTGGATGCGCGGTCAAAAGTGAACGCAAGAGGTGATTACAAATTTATCAAGCAGTTTTTAGCAAAATTGGAGATGGAGGAAGAGACAAAATTCCGCATTGCTTACTATCAAAACCAAAGTGGTGCGCCCAAAAGTCCACAGTGCAATGTTAACCATTTGATTAAACTGATAAATTGCTTGGATAGGAACAAATACAACCCTAATAAAAGTAAAGGGAAACACCCCCCTGTCAGCAATAACCCCTCTTTAAGTGATGCGGAAAGGGAAAGACTCTCAAAATTGTTACCGCTACTACCCGCATCTTTGTGGATTGAACAACGATTGTTTAAGACAATCGAAGAACACATCACTAACCCCAGAAAGAAAGGAATTATTGACCTCGCCTCAATTGACCCACGCAAAAATACGCTGTTGCCCGATAGCAGGTATTCATTTGGCTTTAGTGCGCCAGCTGATATCGCCATGCCAATTGTTGCTGCCTATCGGGTGTTTTTGGATGAGCAGTACAACTGGATAATTCCTTTTGATGAATTTGCGGAAGATTTTCTGGAACATCTGTGGAATAACTATTACAAAAAATACTTGGTGTCGGAGAAACTAGCTGGTAATACAGTAGGGAGTAAAATCTGCCGCAATCCTGTAATTTGGGATAACCTGTATGTTTCGGCTCAGAACTATCTCAATCAACAATTGCTCAAGATGGTTGGCTCGAACACTAAGCGTGAAGAATTGAAATTAGCGAATTAATAGTTATGGCTGAAACGAAACAGTTGCAGGTACAAGAATTAGCACGATTCGCCCAAGAACAACAATTCAATGAGCAATATCGCCAGTATTTTGGAGATGTTTGGGACGAAGCTGGGGTAAAAGATATTTCTCAAATGACCATCCCAGATGCAGAACAGACATTGAAAGTCCTGGCGGATAGTGAAGCATCGCCCCAATTCATCAAATCTCTACTAGCACAAGCAGCGGTCGATGGTGCGTCACCACAGGTTTTGGAGTATTTTTTGAGTAGCGACATTGATGGTGATGGACGGACTCTGGCTCAGGAGATTTTTCAGGATGGGACGAATCCAATGGAGCCGGATACACCCCAACCAATACCCAAAGCACAAGCTTTATCTCCATCTTCAACTGAAGATTTGGAGTGGGAAATATAGCATAAACTCGCTAATTCTCCTAGCTACGTCAGTACTGATTTTTTCAGTACCGAAGTAGCTAGTTCTTTTTTGAAAGCATATCTAAACTTCTGGAGTTAGGTAGAGAGTTCCATTTTTCAAAAAGCACAGTAGGGTGTAGTTGACAAGAGCGATTACACCTGTTCCCTCAACTAACTCCTAAATCAAATGAGGCTATGATTATGACTTTATTAGGACTTGAAAAACTCACCGATACAACCCAAGTAAAATTGTGGGATGAAAAAGATTTATCTACAAGCTCTCTCCGCCGAGAACAACTAGAAATTCTCCTGTGCCAAAAAGTCCAAAAAGGAGAAGACCCTGCCTTATGCGAACAAGTTTTGAATTATCTGTATTTCTCCATATATCAACAGAATCTTCATCGCATCGCTGTCCAAAAGGAGAAAGAAAAGTCGGTCTTTGCATCCGTACAGCAAGTTTTTATTACATCCTTCGCTATTTTAGGAATGTTTGCATTCTTTGCTGCCGCTTCCAACAAGTTAGTTATGCGATTGCCTACGGTGGAACGTAGCTCACTGCCTGCAATTCAACGGCAAGCGAATTAAGAAAACACGAGCAATAAAAAGCTGAAAGTCTTGTCGTCATAGAACTTTCAGCTTTCCCAAAATCCTAGAGATTTATGTCAAAACCAAGGTGTATCTTTATCAAAAGGTAGTGAGCTTGGTTCTTCGTTGTTTCTCAAGTCTACTTCCATCTGCTGGCGGCGTTGTATGTATGTTCTGTTTGAGCCAAGTCTTTCCTGCATCTCTTCTTGCCCGAAATTAATACCTTGTTCTGCATATCGAGCAGATAGCCGATTGTAGTTATCAACCTCAATCTTCTTACGTCGTTCCATTTCTGCTAGCCACCCAGAGCTTGTGCCTTTTTGGAGTTCAGATTCGATATATTCTGGCTTGAGAGTACCGTCTGGGTTGAACTGCTGCTTTTCTGTTGGGGTAAAGAAATCGTAGGCTGTGTAAACAGGCCAGGGTTCTGGATCTGTTTCGTCTAGTCGTTTCCATTCATCATATTTGTCTTTAAGCCTCTGGGCATAATCATCAATTGCTGCCTCATTCATACCTCTAGATAACATTTGTTGTTTAGCTTCCAGTTTTAAAGTCCCATCAGGATTAAATTCTTTCCGGTGCATATTTATCCAGCGTTTAATTCTTGACATATATAACTCCTAAAAATTTTCAAACGATTAAATAAAATTATGTCTATTGCGTTCCAACACTTTGATACTCGATTAAATCAATGGATTCATACTGATGGTGATGAGAAGAATCCTCAATCAATTTTAACTGAAAAGTTAGATAATACTCTACTAGAATTTTACTTTCCCGGTCAAGATTTTTCTTTTGGACATATAGATGAACACAGTAAGCCAGAGGATTTAAGAAATCATCCAGATGGTCATATGCTTTTATTATCTTCTAAAACTAGATTGTTATACGGCGCGCCAGAATGTTTAGCAGTAATTGAGAAATTATGCCCCGACAGAAAAGATAGAGGCGCTTACGGTTCAATTTTTCTGGGAGCTTGTAAAAATTCGATACATGAAGAATTAAATATTTTAATTGTAGATGATTCTACTAAAGCTCAGGGAGAAAATGGAGGAATCATTGATAAAGAAGATGCTTTCAAACTGGTAGGTGATTGTTATGGGCAAATTTCTCCGCAATTATATAATAAATTAACTAAAAGGGAAGAACAGTCTGATAAAAGTTATCGTGTAATTCAGCATCGCTTTGGTTGGAAAGAAGGGGATGGAGAAGATACTAAATATCGATTTGGAAAAGGAACTTTAAGACCATACAACCTAGCTGAAATAAAATACGCAGACTCAAACAATAAATCTAAAATAGATTTAATTCTTCCGCTATCGAGCTTCAAAGGTACAGATAAGGATCGTCCTGATGGCCCATCGAAGCCTCAAATTAAGCCAGGATTATACAAACAGAAAATCTGGTTAGGTGAAAAGTCCCAATCAGAGCGCGGAAAGACAGCGATATCCCAACTACTGGCATCATTTCCTCAAGGAATTAAGGATTTTGCTGAGGAGTTAGAAGCTCAAGCCCAAAAATTAGCTGAAGCTCAGAACGATCCCAGAAAATTAGCGCAGTTTTATTGCGAGAGATATGAACAGCGTAAGGTATTCACAGAGTCACAGAAAGAATCTTTAAAACAAGAAATTAATTTAGCAGTTGCCGATGGTTCACTATTAACACAGTTAGAATCGCTTGCCCAAAGCGAAAATAATGAAGGATTAGAATTAGATGCTAATAATGATGAAGAACTTGATAAATCTCAAAAGAATGATTTATTAATGTACAAAATCATCAAAGCTGATTTAATGGGAGGACATAATCAGCTTTTGGAAACAGAGAAGGTCAGGAAAGAACTTAGTAAATTCGTTCAAGGTGAGTGGCGGGATATTGCATTAGGACGGACTCTAACTTTTGACCGAGCCATGATTATTCCATCGAAAGAACTGAAGAATGGTGAAATTTGTGTGCCTTGGATGGATGAAGGAGAAAAGGTTCTGAACTTTCGCTCACCATTCCTCAACTCTAACGGTTTGTGTGTCTCGACTAATAAGCTTGTTGAAGACTCTATAGCCCCAGATGGAACAAATTTAAAAGGCATTATCGTAGTCAATGATGAAGACCATAAACGTATCAAAGTAAGGCTAGGAGAAAACGAAGTCGCACCACGCGAAACAGAATCAGAACGCCAAAGACGAGATTTTGATGGCGACTGTATCGGCGTGGCACTCGCAAGCAAGTATCCAAATTTTACAGCCGAAGCAGAGTACAGAAACCAGATAGAAAATGCTTATCGTCCAACTATCAAAGAAAAGAAACAATCATTTTATATAAATGGAGAGCAACCACCATTTGAAGAAATCGCTATCCACATGAGCGATAGTATCAGCGTGGGCGTGATTAACAATCAAGTGACCGCATTGGAGGCATTAGAATCGGAAATCGAAATTCTCCTCACTTACGGAACACCTGAGCAAAGATTTGAGTATTTAGATAAAGTATTACATCATTATCAAAAATTATTAGCGGCAGAGAATTACGAAGAACCACTACCAATTAGAGAAGAATATAAGCCTTACATAAAAGAGTTTGTCGCACTAGCTCTTAATCCTAATAGGACTCCCGAAATTATCTCTCAAGCGATGGATGTCAATCGCCAACTATATCGAAAAATGATTGAGGAGGCTTGTTATCATAACCAAATAGCTGTAGATTTATTCAAAAGTTCTAAAAAGCCAGCGATGGGCTTAATTAAAGAAAATAATCGCTATTTGTATCGTCAAGTTGACTATATTAGAGATAAAAAATCTACCGCAGTCTATTTAAATTCTTGCATAAAAGCTGAGGGCTATTCACCAGTTGAGTTGTTGATTAACCAAACCAATAAATATTTTCAACAATCGCAGTTAGAATCACGCCCCATAGTTCAGTTTCAGGATTTGTTTAGGGGAGTAGAGTTCACCCCACAGCAGAGATTTAGTGCGATCGCAGCCAAGCATGAATTCGACAAGTTATTCAATGCTGCTGTTGCAATGGAGAGGCGGCGTGAGAGCGAACGCGGTCCCAGTGCAATTATTCAAACCCAGCAGGGGTCAAAACTGGAAATCACTAACTTAACCTACTACGATCATCCCTTAGTTTGGAAGGCACAGACAATCAACCTGAAGCTGGAGGTGGACAAGCGATCTCAAAAATTACTGGCGATCGCCCAAATAGATAATGAGATTGGCAAAGATGGTCAACCAGAATACAGGAAACTGGGAACAGTCAGCCCCCAATCAGTTGAAGAATATGGACTCAAGCCGGGAATGACCACGAGTAACTCAAAACTGGTTGAATTGAAACCCGAACTGAGTCGAGGACAAACCAAGTTGATGTTTCAACAAGCTTATGCAATGGCAGAAGCATTTCGTTCGAGTATACCAGGACATGAGCGACTATCAGCAGCGGCAGCGGCTTGGAATGTTGGGGCGGCGAGGCAGGATGAATTAGAATCAATTCAAAATTCAAAATTCGTCTTGGAAAGTTTGCTCAACGGGGGGGAACCCCCCGAAGTTGCTCCACTTGGGCAAAGCCCAAGACCGCACTTCTCTCCGCACGCAACTTTCCACAAAATTCAAAATAAAAGTCAAATCTACAAAAAAAATCCCAACTTTGTGTTTGCGGCATTCAGTGAAGAAATAATCTCTCGGCTGGGGGAAATGCAATTTACTGATTTACGAGTTGGGACTTTAGGCAATGAGGCGAACAACTTCAAGGATAAAACTTGGAATCGGGATGAGAAATACCCAATTGAAATTAGGGAATCGCACTACCCGCCTGGACACGATCGTCACGGCTTAAGGTTAGTGTTTGTGCCTGATGGGGATGGGGAATATAAAGAATTTGCACCACTGGAGCCAAGAACCGGACAATTACCCATCGGTACAAAGGCCATCGCTAATGTGTTACCAGGGGAAACTTACACAGCCTCTGCCACAATTTCTCTGGCAGGGACAGAGCCAGTAGAGTTTACTATCAGAGAAATCAAGAAGTTTGCTCATGCCGAAAAAGTTTTTCATGCTCAAGAGGTGATGTTATCTATTGGGACAGTACCAGTACCGAATGAAACAGTAAAAATTAAGTTGGATGGTAAAGTGTTGGGAGAATTAGATGCTGATTCTGTCAAGCAGCTACAAGCATTTAATTATGTTAAAGATGGCAATATACTTCTTTTAAAACTGACAACTATTTCCGAAAGTAAAGAGCAAGCATTGGTGTTGGGTGAATCACCAAATGGAAATTTACTCAAGATTAACAAGATTAGTCATTATGATTATAAAGGTGAAAAATTTCACGACTGTGAGTGTAGAAAAGTCACCTTAGAAGTACCACCATTAAAAACAAGAGATGCGGTTTTTCTGGATGAGGAACCGCTAGGGGTATTACATTTTAAAAAGGACAAAGAAGCTCTCAAACAACTAGGGGTTCTGAATTTTGGGAGGCTGACTCCAGTACCAGCCACATTGCAAAGTAATATCTCAACAACAATGGTGGTGAAGGTTGAACCCAACACTATTGAGTACCCCCAAATTTGGACTAAAGAAAGTCAGGTGTTCGGTCAGCAGATAGTCAATGAAGAACAGCAAGCAGCAATCGAAAAAACAGCGTCAATCCTTTCTAAAATCAAAGAACGTCCCACCATGTTGTTCGCTACACCTGAAGATAAAGTGTTGGGACTAACTCAACTAGTAGTCGATAACCACAAAGTTGAGACTGTGACCAAGTGGCTTACCGACAAAAACATTGCGATTGCCCAACTGCCACCAGAGGAAGTCCCACTGGAAACCAAGAAGGGATTAGCAGTGTTTAACTTAGCGAACTCATCCATCCCTGAGCCTGTTTTTGAGGCGATGACCAATAAATTTGGGAACGCGATCGAGTCTGAATCAGAGTACAAAGAGAAATTGCGATCGCTGCCTGATAGACCAAAACACCTTAAACCACCACAGCCACAATTCACTGTGGCATCACCCCAAACATTACAGTCTACACCACCACAACCACAGACTAGTACAAAAGAACCAGTGGTAATATCCGGCAAGCCAATCCCCATGAATTACCCCCTGATGCTGCATGGCGAACAAAACCCTTTACCAGTGGATACCTGTATTGATGGGATGCGGGGGCATGGGCGGACTCACACTACAAGAGCGTATGAACCCTATAGACAATATGGTTTCAAGGAGGGCGATATTGCTCTAGCTACTGGCGGCGGCAAGCAAGTAGCTTTCCGAGTGGGCAAACAATACCAAATCTCACAACAGATGCTCGCTGACCCCCAATATCAGCAGCAGTGGGCGAATATGGAAAAGCACTCTGCCAAAGCACTGCCAGAATTATTCACGGGCAAGCCCCAAGTGTGGGGGCTGCACATGGAACCGTTGGGGGATTACGTGAACGATAAGATAGTGCCGTTTGGGCAGCAGCAAAACAAAGCCGCCCCCAGCCAAGAATCTCAAACTGTAACGATTGACCATCTGCGCTCATGGTACACCACTGCTAACAACTTGGGAAAATCAGAAGCCTACAAGCAACGAATCGTTGAAATTGCCAATGATTTTAAAGCAGGCGGTCAGTTGTCGCCTCAGGCAATAGAAGCAATGCAAAAAGATTCAGTCAACCGAATCGCCCAAATCGCTCATAAAATCGTTTCTACTTTGGGTCAACAACAGCCAGATGGTACGACTGGTGTTAACGGAAAAGTTTACGATGTTAGCTTTTACCCTGAGCAACGAGATTGGGCGATCGCACATAAAAACGGCGATGTAATTTTGGCTGTACAAGCTGGAGGAGTGCAAATCAACAAGTTGACCCCAGAAATATTGCAGAATTTTGAGAATGCGAATAGCAAGCTTAATGAGGTTTTAGAAAAAAATCAAAAACAGGCAACAGAACTGTAAAGGTAAGCAAGGAAATTACTGGCATTTTGTAGCAGCAAACATGATATTATTTAATAATAAATATATAAAAATATGAATCTATGGAAGCGAATTTAGAGCAAGCGCAAGCTTTATACGAGCAAGGTTTAGAACATCTAAAAGCGAAAGATTTAAAAGCCGTTGCTGAATGTTTTGAAAAAGCGTTAATACTTAAACCAAACTTTGCAGAAGTTCATAATGCCATAGGATTAGTTCAGTTTGGTATAGGCAAATACGAAGGCGCAATCCAAATGTTTGATAGTGCGATCTCGCTTAATCCCAATCTTGCAGAAGCCTATGATAATCGCGGTTTGGCTCGGTTAAAAGTCTGTCATAAATCTGAGTTTTCCAAGGTTGTTGAAGATTACAATCAAGCGATTGCACTTAATCCCACTTTAATTGAAGCGTATATAAATCGGGCAGACATTTACAAGAATTATATTGGCGATTATGATGCGGCGATACAGGATTATAGAAAAATAATTGAGCTTGGCCCTGACCGCGTAGAACCTTACATTAATATAGCAAACATTCATTTTGTATTAGGTAAATTAGAAGAATCACTGGCAGAGTTAGAGAAGGCAATGTCTTTAAATACTAATTGTCCAGAAGCCTATTGTGGAAGAGGAACAGTAAGATTTCATTTGGGAAATCAAGAGGGAGCCAAAGAAGATTTATTTAAGGCTTTTGGTATGTATGAAACACAAGGTAATGTAATTTACTGTATGTTTACAAGAAGCTTAATTATGGAACTTTTTCGAGATTACGAAGTTTATAAAGATTTGTTTGAAATTGAGAATTCAATAGCAGCTAGAAAATAAATAAACTACTTTTAAGTATTTTGGTTGCACAACATGTTGTATTAATAACTGTAAGCATACTCAATAGAACCCTGTAGTATTTATATAAAAATAAATGAATAAAATATTGATTAAGGCTGTTTCATCGTAAAATCAAGCAGATAAATTTTTCATTTTAAACTTGAGTTTCTAAAATAAAAAGATGTTAACTGTATTAATTTATATATTTTCAGTTTTGTCACTACCTTTCGGTGTAGTATCTCTCTTGTTATGGTATAAGCACAGACAATGGCGGCGCAAGTTAGAGCCAAAATTCAATCAATCTACATTTTGTAGGAGAAGTGGTTCTGAAATAGTAAGGACGATTTTAGACGCAAACCAATTAAATGAATTACCAGTCCTTCAAGGTTTACATTCCAAAGATAACTTTTTTAGTCCAACACAAGGCAAGCACGGAAAAGTATATCTTAGCCCGGAACATTATAATTATCAATCTTTACGTACTTTAGCTGTCGCTGCACATGAATGTGGACACGCTATTAATTTTTATTTCAAACAAAAAGTCTCTTATTTAAAAATTTCCCAGATTGCGTATATTATATTTTACATTTTTTTAGTTTCTGTAGTTTTTACACTGCGGTTATTTAAAATAAATATATGGTTATATTTCATAAGTTTTTTTCCATATTTAGTTTCAATCGTCTTTCGGTTGTTAGAAGAGAATAAAGCTACATATCAGGGAGTTAAAATGTTAGAAAAATATAATTTAATAATAAACGAAGAGAAAGATTTCGTAAAACAATACCTTAATTCCAATTTTTTAGATTATGTATATAAATCTCTTTTCGGTATCTTTGGTTGGAATGTAGGAATGGTTTTAGTAATAATAAATAACATATCTTTGCTGGCAAAAAAATAAACCACTCTGCTGATAGAGTGGCTTCTCTTGTTAACCCAAAATCCCAATCACCGCCGCCAGAACAGCAGCAGCGCGATCGCTGGTTGGCACAAAGACCCGCTTACGCCAATCGATAATCTCGGTGAAGCAACCTACAGCCACCAGTCGCTCGGCCAAGGACAGAGCATTGACTAGTTCTAAGCGAGGTTCACCAGCAACTCTTGACCGCCGCAATGTGATACCACCCGGCAATTGCTGAGAGTAACCTTCGTTCAACACCAGTGATACCAATTCGGCTGGACTTAACAGCTTATTCTTGAGTCCGAGTTGCTCTGTTACAGTTTGAATATCTTGAGCATTCACCATCCGACCAAGCACTTTCGCACCGTCGCTGGTTTGCAATCGGAATACTCGACTGCTGTGCTGCGGTAAAATTTTCCAGATGGGCAGCAATATCCCAGTCACAAGGTGAATATAATCATTAGTGAATCTGGGCAGTTGGTCTACCTCCTTTGACCACGCTGCAACAAACTCATCAGCCGAAACCTGTCGCCAAGTGGACGATGAGAGTTGTTCGACTGGTACACGGGTTTGTTTGTGTGGTCGAATTAGCAGAATTCTTGCTACAACACCACCCTCAGAGTCAAACGTGCTATGTGTTGGAATTGACACAGCCGCATTTTGTGACTTCTCATTGATCATGAGTTGTCCCTGGTGCATATTGGCAAACTCCAACATCTCATCCGCGGTTGTGATGTTGTTCTTGTGAAGTCTTTCAATCTTCAGATAGTTTGTGACGCTACCAGTAGCAGGATGAGTGTACACGGTTTGCTGGCTTTCGACAGTGAATCGTTCAGCCCGAAGTGTTTCGACACCCATCTCATAGATTCCTGCGGCGATCGCTGCTTCAATCTGCTGACTCAGCAACAACTCAAAACGCTCAAAAATGATGTTCTGCATATCGATTCGCAAAGCCAGCAAGCGGTTGAGGAACTGACGCAGAGGCGGCAAATCAATTTTCATACCGCCCTCGTGGGAAGTGAGCGATAGTCCGGTCATTTGTTCAAACTTTCCTAAAGGCACTTCATAAAATCGACCTTGGTATATTTGTCTGAATAGCTCGTACAAAGCTCGTTCGGCATAGTTCGATTCAAGGTTGTCCTTTTCCAGGAATATCCCATTGCCCCCGGTTTGTCTCTGCCCACGAGTCAAAGCACCCAAACTATCCAGCCGTCGAGCAATAGTGCTGATGAATCGGCGTTCACCGCGCACATTTGTAGTGACTGGTCTGAACACGGGTGCAGACGCTTGGTTTGTGCGGTGCGATCGCCCAAGCCCCTGGATTGCATTATCAGCCCTCCAACCAGCTTCCAAAAGGTAGTGCGATCGCCTTCCACGATTGACAGCATTGAGGTCAGCGTGATAGCTGCGACCCGTGCCACCCGCATCAGAGAAGATGAGAATTTGCTTGTCTCCTTGCATAAATGCGTTAGTTTCGGCAATATTTGCCCCACTGCCTCGTGAATCAACAAATAATCGTCCAGATTCATCTTTTAACACCCGTTTGCTGCGACCAGTGACTTCAGCCACTTGCT
>LXQD01000322.1 GCA_003326215.1 Nostoc minutum NIES-26 | reverse complement strand
GTGCTTCTTACCATCGCTCACATCTGATTCAAAACTTTTTAGATGAAATCAATCAAGGTTTATCTCAAGAGCAATGGAAAATTCACTGTGTCCGCTTTGCTCCTCATTGTCCATCACAAAATCCTATAGAAGATATTTGGTTACAAGCAAAAACCTGGGTTAGACGTTTTTGTGCTTTAATTCCAACATTTTCTCATTTAAAGTGGATGTTTGAGTGGTTTATCCGAAACACTGCCTTTGATTTTCTGTCTCTCCAGATGTACGGAGTTTTTTCAGAAATCAAATACTAGTCCTATATTAGAGGATTCAATTAGTAACGTTTCTCAATGATACCCCTCAGACAACATGCGAAAAATCATTAATGCCATCCAATAATTAAATTACTCAATTCCTGCATCCAATACCAGTATCCAATTTCTTCTCCCCCTGCTCCCCCTGCTCCCCCTGCTCCCCCTGCTCACCCAAGCGATTGATTATTTTTTTATTTGGAAGTCCCTAATGCCATTGTTGGGGCTAAAGCTCAGTTAAATTGCTGATTCTAATTTATACATAAATTTTTCGACAACTTTTTGTAAGATAACCATCGATAAGACACAGTTACGATTTGTATTGCAATCTATTGACGAATGACTCAATTTCTCTATAATTAATTTTATGCACACGTGTGCAGTATCTAAAAATTTCTCAGATAGCAAATGAGCAAACGAAGAATTTCAATTGAAGATATTGCTCGCAGAGCAGGCGTTTCTCATTCCACCGTTTCACGCGCTTTGCGAGACAACTCTCTAATTAGCCCTAAGGTGCGAGAGGAAATTAAGCAAATAGCGAAGGAGATGAATTATGTGCCTAACGCTATTGCTCAAAGTTTGCAAAATCAACGTACCAATACCATTGGGGTAGTAGTAACTTCAATAGCAGATCCCTTCTACGCTGAGGTAGTAGAGGGAATCGAAAAGGTAGCCAAATCGACTGGCTTGAGTGTTTTGTTAAGTGCTTCACACCGCGATTTTGAACAGGAAATAGCAGCTATTGATACTTTTCATCGTCGGAGAGTGGACGGTATCTTAGTAGCCGACTCACGGATTAATAAACACCATACAAAGCAACTAGAGCAAATAGCTGTGCCCACGGTTTTTATTAATAGCCAGACTGAAGATCAACCTGACATATTTCACTCGGTGGAAATAAACGATCGCTTAGGTGCAAAATTGGCTGTAGAGCATTTAATAAGTCTGGGACACACCTCCATTGGGTATTTAGGTGTGGGCGATCGCAGCAGGTCAAACCAGCAGCGTCTAGAAGGATATCGCATGGCTTTGACTGAAGCTGGTTTACCACAAAGTAATAATTGGGTTGCAATTAGTGATGAAGACAATGTCAGAATTAGCGATGTTGCTACCGGTCAACAACTGTTATCTAAACTAGTCATTGCTGGGGTAACTGGCATCTTTTGTTACAACGATATGATAGCGATTGGCGCTCTTTTAGGCTGCCAAGAACTAGGTATTTCAGTACCGCAAGATTTAAGTATAGTTGGATTTGATGGTATTGCTTTAAGTCGTTACGTTACGCCACCACTGACGACAATTTGCCAGCCAATGTTAGAAATTGGTTCCTCTGCCATGCAGATGTTACTCGATTTATTAGAGGAAAAAAGTGTAGAAAATCGCGTTTTATCTCCTTTTTTGGTAAAGCGGGGTAGTAGTGCAGCAGTGAATAAAGGCAGAAGGCAGGAGGCAGAGGGCAGAAGGTAAGAGTGTTTTTAACTCGTTCATTTTGCTTTAAATAATTATCTTTATTTATGCACTCTGCTTTTCATTAATAACTTTTTATTGGACAAAAATATGTTAACTAAAAAACGCAGTTTATCTGGCGATCGCTGCTTCTCCCCAGAACCAATTCAAAGACAAATAGCCCATCAATTTTTTGATAGCATATCCGCTTTACCGCTAGTCTGCCCACACGGTCACGTAGATCCAGCCTTGTTAGCTAATCCAGCAGCGCGTTTTGGTTCGCCAACTGAATTATTTATTATCCCTGACCACTACATTTTCCGAATGCTCTATAGTCGGGGCATACCTCTGCAAGCTTTGGGCATACCTACCAGTGATGGTTCGCTGATAGAAACTGACCACCGCAAAATCTGGCAGCTTTTCGCCGAACATTTTTACCTATTCCGGGGTACTCCGTCTGGGTTGTGGCTAAAAGACGAACTATATAATGTCTTTGGAGTCGATGAGCCTTTAAATTCCCGCAATGCTGGAGATATCTATGATTATCTAGAAGAGCAGTTGACCTTACCTGAGTTCTCGCCTCGTGCTTTATTCAAACGCTTTAATATTGAAGTGCTTTGTACTACTGATGCGGCCAGTGATACCCTTGAGCATCATCAATCGCTTCACCAAGAAGGTTTTACTCACATCAGACCTACTTTTCGACCAGATGCAGTAGTTAACCTAGACACTCCTGGTTGGCGCGAAAATCTTGCCAAGCTGGAAAGCACTGTAGACTGGGAAATCAGCACTTACGCTACTTTTGTGCAAGCTCTAGAAGAACGTCGAGCTTTCTTTAAAAAAATGGGCGCGACAGCTATTGACCAGAGCGCAGCTACGCCTTATACCACGCACCTTTCTGACCAGGAAGCAGAGGCTATCTTTGCAAGAGCATTAGTCGGCAAGCTAAATCCTGGTGATGCACAGCATTTTACTGGTCATATGTTCGTGGAAATGGCTCGGATGAGTGTGGAAGATGGTCTGGTGATGCAAATGCATTGTGGTATCACACGCAACCATAACCCTGCTGTGTTTGAGCAATTTGGATCTGACAAAGGTGCCGATATTCCACTGCAAATAGAGTGGACTGAAAATCTGCGTCCGTTGTTGGAAGTCTACGGCAATAATAGGAACTTCCACTTAATCCTTTTTGGATTGGATGAAAGCACTTACAGCCGTGAACTGGCTCCTTTAGCCGGTCATTATCCAGCTATTCTGCTCGGGCCGCCCTGGTGGTTTCACGATAGCGTGAATGGTATGGAGCGCTACTTTAATCAAGTCATGGAAACTGCTGGCCTTTACAATACCGCCGGGTTTAACGATGATACACGCGCTTTCGTTTCCATTCCAGCTCGCCATACTGTTTGGCGGCGTATAGCTTGTAATTGGTTAGCGGGATTGGTAACACGTGGGTTGGTCGAGGAAGAAGAAGGCTACGAAATGGCTCGCGCTTTAGCTTACGACCTCGCTAGGGTGGCTTATAAATTGGACTAATGGCAAGTGCGTTCAAAGATATTACTTGCTGAAGGGACAAGGGAGACAAGGCAGACAAGGGAGACAAGGGAGACAAGGGGGACAAAAGGGAAAATTTCTATCAGGTTTTTGGGAAACTGTATAAGCAGAGGAATTATTGATGCCAGACTTATTGAACAAACCAGACTTGATTTTAAATAAACTTTTTAGTCTCAAAGACCAAGTAGCTGTAGTCACAGGCGGTTCTGGTGTGCTTGGTGGAGCTATGGCACGGGGTTTAGCTCTTGCTGGGGCGCGAGTAGTTGTTCTTGGTCGCAATGAAGCACGGACGGGTGCGGTGGTGGCTGATATTAGCGCTAACGGTGGAGAAAGTATGGCTGTGCTGGCAGATGTTAGCGATCGCTCGCAATTAGAAATAGCCAAAAGCGCTATTATCAAGCATTGGGGTCAGATAGATATTCTAGTAAACTCAGCCGGCGGCAATATCCCCGCTGCCACAATTACTCCTGATGCAACTTTTTTTGATATGCCACACGCAGCTTTTGAGCAAGTGGTTAGTCTAAATTTGGTTGGTACTCTACTGCCTAGCCAAGTTTTTGGTCAGGCAATGATTGAAAGAAATCAGCCCCGCGGTTGTATTGTCAATATATCTTCGATGTCTGCTATCCGAGCGATCAGTCGGGTGGTTGGCTATTCAGCAGCTAAAGCGGGGATAGATAACTTTACGCGTTGGCTAGCTGTAGAACTTGCCCAAAAGTATGGTGCAGGGCTGCGAGTTAATGCGATCGCACCTGGTTTCTTTATTGGGGAGCAAAATCGAGATTTACTCCTACATCCAGATGGAAGTTTGACTGTACGCGGACAAAAAATTATTGAGCATACCCCTGCTGGGCGTTTCGGAGAACCCGACGAATTACTCAGTACTTTAATTTGGTTATGCAGTTCTGGTTCTAGTTTCGTCAACGGGGTAGTTGTACCGATAGATGGTGGGTTTAGTATCTACAGCGGAGTTTAAAAATGTATTCACTGGCTGTAACTAACGGCACACTTGCCGATGAGCAAGTTTCCCAGTTGGTTCATGAAGCTTTGGCAGACTCTACGTTAGATGGAAAACGTATCTTACTATTAATTCCAGATGGAACCCGCACTGCTCCCATACCCCAAATGTTTCGATTACTCCATCAAGAGTTGGGCGATCGGGTTGCTGCACTGGATTTTTTAATCGCTCTGGGTACGCATAATCCCATGAGTCAGGAACAAATTAATCGCTTGGTAGGTGTAACACCACAAGAGCGAGAAATAACTTTTAAAAAAGTTCAAATTTTTAACCACCTGTGGAATAAACCAGATACCTTTATTTCTTGTGGAGTGATTTCGGCAGATGAAATCGCAGATATCAGCGGGGGAATGCTGCATCAGGCAGTTGAGGTGCGTGTTAATCGACTTGTAATAGAATATGATTTGATAATCATTTGCGGCCCAGTCTTTCCCCACGAAGTTGTCGGTTTTTCTGGTGGAAATAAATATTTTTTTCCCGGTATTAGTGGTCAGGAAGTCATTAATTTATCACACTGGTTGGGTGCCTTAATCACCTGTTACGAAATTATTGGGACGCGAGGAATCACACCTGTGCGGCGCTTGATAAACAGAGCTGCTAGCTTGATTCCTACCCCAAAGCTTTGTCTAGCAATGGTGGTTGCACCAAAAACGAATCAGTTAGCTGGGCTTTATATAGATAAACCAGAGTCAGCCTGGGAAGCCGCTGCCAATTTATCGGCCAAAGTACATATCAAATACGTAGATAAGCCTTTTAAACAAGTGCTGTCGGTAATGCCCCAAATGTATGACGACATTTGGACGGCGGCTAAAGGAATGTACAAGCTAGAGCCAGTAGTGGCTGATGGAGGTGAGCTAATTATATATGCCCCCCACATTACCGAATTTAGCTATACACACGGCGAAATCTTAGCCGAAGTAGGCTATCACGTGCGTGATTACTTTCTCAAACAATGGGATAGATTCCAAGCGTATCCTGGTGGAGTACTCGCCCATAGTACTCACTTGAAAGGTATGGGCACTTTTGATCCTATAAAAGGCGAACAAGCAAGAATTCACGTCACTTTAGCTACAGGTATCTCTCCTGAACGCTGTGCAGTGCATAACTTAAACTATCGCGATCCAGCTACCATTCAACCAACAGAATGGTCAAACCGTGAGAATGAAGGCATTTTGCTTGTACCAAAAGCTGGGGAGATACTGTACCGTCTTAATTCGTAATCAAGAGGTGTAATGATTATTCTCGTAATGGGTGTTTCTGGATCTGGCAAAACCACTGTGGGAAAACTGTTAGCAGACTCTTTACACTGGGAATTTAGTGATGCCGATGCTTTCCACTCGCTGGAGAATGTTGAGAAAATGCGGCGTGGTATCCCCTTAACTGAAGCCGACAGGATGCCTTGGTTGCAAAACTTGCAAACAGCTATTAAACAATGGCTACAAGACAATAAAGATGTGGTACTGGCGTGTTCGGCACTGAAACAAAGCTATCGCCAATTTCTTACATTGGATAGCGATGGCTTCGCCAACGCCAAGGGCGAACGCATCAAGATAGTTTACCTCAAAGGGGCTTATGAGTTAATTCAACAGCGATTGCAACAGCGTCAAAATCACTATATGAGTGAAAAACTCTTAAGTAGCCAGTTTGAGACTCTGGAAGAACCATTAGACACTATATATATGGATGTTGCACAGACACCCCAGGCAATTGTCCAAAACATCAGAATGACTTTGGGAATTTAGCTTATTGATTAAAGTCTATAAAGTACCCCTCAGACGAGATTAATCGCTTTTCTCTGAAAATACGGTGTTTTGGCAACTAAATCATATCAAAAGTAATCTCATACAAATATAAAAGCGATCGCATCACTGTAGTGGTAAGAGGAAACTTATGTTTCTAAGATTAGCGCGACAACATCAGCAAGTCGTTCAAGACTTGGTAATGAGCTTGCAAGCCTTATCAATTGTACTTGAGCAACGTGGTTATCCTACATCTTGTTATACATGTGGCGACAAAATCAAGAGTGCTTCATTTATGGTTAGTCTCGGAGAAAAGCACCTGATTCGGTTTTTAGTGTCTGATTATGGTATCACTTGGATGGAAATCTGGGATGACCGCGAATTAATGAAGTTAGAGGGTGCAGAAGCGATAAATCAATTGCAGGAATTGTCTGATATTGCCAAGTATCCACAGCAAAAAATCCACATTGTCAAGCATCCACAGGAAAATATTCACTTACTAAAGTAAAGAATGTTTTTTGAAGGCAAAATATACACTTGTGCAAATAGATAAAAAAATTAACAACTATTTTTGCACACGTGTGCAAAAATAAAAATAAGCTCAATACAGTTTTTGCACACCTGTGCATTAAATGAAGTGCAAAAGTATTATTTAACTAACAAATCAGCATCGAAAAGTGGGAAGATATGTCTCAAACTCTAAATCGTCTCATCAAGCAAGCTCAAAACAACCCCTTACATTCGTTGGAAGAATGGGAAGAAGACTTACTTAATCGCTATCCCGATCCGAACAGCATAGTTCAAGAAGGTAAAACTGTTGAAGCATACAGGGATTATGAAACGCTTACCAGAGATACAGTCAAAGAATTCTATCGATTAAATCATATTAATCAAACATATGATTTTGTACTACAAAAAAAAGCAGAGTTTTTAAAGTTTGACAAGAAAGAAATGACTGTTTGGGATGCAGTCGACTTTTTGAATCAATTGGTTGATGATTCAGATCCCGATACAGACCTAGACCAATTACAGCATTTGTTGCAAACATCAGAAGCGATTCGCGCCAATGGTCATCCTGATTGGATGGTACTGACTGGTTTCTTTCACGACATGGGAAAGGTACTTTGTCTGTTTGGTGAAGCTCAATGGGCTACCGTAGGCGATACCTATCCTGTAGGTTGTGCATTCTCTGATAAAATCGTCTTCTCTGAATTTTTCAAAGATAATCCCGATCGCAATAACCCGAAATATAACACTAAATATGGTGTATACGAGCCAAATTGTGGATTAAGTAATGTACGCATGTCATGGGGACACGATGAGTATTTCTATAGCATGATGAAACCTTACTTGCCAGAACCAGCATTGTACATCCTTCGCTATCACTCATTTTATCCTCAACATCGCGAAAACGCATACGACCATTTAATGGATAAACACGATAAAGAAATGTTTAAATGGGTGAAGTTATTCAATCCCTATGATTTGTATTCAAAAAATCCTAATCCTCCTGACTGGCAAACACTAAAGTCATACTATGAGGATTTAGTGGCTAAATATTTACCCGCAACATTAAAATTTTGAATGTTCGGTAGTAGTAAAGGCAAAGATTTAAAGAATGTTGCATTGATATTATACCTGATTTTGGTTGTCGAGACTGTAATTATTTTTTGCTCGTCATTATCAGCAAAAATTCTTCTACAAGCCTAAACCAAGTGAAATTTTTTTCAAATCTTAATGTCATAATTTATGTCTGTAACAGCATACAAAAACTGTACAGATATCCTTATTTGCCAGCCACTTGCTTGATTTTTATGGAATTACCTAGTCAACCGAAATAGGCGCAAAGCTACTCATCGCGTCCGTTCTGTGACATTAAAATTTTTCTGTGTCTAAAGTTCCGTTCGGCTTCGACGAACGGACTTATCTCCACGTCAGAACTAATGACAAGCCGCTCATTGAATATGATATTACATTCAGATGAACAAAGAATTGTTTGGTTTGTAAACTTCAATAAAGTAAATTCATTTTTGCCAAAAAGAAAGGATAAACTAGTAAAAAATAACAGAAAAACTTGTAAGTTTGATAGCATAAAATTCTTTAAATCTTAACGAACAACTGTTTTCAACTACACACTTTCAAATAAAGTTGTCACAAAGAAAAAAACTGATTCTTGTGTGTATTGTAGTGTTCAATCTTTTGCTCAATCGAGCAAAAAAATAATCTAGTGTAACTAATAGCAACAATTCAACTTACATTCAGATTGCAAGATATTTGATAATTGAAATTGCCAAAGCTAGCAGGGCCACTAAATTAAGTAGGAAGTTGTCAAGATTGTCTGAATATAGCAGATTGACATTCTCTTGATTTTCCTCAAATTTAAATGCGTTCTTGGATATAGATGAATATGAAGAAAATTTTGTTTGCAGCTAGCATATTAGGTTTTGTCGGTAGTACTCTTGTTGCTTGCACCAATGACTCTCAAAATGGCAACACTGCTTCTAATAGTGAGACTAACACAGCTACCAATACTAGTTTGAATCAGGCTAGTTCTCCAAAGGGAAAATTGCAAACTATCGGCGTTGCCCTTGGCGATTTGGGTAACCCCTTTTATGTAGCAATACAGAAAGGCGCTCAAGAACAAGCGAATAAACTCGGCAATGAGATCAAAGTTAATGCAGTGTCCAGTGCCTTTGACCTGAATCAACAAACCAACCAAATCGAAAATTTCACTGCGGCGAATACTGACCTAATTATCCTCAGTGCGGTTGACAAAAAAGGAATTAAACCAGCAATCGATCGAGCAAGGAACGTAGGTAGAGTTGTGATTGCGGTAGATTCAGCCGTTGATGCAGATGTGGATGCAATGATTAGTTCTAACAATACGCAAGCGGGAGAGATTGCTTGCAAATATATTAGCGATCGCCTCAAAGGTCAAGGTAACGTAGTCATTCTCAACGGTACTCAGATGGATTCCATAGTCCAGCGAGTTGAAGGCTGTATGACTTCATTGGCCAAATATCCTGGAATAAAAATCGTCTCTAAAGACCAGAACGCAGAAGGGACAAGGGATGGTGGACTCAGAGTTATGACTGACTTGCTTACAACTTTTCCCAAAATAGATGCTGTTTTTGCCACTAACGACCAAAGCGGTGTCGGCGCAGACTTAGCAGCAAAACAAGCAAAACGTAAAGAATTTTTTATTGTTGGGGTTGATGGTTCACCAGATGCAACCAAAGCAATGGAAGATAAAAATGGTGTATTTTTTGCAACTGCTGCTCAAGATCCCGCAGGCATGGCACAAAAAGCAGTTGAGGTTGGCAACGATATCATCCAAGGCAAAAAACTGGAGTCACCCAACATTCTGGTTCCAGTCAAGTTAGTCACGCGAGAAAACCTCAGCAGCTACAAAGGCTGGTAGGGCAAGTAGGGGAGCAGAGGAGGAGCAGGGGGAGATGAGGCAGATAACTCCTGACTCAGAACTCAACAGTTTTTCAAAGAGGAGATTTATGAATGTGAAAAAGATTGCGATCGCAGCTAGCCTATTAGGCATTCTCAGCGGTACTGTTATTGGTTGCTCAAATGGCTCTCAAAATGGCAATACTGCTACTAACACTGATACCAACACTGCTACGAATACTAGCGCAGAGAGTAAAACTGGTACTGGGGATGGGAAATTGCGATCGGTAGCTTTCACAGCTGGCGATCTAAGTAACCCCTTCTTCGTCCTGATGGGACAGGAAATTGACGCAACAGCCAAGAAAATTGGCGGTAATGATGTCAAAGTTAGTGTGGTTTCCAGTGCCTATGACCTCAACCAACAAGCCAACCAAATTGAAAACTTCACAGCGGCGAATACTGACATCATTATCCTGAATGCGGCTGATAAAAATGGCATTAAGCCAGCAGTGGAAAAAGCTAAACAAGCAGGTAGAATCGTCATCGCTGTCGATACAGGTGCAGAGGGAGTAGATGCCACCGTTACTACTAATAATGTGCAAGCTGGAGAAGTTGCTTGTAAATATATTGGCGATCGGCTCAAAGGCAAAGGTAATGTCGTAATCGTCAATGGCCCTGCCGTGGAATCAGTGGTTCAGCGAGTTAGTGGTTGCGAGAAAGCACTATCCAAATATCCTGAGATCAAAATCCTCTCTAAAGATCAGAATGCTGAGGGAAGCAGGGATGGAGGACTCAGAGTCATGACTGATTTGCTGACAACCTTTCCCAAAATAGATGCTGTTTTTGCCATCAACGATCCGAGTGGGGTAGGAGCAGAACTAGCAGCAATCCAAGCACAACGTAAGGATTTCTTTATTGTTGGGGTCGATGGTGCCCCAGAAGCAATCAAAGCGATCGCGAATAAAGATGGTATATATGCTGCAACAGCTACTCAAAATCCACGAGGAATGGCTGCAAAAGCAGTTGAAGTTGGCAACGACATCTTGCATGGTAAAAAACTAAGTAATTCCACCATTTTAATTCCAGTCAAGTTGATTACAAAAGATAACGTCAGCACAGAGAAAAGTTGGTAAGCAATCATAATTGCTAGTTAGGAATTGAAAATTATGCCTAATGTGAATCATCCAATAGATGCGTAGTGTCTTTGCACCTATCCATAATGTATAGATAGGCATCAGTGGCTGGTTTTTCAAACACAATTTTGTAACGAACTTTATCACATCAGGCGTGAGTTGATTAATTTCGGTGTTGCTGATTGATGAGATAAATTTTGTTTCGCGCAAAAGCGCAAAAGCGCAAAAAATCGACCTTCGACTTTGGTCAAAAATATCAATTCATACTCAAATTCAGCAACGCCTTAATTTCTAACTCAACAATGGCGAATTCTAAATTATTTTTAGAGAATCGGCTCATGACAACAAGTATTGAAACCTTTTTTCCTCATGTACCAACTGCTACCCCTGTATTAGAAATGCAAGGGGTTTCAAAAAGATTTCATGGTGTATCTGCTTTGGAAAATGTCAATTTGACGATTTATCCAGGAGAGGTTCACGCCCTGATGGGTGAGAACGGAGCAGGTAAAAGCACATTGATGAAAATCCTGGCTGGAGCTTACATTGCCGATGAAGGCGAGATTCGTATCAATGGTCAACCCGTAAAAATTACCGATCCGGCTTCAGCACGCAAAGCAGGTATTAATCTTATTTATCAAGAACTCAACGTTGCGCCTAATTTAACCGTTACCGAAAATATTTTTATGGGTAGCGAGTTGCAACGAGGTCAATTTTTAGACCGTAAAGGTATGGAAGAGGAAGCACAACAAGTGCTGCAAAGCCTCGGAGCAACTTTTACACCAAATACTGTGGTAGGCACTTTATCGATCGCCGAACAGCAGCAGGTAGAAATTGCCAGGGCACTGAAGGACAAAAGCCGAATTTTGGTGATGGATGAGCCAACAGCAGCCCTGTCTGACCGCGAGACTCAGCATTTGTTTGAGGTAATTCGCAGACTTAAAGATGATGGCATTGCCATTATCTACATCAGTCACCGCATGGAAGAGATATATGCATTGGCTGACAGGATTAGCGTACTGCGCGATGGTCAATACATTGGTAGTTTGACGCGGGATGAAATTTCTGCACAGCGATTAGTACAGATGATGGTTGGTCGCTCAATGCAGGATTTTTACGAACACCAACGGCAAACCAATCCTGGACCGGTAGTGCTGGAAGTCAGAAATATTAGTGACGGACGCAAGATTGAGCCAGCTAGTTTTCAAATTCGCGCTGGAGAGATTCTCGGTCTAGCTGGGTTAGTTGGTGCAGGACGTACAGAGGTATCCCGACTAATTTTTGGTGCTGACCGCAAGGCAAGTGGTGAAGTCTTCCTGAATGGCATGAAACTGAATATTAATTCGCCTAGTGATGCCATTGCTGCCGGCATTGGCTACGTCCCGGAAGACCGCAAAGACCAGGGTTTATTTTTGGAGATGAGTTCTCGGAAGAATATTGCCCTCAACACACTCAAGCAAGATGCCAAGGCTGGTATTGTCAACTGGGGTTCAGTCAATCTCTTGGCGAAGCAAGCAGTGGAAAACTTCAATATCCGGCTGGCGAATTTAGAAATCAGAGCCGTGGATCTTTCTGGTGGGAATCAGCAGAAGCTACTACTCGCGCGGTGGCTAGCTATTAAGCCGAGAGTACTGATGTTAGATGAACCGACACGCGGCGTAGATATCGGTGCCAAAAGCGAAATTTACCGAATTATCAGTGAATTGGCAGCCCAAGGCGTAGCGATTTTGATGGTTTCCAGCGAACTACCGGAGGTTGTCGGATTGAGCGATCGCGTCCTTGTGATGCGAGAAGGACGGCTAGTGGGCGAACTTGACGGCAGTCCGGAAAAAGAAATTACCCAAGAAAATATTATGCACTATGCGACTGGAGCATCGGAGGTATCATCATGAGTCAGACCGTAAGACCAGCTAATAAGAAATCGGGCAATGCTCCGATGTCGCTCAATCGGAAATCAATCAATACTCTGCTTGAGGTTGCAGGTATTCTGCCGATTCTCGTCATCATCTGCATTTTATTTACATTCCTTTCTCCCAACTTCCTTACTGGCGGTAACATCGTTAATATCTTGCGCCAAGCATCAATCAATATTGTGCTGGCAACCGGGATGACGTTTGTGATTCTCACCGGAGGCATTGACCTTTCAGTTGGTTCAATATTAGCTGTTTCTGCCGTAGTTACCCTCTTGGTATCGTTACTTCCCGCTATAGGTTGGGCCGCTGTGCCTGCTGGTTTACTCGCAGGATTGCTTTTGGGCTTAGTGAACGGCGCTTTGATCACTTTTTTAGATGTGCCGCCTTTTATTGTCACGTTGGGTTCACTTACCGCCTTGCGTGGTGTTGCCTATTTGATTGCTAAAGGAACAACGGTGATCAACCGCGACATCAATTTTGCTTGGATAGGTAACAGCTATGTCGGCCCACTTCCTTGGCTAGTTATCATTGCGTTATTGACTGTAGTAGTGAGTTGGTTTGTGCTACGACAAACTGTCTTAGGAGTACAAATATATGCAGTCGGTGGTAACGAGCGAGCAGCAAGATTAACTGGGATTAAAGTTAATCGGGTGTTGCTATTTGTCTATGGTGTGAGTGGATTGCTATCAGGTTTGGCAGGCATCATGAGTGCCAGCCGTCTTTATAGTGCTAGTGGCTTATTAGGTCAGGGTTATGAGTTAGATGCGATCGCTGCTGTAATTCTTGGTGGAACCAGCTTTACAGGCGGTATTGGTACTATTGGCGGAACTCTTCTCGGTGCATTGATCATTGCGATTCTCAACAACGGTCTAACCTTGTTGAATCTGTCTTTCTTCTGGCAACTAGTCGTCAAAGGATTGGTAATTATTTTGGCAGTGATGATCGACCGAGTCCGCAGACGTTCCAGACGGTAAAGAAAGGCAGGAGGTAGAAGGCAGGAGGCAGGAGGCAGGAGGTAGAAGGCAGAAGGCAGAAGGAATAAATTGTTATCTTTATTGCTTTTAACGCTAACAGTCTACAAACTGGACTAGCAGTGTCTCTGGCTTGGAACCGCTCCGCTTGATGCTGGTAACCCTGCTCTGGCGGGCATTGTAGCTCTTTTAGCAGCCAACCTCTATGTGTTTTGCTTCGGTTTCTCTTGAGGGCCAGTGACTTGGGTACTGTTAGGAGAAATGTTTAATAACAAAATTCGCGCTGCTGCACTTTCGGTTGCTGCTGCAATGCAATGGGTTGCGAATTTCCTAGTTTCCACAACATTTCCTCCCATACTGCAATATTTCGGGCTGGGTTCTGCCTATGGTCTTTATACAATTGCGGCGGCTATCTCATTGTTTTTCGTTCTCTTTTTTATAAAAGAAACCAAAGGAATTGAGTTAGAAGACATGTAATTAGCATCTAAGTAGAGCTATAAAAATTAAACAATGTCTACACCAGCAGATATTTTTGCTCGCAATCAATCAGATAATAAACCAGGTGATAAAGATCAAAAAGCCAATAAGTTTTATTCAGTAATAACCTGGATAGCACATATCAAACTGATGACGGCAAAACAATTAAAAAATATGCAGCAGTGTGTTTAGAAACACAGCATTTCCCCAATTCGCCAAATGAACCTGCATTTCGGTCTGCAAATCTACACCCAGAAGAAAAATAATATACAACAACAAAATACAAACTTTCGCTTCAGTAAATTACGAAAAAGATGGAAACTGTCAATACGGCTCTTTGTTCTTATGGATTGTCCGGCAAGGTATTTCATGCTCCATTTATAAATTTGCATCCCGGATTTCAATTACTAGGTTCCTGGGAAAGAAGTAAAAAGCTGATACAAGAACATTATCCTGATGTAAAAAGTTATGCTTCTTTGTCAGCATTGTTGGCAGATAATAAAGTAGAATTGGTGGTCGTAAATACACCCACTGATACGCATTATGATTATACTAAACAAGCTTTGCTTGCAGACAAGCATGTAGTAGTAGAAAAAGCATTTACTACAACAGTGGCAGAAGCAGAAGAACTGAATGAATTAGCTCAAAAAAAGGGAAAGAAATTATCTGTTTATCAAAATCGTAGGTGGGATAGTGATTTTCAAACAGTAAAAAAAATCATCCAAGAAGGCTTACTTGGAGATATTGTTGAAGCGGAACTTCATTTTGTCCGATACAAACCAACACTCAGCCATAGACAACACACAGAAGTTCCTGGGCCGGGGGCAGGAATTATCAAAGATTTAGGGCCGCATATAATAGACCAAGCTTTGCATTTATTTGGAATGCCTAACGCTGTTTTTGCAGACATGCGAATTACAAGGCAAGCATCGCAGATAGATGATTATTTTGAGTCGATACTATACTACGATAAACTGCGCGTGAAATTAAAAGCAAGTTTCCTGGTGCGCGAGCCAGTGCCGTCATATATTATACATGGCACAAAAGGTTCTTTTCTCAAAAGTAGGGCTGATGCACAGGAAGACAAGTTACGGTCTGGTATGAAGCCTAACACGTCTGACTGGTACACAGAGCCTAAAAATGAATATGGGTTGCTGCACACAGAAAAAGACGGAAAAGTAATCCAAGAAAAAGTAAAAAGTTCACAGGGCAGTTATTTGGGTTACTACGATGCAATGTATAAATCAATTGTTGATAATCAACCAATTGCTGTTACTGCCGAAGACGGAATTAATGTGATGCGGATTATAGAAGCGGCTATTAAAAGCAGTAATGAGCAAAAAGTAATTACACTTTAACTCAACTTTAGATAAACAAGTAGTAGTGGTGAGTTGATTGAGTAATAATTTCCATTCTTGCGTCAAAAATAGGATGTATTCAGCTCTAAAAGTAGACTTTTTGAAATATTTTGCTTGTCATAAATCTTGAGTGTCTTCGTAGGGTAGTACCCCTTGATAAAGACACAACCGAAGCTAATCCCTTGGATAGCAAATAAAGGGCGAAGATTCAGTAGTAATCACAAGACAACAGATGTCGAATCTCTAACGCATAGATATAACTAGATATTCCTGACCTAAAATCCAGATTTTTTCATGTATTCCATACGGAAATAAATCCAATGCTTAAAAATTTTTTATACAGTTTTCCGCTTTTATTGTTGACATGTCCAGCAGTCTGGGCAGCACCTTTAGATTTAGATGATAATTCTAGTGCAGCAGATGGCGATCGCGCCTTGCAGGGACAAGTCACTCCAGTTTCTCAGTTTGAAAATAATTCTAGTGCAGCAGATGGCGATCGCGCCTTACAGGGACAAGTTACTTCAGTTTCCCAGTTTTCTGATGTGCAACCAACCGATTGGGCATTCGGTGCATTGCAATCGCTGGTCGAACGCTACGGCTGTATTGCAGGTTATCCCAACTCTACCTATCGCGGCAACCGCGCCTTAACCCGTTATGAATTTGCCGCAGGTTTAAATGCTTGCTTAGATCGGATTAATGAGTTAATTGCCACAGCTACTGGCGATCTAGTCAATAAAGAAGACCTAGCAGTGCTGCAAAAGTTGCAGGAAGACTTTGCCGCAGAACTAGCAACTCTGCGCGGGCGAGTGGATACCCTGGAGGCACGTACAGCAACATTGGAGACACAGCAGTTTTCCACCACTACTAGGCTATATGCTCAAATTATTACTGCCGTTAGCGACACCTTTGGCAATAGAGTAGGAGGCGATGGCGATGAATCTCAGACCTACTTTGCAGATCGGGGTCGTCTGAATTTGGAGAGCAGTTTCACAGGCAAAGATTTGTTGCGAGTCAGATTAGAGTTTGGGAACTTTACGAATCCCGATGGTTCAAGCCGAATTGCAGCAGCAACAGGCACAGGGATGACGCGCCTGAACTTCGATAATGACAACAACAATGCACTCCTTATTCCCCACATCCGTTACTACTTCCCCGTTAGTGATTCCCTAAACTTCGTCGTCGGCCCCGTAGGTATTGGCTATAACGACATCACAGACAACGTTACTCCTGCCACTATTGCTGATGATGGCAACGGGATTCCCTCACTATTTGGCAAGAACAGTCTTCTCTTCGAGCGAGGTGGAGGCGGTGCAGCCGCTAACTGGAGAATTAGCAAAGACTTGGTTCTAACCCTAGGCTATTTAGCAAACAGTCCCAATAGCCCAACGGTAAAAAATGGCTTATTTGATGGTGGCTACAACGCTCTAGCCCATCTAGTCTATTACGGTAAGCAAGGCGCTATTGGTGTCGCCTACTCTCATGGATATAACCCTGGTGGCTCTTCTGTTAGTGTTACAGCCGGCAGGGGCAGCGCCCTGTCAAATGCTCCCTTTGGGAACAGTATTGCTACTGCCAACAGCATTGTTGGCGCGCAGGGATACTATCGCTTTTCTCCGCACTTCCAAGTCCATGCCTGGGGTGGATATATCTGGGCAACTGCTAAGAACTCTGGTTTCAGTGATATTTCCAATGGTAGGGGCGGAACGGATTCTCTATTCGTGAACAGTGGTGATAATGCCAATGCCTGGTTTGGTGCGATCGGCATGTCGTTTCCAGATGTGGGGGGTAAGGACAACCTGCCGGGAATTCTCTTTGGTTTGCCGCCGCGTGTCTCTAACAGTGATGTCCGTGAAGAAGGAGACAACTCTTACCACCTCGAAGCATTCTATCGCTGGCGTATGAACGACCACATCTCAGTGACTCCTGGTTTTTGGATGATTATCAACCCAGAAAACGACAGCAACAACGATACGCAGTATGTAGGGGTAGTTCGCACAACGTTCGATTTCTAAATCCACTTGGGCTACATAACTACCAAATACTGGATGCACTTTGATGAGCAGAAAGCAAAGGGGGGAAAGAACATTTCTTTTCTTCTTTGCCTTTTTCTTTTTATCCAACCTGTGTTTGTAAGCCAATACAGTTCAGGCTATAAATTAAAACTTGCGTAGGTTGGGGAGCCACTCACGTGCGGTGAACCACTTGCCGTGGAAGGGTTTCCCGGCATAAGCAAAGTGGTGTTAGCGAAGCGGTAGCGAGTCATTGAGCGTCACCCAAAGGGGAATTCCCCCGTTGAGTGAAGTGGCGTTTGAGGAACGAAGCCCAACATCCTCAAGACTTTAGTCTTTGCAAAGCGCCACAGAATATTCTCTACTTTAGAGGAAGTTTTGCGCGATCGCTTGGGTGATTTAGGTATCCCTGTTGTCTTTGATCTGCCTTTTGGCCGCAACATCCCCAATGCCGCTTTACCAGTGGGAGTCCAAGTAACATTAGATGCAGATCGGAGAATATTGGATATTAGCCAATAGATGCATTAGCTAGAAAACCAAGAATATTCAATTCAACTTTATTTATGGTAGCAGCGAGCTGTTATCTTAATTTAAAGTATTGGATAAATGTTTATTACTTTCTATGCAACAACATCAAACCTCAAGCGCTGATATCTTTTCGGGAATATATGCCAATAACATCTGGGGTGGAAATTTAGGAGACTTCTACTCTGGAAAAGGTTCAGATAATACTTTCTCTCGTTCTTATTGTGAATTTATTACTGAGTTTGCGCTGAAAACTAGTCTGGAAAATATCAAAATTGTAGATTTAGGATGTGGTGATTTTCGAGTTGGTCAACAGCTTTTACAAAATCTAGCCAACTCTCACATTCAATATCAATATACAGGTGTGGATATAGTACCAAAATTAATGGAACACAATAGCATTAAATATGCTAGTCAAGATATAAAATTCGTATGTATTAATATTGTTGAAGAAGATTTACCACAGGGAGATATTTGCTTGATACGCCAAGTTTTGCAACATTTGTCTAATCAAGATATCAAAAAAATTCTAGCAAAACTCTCACAATATAAATATGTATTTATTACGGAAAGCCATCCAGCAGATGAATTAAATTGTATACCAAATTTAGATATACCAACAGGTGCTGAGATTAGATTGTTACATAACTCAGGAGTTTTTTTAGATAAAAATCCTTTTAATTTAAGTCGTGTAGAACTAGTTTTAAATATTCCTTACGAAGAGGATATTTGTTTGTATGGTAAGCAGAGTAAACTTTGTACATTTAAAATTGAAAATGCTGGAAGTTATCAAGAAAGTACAATCAGTTGAAGTCTACTTAAGCAAACAATAGATTATATTGACTGTCTAAACCAAAAGATGTGCAATTTTAGGTGCGCGATAGTTTAAATAAGCCTCTCAAACCTAGAGATTTGCTGCTATTTAGGGTCTTGGCAACTTTTGGTGATGATGAAAAGTTACGCACTTGAAGGCAGAAGGCAGGAGGCAGAAGGCAGAAGGGTTTTAAAGATTTTGTCTGTCGTCGTAGAACTGGTGACAAAGGTTCAAATCTCATTTCAAGACAAGATTGTGATGCAGATATTCTGTAACCCTTGCAAAGCAGGAATTTATGGAGTTTTCTTCTTTCTGACTTCTGCCCTCTGCCTTCTGCCTAAACCAGCCCACTATTGATCGCCAAAAGCTGACAAGAGCTGCGATTTATTGCTTTCAGTAAATCTTATAACTAACTATTTTGCATGAACTTTACCCTTTTCCAATCCCAAATTCAGAATTTTTCTCACAAGTTGATAGATTCTACTTGGCGGCTTTCACTTCTGGGATTTGTTCTCAGCATGTGTTTGATATTTTTATCTGGTTGTGGAGGGACAGCCCAAAAAAATAATGAAATAATTCATCTAACGCTATGGCAATCCATTAATCCTCCTGCTAATCGGGATGTATTTGAAAAACTAGTAGAAAAATTTAATCAGACTCATACTGATGTCCAAGTAGAATCTATTTTTATAGGTCAACCTCAATTACCAAAAATCTTAACCGCAGTTGTAGGCAATTCACCTCCAGATATTCTATTATACGACCCACAAACTACAGGTCAGTTTGCAGAATTAGGGGCAATTCGACCTTTAGAAGATTGGTTGGAAAAATTACCATTGAAATCGGAAATCATTCCTAACCTATTTGAGGAATTGCAGTTAAATGGTCATATTTGGTCAGTCCCCCTGCACACCGCTAATCTCGGTATTTTTTACCGACCAAAGCTTTTTCAAGCTGCGGGAATTACACAAACGCCTAAAACTTGGAAAGAATTAAGGCAAGTTGCCAAAAAGTTGACTATCGATCGCAATGGCGATAATCGACCCGAACAGTACGGAATATTACTGCCTTTAGGAAAGCAAGAATGGACTGTCTTTAGTTGGTTCCCTTTTTTATTAAGTGCTGGGGGTGAGGTGTTGACAGATAATACACCGAATTTGATGACTAAGGCGGCTATAAATGCTTTGCAGTTCTGGCAAGACCTAATAAGAGATGGTTCAGCCACCCTTTCTCCTCCAGAACGTGGTTATGAAGAGGACGCTTTTATTTCAGGTCGAGTTGCTATGCAAATCACAGGGCCTTGGACTTATATCATGAAGTCTAATGTTGATTATGGGGTGTTTCCTATACCTGTAAATATTGAGCCGACAACGGTAACTGCTACCGGAGTTGTGCATGTAATGAAAACCACGCCAGCAAGAGAGCAAGCCGCACTCAAGTTTTTAGAGTATGTTGTGAGTGTAGAATTCCAAAAAGAATGGAGTATGGAGACAGGTTTTTTACCAGTAAACATCAAAGCAGGTCAAAGTGAAGCTTTTGAGCAATTCATCAGCAAAAAACCTGTGTTAAAAATGTTTATGGAGCAAATGTCTGTAGCACGCACTCGACCGATTATTCCGGGATACAGTCGCCTTTCTGACAGTCTTGGTCGAGCCATTGAAGCTGCATTACTGGGTGAGTCTCCTCAAAAAGCTCTTAAGGCAGCACAAGAGCATTTAGAACTTATTTGGGATAACAAATAAAAGCAAATTCCAAGGCTGCGACTTCCTCACCGTGTCCCCACGTGATTATCTATAGCCGTCTTTTGCAGAACTATTATTAACGCGGCTTGTTCAAAGAATCTCTCAGATGAGTACCTGTATAGTTGGGTACCCACCCATCAGCGGTCGAGAAATAACGCACAGCTTTACAATGTAACGATGCTGTAGGACTACACCAATGCTCTACTCCTGCTGGGATATAGATATAGTCTTGGGGCTGAACTAAAAGTTGTACCTGACTACCATCGGGTCTGATGAAGCCAAAGATCATTTCTCCTGCCAATATGTAGAGGGGTTCAGCAGCAGTATGAGTATGGTAACGATTGTATCCAGCTATTAGCGTTTCAAGATTAAATGAACCTGGATGCAGATTCAGTAAATCACACCAGACATAGCCATTTTCCTGTTGCAGAAACTCGAAGACACCGTTATGTAGTTCTACAATAAAGCGTTTCTCGGAATCAGTTAAAACGTCTTGTTCTATCAGATTGGGGAATAGCAGCGATGTTCCTGGGTCATAGTGTTTTAGATAGATGCCCAGAGGGGAGAGTTCGCGAGATATCTCACCTAAATCGCTCTCAACTGTACCGTCGTCTAATAGTAGGATAGCCATGACAGGAAAACTAAATTAACTGTTAAGAAGAGTATACTCAAATTTGACGAAACAAGCCACTATATCCGATAGAGATACCGTGGATTTGTGACAAGCAGAGTAGGGACGGGGGGACAAGGGGGACAAGGGGGACAAGGGGGACAAGGGGGACAAGGGGGACAAGGKGGACAAGGTGGACAAGGTGGACAAGGGGGACAAGGGGGACAAGGGGGACAAGGGAGATAATTTCACTTCTGTCTTCTGGCTTAAAAGTGGGTGTAGGGGCGTGGGGAAAAACCACTTTCATGCTTGGCTGTGTACGAAGTCCATCGGGACTGCCTCTAACACCTGACAATTAACTAATTGAAATTTGTCGGCAGAATGATGCTCCAGGTATCACTAGGGTCTAATCTAGTACAAGCGAACTATGATTGGTATAGAATGTCTGACTTAATTTTGTTTTGGCATCGCCGCGATTTACGTATTTCTGATAATACAGGACTGGCTGCTGCAAGACGACAAAGTTCAAAAGTGGTAGGTGTGTTTTGTCTCGATCGCAATATTCTGGAACGAGATGATGTTGCCCCTGTAAGAGTAACTTACATGATTGGCTGCTTACAGGCACTACAACAGCGATATGCTGAAGCAGGAAGCCAACTTTTAATACTCCATGGCAATCCCGTGCAAGCAATACCAGCTTTGGCAGCGGCATTGAAAGCTAAAGCTGTATTTTGGAATTGGGATGTAGAACCTTATTCCCAAATACGCGATCGCACCATCATTGATGCCCTCAAAGAAAAAGGAATTGAGTTTCTTGCCCAAAATTGGGATCAAATCCTCCACTCACCAGAAGAAATACGCTCAGGTAGCGGTCAAGCTTACACAGTTTATACACCCTTCTGGAAAAATTGGAGTAGCAAACCGAAGGCTCAACCAGTAGAAACTCTGCAAAATATCGAAGGTTTAACAGCAACCGAACAGGAAATTGCCAAAAAAGCAGGAGCTATTCCACTACCCTCAGCCAAAGATTTAGGATTTATTTGGGATGGAGGATTAATTATTCCACCAGGAGAAGCGGGGGCGCAAGCAAGACTAGAGGAATTTACAGCTAAAGCAATTACTGAATACCAAGAACAACGCAATTTTCCCGCAGTGGACGGCACATCGCAACTGAGTGCGGCTTTGAAATTCGGTGTAATTGGCATTCGTAACGTTTGGCAAGCCACAATGGAGGCACTAGAAAACAGCCGCAGTGACGAAGCAGCAGCTGGTATCCGTACATGGCAACAGGAACTAGCTTGGCGGGAATTTTATCAACATGCAATGTATCACTTTCCGGAATTAGCAGAGGGTGCTTACCGCACAACCTTCAAAAATTTCCCTTGGGAAAGCAACGAAGAACATTTTCAGGCTTGGTGTGAGGGAAAAACTGGCTATCCCATCGTAGATGCAGCAATGCGGCAAATGAATGAAATTGGTTGGATGCACAACCGTTGTCGAATGATTGTTGCCAGTTTCCTAACCAAAGACTTGTTAATTAATCCCCAATTGGGCGAAAAATACTTTATGCAGAAGCTAATTGACGGTGATTTATCTGCTAACAATGGCGGTTGGCAATGGAGTGCTTCTAGTGGTATGGATCCCAAACCCGTGCGGATTTTTAACCCAGCTAGTCAAGCGCAAAAATTCGATGCCGAAGGTGAGTATATTCGGCAATGGGTTCCCGAACTACGTTCTGTGGATACAGAATATTTAGTTACTGGTAAAATTTCACCATTGGAGCGTCACGGTCTTGACTACCCTGAGCCAATTGTGGATCATAAACAACAGCAACAGCAGTTTAAAAAGCTTTATCAACAACAAAAAGCTTTTACGAGTGCTGAGTGAGGAGTTAGTTGTCAGTTGTCAGGAGTTATTCTCCGCGTCTCCCTCATCTCCCTATCCCCTTCCAAGTAGAGAATACAAGCCATCAACGCTACTAAACCTACAGCATAGCCAGCTATGACATCAGTAGGCCAGTGTACGCCTAGATAAAGCCGAGTAAAACCGATTGCAACAATCAAAAGAATGGTCGAGATGAAAATCTGTTTTTGCCATTGAGGAAATTGCTTTGCCAAAATATGGCCAATGAAACCGTAAAGCACCATTGACACCATTGCATGACCACTGGGAAAGCTGTGGTGTCCCACATTAATAATACGGTTCCACAGTGCTGGACGTACTCTACCAAAAAGCACTTTCAGTAAATAATTTAAGCCTACTGCACTGACTGCTGCTATGCCCAAAGTATTTGCTTCCCGGCGACGGTTATCATGCAGTAGGTTAATTTCCAATCCCAAACAAATTAACAGTAAAACTAGTGGATCGCCAAGAAAAGTTATGCCAACCATAATACGATCCAAAAGTGGTGTGTGCAGCTTTTGAATTGCTAATAAAATTCCTGTGTCTAGATTGTATCTGTGCAGTAATCCAGTGGCTAAGACAAGGCTAAATACCGTTCCAGATACAAAAATCAGCTGATTGCTAACTTTGTTTAATTGTTTCTGTATGAGTGTTTGAGGGAAATTTTTGACTGGTTCTGTGCCTGTTACGATCTGAGCTTTTCCTACAGGTAGTTTTATGACTTTTTGTTTGAAGTCTAAGACAACATCTTGCAGGAGCAAAGCGATCGCATTTGGACTGATATTTGAAGGGAAAATAACAAGAACATTTCCTGTGAGATCGTTAGCACAAACTTGCGTAATTATTTGCTTCTGTGACAATCGTAATTCTAGGTATCTTTTGAGAGATTCCGAATGATGAAGTCCATTTACCTTATATCTAGCTCTTCCTTTAACAGCAGTATGTATTGCCAAAATTAAAGGATTTTCTTGAGATATATTACTGTAAGGATTCATTGTTTTGAAGTATGTCTCAATTACAAATTACGAATTACGGGCGTTGCATAGTTGCGGGATGATTTAGCAACTTCTAAAATTCTCCCCCTGCTTTCCCTGCATCCCCTGCCTCCCCTGCTTACCCCAATTCATCCCACTGTTATGCAACGCCGAATTACGAATTACTATAGCTGTCCCAATTTAGCTACAATATCGCGGTTGACTTTGATGTAGCCTGAATCGACATGGGCAAAGTGTGAACTCAGCCGCTGATGCGCTTTAGGCAGCGCGTGGAACGGAATTGATGGGTACAAATGGTGTACTGCATGAAATGGCATATTCCACATAAGAAATCGTATAGGCCAGAGCGTCAATGTTACGCGCGTATTTGTCAGCAAATTAGCGTCAAGAGAGCAACCTGTATGTTCCCCAAAGAGAATAAAACGCAGAATCGGCTGACCCACAAATAACGGTAGCAACCAATAGAGTATAAACCAAGGTTGACCCACTGTAATTGAGAGAGCGATCGCAGCTGCATAAACAGTTAATTGCCAGCGAGTAGAGCGAGTCACTTCGGCTCTTGCGGCTTCTGGTATAAATGGACAATCATCAAGTTGCCCGAGGATAGCGCGAAAATGCCCGCGTATCTTGTCCACCCACCAAGGTAAACCACTAAGTACCAACAAATATTCACTCAGGTTACTTGGTGTGAGGTCAGTCAGTTCCGGGTCTTTGCCGGGAACGCGAGTGTAAAGGTGATGCCACTTGTGATAGTGACGGTAGAACGTGCTGTTATAAAACGAGAGCAAGCCTGCACACCAAGCAACAATATCATTCAAGCGATTGTTTGCAAAAGGAGTTCTGTGAATACCTTCGTGCATAGGTGCAAACATGGTAGCTAAACTAAAGCCGTAAATCACCAGTGCCGGTATTGCCAGCGACCAATTGCTAAAGTTTGTTGCCCATAAGTAACCACTGCATCCAATGATAGTTAGATGTCCAGTTAAATGAACCAGCCCTTTACGGTTGCAGCGATCGTTCAAAACACTTAATTCTTGTATAGGAAGAATCTGGCGGGCCTTTTGCTGCTTATCGGTTTTGTTATTTAATAATTCAGGTTGAATAATTGCATCACTAGACATAATTAAAACTTAACATTACATAGATGGTGTAATTAAAGGTACAACACAATAAATTTTTGTCAAGCGGTTGCGTGGTGAAAACGAGAAAGAGTTTTGCAAAAGGTGTCCTTAGTAACGTTATGACTTTCATTACTAATAGAAATTTGAAAAATGATTACGCCAGATCGAACACCCAAAAGCTTATATGGTAGCTCTTTGACAATCTAAAATCCAAAATGGTATGACATGACGCTGTTTTAGTAATGAGATACAAAATGTAGTTAAACTAACACAGTGGCTCCCCTCCTGCATTCCTGGTTCACCGTATCAGCCTTAACGATTAGTATTCACTTGAACTTGATATTATGCCTCTGCTGCATGGAGTAGACGTACATAAGTTCCGCCTTGCTGCCATAATTCTTCATGGGTGCCACGCTGCACGATTTTACCTTGCTCTAGCACAATAATTTCATGGCAATCGCGAATTGTACTGAGACGGTGGGCTACTACGATACACGAACAACCACGCCTTTGTAAGTTATGGTTAATAATCTGCTCGGTTTGTGCATCTAGGGCGCTGGTTGCTTCATCCAGTACTAATATTGTAGGATTTCTCACTAAAGCGCGGGCAATTTCTAAACGCTGACGTTGCCCACCACTAATATTCATACCGCCTTCAATCAACTTGGTATCATATTTCTCAGGCATAGACACAATTGCTTCGTGAATAGCTGCATCTTGGCAAGCATGCACTAAATCAGCTTCTGACACAGTTGAATCCCAGAGAGTGAGGTTTTCCCGCACAGTCCCAGCAAATAAAAAGATATCTTGTTCAACCATGGTTAAACAGTTAGCTAGAACAGAGCGCTGAATTTGCGATCGCGGTATACCATCAAAATATATTTCTCCCTCCCAAGGCTGATAAAGACCGCAAATTAATTTAGCAATTGTAGATTTACCAGAACCACTTCCTCCTACAAGCGCTACCCTTTGACCCGGCCTGACACTCAAACTCAGGTTCTCAACTAAAGGCGATTCCACCCGGCTGTAGCCAAATGTGACATTTCGTAATTCAACGTGACCCTGTAAATTGAGCAGAGGAATAGAGGGGTATGAGGGAGACAAGGAAGAATTTACTTCTCCAGCCTCCCCTGCTTCCCCTCTCCTATCCACTTCCACATCAATCGGATTTTGCAAGACATCATCAAGGCGGTTTAAGTCAGCTTCTAAATCTTGGAGTGTACTGGCAAAATTGACGAGGCTATTGACTGGTTGTAAAAAGCTCTGGGTTAAACTTTGGTAGGCAACTAGCATCCCAATACTGAGATTTTTGCTCATTACTTGGAAACCACCAACCAGCAGGATAGAAGCTGTGGTTAGGGCTGTTAAAGTTGTGGGTAAAGTGGTGAGAATTTGAGTTTGTAAGTCTAATTCTTGTTGAGCGTTGATGGCTTTAGCATAATATCCAGCAAACCGAGCAAATAAATCTGACTCTAGTCCAGAAGCTTTGATGGTTTCTATGCTTTGGATACCACTAACCGTTACCCCACCAACCTTGCCATATTCTTGAGCCAGCCGCATATTGGCATCGACACGAGTTTGCGATAAAAATAGGAGGGCGAGAATATTAATTAGAGCAAAACCAACTGCGATCGCACTTAGTACTAAGTTGTACTGGATCATAATTAGCAAGTAAAAGACCATCATCACTGCGTCAATTACTGTGGTTGCCAAACGCCCTGAAAGTACTTCCGCTACTTTGTCATTGAGTTGCACTCGGCTACTAATTTCCCCAGCAAAGCGCTGGGCATAGAATCCTACTGGCAATCGCAGAATGTGCCAGAGAAACTGTCCTGACGTGCTGACTGACAACTTAACCATCAATCGCCGCAGGTAAGTAAGTCGCAATCTAGCAAGTAACGCTTGCAATACCGCAGTCATTATCATTCCTAACAGCAAAGGTCGCAGCCAGTCTTGACGATCTTGGACTAAAATCTCATCGATAAACACCTGCGAAAATGCTGGTATCGCTAACCGAGGTAGAGTCAGCAACAACCCTGCCAGCAGACAAAACACAATAGTACCCCATGAGTTTTGCAAGCGACTACTTAAGGCTGAGATGATGTGACTTTTTTTGCCTCCCTTCTGAAAGTTTGCTCCTGGTTCCATTCTCAGAACAACACCAGTGTAAGCGCGATCGAATTCTTCCCAGCTAACAGTTCTGCGACCACTGGCAGGATCGTTGAGGTAGACGCGCTTTTTCCCACATCCTTCTACCACAAGAAAATGGTTGAAATTCCAAAAGACAATGTACGGTGGGCGAAGGGTTGTCACCATTTCCAAAGGTAGTTTTAAACCTTTGGCATTGAGTCCATAGTTTTTGGCAGCTTTGAGAATATTAAAAGCTTTGCTGCCCTCCCGCGAAACACCACAGTCTTCCCGCAGTTTAGCTAGGGGAACAAACCGACCGTAATAGTTCAGAATAATTCCCAAAGCCGCCGCACCACATTCGACCGCCTCCATTTGTAAAAGTGTGGAAGTACGAACTCGATTTGGTTTCAATTGTGAAAATAAATGGGAAGCAAGCATTTGATTGGGGACTAGGGACTGGGGAAGAGTTTTCCTAATACCCAATCCCCAGTTTCTAATTTAATAAATCCCAGTCCAAGAACGGAGGATAGGAATAATATAAGAAATTGGTGCTTTTTCTCCAACTTTGACTTGAACTGAGGTAGTTGTACCAGAGGATAATTTAAGAGAGGGCCCATCAGAAGATGACCATTTGTAACCGCTGGTTGTGGTTGCGTCTTCTTGGAGTTGGACAAAAGCTTGCACCTGACCTTCACCTTTACCCGCAAGACTGGCGGCAATTTCTTTGTTACCGACGATCGCTGTAATATCTTGTGTAGTTACAGGAAAGGAAGAAATATTTGCGATCGCCCCGACAATACCACCTTCGCGTTCGCGCTTGGCAAAACTGGGAGTGACTTGTACAGCCATCCCTGGCTTGATTTGCTTGCCATCTTTATTGGCAAAGTAAACAAGGCTAACAAGTTGGGAATTTGGTTTTTCAGCTTCGATTGACCCCAAGCGATTACCTGGATTGATGATTTGACCGGGAACAGCGCTGACTTCTAGAATGTGACCATTGTATTTGCTGATGATTCTACTTTCTTGAGATAGTTGCAATTCTAATTGGGCAATCCGCTGCTTTACTTCTCGAATCTGATTTGCTTTGTCAATTGATTGCTTCAGGTCTTGTTCGCGTAATTTAGTATTTTGAGTATTCAGGTCTTTAATTTTTGTTTTGATTTCGTCAATCTTATTGAGATTTTCTAGGTACTCTCGTTGCGTAGTGGTTTCTTGGATTTCTAAATCCTTGAGTTGCACGTCAATATCTGATAGTTCGCTGTGAGTGTTAAAGTATTCTTGCTCGGCTTGCACCACCATATCTTGACTGATGACATGCTCTCCAAAGAGGCGACGACGGTTATCAACCCGTGCTTTGAGGGTTTGCAGTAAGTAGTTGATTTGTTGCTTGCGGGAATTGATGCTTTGACGTTTTTGCGCGATCGCACTCAGCGTTTGAGCGCGTAGCTTCGGCGCACTTTGCTCTCGACGTAGGTTATTTTCCAGATCCATTTTCTGCTGCCCAAGGGTGATGATTTGTTGGTCAATCAACAGCTTTTGCAGCCTATCTGTTTCTTGATTCTGGGTTTGCAATTGTTGCAATTTCACTTGCTCTTGCTGTAGCTGCTGCTTCAGTGCCGATTGGTCGATAATGCCCAGCACATCACCTTGTTTGACTATATCTCCTGGCTTGACATTCAAAGTTAGCAATGGGCCGGAACTGGGTGCTTGAAATTCTACAACATGGTGCGGTTTAATTAAAATGCCTTGGCCTGTGACTGTAAGAGGAATTCTGCCAAACACACTCCAGACACCAGCCACAGCAACCACAAAACTCAAGGCCGATAAAGTCAACCACCCTTGAGGTTTCACCACATGTATGGCTTGCTCAAGTTGTTCTGGTGAAGACAAGCGCTCAAGGGCTGTTTGACGGAAGATGCGGCTATGTTTGATTTGCATTGTTCTCCTCCTTATTTACAGCACCCAGAGCTTCTGTAAGAATGCTTCGATGACTTCTAGAAGATTAGGATGAAATCGGGGAGAACTAGGGGAGGGATCTAAATACCTTGTAATATTAAGTCCGGCTAATTAGTTATAATTCCCGAATCTATGCAGAAAGCCCAAAAACCCTGCCCGTCTGCGGTCTTAACGATCGGTCTTTAACTGGACACGATATATATGATGCTGCGGCTGATGCAATAAAGTGTTGCAGCAAAAAAATGGTAGGCGGTGAAGCCCACCACATGAAATCATGCTACTTAAACTGTCAACTATCTTCTACGCTGGGTATACTAATGGAACCCGTTGATATACTGAAAAAACCCAATTTTTCTTATGTAAAAATTCAGGCGATCGCCCAGTCAATAAAGTAGTAGAAATTTTAAGCTGAGGCTGAGGAATTGGTAAGAACAAAGAGAAAAGGGCGGGACTAATGCCCACCTTAAATCAAGGAGCAAGCACTAAAGTATCAGTTTATCGGAATAGAACAACGCAGCTCATTGAATAAAACAATGGAAGCTATAGAAATACTACAAGAATTCAACTTGTGCTATGGCGATTCTGAGTTGAATGCAATATGGCTTTGATTAATATTGAATTTGTTGCAATCAAGCTTAAGCTGTGATGACTAACATTCAAGCTGCCGTTTTTTAGCTAGCAATTTTTAATACTGCGGACATTTCCGTAATTGCGATGACGAGCAGTGAATCCATTGAGTATTAATGGATCAAATACCACTCCTTTGTCAAAGAGACTTTATGTCATTGCAATCTGGATTAGATGCCTTTCAACAAGGACGTTATCAAGAAGCAGTTGAATTATTAGAACAATTCTGCCGCAATTGTAGCGACCGCAATTCCTCAGAATACCTTTCAGCACAGATGTGGCTGATGAAAGCCTATCAAGGTATAGGGGAAATCGAAAAAGCTATGAGTCTGTGGCAAAAGTTAATCGTTAGCGAAAACCCACAGGTTCGCAGTTGGGCAGAACAAGCCCGTCAATCCTTTCCTCAAGCGCCAACCACCCAATCTAGTGCTATCCAAAAAGCGGGACGTGCTGCGACTGTTGGTGTGAAATTAGCAATGGGAGGTGTGGGTGGCAGTTTGGTGCTAGCCTCTGGAGTCACCATGACCTTGCTATTTGGCATGGTATTGGTTTTAGGTTTGAGCTTAGTATTGATTTTGGGTAGCAACGATCCACTCCAGGGACTAGCGATCGCTATTGGTATTACATTAATTTTCAATATCGCTGCCTTTTTCCTCTCTCCGTTCCTGATGGACTTAACCCAAAGCTGGCTTTACCAAACTCGCTGGGTAGAGTTGGCAGAAGTTGAAAGCCTCAGTCCAGAGACAGCTAAAGTTATTCGTCAAGTCTGCCAGCAGAAAAATCTCAAAACACCTCGTCTAGGAATCATTAACGACCAAAACCCTACTGCTTTTACTTACGGTTCATTGCCTAACAGTGCCCGGTTAGTCGTCAGTCAAGGACTCTTCACTTACCTAGATGATGATGAAGTTGCTACCGTTTACGCCCACGAATTAGGGCACATTGTCCATTGGGACTTTGCAGTCATGACGATAGCATCTACCTTAGTGCAGATTTGCTATTTGATTTACAGTACAGCTAGAAGATTGGGTCGTGGCGGCGGCGATAACAAAATTAAAGATGCCATCCAAACAGCTGGTTTAATCGCCTATATCTTTTACATCATTGGTACTTACCTACTGCTGTACCTTTCTCGCACGCGGGAATACTTTGCTGACCACTTTGCCGCAGAAAGTACAGGCAACCCCAACGGACTATCTCGCGCTTTAGTGAAAATTGCTTACGGGATTCTCGAAGAAGGTTCCAGGTCGCAAGAACCCAGCCGTTTAATTGAAGGAACTCGCGCCTTGGGTATTTACGATCCGAAAGCTGCTGCTTCCACAGGAACTGCCTACCGTATTGCATCCGACCCCGAAAAAATTGGTCGCGTCTTTTTATGGGATATGTTTAACCCCTGGGGTTGGTGGATGGAGTTAAATTCGACTCACCCCCTAACTGGTAAGCGAGTCCGTGCCCTTAGCACCTATGCCGAACAGCTGGGTTTGCCAACTGAGTTTGACATGGGACGAGTTGTAGGAGAAGGCAAAAACCTCAATAAGAGTAAGCTTTACGGTAACTTCTTGTTAGATATTGTATTGTACGGTGCTGAAACTATTGGTTTCTTAGCTGGCTTGGTAATTGGCGTTATCCTGGGGTCAAGTTCTGCAAACCCAGGTTTAACACTAGGTATGCCACTCATCGGTTTAGGTATAGGAATTTCGATCAAAGCCCTTGTGATGTTTCCCAGCTACAAGCAAGCACCGGAAACTGACATTCTCACCCTCATGTCAGACCCTTACGCCAGTCCGTTGCGCGGACAACCAGCAAAACTGGAAGGTCAATTAATCGGTCGTGGTGACGCTGGCTATAAATTTGGTTCCGATTTAAAAATTCAAGACCGTAGCGGTATGCTTTATCTGCATTACGCCTCACGCTTTGGCCCCATTGGTAATTTCCTGTTTGGGATGAAGCGAGTACAAAGCTTGATTGGCGAACAAGTTGGGGCTGTGGGTTGGTTCCGTCGAGGCGTTGCACCTTGGATGGATTTGATCCAACTCCAAAGTGAAAATGGCACCATTGTCAACAGTTACCATCGCTTCTGGTCATTCATCCTCGGTGGCGGATCGATTATCCTAGGAGTGGTCTTGATTATGTTTTTGAACAGCAGGTAGTCGAATTTTTAACCTGTTGTCAGAGCATTTCTCAATACATCCAAGCTTTAATCTGTAAGGAGGCGGTTAGCAACTGCCTCCATTTCTTTAGTTATAGCTGTAGCCAGCATTCAGAAAGTGCTGAGTTTGGAATCATTGGTTTTATCTCCCCCTGCCTCCCTCTTATCCCATCGAGAACTTAACCTAATACCTACAGGGTCTCCTTCAAGGGAGGATGATATTCTTAGTTGCGACTGTACCAAGTAAACTACCAACCAAATAATTACTATGGTTCCCATCGCTGTCAAGACAACAGCGAATCCCTTGAATAATCTATTTATAGGCATCATTTTTCTGTTCTTGTAATTGATTAAACTTTGTTGACCCATCAATTGATATGTTAATTTTTGTTATAAAATTCCAAAGAATAAACAAAGAAAATCCCAAAATTTGCTGTATTTGAGAAAACATAATTAATAGATTTAAGCAAATTTTTTTAGAGCTTAAGGAGGCCTGATGGTTACAGCAACAGTACCAGGACAACAGGTCAAAATCGGTCCAACCCAACTGCTGATTAATAATGAGTGGGTAGAAAGCGTCAGCAGTCGCCGATTTGAAACGATTAATCCAGCTACAGGTGAGGTAATCTGCGAAGTAGCAGAAGCAGATGCCCCGGATGTAGATAAAGCAGTACAAGCAGCTCGCACTGCTTTCAATAGTGGAGAATGGCCGAAGATATCTGCCACCCGTCGCGGCGAATTACTTCACAAGCTAGCCGACTTAATCGAACAGAATATCGATGAGTTGGCGCGACTAGAAACTCTAGATAACGGCAAGCCGCTACACAACTCGTTAGGTGACTTGAAGCTAGTCATCGCCTGCTACCGCTACTATGCAGGCTGGGCTGATAAAGTACAAGGTAAAACTATCCCAATTAACGGACCGTACTTCTGCTACACTCGCCATGAGCCTGTGGGCGTGGTAGGTCAGATTATCCCTTGGAATTTCCCACTGTTAATGCAGGCGTGGAAGCTGGCACCAGCTTTGGCAACTGGCAACACTGTAGTGATGAAAACAGCAGAACAAACACCTTTATCAGCACTACGAGTAGGTGAATTGATTGTTGAAGCTGGTTTCCCCCCTGGTGTAGTGAATATTTTATCAGGATACGGGCCAACCGCCGGAGCAGCGATCGCTCGCCACATGGATGTTGATAAAGTGGCATTTACTGGTTCCACTGAGGTAGGGCATCTGATTATGGAAGCCGCTGCTAAAAGCAACCTCAAGCGCGTCACTCTCGAACTTGGTGGCAAGAGTCCTAACATTGTGTTTGCGGATGCTGACATGGATGCAGCGATCGCTGGTTCCCACGATGCCCTATTCTTCAATCAAGGTCAATGCTGCTGCGCTGGTTCGCGGCTGTTCGTCGAAGAAAAATGCTATGACGAGTTCGTTGCTAAGAGTGTCGAACAAGCCAAACAGCGCATTGTCGGCAACCCCTTTGATGCCAACACAGCACAAGGACCCCAGGTAGATAAAGACCAATTCGACAAAGTGATGAGTTACATCGAGTCGGGAATGCGCGAAGGTGCCCAGATGCTATGTGGTGGAAATCAAGTAGGCGAAGAGGGTTTCTTCATTGCACCTACAGTCTTTGCCGATGTCCGTGACGATATGAAGATTGCCCAAGAGGAAATCTTCGGCCCAGTGATGAGTATTATTAAGTTCAAAGACATCGACGAAGTAATTCAACGGGCAAATAGCACAATGTACGGACTCGCCGCCGCCGTGTGGACAAAGGATATCACTAAAGCCCATGCGATCGCTAACAGCGTACGTGCTGGTACAGTTTGGGTAAATTGCTACGACGTATTCGATGCTGCTGCACCCTTCGGTGGATTCAAGCAATCTGGTATTGGTCGAGAATTAGGCGAATATGGCTTGCAGCAATATACCGAAGTTAAAACTGTCACCATCAAATTGTAAAGTAGATATATTACTGCTCTTTGGCCAATTGTGCTTTTGCTTGCTGCCAGAGAGTCTCCAACTCATCCAAACTGTAATCAGAAAGGGGGCGGTCAACAACTGCCTCCATTTTTTCTAATCGCTGCACGAATCGCTGATTTGTACCCTGTAACGCTTCACTAGGATCGAGATTATGCCAACGAGCTAGCTGAATAATTGCAAACAGTAAATCACCTAATTCTGCTTGTTGGCGTTCAGGTGTTTCCTCAGCCAAAGCTTGTTGAAACTCGGCTAATTCCTCATGAAACTTTTCCCAGACTCCATCAATATTTTCCCACTCAAACCCTACAGCAGCAGCCTTTTGGGAAATTTTCATTGCTGCCATCAGTGGGGGTAGAGTACGTCCATAGCGACTGAGTTTAGCGCTGAGTTTTTGATTGTCCGAAGATGTTTCGCCTTTTTCCGCAGCTTTGATTTGTTCCCAGTTTTGCCGTACTTCATCCACACTTTGCACCGATACGTCACCAAAGACATGGGGGTGGCGGCGAATTAACTTTTGAGAAATTCCTTGAGCAACTTCTTGCAGAGAAAATTGTCCGAATTCGCTAGCGATTTGGGCTTGAAGTACTACCTGTAAAAGTAAATCTCCTAACTCTTCTGCGATCGCTTCCTTTTCCCTACTTTTTATCGCATCTACCACTTCATAAGCTTCTTCGATTACATAGGGTATCAGTGTTTCGGGAGTTTGCGCCAAATCCCACGGACAGCCACCATCAGGCGATCGCAATTTTGCCACCACCTCAATTAATTCTTGCAACGCTGCCAAATGTGTTTTGTTATTTGTCATTTGTCATTTGTCCTTAGTCAATTGTTAGTTGTAATTTTTATTCTCCTACTCCCCCTGCTTCCCCTGCTTCCCCTGCCTCACTGCCCTACGACTACCGCGATTTGTCGGTTTACGCTTCTTACTTTTGCTACTTGAAAGTAAGGCGCGAATCCCCTGCTTCTGCACACGCTTATATGCCGAACCACTCCAATCACTTAGAGAATGGCTCATTGCTCCGAGTTCTAAACCCAAAAATAGGGCGAGAAATTCTGTACTGTAAATAGTGAGCGATCGCCCAATAGTTGCACCCAAATCTTGCCAAGTAAAAGTTAGATTCCACAGCTTTGTGGCGATAGGTAAAATGAAAATTGCCAAGATAGCTAGCAAACAGCCAAGATAGATTACCCGCAGTATTGTGCCAATAATTGGCCCGTGAGATAAGAAAGACCGATGGCGGAGACTTTTTTGATAAGGTAGCCAAATCCAACGCAAGAAACCCCAGCGCTGGTATTGAACAGAATAAATATCCAAATCAGGGCCAAACATTAGCCCCCCAAACAGAAACCCGCCTGCAACCAACAAAGTCACATTACCACTGCGAGTCTGCCAGAAAGTGACACCCGCCACAAAAGGCAGAGCATATAAAGTAATGCGATCGTGCGTCCGACCAGAGGGCATCCTAAGTCCTGAGTATTGAGTATTGAGTGAGTATAATTCATAATCTCACCGTAAAAATAGGGAGTGGAGGACGCGGGGACACGGTGAGACAGTCGCAGACAAGCGCGGTTTCCGTCGGTTGCGTTAGCGCTAGCGATAGCGACGTTCGCGTAAGCGGACGCACCAGAAGGAGCATCACTGTCGAACCCGAAGGGGGACAAAAAGAATAACTCTTGTACAGACGCGATTAATCGCGTCTGTACTTCTGCCTCCTGCCTTCAAAAAATAAATCTTAAAAGTATCTAAATTAACCGTGTAACAATTTAGCCTGCTTAAAGGTAGCCTAGTATTGACCGAGAAAAGCTTGAGGCGTGAGTGTATGACAAGTGTCGTTCCATCCCCCTACAGTAGGGAACAAATTGCCGCTTGGTTACGTGGACTGCTCACTATTGCTTGGGCAGATGGTAACTTTGACGAACAAGAACAACAGTCAATTGCCAGTATCACCAAGGAAGAATTAGCTCCTAGCTTAAAATGGGAATCCCTAGAAGTAATTACACCAGAGGAATTAGCCGCAGTGTTGGGTAAAGGCACACCAGCAGCGGAAAATTTCTTACGTACAGGGGTGATGATTGCGATCGCAGATGGTACATATTCTCTTAGTGAAGACGAAATCCTGCACCAGTTTTGCCAATCTTTGGAACTGCAAGAGGATGTACTGAAAACCCTGCGACATACGTTTGAACAAAAAGAACAGCAGCTAGTCCCCGCCCCAGCCTTACCCAAAACATATCCATGCGATCCACTCGACCCCATGCGCCACTGGCTGGACGGGTTAGATATTGAAGACCCCAGAGTTGCCCGTTTTTTGTGCAAAATGATTCCCTCCCAATGTCCCTTTGAGCGAGATGTCGTTTTGTTTAAACGCAAGATTGTTCACATTCCGGCGATGTGTAAAATCAATCCACTGTACGAACAACTTGTAGGTTTACGTTTTCGCGCCCTCTCCTATCTGGCAGATAAATGTGGTGAAGATATTTCACCATATATTTGAGTGCTGAGTTCTGAGTGCTGAGTTTAAAGTAAAGAGTGAGGAGTGAAAGGTTAATAAAAACTTATAATTTAAAACTCACAACTCAGGACTCTAAAAATATGCAATTTATCGATCGAGCAGAAATTGAAGTTGAAGCTGGTAAGGGTGGAGATGGCATTGTTGCCTTCCGCCGGGAGAAGTATGTACCAGCTGGCGGGCCTTCTGGTGGTAATGGTGGAAGAGGCGGTTCGGTAATTTTTGTCGCCGAAGAAAACCTGCAAACTTTGCTAGATTTCAGATATAACCATCTTTTTAAAGCAGAAAATGGCGGTCGCGGCGGGCCAAATAACCGCACTGGGGCAAATGGCAAGGATTTGATTATCGAAGTTCCTTGCGGTACTGTTATTTATGATGCCGAAACTGGGGCTTTGCTTGGCGATTTAATCAAAGCTGGAGAGGAATTGCGAATTGCCGAAGGCGGTAAAGGTGGACTGGGAAATCAGCATTTCTTGAGTAACCGCAACCGCGCCCCAGAATATGCCCTTCCAGGATTAGAGGGAGAAAGAAAGCTATTACGCCTAGAGTTGAAACTGCTAGCAGAAGTAGGGATTATTGGCTTACCGAATGCGGGGAAATCTACTTTAATTTCATCTTTGTCAGCTGCACGCCCAAAAATTGCAGATTACCCTTTCACTACCCTCATCCCGAATTTGGGTGTAGTACGTAAACCTACTGGCGATGGTACAGTTTTCGCTGACATTCCCGGATTGATTGAAGGTGCTGCTGAAGGTGCAGGGTTGGGACATGATTTCTTGCGTCATATTGAGCGCACGCGAGTACTGTTGCATCTGATTGATGCTACTAGCGATGATGTCATTAGAGATTACAATACAATTCAGCAAGAATTGCAAGCATACGGACGCGGTTTAAAAGAGCGATCGCAAATCATAGCACTAAATAAAATTGACGCTGTCGCTCGGGAAACAGTGGATTTAGAGGCGCTGGCTACCCAACTCAATCACCTCTCTTATGCCCCTGTTTTTATAATTTCCGCAGTGACTCGCACTGGGATAGAGCCAATGTTACAAGAAATTTGGCGCATTCTCGATGAACTTAATGCAAACGAACAAGTGGAGGTGTTGGGGTAACTAATGCAGTCATTGTGTTGACTACAGTAAAAAAATCAGTTAACTGGCTCAAAATGTCAAGCTTGGTTCTATACTAATTCAGCTATCTACCTTGAGAATTTAGTATTTCTATAATTTCTCGGTATTTAGCTAATTGAAATAGAATCAAAAGCCTAATAAATATCGCCGCTATTCTCAAAGACTCTAAGTTGCAAGCTATCTCAATTCACGCCCCAAGAATTTGGCAACTTAGGAGAAAATCTATCATTATCAAGCAAACCTAAAATAAGGTCAACAGTATGGCTGCAAAAGAACGATTAATTTGCTTTCTCAATCTTTTTTAGATTTTATTAATGAAATTACACTCCAAATTTTGTTAGCAGAATGGGCAAAACTTCCAACTGATATGTCAAAAAATTTGGATCGCTATTTATATGGTTCGCCCAAAAGTGAAGAATGATTATGCAATTACAAGAACAACGCTACTATTCACTCGAAGAATATCTAGAACTCGAACTTAATTCAGAAGAACGTCATGAATATATTGATGGTCAAATTATCCAAATGACAGGCGGAACACCGAATCACAACCAAATTGCTCTTAACTTAAGTGGTACGCTAAATTTTCTTCTCAAGCGTCAACCTTATCAAGTCTTTGTGACTGACCAACGTCTTTGGATTCCTAACAGGCGAATTCACACTTATCCTGATGTGATGGTGGTGAGAATTCCTTTAGAGTATCAAGAAGGAAGACGAGACACTCTGATTAATCCAATATTTATTGCTGAGGTGTTATCAAAATCTACTAAAAGTTATGACAGAGATGAAAAGTTTGCTGCTTATCGGTCGATTCCTAGTTTTCACGAATATATTCTCATTGACCAGTACAAAATGCATGTTGAGCAGTACTTTAAAACGGAGAAGAATAAATGGATATTTTCGGAATATGAAGATGGGGAAGAAAGTTTAAACTTGGCTTCTGTTCCTTGCCAAGTTTTGTTGGCGGATATTTACGATAAGGTGGATTTTAATGTGGAAGAGTAGGGGTAATTAATTCACGCAAAGGCGCAGAGGTTAGACTTTGAGAAACCAGCGTTGACGATACATTAATATACCGACTGCTAACCACAATAAAACGGTGACTAGGGCAAATAAAAGTGAACCGTTTAGCGCACCCGCCCAAGATGCGAAGACATTCTGGTAAATCCAATTGTAGGTGCTAGGAGCGTTTTCACCAGAGCCAATAGTGGTTTTGACTAAGATTTTAATTAATAACACGGATGCAACGAAAAGGGCGATCGCATTTAAGCCCATAATTTCAAAAGGTCTACTCCAGCGACGTATCAGCCGCACTTCGATGAGTTCGTAGCAAGCCGCTAGCAACAGTAACGCCCAACCGCTAGTGAAGACAACATAAGAACTTGTCCACAGCTTTTTGTTGATGGGGAATGTCCACCCCCACGCCCAACCAATAATCAAGCAGCCGATGCCAAATAATGCTAAACCTACACTCGTGCGCGATTTTACTGGTTGGCTGCGTATCCATTGCCCTGTAAAGTAGCCAGCCAAGACACTAACAATCGCAGGGATAGTGCTGAATAGTCCCTCTGGATCTCCCAGGTTTTTGTAACCATCGCCTGCATACAGATGTGCTTGGGGTATAATCAATCGGTCAATATAAGCGCCAAAGTTGCCATCCCGTGTCAGTATTCCCGCGCCATAACCAGGAACTGATACATACATTAGCGCTAGCCAGTAGCCGATGAGTAACACTGCTGCTAGTATCCATTGACCTTTACGTGGCAGGTTTAGAACTGCCAAGGAAGCCAGCAGATATGTAAGGCTGATGCGCTGCAACACCCCCATAACTCGGATACTACTTAAGTCAAAAGTCCAAATACCCTTATTCCAAAATCCATTCAACAGTAACCCTATAGCAAAAAGAATGGCGGCGCGGCGTAAAATTCGCCAATAAACAGCCTTGGTGGGTTTGTTAGCTTCGGTGTACTTTGACAGCGAGAAAGTCATTGCTACACCAACAATGAACAGAAAGAAGGGAAATACTAAATCAGTTGGCGTGCAGCCATGCCAATCAGCATGAGCGAAGGGTGGATATACATCATCTGCGACTCCCATCATGTTGACGAGAATCATCCCAGCGATGGTAATGCCACGAAATACATCCAGTGAAGTCAGGCGCATAAGCGGAATTTTATCTTTGATGAGTATCTAAGCTACCCCGCCTGATGCAAGTAATCAAGCAAAATTTATATACTCTGATACAAGGTAAAATTTTATTAAGAAAGAATTCAGGAATCAGGAGCCAGAATTCAGAATTGAATTCTGGGATTTGCCGCAAAACAATTTGTGGGGATTTTGAATCTCCCACGAAAGCCATTCTGATTAGTGAATTCTTCTTCAATGTAAGTAGACAAAAAATTTCTGGAATAACGTATTGACGTTGACCAATTCAATTTCTATCAAATCTTGAATTTTATTAGTAGCCATGTCAATTAAAGTTGGAGATACTGCTCCTGATTTCACTTTACCTGCTCAAAACGGCTCAACAGTAAGCCTTAAGGATTTTCTAGGTAAACAAGCGGTTGTCCTGTACTTTTATCCCAAGGACGACACACCCGGATGTACGGCAGAATCCTGCGCTTTTCGCGACCAATACGAAGTTTTTAAATCTGCTGGGGCTGAAGTGATTGGTGTCAGTGGTGACTCCAGCGAATCGCACCAAAAATTTGCTGCAAAGCACAATCTACCTTTTACTCTATTGAGTGACAAGGGCGACCAAGTACGAAAACTATATGGTGCAACCGCAGCTTTTGGTTTATTTCCCGGTCGCGTTACCTACGTAATTGACCAACAGGGAGTTGTGCAATATGTGTTTGATTCAATGTTTAACTTTAAAGGTCACGTTGAAGAAGCGCTGAAAACGTTGCAACAGCTTGCAGTTAAGTAGGGGATTGGGGATCGGGGATTAGATATTGGGAAAAGTACTTTTTTATCTCTTTCCCAGTCACCAGTCCCCAGTCCCTAGTCACTATTTATTCGAGTGCAACTTTTCCGGGACAACATTAGTATGGGCTGACTTGCCATTCTTGCCGTTGGTATGACCGTTACCATTACGAGGTTGAATTACACCGTAACCGCCGTGGTTGCGTTCGTAAATTACGTTAATCTCTCCAGTTTCAGAATTGCGGAACATATAAAAGTCGTGTCCCACTAGTTGCAGTTGTTCTAAAGCTTCTGCAACAGTCATAGGAGGCATGGAAAAATACTTAGTACGAACGACTTCGCTGGGTAGTTCGGGAGTGCGATCGCCAATTAAATCTACTGCTACTGGTTGCGGAACTAATACTTCGTTAGTTGGTTGGGCATGAGTTTTCTGATCTTGCCGTCTTTCTTTATATTTACGCAGTTGACGGGCTATTTTATCTGCTACTAAGTCAATACTAGCATATAAATTTTCGCTGCTTTCCTCGGCACGGATGACGCTACCATTAGCATAAATAGTTACTTCAGCCGCTTGCTTGGGATTAATTCGGGGATTGCGGGCTACGCTTAGATGCACATCCACTTCATTTGTGATGTTCTGAAAGTGACTAACTGCTTTTTCAATCTTTTGATGTACGTAATCCCTAATTGCTTCAGTAATTTCAATATTTTTGCCGTGGATAACAAGCTTCATGTAAACTCTCCCGCTCAATATTTGATGTGAATTTGTTTTGTATGAAAAGAAGTTCCGGTTAGGTCTATCACTACCGCCAAAACACATCGTGAACTGTTTTGATATACTGGTGCGCTTTCTCTAAATTGGTTGCATCTAATTTGTAATGAGACATAGCGCTGATTGACTTTGCATTTATCTCTGCGCTGGTTTCCTACTGGTTGCAACACAGTGGCATACCTACACAGAACTCTCAAGTAAGGCAGTCTCAGCAATAGCTTATTTGACTGCTGTTTTCATTAAAGCCACGTTTACAAAAATGTTAGTGGTTACTCCTTCTGTATTCCTGGAGATTTGTTTGTTGTTAATAGATAACACAAGTCTTCTGAGAAGTTTTATCCTGTTTGAGACGCAAACAATTTATTAGAATCATCAGCCAGTGCATTCGTTATTCTTGTCTTGGTCTGATGCTGATTGCAGAGAATTCCTCCCAACACCTATTAAGGTTATATATTCAAACTAGCATTTTGTATTTTCTAAAGTGGATTCCCTTGATGTTCCTTTAAAATCCTTTGCATAGCTTGACATTTGTTGATTCGGTTCTTGTAAGTTGAAATATATATTGGTCAATAACTCAGTTGATTTTTGGCATGATCCGTAGTAATGACCTATCTCATAACCGTTGTTTGTTATATAATGCAGGATTATTGCCATACTTGGATGCTCATCAATGGCAGCGATCGCTTCTGACTGAGCGCATCCATAACTCCAGTCTGGATGATGTGTTAATCTTGCTAGAGCATCCACCTGTCTACACTTTGGGACAAGGAAGCAATCCAGAATTTCTTAAATTTGCCCTTGACAACGGTCAATTTGAGGTACACAAAATCGAACGTGGCGGCGAAGTCACTTACCATTGTCCCGGACAACTGGTAGGGTATCCGATTTTAAATCTGCAACGTTACCGTAAAGACTTGCATTGGTACTTGCGGCAACTTGAAGAAGTATTAATTCGAGTACTGGCAGTTTACGGATTGCAAGGCGATCGCATTCCGTCTTTGACTGGTGTTTGGTTAGAAGGGCGTAAAGTTGCTGCTATTGGGATTAAAGTCAGCCGTTGGATTACTATGCACGGTTTTGCATTAAATGTTTGTCCCGATATGACAGGCTTTGAACGCATTGTCCCCTGCGGCATCGCTGATAAACCTGTAGGCAGTTTAGCCGAATGGATTCCGGGAATTACCTGTCAAGAGGTACGTTCTAGTGTTGCCAAGTGTTTTGCTGAGGTGTTTGGTGTGGAATTGGTTGAGTCATTTCTTCAGTAGCACTCTAGCTGCTGGGATTGATATCAATTTTAAATTTTCATCTCAGTATTGACTATCTTTGTCCGCAAATAACTCCAAACAATGCACCAGGGTGAATTACTCGTTCCCAGTTGGAATTGACAGAAACTACTGCCAAGGGTTGTCCATTTTTTAGATAAAGAAAGGGTGGATATTGTGCGCGGGGATTATAAGCACTGTAGTTCGAATAGCGGCTGCCATAATCTCCATAATTATTCAGGACGCTTAATTCTTCATACCTACTGCCGTAAGTACCGTAGGAATTGCAGATGGACTCATCATCATAACGGTCACTGGAGACATTACCTAGAAATTGACCAGTACTAGGATTAGCTAAGAAAGCATTACCATCTAAATCAGATAAGCTCTGAGCTTTACTAGGTGTTGTTACACTGAGAAAACCCACAGTTAATACTAGGATTAAAGCTGTTTGTTTTGGTTGCATGGTAAGAATTACGTTATGGGTTAATGTTGCTAGTTACACAAGCAATTGGGTTGTGCATCTTATGTAACATCTTGTCTTGCTCATAGCAGTTGAGACTTCCGAGTCAACACGGTTCTTTTGGTAAGCTTTCTTGAAGCTACAAAAAACTTGATACACTTACTCATTTATATTGGGTTGAAAATTGTACAGCAAAAATATAAAATTGCAGTATTAATACAGAGATGTTTAATACCAATTTCTCAATTAAATTTAGATTGCTATGTTTACTGGGATTGTACTAGTGCAAGCTAGAATATGAATCAAAAGCAATTTGCTATTGATGACACCTGAACCATGTTGGAAAGACGATCTTTTTGATTTATTACGCGAATATCTTTACGAATTAAAAATTAACAGTTCAGCCAATTTTTAAACGGCGTTGAGGCGATTGAGGAAAATACGCAAGCGATCGCTTTGACGATTGGTCAGCATTTCGTAAGCAGGGCCTTGTTCTGTCACAATACCTTTATTTAAAAAAATCACTCGATGCGCTATGGCTGGATTTGTTGTTCGTTGGCTGCGCTGTTTTTTAGTCGTAGGGTTGAGTTGTTTTTTATTGGCTGGCTGTAATGTAAATTCTAGTGCGGGTAAGACTTTGCGGGTTGCAACGGAACCGGCTTTTCCACCTTTTGAGTTTCAAGGCAAAGGCGGTGAGTTGCAGGGTTTTTCTTACGATTTGATGAATGCGATCGCCACTGCTGCTAACTTTAAAGTCAATTTTCAAAGTATACCTTTTGATGGCATTATCCCGGCGGTGCAAGCCAAAACAGTAGATGCGGCGATTAGTTCGATTACGATTACGGCGGAACGGGCAAAAACAGTTTCTTTTTCCCGCCCTTATTTTAAAGCGGGGTTGGCGATCGCTATCCGTGCAGACAATCAAGATATTACGGGATTCGACAGTCTTAAAAATAAAAAACTGGCGGTGCAAATTGGTACAACTGGTGCGGCAAAAGCGAAAAGTGTTCCAGGAGTGCAAATTCGCAGCTTTGATTCTGCACCTCTAGCCCTGCAAGAATTGGCTAATGGTAATGTGGATGCGGTAATTAATGATGCACCTGTAACTTTATATGCAATTAATACAGGCAATCTCAAGGGCATTAAAGTAGTACAGCAATTACTGACAGAGGAGTTTTATGGGATTGCTACAGCTAAAAACTCTCCCAGTTTGACATTAATCAACGATGGTTTGGATAGAGTGCTGAGAAATGGCACTTACTCCCAAATTTACCAAAAATGGTTTAAAACTGCTCCACCGTCATCATTACCAACGAAATCACCGTTTGAGAATCAGACAGGCGCTGGTGTATCAGGAATATTTACATCAATTGGCGTGATTTTGCAGTCTTTACCGACTCTTTTGCAGGGTGCATTAGTAACGTTACAATTGACAATTCTTTCTGTAGTGCTGGGTTTGATTGGGGGTTCCTTAATTGGAATTGTCCGCCTTTCTCGGATCTCACCTGTGCGTTGGTTAGCGAGGGCGTATGTAGATTTTTTTCGGGGGACACCTTTGCTAGTGCAAATTTTTATGATTTACTTTGGGTTACCTGCGATCGCTCAACAACTTGGTTTCACCTTTAACTTTGATCGTTTGGCAGCTGCGGTAGTTGCCTTAAGTTTGAATAGCGCTGCATATATTGCTGAAGTTATTCGTGCTGGGATTCAATCGATTGAACCAGGACAAGCAGAAGCAGCACAATCGCTAGGTTTGAGTTCTGTGCAAACTATGCGCTTTGTGATTTTCCCCCAAGCTTTCCGGCGGATGATCCCACCGTTGGGAAATGAGTTTATCAGTTTATTGAAAGATACAAGCTTGGTAGCAGTCATTGGGTTTGAAGAATTGTTCCGCAAGGGACAGCTAATAGTTGCTAATAACTATCGTGCCTTTGAAATTTACGCGGCTGTTGCTTTAGTTTATTTATGTTTAACGCTGCTTTCTTCACAAGCATTTAGTAAGTTGGAAACATGGATGAATCCGGTTAAGCGTAAATTGTAATTAGTAATTCGTACTGGCTTTAAATATGAAAACTAATATTGAAAGAGAAGAAATTATCAAGGCTATCAACGTATTGCTAAACCAAGCTTACGACAGCACTTTAGATGAAATTCTGGTATTGTTAAAACGGATTGAAGAAGCAGAAGAGGAGGAAGAATTAAAAGCCTATGATGAAGCAAAAGAAGATATACGGATTAACGGTACTGTAAATTGGAAAGAAGTTAAAAAAGAAATAAACTTGGGATAAACAAATAGCAAAAGTCCCCCAACAGAAACGATCAACACATGTAGCGATCGCTCTTATCTGGGGCTAGTATTACCACCATTAAAAACCGCAATAATCTAATAACTGTTAACTGTTAAACCGCTCACTCAGCTTTGTCACAACTCTCCGCGCCAGACTGCCTTAGAGGATGTTTGAAAAGTCGGTCAGGTTGTAAAAAAGCTCTCTCGGTATACGCTGTGAATAGATAGTAGACAGCACCAAAAGAGCAACATGAGTAAAGCATACCCCAGCAATCTGACCTATGCACAATATGAATTTCTGAGTGACATGCTTCCAGAAGCAAAACCCGGTGGTCGCAAGCGCTCTGTCGATATGTGGGAAGTTCTAAACGCGATCTTCTATGTCCTGCTAGAAGGAGTGAGATGGCGAGGGTTGCCTGGGGATTTTCCGCCGTGGCAGACAGTTTACACGTATTTCC
>LXQD01000321.1 GCA_003326215.1 Nostoc minutum NIES-26 | reverse complement strand
GCAATCTTCCGCTTTTTGCTATTCCTGCAAGGGTTCCACAACTGGACACTCAACCCCTTCCACATGATGGGTGTTGCTGGGGTATTAGGCGGTGCATTGCTATGCGCGATTCACGGCGCGACGGTAGAAAATACTCTGTTTGAAGACGGCGAAGGTTCCAACACCTTCCGCGCTTTCAATCCTACCCAGTCGGAAGAAACCTACTCCATGGTGACAGCTAACCGTTTCTGGTCACAGATTTTCGGGATTGCTTTCTCCAACAAGCGCTGGCTGCACTTCTTCATGTTGTTTGTACCAGTTACAGGCTTGTGGATGGCTTCGGTAGGAATTGTGGGTTTGGCTCTCAACTTGCGGGCTTATGACTTCGTGTCCCAAGAATTGCGGGCAGCAGAAGACCCAGAATTTGAAACCTTCTATACCAAAAACATTTTGCTGAACGAGGGTATCCGCGCTTGGATGGCTCCTCAAGACCAGCCTCACGAACAATTTGTATTCCCTGAAGAGGTACTACCACGTGGTAACGCTCTCTAATAGATCTTCCGTCATCGGTGGGGGACGTGACCAAGAGTCCACCGGTTTTGCTTGGTGGTCTGGTAACGCTCGCTTAATCAATCTATCTGGAAAACTGCTGGGCGCTCACGTTGCCCATGCTGGTTTAATAGTTTTCTGGGCTGGAGCGATGACTTTGTTTGAAGTCGCTCACTTCGTTCCTGAAAAGCCCATGTACGAGCAGGGTCTAATCCTGCTGCCTCACCTCGCAACTTTAGGTTGGGGTGTCGGCCCTGGTGGTGAAGTTATCGACACTTTCCCCTACTTTGTTGTTGGTGTACTCCACCTAATTTCTTCAGCCGTACTGGGTTTTGGTGGTATTTATCATGCCGTCCGCGGTCCAGAAACCTTAGAAGAGTACTCCTCTTTCTTTGGTTATGACTGGAAAGACAAGAATAAGATGACCAACATCCTCGGTTTCCACCTAATCATTTTAGGATTAGGTGCGCTGCTGTTGGTATTGAAGGCAATGTTCTTCGGTGGTTTGTACGACACTTGGGCACCTGGAGGTGGTGATGTTCGCGTCATTACCAACCCAACACTCAACCCAGCGGTTATCTTCGGTTATCTAATCAAGTCTCCTTTCGGTGGCGAGGGCTGGATTGTTAGCGTTGATAACTTGGAAGACGTTGTTGGCGGTCACATTTGGGTTGCCTTGATTTGTATTGCTGGTGGTATTTGGCACATCCTCACTAAGCCTTTTGCTTGGTCACGTCGTGCATCGATCTGGTCTGGTGAAGCTTACCTTTCCTACAGCTTGGGTGCTTTGTCCTTAATGGGCTTCATCGCTTCTTGTATGGTTTGGTACAACAACACTGTTTACCCCAGCGAATTCTATGGTCCTACTGGGCCTGAAGCTTCTCAAGCTCAAGCTTTGACCTTCTTAATCCGCGACCAACGCTTAGGTGCTAACGTCGGTTCTGCACAAGGCCCCACAGGTCTGGGTAAATACTTGATGCGCTCTCCCACTGGTGAAATTATCTTCGGTGGTGAAACCATGCGCTTCTGGGATTTCCGCGGCCCTTGGTTAGAGCCTCTGCGCGGTCCTAACGGTCTTGACCTAGACAAAATCAAGAGAGATATTCAGCCTTGGCAAGCTCGTCGCGCCGCTGAATACATGACACATGCTCCTTTGGGTTCTCTGAACTCAGTGGGTGGTGTGGCTACTGAAATCAACTCTTTTAACTACGTGTCTCCTCGCGCTTGGTTGTCAACCTCTCACTTCGTGTTAGGCTTCTTCTTCTTAATTGGCCACTTGTGGCACGCCGGTCGCGCCCGCGCTGCTGCTGGTGGTTTTGAGAGAGGCATTGACCGTGAGTCTGAGCCAGTCATGTTCATGAACGACCTTGACTAGGTTGCAAATTTTCTTTCATCACTGACAATCAAATCCTTTAGTGGCTCTTGTATAAAAGCAAGAGCTTTTTTTAGATGTTTTAGCTTATTTATTTACCCACTCCAAAGTAATCTCTAAATTGGCTGTAGAAGTACCTTTGACTAGTAAAGGTGTGAGTTTACCCGATTCAATGCCTATTTCTATACCAAATTTAACGCTAGCTTTATCTGGCTTAACATTTTGTATTGCTTCTGCAATGTCCTTAGTAAGAGATTCAATAGCCATGGTTACTTCGTGAAAGTGCCGAGGTTGAACGCTTACTTTGCGCTCGTCAATTGCCGTAGCTTCAACTTTGATACTTGTACCATCAGTAAGTTCTAACGAAATAATTCTGCTTTGGATTTCCATGTGGGTTTAACTGGATTGTTCCTTTCATAACATTCAATTACTGGCAATAAACAGAACTACTGATTTAAAAGGGTCTCGGCTTTTGATCTGCTTTAGCAAATCGATACTAAGACTGAATACAATTATAAGAATTGCTTATTTAACTTGCTCCTATATTCATTGCTGCTAAAACAGCTTTCTGACTAACCTCTTTGTAAATAGTGTTCAAATATTTCATTACCACGTCACTTGAGGTTAAATTTACTACATTTTCTTCTGCCTTTGCTAGGGGAATCGCTCCCAATACATCTAACACTGTTTCACTACTTGACGGTGCAATAACTACTAGAGATGACTCTAGTGGCTCATGATATTGCCAAAAAGCACCAATTTTTACAGAGTATTGCGTACTGAGGATAGGTGTTTGAGTCTCAGATGTCTCAGGTGTGGTGGCTTTAACTTTAGCACTGCGTAATTTACGTAAATCACTGATAATTTGTTCTTTAGTGCGTCCGCGCAATTGAAACAGTACAAATGGATCTTCGCTGAAGCGATCGCCTAATTGATAGTAAACTGCACCTACATGTTTACAAGGGTTTGCCTTATCAGGACAAGAGCATTTGCTATGCACATCACCAAGGGTAAAAGGAAATAACGAAAGACCATTCGTTGTGAAGGCTTCTTCCATATTTTGTGGCATTTCTCCCGCCAGTAATTTGGCAGCAAATATCGCCTTGTGGGACATTGTTTCGATCACGTAGCCCCATTCTTCATCACTAAAAGCATCAAGGGAAAGAGAAACTTTGTAAGGTTCGGCTTCGCTACCTTGTACTCTAGCTAGGACTTTTGCACCTTTAAATTCAATGCTTAAAACATTTCCTTGACGAGAATAGTTTCTCGCACGTTCTAAGCGTTTTTTAAAGCGATAGGAATCTAGTAAATCAAGCCACCTCTGTGACCACCATTCTCGGCTTGCTTGTAATGTGTCATTAGTCATAAGTCAATTCAAAATTATGGAATAGATTAGAGGATGTTTGAAAAGTCCGTTTGTTGGTAGCAAAACATTTTAGATCCCCCTAAATCCCCCTTAAAAAGGGGGACTTTAAGAAGCTTTCCCCCCTTTTTAAGGGGGGCTAGGGGGGATCAACAAGTGCCTAAAATCACAGCTAACCACTTTTCAAACAACCTTTTAGGTTAATCTCGTTTGGTGACAGTTACCTCAGACTATAGCGTTTATCGTTGAGAGCATATCAGTTTCGCAAATATTAAGCCTACAGATTGGAATGGCACTACACAGGGACGTAAAACCTTGAATTAATTACGAATTATTCCATCCCCGCCTTGCGCCGTAACCGTTCAACCAATCGGCGTGAAAAATCCAAGTTCTGATCGCGCAGGCGCTCTTGGATTTCTAGGGCAGCCAATGCCAAGAGTAGCGCTTCTACGTAGCGCCCCTCCTCCTCCAGAACTCGCGCCAGCCCCGTTTGAGCATCAGCTACCTGGTCTTGCCGTCCCACTTCTTGCGCTAGGGTTAACTCACGCTCGAACCAGGGGCGGGCTGCCATAGGGCGGTTGCGGTAAAGGGCTAAAAGTCCCAAGTTGCCGCAATAAATTGTTTGTCCTTGTTTATTTCCTAGTTTTTCTTCTATCGCCAATGCTTGCTTGTAGTAGGACTCGGCGCGAGCGTAGTCTCGCTGCGATCGCGCAACTGTTCCCAAATCGTTGAGGGCGAGCGCCTCACGTTCTTCCTCTCCGAACTCTCGGTAAATTGCTAATCTCTCTCGGTACAGTCGCTCCGCCTCCGCCCAGTCCTGGCGTTGCTCTGCAATTAATCCTTGCAGACCGATTGCAACAGCCTTCTCCATACGGCTGCCGCCCCAATCCATTGCCTCCGCCATCTGAGCCACCCAACTTGCTGCCCGATCTGTCTCCCCTCGATTGTAGTAAATCCAGGCAATATGGTAAGCACTCCAACCAGCATCGCTCCATTGATTCAGGGCCTTTCCCGCCTGATAACACCACTCACCCGAGCGCACCGCCTCATCCCAGTAGCCTCGAAACCAGAGGAAGTTAAACAAAGCACTTTCCAAATCGATGAGCATCTGGGCAGCCTGTCGGTCTTTCAATGCACCGGGGATACCTGCCATCTCCCCCAGGGTTGTCGCCACACCCTCTAGATTCTGCCACTCAGCTTCCAGCTTGTCATAGGTTTTATAGGCATCTTCGCCGTAACCCCCGTATCTCTGGGCAAAGTCCACCCAGTAGCGCAGAACTTTGCGTTGGGCAGCAGAGTCAAACCGAATTCCACTTGCTAGGGATGCAGTCCCAATAGTATCCGTTCCGCCCATAGCTGCCCGGACATATGTGCGGGTGAGGGGGTGCAAGCCAAACCGTTCTCCATCCAAGTCATTCACCAAAGATAGAGTGACTAACTGCTCTAAAGAAACTTGGATCTCGGTGATGGCTAAATCTGTAGCATCTGCCAGTGCTGTGGTTCTTGCTGGTGTCAGGAATACAACCAGGGCAGACAGTACTGTGCAATCGTTTTCAGAGAGGGTTTGGGCAGCATCGGCAAATAGAAACCCATAGAGATCGGCTGATTTGGCAGCATTCCGCAACCGCTCTAAGGCAACACAGATGGAGTAGCCTTTGTGTGCTACATGTCCTAATGTCCAATCCAGCGCTAGGGGGTTGCCACCAGACGCTTGATATAAAGCCGTCAATATCTCTGGCTTGGTTGCGTTTAGTTCCTGGGCTAGACGGGGGTGCGATCGCCCCTTTGCCTGCATTAATTCCAAAGCTTCGGACTCTGAGAGACGATCTAAGCGGATGGTAAGGGCGCTTTCCCCAGTGCGGCGGCGGCTGGTGATGATGGCTTTGTTGGGGGTGGGCAACTTCCGCAGAAACTCGGCAATCATCTCGCGTTCTTCTGCATTCAGGGTTTCCAAGTTGTCCCAAATCAACAGGGTGCGCCGTCCCCGCAGGGCATCGAGAAGGGCGCGGCGGCGTTTCTCTTCCAATTCAATCTGCAAATCTACTGGAATACGAATTCCAAACGAAGCAGCTTGTTCTTCTAAAATTGCTAAGGCTCGTTTTGCTCTTGCTAGTGCAGGCGTTACTACTTCTCGATCGCTCATAATTTTGGGCAAGTCCGAGACTGGGGTTGAGTTTGGCAGTCCTTTCCCTCCCCGCAGCATGGCAATCGGAAAATCTTCCATCGCCGTATCAAAAAACGGGGTCTGTTGTGCCTGACGTAGGGTTCTGGCGCTCTCTGGCACGGTTTTACCCAGATGATTGATGAGATTTGAGAGCATGACTGTGCGATCGCCTGGTTGATTAGCTGCTCCTCGCAATGCCTCAATTAGATGATAAGTGTAGAGGCTCATGCTGCCATCAGAACGTATCCAAGAAACCTGATTGCCTCTGGAGGAGGTAAACACCGCTCGTCCTTCGCCCTGCTTCAAGGCATCAACTACTCCTTTAGGCAATGCCGTGGCGATAAAGTCAGCAGGTAGTTCTCCCTTAGCAGTAGCCATACCTTCTGCGTGGCAACTATCAATTACCACCCACAACCGCTTTGCCTGAATCTGCCGCAATGCTTGAGTAAATTCTTGGGCAGATAGGGCGGTGTTAGGAATGTCTGTATATTTAAAGTCATGTTGAAGTAGATAATAACACTGGCTCGATAAGTCAAAGCACCCATGCCCAGAGTAAAAAACTACAATTGTTGCATCTTTATCAGCAGCAGCCTTTTCCTTTAACCACGTTAATCCATCCAAAATTGCGTTGCGTGTCGTTTGCTCATTCTGCAATAAGCGAATATGTTCTGAATCATCCACATAGGCACACAAGTTTGGGTCAATTAGCACCGTCTTCAAAGCTTGCACATCTTTAACTGTGACAGGCAATGACCACTGGGATTCAGCTGTTCTGCCAACCCCAATCAACAACGCATAACCGTGGGTAAAGTAATTCGACATGAGGGCACAAACTAAAGATGCATGTGTGATATTTTTCACTAATATCGCACATTTAATATAAGCGGATATCGTTGCTGGAGTAGCAGTATCTTTATTGCCGAGGTTAGGTGTCAATCTCAATGATTACCCTCAGCTTCAAGATTGGTCTGAGCGTTTAATGCAACGCCCAGCATGGCAGAAAACAGAATCAAGTGCAGAAGATTTTGAGCAATTCAAGCGGCGAGTCAAAGTTTTAGTGAAACTGCGTAGACACAAATTGAATCAGGGAAACAAATAGAAGTTGTTGACTGTTAACTGTCATCAGTTATCAGTCAACCATTTTTTTGTTTAGCAGCGTCGTTTAATTTGGCTTGTATATCTGCCCACTTGATACCTGCTAGGCTGGGCAAAACAACATGAGCCGCTCCCACTCGCTCAACTGGACCGAGTCCTACAGCCCACATCCCAGCTGCGAGAGCTGCTTCAATGCCTGCGGCTGCATCTTCGATAACGACAGATTGTGCTGGTTCGAGTCCTAGTTGGTTGGCAGCGTACAGAAATAGGTCGGGTGCTGGTTTGGGTTTCTGTACGCTATAACCATCTGCGATCGCATCTACTTTATCAGCAATGCCCAATCGCTGCAAAACTGTGCGAGCGTTTTTACTCGCTGAACCTATGGCTGTCTTGATACCAGCTTGCCGTAATTCGTCCAAAAGTGCGATCGCTCCTGGTAACAAATCATTTTGTGTAATGTTTTTCAGGAGTTCTACATAGTAACGGTTTTTACGCTCCATCATTTCCTGGATTTGTGCTTCTGAATACTGCCTGTCTTTGACAATCAGCATCAGCGAAGCGCGACGGGATACTCCTCGCAATGCTTCGTTAGCCAGCCGATTAAAGGGTATACCTTCTTCATCTGCTAGTTTCTGCCAAGCTAGATAGTGGTATTCTGCTGTATCTGTGAGAACACCATCTAAATCGAAGATAACTCCTCGGATATCAGGGTTGTGGTTTGCTTCGCTTTCGGATTGGGAAGAGGACGCAAAGAAGGGGAAACGCAAAGACGCGGAGAGTGTTTGTGATAAATTCCCCTTGTCCTCCTGTCCTCCTTGTCCCCTTGTCCCCTTGTCCCCAGTCCCCAGTCCCTGATGTAGATCGAACTCATGCCATTGACCGCGCCAGTGCAACTTAAACTTCAGGCGCGTCCAGTTGGAGGGGAGGTGGGGGTTGGCTACAGGACCATTTTCTGTCAATTGGATACCACCGAACCCAAAAACTACAGCCAGCCACACGCCACCAGCACTAGCCCCATGAATTCCCTCTTTGGTGTTACCTCGGCTATCTTCGAGATCCACCATTGCCGCCTGCATAAACCGTTTGTAAGCTTCGTCTAATTTGCCTAAATCTGCGGCTAAGATGGCGTGAATTGCTGGGCCAAGAGACGAACCATAGGTAATATCAGTGCGGGGTGCATAATAGTCCCAATTAGCCTGTAATGTTTTCTGGTTGTAGGGAAACTCTGCTGATGCTCGCATTAAATAAAGCAGCATCAATACATCTGGCTGCTTGAGTACCTGCCGTCTGTTGGCTCCTTCGATGCCTAGGATAGTTTGCATCGATTTTTGGCGTGGTTCATAGTCCTTCAAGTTGATATCTTCCAATTGGAAAAATCCGTCAAATTGCTCGATTAATCCTGTTGAAGGATCGTAGGGAATCCACATTTTAGCGATGATGTCTTGCCAGCACGATCGCACTTCGGAAGTTATTTGCAGTTTCTGTTCTAGGTCTTGAGCTCGTTCTGGGAAGGTTTGACGCAACCAATCATAGACTATGAGTGCTTTTTCTAAGTGCCATTGCACTATCCGGTTGGTGAAAGTATTGTTGTGTACGAACTCGTGGTATTCATCTGCTCCGATTACCCCACGAATTTCATAGCGAGCGGATTGAGAATTATACTCAACTCGGCTACTCCAAAAAATGGCGGTATCTAAGATAATCTCTGCACCGCAGTCTCGCATCCACTCATCATCGCTAGTTGCTTGCCAGTAATACCAAATAGCGTAGGTAATATCTGCACTGATGTGAATTTCGCGATCGCGGCACCAAATCCGCACGTCTTCAGCGTAAAAATCATTCGGAAGTGACCAACGTGGTGTCACCTCATCGCCTGTAACAGCACTTTCCCAAGGATACATTGCCCCCTTATATCCTGAGTGGGATGCTTTGCGTCTAGCGCCATTTAAGGTATGGCAGCGATAACTGAGTAAGTTGCGGGCTACCTTTGGTTGAGTAAAAATAAAAAAGGGCAGAAGAAAAATTTCTGTATCCCAAAATATATGACCGCGATAACCAAAACCCGAAAGGGTTTTAGCGGGAATACTTACTCTGTCATCATGCCACGGGGCAGCTATGAGCAGTTGGAAAAGATTGTAGCGCACAGCAAAAGCCGCTGTGGTATCCCCCTCAATTACGATGTCACTTTGCTGCCAAACTCTCTCCCATGCCTGTTTGTGGTCATTAAGCAGTAGTGTGTAGTCTGGCAGGTGCGCGAGTTTTTCTAAAGCTCCGGTGACTGGTGTATCAATATCCCGCGAGGTAAAAACTGTGATAAGTTTCTCTACTGTTATGGTCTGTTGCGCCACCGCCAGGAAGGTTGAGCTTAAGGTAGGATAGCCAGGTGCGGTGTTGACTTGCAACGAAGCTTCAGTTCCCGATATTGTCATTTTAGCCCCCATAGCGAGATCGATCAGAGAATTGCGGGTGCGGCTGTGCAACCAGATTCCATGCTCGGTTTTGCCTTGGTCTATATTTTCCCAGTGATTGAAACCTTGATTTTCTGGATAGCCGTTAATGCTAGCCTGAACTTCAATCAATCCATCAAAATCCAAGGGCGTTAATTGGCAGCGTTGCTCTAACACATGCTCGTCGGCTAAACTGGCAAAGCGTTCAAACTGGATATCTATGGTGTGTCCACTTGGACTGCGCCAACGTATAGAACGACTGAGAATACCATAACGCAAGTCAAGCTGCCGTTCGTACCGCAATATCTCACCCCGGTCGAGACGAAAGCGATCGCCATTGACAATTACTACCAATGGTAGCCAGTCAGGGCAGTTAACTAGTTCTGTGTACACCACAGGAACATCATTATACACACCATAGATAAAAGTAGCTGGCAATGCACGTACATAGCCTTCCTCAAAACTACCTCGTGTTCCCAAATAACCGTTGCCGATTGTGAAGATAGTTTCTCTGGAGTGTAACTTGTCAGGTTCAAACTGGGTTTCTATTAATGTCCAATCTGTATAAATAAAAGAGCGAGCCAGACTTTTTGTATCCATCATTAACATAGTGACTAAATTATTAATTATTAATTTTTAATTAGAGCGAAGCGACTTGTGTTGTTCTAAAATATTTTCTACTATAGGTTTATAGATGAGATAAAATAAGGTTTCCATATAACGATCCCTGGCTTCATTATTTTCCGGGGCAACAAAGTTCCAGAAACTAAATATTTTGGCAAGCGATAATAGTTGGCTGGTGTGTATTTCCCAAGTGTATCTGTTACGAATTCGCTGAATCATCCACTCTGAAACTTCACTCCAGTATTCTGGTTGAGTATCGCATTGGTTAACAAAATCTAAAATTTGCTGAGCTGTTACTTCTAAGTCTGTAGGGTTAATATGAAATCTGTTATCTCTATCATCAAGAATTTCTAAAGCACCACCAAATTCTGTGGCAAAAGTTGGTAAGCCGGAAATCATAGCTTCTAAAATGCTGCGTCCGAAGGATTCAAAGAGGGCAAAGTGAACATAAATTCCTTGGCGATCGCCGACTACTCGGTAGGCTTCTCCGATTTCATTGCTAGGAAGACGCATCCCTATCCAACGAATATGACCGTAGAGATTATACTTTTGAATAATGTCATGAAGTCTTTGGATTTCTTCTGCCTCTTCTGGTTTAGTAGCTTCATGTGGATGCAGTTTACTAGTTACGACGATCAGATTACAACGCTCTTGCAATGCCTGATTTTTGCCAAATAGCTCAGCTAAACCAGTATGATTTTTGATGAAGTTGATAGGAGCAATGGCAAGAATTGGGCGTTTGTTAGGATCGTCTAAATGACCAAAAATTTGAGAGTCTTCGCGGTTAAATAGTAGGTCATGAACTTGTGTTATCAAGCTATGATCTCGGTCTTGCGTTTGACTGTAGGGGAAGAAGATATCCTCACTAACTCCTGGTGGTACCATATTGAACTTAGGACTAAATAAATTAATCCCATCGACCACATGATATAAATTGGGCATAGTAAAACACTTATAAGACTCGTACTGGCCCATAGTGTCTGGTGTCCCGACAATTTCTTGGCAGGATGAAGTAATGATAAAATCGGCAGCATTCATGCTAATTACATCGGCGGTAAATTGTGCCGAAAAGTGATATTGGTCTTCTAAATCTTGCCAATATAAATTACTAAATAGGTACTTAGGTTTTTCTAGGGAGTGGGCAATGTTGCATTGGGTAACTTTCAGCCTGCGGGATAGGAGAGATGCTACTAAGTTGCCATCGCTGTAATTGCCAATTATTAAATTAGGTCGTCCTTGGAATTGTGCTAGCAGTTCTTTTTCTGCGTCTTGAGCAAATGTTTCTAGATAAGGCCAAATCTCAGATTTAGAAATCCAATTATTGGTAACTTCAGGATTAAATTCCCGAAAAGGAACGCGCAATATCCAGGCATTTTCAGTATCTTGGACTTTTTCAACGCGCAGATTGCAGTCTGTGCCGTCACAGTTAGGGATGAGTCTGGTAAGAATAATCACATGAGGTTGAATACCCAGCACGTCAAGACCGGCGAGTTTAATTTCTGCTTGCAATTTGTTTTCTAAGCTGCGCGCTTGTTCGAGGACATAGATAACTTGACCGAGTGTTTCATCTCGTCCCAAAACATCTTGTTGACCAACCCAACCGTGTATCGAAATGAGAACAACCCGAAAAACAGCGGGAACGCGGGCAACAAATGCTTCCAGGATGGCAGGTTGTGGGCTGTCAATCAATCGCTCAAGGAGTTCTAAGGTTTCGGACACTCGCGCCGCAGTATTGCCCCATCCTGGTTCAAAACCGAGTTCTTGGAGGTAAAAGCGAAATTCTGCGTAGGGTTCATTAGGGGGACGCTGGCTGAGGAACTTGAGGGCTGGCTTGATTTGTTTGGCCAGGTCGATACTTGAGTTGATGCGATCGCTAATTAGTAGGGGAATGCCATCGTATTGCAAGTGATGTAATGTTTGAAATATTAGCTCTACCCAGTATTCAGGATCGGTCAATAATTGATCGCACAGGTAACGGTTGAGAAAAGCTAGACCTTGACCAATGTTTCTGGAATCGGAAATCGTAGGAGAACCTTCGTAAAAGGGATGGAGGTCGATTTCGAGAATGTGGGGTTGGTAGCGATTCACTAGGCGATCGCTCGCATCTAAAAACGCCTGGGGTGTCATCAGCTCGAACTTAAAAAAGTCGAACATCAGTCGCCACACTTCTTGGCTAGCAATCTTCTGTCGGACAACAAACCACGTACTTTCCTCTTCCAGAATCATTTCATGAGTGCAGTGAATTAGTTTGCCAATAGAGGAAGAGTGATAAAAGTAGGCAGGCTTTTGGGATTGCTGACAGTAATCTGCAAAAGCATGGAGAATCTCATTTCTCAGAAAGTAACGCTTCCCTGAGACGCTTTTTAATGTAGAAAGCAACTGACGTAGAGCAGTTTTTTCATCACTGTCTAAGACAGCTTGGAACAGTTCATACATAACAAATTACAAAAATATAGCTAGGTCACGACCTCATGGTTCTCTCCTCAACAACTCTGGTTTTATTTCACGGGTATTCAGAGGTACATTTCCCTTTTAACTTTTGTATGGTAGATAGACCGGAAAGTCTTTTGCTTCTAGCTTTGGTATGAAACCTAAAAAGAATTTTCTCATCCCAATCTAGTCAGTTGTCAGAAGTTGTTCTCTTTGTCTCCTTGTTTCTCCGTTCGCGTAGCGTCTGTGATAGGGGAAGTTCGCCCGGAGGGAAACCGTCTTTACACTTATCTCCCCATCTCCCTCATTGCCCCACCAGTGATACTGATTGTTTCTTCAAAAAAGTGCCAATTTGGCTGAAATGCCTGTTAATTAATAGTATTCTATATATATTAGGCACGTATCTCAGACATAACACTGACTTTGGCGGTTCAAGTATTGGAAATTAGATATTGAGATGGTAATTCTTAATAAGTAAAGTAAGAGTTATGAGTTATACATTTTTTGAATTCAAAACTCAGCAATTGCTAAAGGAACTTTTTGTAATTACTCATTGCTAATTAGCTTGAACAGTCTTTAATAAGTTAGTGCTTAAGTGGATTTATTCAAGTAAAATCAAGACTAAAAGTAACTTCATCATTTAGCTAGCATGGGTTTTGCTGCAAATAAAAACGTAATAACACTGTGTTTACTATTCAGAATTTCAATAGATATTTAAACAATGCTTGTTTAAAAGTTTGGATTTGTAGTAATTACTAGCTAATTACCTTTAAATTAAAACTTTCAATTTAGTTAACCATAGAATTGAAACAGCAAAAGCAGAGTTAACCAGAGATTGATATTTAATACAAATGCGCTAAATTGTGACAAAAAATAGAAACTCCAAAACCTGTATTAATTCAGATTCTCTTAATTAGTAATTACTAATTTTTGTCATTAGTAAATATAATTATAAAAAGTAAAGTCTCTAATTTTTAGACAGTTGCTATGAAACTAACATTCAAATCTTCTACCAAACTAAATTTTTTCAACCTGAAGCTTTGTTTCAAAAAATGCTTGGTCAATTAAATGCCTGTTGCTATTAATAAAGCAAGACAAAATCAAGAGGCGAGGAATGCCTAAGACTTTATTAGGATTAAGAGTTGGCAGGAGCGATCGCTTCATAGTTAAATAGGTTAATACCAACTGAAATCTATGATTGACCTATTGCAGAATATCTTAAGAAGGCGGCATCAATCTATAAACCTCTAGTTGAGCAATTTATCTCAGGGTTACTCATGAACTACCATATTTCTTCTCAAAGAAATTTTCACAGTATCATTACTCCTGAACAATTGAATCAAATTATAGCAGCTATTACTGAAGGTAGATATTCCTGGGCTTGTGTGCTGATTTTGCGTTTTGTTGGTTACAATCCACTCCACTTTATTCCTCAACGAACTTACAGCCGTTTAATCAAAGAAAATAGCCAAGTTTCATCTGTGCCCTTATCTACAACTGGGAAGACACCAATAAATATCAATTCCTCTGTTAATAGTTCTAGTAACCTAGCTTCATCTCAGGTTGTGAATAAAATTAATGATTTGAATTATTTAGAAACATCTGATGAAAAACAAGCGAGTCTTGAAAATGCTAATGTACCACTTTACTTAGAGACAAAAATTACAACACTTTATTCATCAAAATCTCATAGATCGCACAACTAGTACTTGTCCAATGTAGGAGGAGTAGGGGAGATGAGGGGACGCAAAGACAAAGAGAATAACTCCTAACTCCTGCCTACTTCCCTAGCCAAACCAATGCGACGCTACACGAGATGGATCTACTACTTCTGGAATATGGCGGTTAACCTCATGTGCTTGTTCGCACAAAACTTTCTCTATTCCTTGATGAATTACTGCTTTTATATGCAATGTTTGTTCTAAAAAAGGTCGCAGACAATCTGAGGTTGTGAATACTTGTTTTTCTGCTTCATCAACTGTTATGTAATGATTAGGGATTCTATTTAGAATATAAGCCATTAAAATTTGTCGTAAATCAGGATGTGCAAAAGCTTCTTGATATGGATGATGAGGATAAGTTACTAGAATATTTTCAAGCTCTTGAGTCACTATTGGTATTGTTACATTCACGAGATTTTTAGGCATTTTTAGCACCCCAAATCATTTAAAGTTAATAAAATTTTATATAGATTAAATCCATTAATAATATACATAATATAACTAAACATCAAAAAATAATTCAATCAAATTATTAGTTAGAGCAAACCTATTCTAATAGTTGTTTGAAATACTTGTTCAAAAGCAATACCCTGTTTTGTTGCGATATACAATAATACTATTGCTGCTGAACGTAGGGAATTATCGCAATGTATCAAGATAGGTTTAGGTAACTGATTAATTATTTTAAAGATTTGAAGTGCCACTTGATGATTAATTTCTTCGGCTTTCGTAGGAAGATTAACATAAAACAAGCCTAATATTTCTATTTTCTCTTGCTCGCAATCTAGCATACCTTTTTCATTTGCTAAACGTAGGTTGAGTACGGATTTATAACCATCCTCAGCAATTTGTTGGAATTGCTCTGGTGTAATTTGTCCCGCGATCGCTAACTCATTGTTAATCTTCCTAATAGTATTCATTGTACTCACCTTTCAACTAATCAGTGATGAGTTAAAAAAGTTCTCAACTTAGAGAATATTCTGTTGCGGGTGACAAAATGGTTTGCCTATGCCTAATTCAATAATGCTTTTTCTTAGGAGGATCGCCCTCAAAGGGTTGAGTACCTGTTGATGGATAGTTATCATCTCTAGGCCCAAAAATTCTACTGACTGCACCTAAGATGTAGTTAATTACTTGTGAAGTTATTTCTGTAATTGCTTGAATGGTTTGTTGGATGGCGGTAGAGATAGACATATTGTAATTGTTGACTGATAACTAATGACTGTTGACTGTAAACAAATATAAGCAAAATAATTTGTTTGTGAGAGTTCCTTCAACTATTGCTGGTGTTGTTTATGCTCTCAATTTAAAAAAACATTTTGAGGAACTTGTGAGGAAACGCCCAAAATAATCAATTCATAATTGTAAATTTTTGTAAAGCAACAATCCTATTTGTTGCCCTCACAAGTTCCTCAAGTTCATACTAACTTCGGGTTAGAGTTAGAACAGTCTACTAACGGATGAAGTCAGAAGTATGAAATATGAAGGAGCAAAATTCATCCCCAAAGTAGTTGTTTTAGAAAGGTGAAAAAGATTTTTTCCTACTCCCCACCCCATTCTCTATTTACAAGATAGACTGCGATCGCGCCCATAACGAGGGCATGAAATTATCTCTTTCCCAATCATCAGGAGCCAGTTTCGTGGTAAGGCAGTCCGCTCAAGTCGGGAAACCCGCTCACGCGGCTGCCTCCCCGTTGAAGTAACTGGCATTCAGCAGTCGCTATTTTCAACATATAAGTCTATTGATATCTGCGTTCAGTATGGTAAGTGCGCGATCTAGCTAAAACTGCCAATTTAGTTGAACCCCTACTATATCAACTTCGCTCTCAAATTCACCTTTTAACGTATTCCTTGTGGAGTTTGACTCGTTAATAGAGCTATCGTCGGAGAAAACATGGGTATAACCAATGTCAAAACTGAATGACTTAGAAGGTCGATAGCTGGCACCAAACCCTAGCAAGGTGCGATCGCCACCAGGCAATCGAGCAGTGACAAATTCATCACTAATAGGGCTAGGATCGTAGGTAACACCAGTCCGTAGTGTCAACGTCTCATTAACAGCGTAGTTAACTCCAAGCCCAAAACGGTAAGTATCATTCCAATTCTCTGGCTGCACGCTATCTGGTTCGTTTGGGTTGGCAAAGGTCACTCGTAATTCCCGAAAACGGCTCCAGTTTGTCCAGGTAACATCACCGACAATCGAAACACGGGGATTGAGTTCTTGGTAAACAGTAAGTGACAGGGTATCAGGCAAATTTAAAACGGCGGTTGCACCTGTGTCTGTGAACCGTCCCCCTCGTGTAAGTGCTGTGGCACTTGCCGGAACTGTAAAGTCGGCATTCCCTCGGATATCTTGGGTAATGGGAGAACGGTAACTTAAACCAATGCGCGTGCTTTTGGTCGGTTCGTACATTACTCCCAAGTTGTAACCCACACTCCAATCAGAGCCAGTAACTTTAACAAAACCATCTGCTTGTTGAGGTTGGGTAGGTAAGCCTACACTCCGACCAATTGAACCAAAGTCGATCGCATTAGAAAGTTTTGCCTCGGCATATTGTATATTCAGACCCGCACCCACAGAAAAGTTATCTGTCAATTTAGCAGCAATGCTGGGATTGATATTAATAGTGGTGAGACTGGACTCTACCGCTTGGTAACGCCCAACCCAATCTCGGTTATATGTTGTAGCCAATCCAAAAGGAACGTTGATGCCAATACCCGCTTTCACGGTATCCGAAAGGCTCCAAGCAGCGTAGAAGTTAGGCACAACAATATCAACACCTGCATCGCCTCCATTGTTACCGGACAATGGCGCGCCTGTAGCCACAGTAGAACCTTGGTTTTTAAAACTAACTGTGGGAAAAATTACATAAGAAGCCCCAACAATAGAATTGCCTGTTAAGCGAGTCAACCCAGCAGGATTAAAAAAAATGGTGCTGGCATCTTCGGCGCTAGCTGCACCTCCAGCGAAGCCATTTCCCAAACCTTTTACACTTTGTTCATTGAGAGCAAATCCTCCAGCCAATGCTAAGTGTGCTGTACTACTTACCGTTAGTAGCATCAGTATTGGCACTAACGACAACTTTACCCGTAATTGCTGCATCTTACATTTGTATAACTTTATTTTATGTTTATGTTTTAAGTGCTTATACTTAATTTTCTCCGAAGATGCGCTTATTACAGTAAAAATAATCAAATCTCTGACCGTAAGTGATACCTTTGCGATCGCTTGACTAAGATTCAATACCTTTCGGATAAGGCTGAAAACTAAGGTAGGTTTGGTTAAGCGGAGCGCAACCCAACCTACTTTTTTTATTAACTGAATCGTATTGGACTAAGATTAACTATAAAAATTCATAAAAAAATCATCCACATCTCAACTTTAGATTTGAGATGTGGATGAGGTGCGATCGCTTGCTTTATTCCACCAATTATGATTTCACTAGGCAGTGCCATGTCTGACAACAAGCTGCAAGGATCTATGTAGATATTATCGCGGTATCTCAGGCAGGAATAAACTTCAGCGCGACACCATTCATGCAGTAGCGCTTGCCAGTGGGTGCAGGGCCGTCATCAAACACATGACCCAGATGTCCACCACAGCGATGGCAATGTACTTCAGTTCTGGTCATAAAAAGCGACTTATCTACAGTCATGCCAATTGCGCCTTCAATTGGTTGAAAAAAACTGGGCCAGCCCGTACCACTATTAAATTTGGTGTCAGATGTAAACAGTGGTAGTTCACAGCCAGCGCATAGATAAGTACCATTCACATATTGCTTATCAAGTGGGCTGGTGAAAGCTCGTTCCGTCCCATGTTTCCGCAAGACACGAAACTGTTCCGGCGATAAAGTTGTCCGCCACTCTTCTTCAGGTTTGCTAATTTCAAACTCAGTATTAGAAGTTGCCATGATTTCCGACCTCTGATTGATATTGATATAGCGTGATAAAAAGGCTGCCCCAACTAATACAGCACTAGCCTCTAAAAAATAGCGTTTGTTCATACATCTATTATTTTCTAATTAAGCGCCAATCTACTCTAGTAGAGGAATCCTCCATCACTAAAGTCGGCGATCGCCCTGAATTAGACCTGATAAAGTGATTAAAATCAGCTAAGTATTTGGAAACTGGAGAGGGAAGAAGACGCACAGATGGGGAGACGCGTCTTTTTTCCCTGCTTTTGTTATTAAATCTCTGCTGGTAAAGGTTCCCAGACTTCTCCATATTTCTCCCGTAAAGCCTGCCAAGCTTCTACCTGACCTGGTTCATATTCTCCCGGTTTACCCCATTGCAAAAATAGACTTAAAGCAGGCTCTTGTTTTTCATCTAAAAACCGGATAGCGTAGGTCGTAAAATTACCCCTTTTTGCTTCACCTGTCTCAAATTTGACCTGAATAATTTTGTCCATATTCAAGTGAAACTCAAATCCTTCGGTGTGCATGTTCGCATACTTACCTTTAGGCAACACAGCATAAAATAGCTTTTCTACCTTGCCGCGTGCTTCTAAGACAGCAGCGCTACTAGTGACAATTAAACGCAAAGTTCCCAGATTTTCGCAAGCTTCTAAAAAGTCTTTCAAATTAGTACTCATAATTAGTTGTCATTTGTTAGTTGTTAGTAGTAGAGACGCGATTAATCGCGTCTGTACAATAGTCAGTTGTTAGTTGTTAGTTGTCATTAGCCACTGACCACTGACTAATGACTATTTTTCGTATTGTTCGTAAGCAGCAACAATGCGCTGAACTAGAGGATGACGCACGACATCTCGCTGGGAGAATTCACAAAAAGTAATACCTTCAACATGTTTTAAAATTTGCAAAGCCACTGTTAGGCCTGATTGTTGGTTAAGGGGCAAATCGGTTTGGGTAATATCACCTGTAATCACCATCCGGGAACGGAAGCCTAAACGAGTCAAAACCATTTTCATCTGAGCGGGTGTGGTATTTTGGGCTTCATCCACAATCACAAAAGCATTATTCAAAGTGCGCCCCCGCATATAGGCTAATGGTGCAACTTCAATTACACCGCGTTCCATTAAATTGGGGACTTTTTCTGGATCGATGAATTCATAAATAGCATCGTAAAGTGGGCGTAGATAAGGATTAATTTTTTGCTGTAAGTCTCCGGGCAAAAAGCCAAGTTTTTCACCAGCTTCTACGGCAGGACGAGTTAAAATCAGTTTTTCTACTTGGTTGGCTAAAAGTGCTTGCACCGCGACAACAACAGCAAGGTAAGTCTTGCCAGTACCAGCAGGCCCGATGCAAAAAGTCAAGTCGCGCTTACGTATGGCATCAATGTACTGCCGCTGTCGAAAGGTTTTAGCACGAATTTCTTCACCTCGACGAGTTTTGGCTAAGACATCTCGCCGTAATTCTTGTAGTTCGTCTTCTCGATGGCTATCTAGGGCTTGACGAGCTGTTAAAATGTCGGCACTGGAGATAGTATTGCCTTTAATCCAGAGGTCTTCAAGCGATCGGACTAATCGGGAAGCTAGGTCTTTTTGCGCTTCGGTGCCAGAAATGTGTACTTCCTGTCCGCGTAGTACTAAGCTAGCTCCTGTTTGCCGCGATAAAATTTTCAGATTTTCTTCACCATCACCTGCTAGAGCGATCGCACTAGGAATGTTAGGCAGCTGAATTATTAAGGCATCTGCCATAAGTATTTCTTAATTTCTGAGGATGCTGTTTTTGACAAAAGATAATATTTTCCTGACAAGGCGTAAAAGTGTAATTTTTAGAACTGATTTTTATACTATTTTATAATAAATTTTAATACTACTAATTCCGGCAAAAGTTTAATTGATTTTTTTGGTTAAAATTATTACCAAATTTAAAATTATACTTTTGTATATTGGTTAACTCAAGGAATTAGGGATACTGCAATTCTTGACATATTATGATTTAATTTTGAATTTTACCCCAACTCAGGGAAGAAAAGTAGAGACATAAGTACTTGCGTCTCTACTTTGTGTAAATTTGAGCTAAGAATGCCCTCAAAACTTCACTTACACAATTGACATAGGTTAGCTACTTTAACCAAAGACATTGTTTGTATTTAGTAGCGAACACCTTTGCGTAAGGCTTCAGCTTTGCGTTTACGACGCAAACTGGGTTTTTCGTATCTTTCCCGGCGCTTCACTTCAGATAAAATCCCGGCTTTTTGAATTTTCTTTTTAAAACGTCTTAATGCAGAATCAATCGACTCATTTTCTCCTAAACGGACTTCAGCCACTGCTTAGTGTCACCTCCTTACAGAGTTATCTGAAGTGTGAAGTATGAAGTATGAAGTGTGGAATTTTATCCTTTCTCCTTCATCCTTCACCCTTCATCTTGTATCAGATTTGTTCTCTTTAACTTAACGGAAACGGGGTTTAGCAATAGGTCTACTAGGACCATTTCCACCTCGTTCCCTCGTTTTAGGAGGTGGCGATCGCTCTTCCCCGTCTTCATCAAAAGACGTACCTTCTCGGCCTGGAGTAGCGCTGCCGTAGATATCCAAGTATACCGACTGCCCAGCAGCTGCGGCAGCTGCGGCAATTACTGTCCGGATCGCCTGAATATTGCGTCCTCCTCTACCAAACACTTTTCCTTTATCTGTGCTGTCAAAGGCGATGCGAATCCAAGCCCGGTTGAGGGTCTGAGAAATTTCACAATCGACGCTTAAACTTTCTGGAGATTCTAAGAACGGTTGTATCAAAAACCGTACCAGCTCAACGTAGTTAGGACTAGCTGTCACGGATTTGATTTCAACCTTAGGATGCGGCTGGGGCACTGACCTGTTCAAAAACATTAGCTTTTACTAGGATGCGACGGACGGTGTCAGTGGGTTGAGCGCCTTGTTGTAGTCGCTTGACGATGCCGGGAACGTCTAGTCGCACTTCATCAGTTCTAGGATTGTAGAATCCCAGTTCTTCTAGGGGACGACCATCGCGGCGAGCGAGGCTATTAATGGCGATAATGCGGTAGCTCGCTTCCCGCTTTTTACCGTATCGCTTCAAGCGCAGTTTGATCATGGTTGAGGAATCATTCTCCTATTTGTAGTTATGCTGAAATGCTAATTTTAGCACTAGCTTAAGGTTCACTGCTATTGGTCAAGGGTCAAAAATCAACAGTCAACACTCCAATTAATATTCAACTATTGACTACTGACTATGAACTAAAGATTACCGAAACCTTTTTTCTTTTTATCTTTGTTCTTTTTCTTTTTCGTGCTTGCTCCGCCAGTATAACCTCGCCATCCAGGGGCAGGACGATTTCCTCCACCTGCTAAAGCGTTGCCCATACTGCCACCGCCAAACATTCCACCTGGCATACCGGGGAAGCTACCTTGACCCATTTGCTGCATGAGCGATCGCATTTTTTGAAAATCAGCCACGAGTTTGCTCACATCAGATTCTCTATAGCCGGAACCAGAAGCAATTCGTCGCCGCCGACTCGGAGAACTTGCTAATAAATCTGGGTCGTGGCGTTCTTGGCGAGTCATGGAGTTGATCATCGCTTCACAGCGCTTCAACTGGGTTTCTCCCTGCTTCAGTTGGTCATCTGAGAGCTTGTTCATCCCCGGAATCATCTTCATGATGCCTCCCAGCGATCCCATATTCTTCAGGAGACGCAGCTGCTTGAGAAAGTCAGTAAAGTCAAACTTCGCTGACAGGATTTTCTCCTGCATTTTCTCGGCATCTGCCAAGTCAATCTCTTCCTGGGCTTTTTCTACCAAGGTCAAGACATCGCCCATTCCTAGAATTCGGGATGCCATGCGATCGGGATAAAATGGTTGTAGTGCCTCGACTTTTTCACCCACGCCCACAAACTTAATCGGCGCTCCCGAAATCTGCCGCACTGACAGCGCTGCACCACCACGGCTATCACCATCCAGCTTGGTGAGAATCGCTCCAGTAATCCCAATCTGCTCGTGGAAGGTACGGGTGAGATTTGCTGCTTCTTGACCAGTCATGGCATCCACGACTAACAAAGTTTCGTCGGGTTGGACTGTCTGTTTGATGCGGGCTAATTCCGCCATCATGTCTTCGTCAATTTGCAGACGACCAGCAGTATCGATAATTACTGTATTTACGCCTTCTGCCCTACCACGTTCTACACCTTGGCGGGCAATTTCTACTGGGTCAGCGTCGCTTCCCAGTTCAAAGACTGGCACATCAATTTGCTTACCTAATGTCACCAACTGATCGATTGCTGCTGGGCGATACACGTCTGTCGCTACCAACAAGCAACTACGATCTAACTTACGTAGATGTAAGGCTAACTTGGCAGTAGCCGTGGTTTTACCAGTACCTTGCAACCCAGCCATCAACACAATGGTGGGTTGTTCTTGGGCTTCTGCTAAGGGAACATTTTCTGTTCCCATCACTTGTACCAGCTCATCGTGAACAATTTTGATGAACTGTTGGTCAGGCCGCACGCCAGCAATCACCTCAGATCCCTGAGCTTTGGCTTCAACTTCGCTAATAAAATCTTTGACTACTTGGAGGTTGACATCTGCTTCCAACAAGGCGCGGCGCACTTCCCGCAAAGCGTCTTGAATGTTGGATTGAGAAATTTTATCCTGCCCCCGCAGTTTCTTCCAGGCGGCTTCTAAACGGTCAGATAGAGCTTCAAACATAATGTAATTACAAGTAGTTAGCCAGTGGGGAAGTCAGAACAGCCAATGAATGCGATTCAGAATTCCCTGCAAATTTTAAACGTGCTATTTACTAGCTTAGTAGTTTTCACCCCGACTTGAGCAACTGCATACCTTCCTGTATTTGGGCGATCGACCGTCATTTGTGTAGAAATTTTTATTTTTGATATCTCTCTATCTGGCTTCAAGTCATCATTTATCAAAAATCTACAAGAAAAAGTAATTGAGACAATTGCGATCGCTTACTCTCAATTCCATTAATCTATAAAGAAAAAATAAGATTAAGGTTTATTTTTATTTATACAGAGTATTAAAAACTCATAAATTTTGAGATTTTGGCTGAATCTGTATTTCTCATTTTGTTGTTTCAGTGGTAATTTAAGTATACGCTTAAAACACCCCTACAATATGCAAAAAGAGATGTATGTTTGTCTTGAAGAAAACCTAAATAAGCACTTCTATACTAATTGTGTCATGGGTGGAAAAAAGATGATTCAGGTGATTATTGAACTGATTGAACAGTGTATGAAAACAAATGAAATCTCTTCAGGTATTAAGGGTAAGAGATAATAAACTTCTAATTTTTACATTTTTAATTATATTTACAAAATAAAATGAATACACAAGAATTGGACTCTAACGACTCCCTAAAAGTGTTCATAAGCTATAGTCATGATTCATATGAGCATAAAACTCGTGTAAAGGAGCTATCGAAGAAGCTATTTGATTGGGGAATTTACTGCAATCTCGATCAATATGAATTTTCGCCTCCTGAAGGCTGGCCACGCTGGATGGATAAACAGATTAGAGAAGCAGATTTTGTATTAGTAGTATGTACCCCAACCTATAAACGCCGTTTTGAGGGTGAAGAAGAAACAGGTAAAGGTCATGGTATTCGATGGGAAGGGCATTTGACATATCAAGACCTTTACAATGCAGGAACATTAAATACTAAGTTTATTCCAGTACTACTCGAATCAGGTAAATTCGAGGATATTCCTAAGCCATTACAAGGAACTACGTATTACTGTGCCGATACTGAAGAAGGATATGAATCTCTCTATCGTCACTTGACCAACCAACCGAAGCATAAAAAGCCAGAACGTGGCAAGTTTAAAGTTTTACCGACTGGTGAATGTCAGCAAGATTCTTCCAATGAAAATTATAAGTTGGATAATAAAGAAGATACCCAAGAACAAAGAAAGAAAAAACTATCGCAGATGGAAGAGACTGAAATTTATGAGTTAATTGCTAGCCGAATGAGTAGATCAGAAATTAGAACTGTTTGGTTTCTCACGTTGAAAAGTCAAATGGACGATGACATGAATGGGCAGGATTTGAAAACCTGTGCTATTGAATTAGTAACACGCGTAAAGAATCGTCAGCTAACAAATCAACTTATTGAAAATATCCGTAAAGAACGCCCCGACCTTGTAAACCCTTAACTAACCCATCACAGGAAACGCCGGATGAGATGGGTTCAGATTCGGCATCTAAGGAAACTCAACTTATTAATGATTTAAAAGAAATACTGTTACCTTGGGAAAAACATTTTATCGATCAAATAAAGCAAGCTTATCTTGCTTGTATCCCAGATGAGTTACGTAAAGTTTGGAAAGATAAGACACCTACACCTAATAGTCTCGAAGAGATTTTAGCTGAACTTCAGGATATACCTCAAGGAGAAACTTATATTATCCGCTTTATAGGTTATTTGTTAGTAGATACAGAAATTTCTAAGAATATTGGTAGTGACTTGAATCAATTGGGTAAACAAAACGCAAATAATTTCTCGGTTCTATTAGATAAATTAAAACATGAAAAAAGAGAATTAGAAAAAGACCAAGATATACCTACTTACCTGATGATATCATTGGAAAAAAGTTCACAGTCCCAAAATTTATATTATGTTAATGCATGGTTTGTTTCTCATGAAAATAAGGGTAATTTTGACTGCAAAAAAAATCAAAGATGTGAATCATTAAAATTGGAAAACCAAAAAATTGAGTTAAGAAAAATTCCTCTTTTATTAGAAGAGTTAATGAATGAAGTTAATCGTAATCAATATTTAAATAAAAATTGTAACCAACCAATGGTAATTTTATTTTTACCTTTCAACTTACTAAATAAACCAGTTGATTGTTATAAATATGGAGAAAGAACAATTGGATGTTCATTCCAGTTAGTTCTCCGGTATAAAGAACGACTTAAAAATAAATATGGAAATGAAAAAATTTGGCATTACAAATGGAAAAAACTACATTCGCAAGATTCTAACTCTAAAATGATTATATCCGCAGATTGCGAAAAGTTATATGCTGAATTGCAAAAAGCTGACTCTGTTTGCTTACACTCAATAAAACCTTTATCTAAAAAAAATATAGATGACCTTAATTCATCTGCCACACCAGTGGCTATTTGGTTAAGAAATATTCCCAAAAAAATAAATTATCAAGATGAATTGAATGAACTTATTAAAGATTTTCAACAGAAAACTCATTATTTACCTAAGCTTATACACGAAAAACGTAAAGATGCTGTAGATATCCATAAGGATAACCATATTGGCCATCATCTTTCTATTCTCTGGGAAGATCCTGAGCTATTGCTACCCCATATTGATTATGAATGAAAATCCATTATGACAACCTGGAAAATTTTTAAAGGAACTCCTGAAAAGCCTCACGACGAAATATTACGCTTGCCCGACCCTCCTAGCTGGCGTAGCTTTGATAAAGAAGAAAAAGGTATAACTTATCAAGTGCGAGAAAATGAAGTAGAGCTTGTAAATGCAGCACTGTATTTGCGTCGTCCGTTGTTAGTTTCAGGAAAGCCAGGAATAGGAAAAACATCTTTAGCTTATGCAGTGGCTCAAGAATTAAACCTGGGAAACGTATTGCGTTGGAACATTACTACTCGCTCTAACTTACAGCAAGGATTATATTCTTATGATGCTATTTCAAGATTACAAGATGCTAAAGCTAGGGCTGATGATAGTTTAGGCGAAATCGGAAAGTACATACAATTAGGGCCTTTAGGAACAGCTTTATGTCTTTCTTCTAGGGAACCTAGGCAACCTAGAGTATTATTAATTGACGAAATAGATAAAAGTGATATTGATTTACCTAATGATTTATTAAATGTTTTTGAAGAAGGAGAATTTGAGATTCCTGAATTGACAAGGATAGCTGATAAATCTTCTGAAGTTTTTATACAAACATATGATAACAAGCCTGTAACCATTATCAAAGGAAAAATACAATGTAAAGAGTTTCCATTTGTGGTTCTTACTAGTAATGGAGAACGAGAATTTCCTCCTGCTTTTTTACGACGCTGTTTAAGATTAGATTTATCACAGCCAAGCGAACAAGAATTAGGTAATATTGTAAAAGCACATTTTAAAAAAAATAAAAGTTTCCGCGATCAAAACAATAAAGTTTATAAAAAAGCCGAGGAACTTATTAATAATTTTTACAGCCACCGTGAGAAGGGAGAATTGGCAACAGATCAATTGTTAAATGCTATTTATATGTTAACCAGTACAGCGACTAATGATGATTCTCCGAATCTGGATTTGGAATCTATAGATAATCAGGAAACCAACCATAAAAAAGAAAAGTTAATCGAATGGTTATGGCAATACCTCAGTAGTTGATAAAATATATGATTGAGCGGGTAATAGCTATTCTACAAAAAGCAGGATTTGACCTAACTGCCCGCGAGGTAGCAGAAATTTTGTGGTTGGCGGTTCACATGGAAGAGTCTAAGCAACCACAGCAGAAATTACAAAAATTAACTCCATCAAAACCAGAACCAGCAAGACCTGACCAGCCCCAAAGCCCAGCTCCAGAAATCGTAGAAACACCATCCCCATCTGCAACTCCAAAAGTAACTTCTGAAGTTTCTCTTTCCCCTTCTCAGAAAAAGATTACAAAGAACTTAGAAATACCCGAAACGATTCCTATCAAGATACCTGCGGCACCAGCGTTAAGAAATTCCTTGGCTTTAGCGCGATCGCTTCGTCCTTTAATGCGAAAAATACCATCTCCTACAGAAAAGATATTGGACGAAGAAGCAACAGTTTACCGCATAGCAGAAGAAGACATTTGGATACCAGTACTCAAGCCGGCTCCAGAGCGATGGCTAGACTTAGCATTAGTTATTGAACAAACCAGTCTTACCGACATCTGGAAACCGACAATTACTGAACTCCAAAGGCTGCTAAAGCATCATGGTGCGTTTCGGGATGTGCGAACTTGGCAATTAAAGGTTACTAAAGAAACGGTACAATTATTTGCTCAAAATAATACAAGTGCTTGTGATTCTACTCCTTATAGACCTGAAGTATTGATTGACCCCAAGGGACAGCGTTTAATTTTATTAGTGAGTGACTGTATTTCTCCTGCTTGGCGAGAAAGGTGGATTAATCCAGTACTAAATTTGTGGGGTAAAACTGGTTTAATTACTATTCTTCAACTGCTTCCCGAACAGCTTTGGGAACGAACATCTCTTGCTTCAGAAGTTGCCGTCCAATTGCGTTCTCTGACACCTGGAACTTTTAATTCTAAGTTGGTTAAAAAAATCTGGGATGAAGATGCAATAGAGGATTCTGATAAATCAGATATTGGAAAAAATCAAGATTTAATTTCGGTTCCTATTGTCACTCTAGAACCTGAACCTTTGCTTACATGGTCAAAATTTATTGCCTGTTTAGGGAATATAGAAACAGTAGGATTTTGTTTTTCTGCCTTTGAAAATGGCATTGACCTCAACACAACTCAACAATCCTCAGAACAAGAGGAAGCTAAACTGACTGCAACAGAATTAGTTAATAGATTTCGTGCTACTGCTTCTCCTGTTGCTCGTCGCCTAGCTGGACTAATGGCAGGGGTTCCCGTTAGTATATCGGTTGTACATCTGATTCAGCAAACCCTGCTTCCAGAATCAATGCAAATTCATGTGGCAGAAGTGTTTATGAGTGGGCTGCTGAAGCGTGTGCCTGTTTCTGCCCAAGATAACGCTGATTACATTGAGTATGAGTTTGTTGACGGGGTAAGAGAGTTACTAGTAGCTGTTGTACCGATTAGTAAAACAATTTCAGTTATTGACCAGGTGTCTAAGTTTATTGCTCAAAGACTTGGTTTATCAGTCGATACATTTAACGCCTGTTTAGTGAAATTTCAAGGTAATGATTCTCTAAAAAGTAAGATTCGTCCATTTGCCCTGGTAAAGGCTCAAGTTTTACGGCAATTAGGAGGAAAATATGCTCAGTATGCTGAGGTGTTAGAAAGACATTGGTTATCTCAAGCAGAAAAGTTGACTGAGATTCCTGCTTCGCGCAAAAAGAAATCTGAAGAACGAGAAAACCCTTATACTCATGAAGAATTGTTAGAAACTGATCGCCTCTACGAAGCTAAATTAATAATTGTGGGAGAAGGTGGTGCTGGTAAAACTACCCTAGCTAAAAAAATTCAAGACCCAAATTATCAATTACAGCAAGATGAAAACTACACTGAAGACATTGATATAACTCAATGGAAATTTTTAATAGAAAATGGAAAAGAATTTCGAGTTAATATCTGGGACTTTGGTGGTCAGGAAATGTACCATGCTACCCACCAGTTTTTCCTTACAAAACGTTCTCTTTATGTTTTAGTTGCAGATACTCGTAAAGAAGACACAGATTTTTACTACTGGCTAAATATAGTTGAGTTACTCAGCGACAATAGTCCCTTACTAATTATCAAAAATGAAAAACAGGAACGACAACGAGAAATAAACGAGCGAGATTTACGGAGTCAATTCATCAATTATAAAGAAACACTCATTACAAACTTTGCTACTAATCGCGGTCTGCCAGAAATTTTAAATAAAATTAAATATTATATTAGTAACCTACCCCATGTAGGAACAGAACTACCCAAAACATGGGTGAAAGTGCGGGAAGCTTTAGAACGCGACCCCCGCGAACATATTACCTTAGAAGAATATCTCAACATCTGCCAGGAACATGGGTTTACGACACAAAAAGATAAACTTCAACTCAGCGGCTATTTACATGATTTAGGCGTATGTCTTCACTTCCAAGATGATGACTTGCTAAGAAAAACTGTAATTCTCAAACCTACTTGGGGTACAGATGCCGTTTACAAAGTATTAGATAATCCAAAGGTTATTCAAAACTTGGGTAAATTTGACCGCAGTGATTTAGCAAACATTTGGCATGAAGACAAATATGCCAATATGCGGGCAGAACTCTTACAGCTAATGATGAAATTTAAATTGTGCTACGAAATACCTAGTCGTCCTGCCACTTATATAGCACCTCAATTACTCTCTGCTAACCAACCTAAATATAACTGGGATGAGTCCAACAACTTAATATTGCGCTACACTTATACATTCATGCCCAAAGGTATCCTAACCCGGTTTATCGTTGAGATGCATTCTTATATTGAACAGCAAAAGCTTGTTTGGAGAAGAGGCGTTGTTCTCAGCAAAGACGAAGCCCGTGCTGAAGTGATTGAACACTACAATTTACGAGAAATTAAAATCCGTGTAGCAGGAAAGCGAAAAAAAGAACTGCTGGCAGTTATCAGTCATGAACTCGAAAAAATACATAGCTCTTATGAACGTTTGAAATATGAAACACTTGTTCCCTGCAACTGTGAAACTTGTAAAAATAGTGAAACTCCTCATTACTATCGTCTAAACGTGCTATACAAATTACGGGACACTAATAAAGACAAAATTCAGTGCCAGGAAAGCGGTGATATGGTAGATGTCCTTGGATTAATTGACGATGTTTTTAAACCAGAACCAGTAACCAAAAATCAAGTTTTTATTAGCTACAGTCATGAAGACCAGGAGTGGCTGACCAAACTCCAAACCCACCTTATACCCATGATTGGCAACCAAATCATAGACGTGTGGGACGATATCAAGATTAAAGCTGGCGCTGAGTGGCGCAAAGAAATTGAAAATGCTTTAGCAGCAGTAAAAGTGGCAGTGTTGATGGTCAGTCCTGACTTTCTAGCATCAGATTTTATTGCCGAAAATGAGTTACCCCCATTATTAAATGCTGCTGAGGCAGAAGGACTCACTATTATTTGGATACCGTTAAGTTATAGCGGCTATGAAGAAACAGAAATTGAAAAGTATGGCGCAGCGCACCCTCCGAGCCAACCTTTAGATACTTTGAAACCAGCAGAACAAAATCGAGCCTTAGTGGATATTTGTAAAAAGATTCAAGAAGCAGTAATTGTAGAACCAGTAACCAGAAATCAAATTTTTATTAGCTACAGTCATCAAGATCAGGAGTGGCTAACCAAACTCCAAAAACACCTCAAACCGATGATTCGCAACCAAACGCTGCAAGTGTGGGACGATACCAAAATTCAACCGGGTACTATATGGCGCACAGAAATTAAAAATGCTTTGGTAGCAGCAAAAGTCGCAGTGTTGATGGTTAGTCCTAATTTTTTGGCATCAGATTTTATTGCCGACAATGAGTTACCGCCATTGTTAGATGCTGCTGAAACTGAAGGACTCACTATTATGTGGATACCGTTGAGTTATAGCAATTATGAGGAAACCGAAATTGAAAAATATGGCGCAGCACACCGTCCCAGCCAACCTTTAGACAACTTGAGTCCAGCAGAACAAAATCGAGCCTTAGTGGACATATGTAAGAAGATTCAAGCAGCGTTATCACTCAAGCGTGAAACTAATACCATTAGTTAGATTAATGGGTCGAGGATTTACCTTAAGCGATCGCAAAGTCCGTGAAGAATTGGGTTATGTGCCAATCGTAACTCGCGAACAAGGTTCAACAGAACTCAATCATAGTCGCGCTTGCCCATAAGTTGTGGACTAGCTCTGGAATACAAGAATTGCCCTCGCTGGTCAAGTACAGTAAGAGTAGGAATGGCTATTTTACAGTGAGACAATACATCACTTATCGCTATGACTAGCAACACTTTAATTTAACTCGCAGTATTCACCTCTCAGGTATTAACTGGCAAATTTATGAGAACTTGCTAGTTGATTTAAGTACTAGTCGTAGCAGCCAAATTTAGCACAAGTAGTAACATGATTAAACTCGACCAGTTTTTAAAGTTGGTAGGTATAGCTCCAACTGGAGGGCAAGCCAAACTGATGATTATTGATGGTGATGTAAAAGTCAATGGCACAGTTGAAACCCGACGAGGACGAAAATTAGTATCAGGCGATCGAGTTACAGTAGAAGGGCAAACTTTCAATGTAGGGGACGTAATACAATAGAGCGATGTCTATTATGTGCGATCGCAGTATTGAGGGCTTTATTCAACTGATCGCCCGCTACCGCCCAAACTTCCCTCAGGAAATTCAAGGAGCTTCTGTAGCACAGATAGATGCTTTTGCTGAGCTTGTCTATCAAGTCTCAGCGCTGACTTTGCCATTAGATTATCGTAATTTTCTGTTGAGAATGGGTGTAGCTGCTCCTGGGTTCGTTGTAGACACTTCTCAAAGCGGGTGGGGCGAACGTGTACCTTGGTGTGCTTTTGTGGAGGATGCTTCACCGGATCTGGAAAGTTTATACGAGTACTATAGTTATCAGTTGGAAGATGGGGAAAGTCCGCCACCTCAATGTTTGGTTGTGGGGGTTTTTGGATTGCATTGTCAAGAGGTTTTTTTGGAATGTCACAAAGATTTAGCAGGTCGGGTATTCAGCCAGATATCTAACTCCAAGGTATTCTGGGCGGAAAGTTGGGTTGGACATCTCTACAAGCAGGCATTCCGTTACATTATTAGCAATCATATGCAGATACAAGCCCAGAGCCTCATCAATCGGGAAGCAGCCTCTGAACTAGCTGAACTAGCACGCATCTATGGCTTGCAGGTTATGTGGTTTAGCGATACGTTTGACTTCTGTGCGGCAAGTCTCGATTTGGAGATTTTGCTATACATTTCCAGCTATGCAACTTCTCCTAGGTTCTATTTAGCAGGCAAGAAGCAATCTTGGTCATGGATTCCCAATTGTCGTGCCAGTTCGGCTGTTGCCGATTTCTGGCAGTTTCTAAAGCGCTCAGAGGTAAATAATTAGATTAATTAAAAAAGAAAAGCTACAGATTCAAACCTGAAAACCCAGAATCAATCTGAGTAAGGGCACAAAGCTTTGCGCCCCTTCATTACAAATTATCCTACCCTGCGGGAATGCCTGACGGCGCAGGGATGACGCTCCTGTGTGGCTCACCGTACTGCCTCATGAATTAGTAAGATTTTCTATAGTATCAGGATCGTTTGGTAATGCGGCTGTTAAAACTTCACTGCCTGATGCTGTAACTAAAACATCATCTTCAATACGAATACCTCGGACATCAGCAAATTCAGATAAACGCTCCCAATTGACGACATTTTGATATTTTGAACGCAGATTAGTATCATTTAAAATTGCTGGTACTTGATAAAAACCTGGCTCAATTGTGACTAACATTCCCGATCGCAAGGGACGATTTAAGCGCAGGTAGCTCAAACCAAAGCGATCGCTTCTTTGACGGTCTTCTTCATATCCTGCTAAATCCCCCAAATCTTCCATATCATGGACATCCAAACCCAGTAAATGACCGATACCGTGAGGAAAAAAGAGCGCGTGGGCATCCATTTCTACTAAATCTTCAGCATTTCCTTGCAGAATGCTTAAATCTACCAAACCTTCAGCTATGACTGTGGCAGCTAGCAGATGAATATCGCTATACTCCACACCAGGACGTATTTTAGCAATGCAAGCATCATGAGCTGCCAGCACAACATTATAAATGTCTTTTTGAGTGGGTGAAAACTTACCAGCAACGGGCCAAGTGCGGGTGACATCAGCTGCCCAACCCATCTCGGTTTCAGCGCCGACATCAGCCAGCACTAAGTCATTTGATTGCAGAGGGTGATGATATTGGTCGTTATGCAAAACTTCACCGTAAACGGTCACAATACTGTTGTAAGAAGTAGTCATATTATTCGCAATGATTACTCCTTCCATCGCTGCCCGGACTTCTGCTTCCAGTTTTGCTTTAGGTGTCGCTACCATACCGGCTTTGTGGGCTGCAACAGTGACAGCAGCGGCTTTTTGCAACTCAGCCAATGCCCCTTCATCATGGGCGAGGCGCAGAGAAATAATTGCCTTGGCTAACTCTAAGTCAATTCCTTGGAGTGGATTTTGCGGTAAAACCCATCTATTCAAAAGCTGTGATTGCTGCGTCCAAGTGGCAGCATCTTGTACAGCAATTGTGGCTGCGCCTTCTACCCAAAACTCTAATTCTGACATTGGTCTGGCAGCATCCGCCCCAATTTTTTGGGCAATCTCGTCTCGCTTCGGCATTTCTCCATGCCAAAGGGCACTGCTAGGTTTGGGATCTTCCATGAATAGTTCTAGCTTGCCCGATTCTAGTCGAATTGCCGCATTTGGCAGTGGTAGCCCAGCAAAATAAAGGAAATGACTGCTAGAACGAAACGGAAAAACATTTGCTGGAAAGTTACGCGGACTACTGCTACCTGACCAAAGAATTGCAGGAAAATCAATCAGGTTGGCCAGTCGTTGTCGTCTGTAGCTTAGAGTATCAGCCAGTGAACTACAAGTGTTGTGGATAACCATAAATAAAACTTGAACAAAAGGATAAAGGGCGTTGCTGAATAATGGGATGATTGAGACTGACACGGAGAGAAGTGGCGTGCGCGGGTTCCCCCCGTTGAGCAAACTTCTCCTATGGTCGACGCTACGCGAACGGAGGATGCAAAGACGCACAGACACAGTGATTCTTGTTGATGCAAATTCCAAAATCATTCCGCAATTATGCAACGCCGGATAAAGATTATATTTACGCCTTTATTTAGTCTTTATCGTCTTTCTCATCATTACTATCATCTTTCTCATTGTTGCTATTATCTTGTTCGTCGTCGTCGCGATCGTTCTGGTTAAGCTGTTGGGCTGGTTCATTTTGCTCATTTGGAGTCGATCGCCGTTCCTCAACACCGCAGCTAACTAATCCTCCCAAAATAAGCGCTAAGTTGAGAGCAGCAAATATTACCCCAATGATTTTTATACTCCAGTTTTTGTTTGTATTTAACATTAACCATAACTCCTGGAGATAACATTACTAATTTCTAAGGTACTACATAGACGCGTTGCGGTGAGTTCCACACTTCGCAAGTTCCTCAAAAATCTGACTATAAGCATTGCCTCTCAATGATTACTAGAGTGTCAAGATTGATTCGATGGGTAAAATTTTCAATGATTTCTCCCTTGCCCCATTTGAACTCGTCAGTTCAAAGTTGACAGACTATTACTATGTGAACATTTGATTATGAGTGCTTCAATCTCTAAGGCACTCATGATATATATACAAAGCTGCAAATTTGCTGGACTCACTTCTAGAGTGACCTATGGGACAAATCATTACTCAGGTCGATGCTTTCACCAATAAACCCTTCGCAGGTAATCCCGCTGCTGTCTGTGTTTTGCCTACTCCCCGAGATGATGCTTGGATGCAAAATGTGGCACAGGAAATGAATTTATCTGAGACAGCTTTTCTGGTTAGACAGGACAATGGTTTTAATCTGCGTTGGTTTACACCAACTGTGGAAGTACCGCTTTGTGGTCATGCAACCTTAGCTAGTGCCCATGTACTCTGGTCAGAGGCACATCTTTTACCCGATGAAGTCGCGCGTTTCCATACCAAAAGCGGAGTACTCATCGCTAAGCGGCAAGGTGAGTGGATTGAGTTAGATTTTCCAGTAAATCACTCACAAGTAAGAGTTGCCCCTCCAGAATTTAGCGAAGCCTTGGGTGTACCTTACAAATCTGTCTTCCAGAATTCCCTAGGCTATTTGGTAGAAGTAGAATCTGAAGATTTGGTGCGGCAGATGCAGCCTAATTTCCAGCAGCTAAAAACATTGCCTGTTTCGGGTGTTATTGTTACAAGTGCTACTCACCCTGATTCCAAATACGATTTTATCTCTCGCTTCTTTGCACCAGGATTAGGTATTAATGAAGACCCGGTTACAGGTGCTGCTCATTGCTGTCTGGCTCCCTTCTGGCGCGATCGCCTGGGCAAAGATGAGTTCTTAGCATATCAAGCATCAAGTCGTGGTGGCGTGGTGAAGGTACGTTATAGGGGAGGCGATCGCGTTTTTCTCGCCGGACAAGCTGTAACCGTGATGCGAGGAGAATTAACCGTCACCTGACCGAACGTAATTTAGTCAAACTCATCCTTAAGATAGTTACAGTCGTGAAAATCTATAACTTTTAATATTAAGTGTATTTTTTAATACAGCAGTTGCATTACAAGGAAATTCACGATTATGCCAGTTTTTGTTGGGACTTTGTTTAACGATACTTTGACTGGATATGTATACGATGACACACTTAGCGGTTTAGCAGGAAATGATATATTACTCGGCAAAGCTGGCAACGATGATATCAGTGGCGGGGAAGGTAGCGATTGGCTTGATGGTGATGCTGGAAACGACACCCTACGTGGCGATCCTTTTATTAGTGAAGATGAAGATGAGATTTTGAGACTCAGTCCTAAGGCACGAGATACTCTAAGAGGTGGCCTTGGTAATGATTTGCTGGAGGGCGGCGCTGGCAAGGATACCTTGATTGGCAGTGCAGGGGATGATGTTTTATGGGGTGGTTATAACGATTATGAAGGTGTACTACCATTCTCATCTGGAGATTATGGTAGTTTTATTGAAAAATACAACGACAATGGTAACGATCTTTTAGTAGGAGGATCGGGAAACGACACCTTACACGGCGATTCCATTTTTGCAGATATCCTCTTTAATGGAGTTTTTGCCATTGGTGGAAATGACACACTCGATGGCGGTTCCGGAAACGATCTTTTAGAGGGCAGCTTAGGAAAAGATTATCTCTATGGCGGCTCTGGTAACGATCGCATATATGGCGGTACTTTGAATCCCAACCGACGTCAAAGTGATGCTGGCGACGACCATCTCTATGGTGGCTCCGGTGACGATCTCCTAGCGGCCAGTATTGTAGATATCTATTTTGGTAGTGGGAGGAATGACTTTCTAGATGGTGGTGCAGGCAACGATACATTATATGGAGAGGCTGGAAGTGATTTCCTAAATGGTGGTGCTGGTAATGATGTGCTAATTGGTGATACTGATTTCGTTTTTTTTCGACAAAATACTGTTGATGTGGTTGACACCTTGACAGGTGGTGCTGGGTCAGACCAATTTATTCTAGGATCGGATGTGCATGGATTAACTCTGTATGGTCTAGCGTTTGGTGAAGAAAGTACTTTTACTGAATACGCAATTATTACTGACTTCAACACTAACCAGGACATTATCCAACTTGCCAAATTATATTATCCTAGCGATTTGGGTTTATACTACCCGGCTAATTATGTTTTGGGTTCTGCTCCTGTTGGTCAAACAGGGACAGGCATATATATTGACCAAGAAGAACAGGCAGATGTACTAGTTGCGGTTGTACAAGGAGTTTCCAATTTGAGTCTTAGCGAGAGTTATTTTCGTTTCGTTTAGACTAGACTAAAGCCGTTCTGTACAAGTGGGTTAATCGTTAGAATTCCAGAAAGCTGGGAAAATATAGCTCAATGACTTCTTTCCAAGGATTATCGTAATCACTGGATCGCTCGATCGGGAATTAAAACAAAAAGTACCTTTGCGCCATTGGTAAAACTGTTGCAGGTTCACAAATAAGCAACTCACCGTCTGCCCTAACTTCATAGGTTTCGGGATCGACTTCAATCTTAGGTAGGACATCATTCAGTTTCATATCCCGCTTACTGAGTTGACGTGTCCCGGAAACTGCAACTGCGGTTTTTCGCAAACTCAATTGTCTAGGAATATCCTTGTCTAAAGCCGTTTGGGAAACAAAGGTTAAAGAAGTTGCATGACGCGCACCTGCAAAACTGCCAAACATTGGTCGCATATGCACAGGTTGCGGTGTTGGAATACTGGCGTTGGCATCACCCATTTGCGACCATGCGATCGTGCCACCTTTAATCACTATTTCTGGTTTCACACCAAAAAATGCTGGATGCCACAAACACAAATCTGCTAGTTTTCCCTCTTCCACCGATCCAACATACTGGGCAATACCATGTGTAATCGCCGGATTAATAGTATATTTAGCAACATATCGCTTTGCTCGGAAATTATCTGCCTTTTGTTCTGCTCCTTGCGGATTAAGGATTCCTCGCTGCACCTTCATTTTATGGGATGTCTGCCAAGTCCGAATTATTACTTCTCCTACTCTTCCCATCGCTTGGGAGTCGGAAGAAATCATACTAAACGCGCCCAAATCGTGCAAAATGTCTTCGGCGGCAATGGTTTCTCGGCGGATGCGTGATTCAGCAAAGGCAACATCTTCGGCGATCGCTGGGTCGAGGTGATGGCATACCATCAACATATCCAGGTGTTCGTCTAAGGTATTGACGGTGTAAGGGCGTGTAGGGTTAGTGGAAGATGGCAAGACGTTAGATTCACCGCAAACTTTGATAATATCTGGTGCGTGTCCACCACCTGCGCCTTCGGTGTGGTAAGTGTGGATTACGCGATTCTTGAAAGCGGCGATCGTATCTTCCACAAAACCGGCTTCGTTGAGGGTGTCGGTATGAATTGCCACCTGTACATCATATTCATCAGCTACGCTGAGGCAAGTATCAATTGCTGCGGGTGTAGTTCCCCAATCTTCATGCAGCTTTAACCCCATTGCACCGGCTGTCACTTGTTCTGTAAGTGCTTGGGGTTGGCTAGCGTTACCTTTGCCCAAAAATCCTAAGTTGACAGGAAAAGCATCAGCGGCTTGCAACATCCGGTAAATATTCCAAGGGCCTGGGGTACAGGTAGTGGCGTTTGTACCTGTGGCTGGTCCCGTCCCCCCGCCAATCATTGTAGTAATACCAGAAGCGATCGCCACTTCAATTTGTTGGGGACAAATAAAATGAATATGACTATCAATTCCGCCAGCAGTGAGAATCATTCCTTCGCCTGCTAAGGCTTCAGTTCCGGGGCCAATAATGATATCTACATTATTTTGAATATAAGGATTTCCAGCTTTACCAATTTTGAAAATCTTGCCATCTTTAATGCCAATATCTGCTTTGACAATACCCCACCAATCGAGAATTAAGGCATTAGTAATTACTAAATCTACAGCACCATCCGCGTTAGAAATTGGAGATTGTCCCATCCCATCTCTGATAACTTTACCGCCGCCAAATTTCACTTCGTCGCCGTAAGTGGTGAAGTCTTGTTCAACTTCAATAAATAATTCTGTGTCTGCAAGTCTAACGCGATCGCCTACTGTCGGCCCATAAGTTTCGGCGTAGGCGCGGCGATCCATTCTGTAAGGCATAATACATTCCTTGAAACTAAGGTTAGAATCGAGTTTAAACGCAAAGGAGCGCAAAGATACGCGCAAAGGTACGCGGAGTATGGATGAGAATGATTTGAGTGGGACAATAATTGGTTTTGGAATGCGAGTGCATACGGCGTTGGGACCAGGGTTATTGGAGTCAGCTTATGAGGAGTGTTTGTATTATGAATTGAAGAAGAGATTTAATGTTGGTAAGCAAGTTCCATTACCGCTTATTTACGAAGAGGTGAAATTAGATTGCGTTTATCGATTAGATTTAATAGTCGAAAATAAAGTAATTATTGAAGTTGAATCTGTGGAATCGATTCACCCAATTCACTCCGTACAACTTTTAACTTATCTCAAACTGACTAATTGCAAACTTAGTCTTATTCTCAACTTTAACGTCCTCCACCTCAAAGAAGGCATTAAACGTGTAGCCAATAAACTCTAACTTTGCGTACCTTTGCGTTTAAAGATTGCCATTAACTTTGCCATTAAAACCGTAAACTTGTCGACTACCAACCAAGGGTATTAACGTAACTTCTTTTTCGTCGCCTGGTTCAAAGCGGACTGCGGTTCCTGCGGGGATATCGAGGCGCATTCCTCGCGCTTGTTCTCTATCAAAGTTTAAAGCGGTGTTAACTTCATAAAAGTGAAAATGAGAACCGACTTGTATGGGGCGATCGCCTGTATTAGACACTTGTAATTTAACAGTAGAACGACCAATATTTAGTTCTATTTCACCTTCTGGTGTAATGATTTCTCCAGGAATCATAATAATTGCAAAATCCTCAAACTAACGAATTGGATTGTGTACTGTTACCAACTTTGTGCCATCAGGAAAAGTTGCTTCCACTTGCACCTCATGTACCATTTCTGGTATTCCTTCCATCACGTCATCGCGTGTTAACAGTGTTGTACCATAACTCATTAATTCTGCTACAGTTTTCCCATCTCTCGCACCTTCTAAAATAGCAGCAGAAAGATAAGCAACTGCTTCTGGATAATTCAGTTTCAAACCTCTTTCCTTACGTCTTTCTGCTAATAGTGCAGCTGTAAAAATTAATAATTTGTCTTTTTCCTGCGGCGTAAGTTGCATTCTTACCTCCTCTGGGGTTCAAACCTGCCAAACTCTTGGTATGCAATTACCACGACTCAAAAAATTAACTCGTAGCATTTGCCAAACAGCTGTAAACCAGTTTCTCACCTCAGATGTAGAATAACCACGATATCTACACAAAAATCCATTTTGTAATTGACTAACTCCTACTTCGCCTTCCCCATTCCATAAATTTCGTGTTTTTTCGACGATTTCCACTGAAACAGGATTTCCAACCCAAACTAGACTACCCACTATGGGTTTTCCAAACAATCCGTGGGGACTGTGGAAAATTTCTTCGTTACCTAGTAGCCATTGCCGATCGATCCACAAGGGAACGCCTTGCTGCCAAATTTCGGTATGCGATCGCCATTCTCCTTGCAAGAATTTTTCTCCTCTAGCACTGCGACCAAATCGAGTAATTTCCCAGCCTAAATAATTGGCTCCAGTTGCTAATTCTACCCGTAAATCTTGCCGATAAATCGCACCGTTAAATAAAATTGTTTCTTGAGGTAGCCATTCTAAACAAGCACCAGCATCAACTTGTATTTCGATGGTTTGTCTAGCTTGCAAGCCGTTACTACGATATATTTTACTAGCGGCTGCTGTGGTGATTAAAGCTTGTGCATTGGGTTGGAGGTGAAAATTTAGGGAAAGGCGATCGCCTCCCACAACTCCCCCAGCGGTATGTAAAATTACACTGTGACAAACTTTTTCGCCCTCTGGATAAAACGGACGTTGTACCTTTAGGGGTGCTTGATGGCGATCGTAAATTAGCTGGGTAGAATTGAGGCGATCGGCATAGACTAAGTTAAGTTTGCCATGCCAACCTTCTGCGGTTTGCGAGTTGCAAGTCATTTATAAATTAAACATTAAATTTCAGGTGCATTATATTTCGTGAAAGTACCTCACTACTTCTTAACCTGAAATTTATTATTTTTTCGTCAAAATTCCTAATGAATGATAACCGCTAATATTGTCATCCAATGTTAAAAAAATTAATAAATTTACGCTTTTACTCAATGGAGTATAAATCAGTAAATTCCCTCAAGCTTCTAGCAATATAGTTTTGATAAAAATTATTATGCAATTTACTTTTTCCTAAATATCACAAATTATGACTAAGAAAAATTATCAAAATAAAAACTGTGATTTAGATGTTTTAGTTCAGGATGTTCAATCTTGGTTCGCCCAGCAAGGATATCAAGTACAATTTAATAAAGCAGAAGGAGCATGGATTATACAAGCTCAGAAAACAGAGACTTGGAGAAAAGTCGTTGGAGCATCAAGAGCTTTTAATGTGTTAATTGAGGGATATTCTAATAACTTTTCTATTGAATTAGGAACAGGAGAGTGGGCAACCAACTTAGCAGCTGTCGGTATTGGTACTTTGTTGACGGGAGGTGTTAGTTTGATAGGCAGTGGATTAGCTGCTGGATGGTCGAAAAAAATAGAAGGAGATATTTGGAATTTTATTGAACAAAAGGTGATATTTGGTGAAAGAGCAAAATCGAACAGAGAAATTGCTGTTATAAAAACACAAGAATCTTTAGAAGAGAAGCTTAGGCAACTAAAAGAAGTATTTGAGCAGAATTTAATAGATGAAGTAACTTATAATTCCAAAAAAAAGGAGCTTGAAAATCAAGCAATAGACCAGAAAAAAAATAACGAACTGAACGAGAAATTGATGAAGCTTAAGAATGCTTTAGATACTGGTATTTTAAGTCAAATAGAATATGAAACAAAGAAATCAGAATTAATGACACAGACTTCAAATGCTGATTTAGAAAATAAACTTGCTCAGTTGAAAGCTGCTTTAGCTACAGGCATCTTAAGTCAAGAAGAATTTAATAAAAAAGCTGCTGATATTAAAAGAGAGATTTCCTTTGGTGAGAAATTGAAGCAACTTGAAGGTGCTAGGAATTCTGGAATTCTCACAAATGAAGAATTTGAACAAAAGAAGTCACAAATACTAGCTACCAATATCTAATACTAAATTAATTAAAACTCAACTATGATGGCTGTAGTCAATACAGATAATCATAACGGCGATCGCACTCTCTTTCAGATTGCAAGGTGCGATCGCTTTATTATCAAGCTATATAGATATTTAAAAACTGCACATAAATAATGTATCAACATCAAAAAACATAGCAAAATGTCTAATGGAGTATTCTAATAGTCTTATTGCTCTTTCCACTTCTTGATGCATGTAGGGACTTTTTTGTATTTGTTGTCTAAATTTAATCGTAATCCATGTTAACTGATCAGCTTCATTCCATCTCAGATACTCAAGCTGACCTAGTATATTTGGACTTAGACTTTTATCTTTAGCAGCTGCATTAAGGACATCTTCTAGTTTTTGATCGAGACATTTTCGTGCATACATTGCTTGTATTTCTAATGTGTAATTCATAAAAAGTTTCCTTAAATAACTCGATTATAACTATTATTTTTTGTCTTATTATTCGCAGGTTATACAAAAAACAGCCGCCTCCACAAGGGAAGCAGCTGTTTTACAAATAGGAGGCTACAGGGTATTAGTAATCGAAGTCGCCACCAGCACCAGCACCAGCAGCAGGAGCGCCGTCTTTAGGCTCAGGCTTGTCAACTACGATACATTCGGTTGTCAACACCATACCAGCGATAGAAGCAGCATTTTGCAGAGCAGAACGAGTTACTTTGGCAGGGTCAACAATACCAGCGGCTAACAAATCGACGAATTCGTTTGTTGCAGCATTGTAGCCAACGTTAAATTCTTTTTCTTTAACGCGTTCAGCGATGACAGCACCATTTTGTCCAGCGTTTTCAGCAATCCGCTTCAGAGGTGCAGGCAACGCACGAGCTACAATCAAAGCACCAATCAACTCTTCACCTTTGAGGTTGCTGTTTGCCCACTCTTCCAGCACAGGAGTGAGGTGAGCTAGAGTTGTACCACCACCAGGGACGATACCTTCTTCCACAGCAGCTTTGGTAGCGTTGATAGCGTCTTCTAGGCGCAGCTTCTTGTCTTTCATTTCGGTTTCGGTGGCTGCACCCACTTTCACAACAGCGACACCACCAGAAAGTTTAGCAAGACGCTCTTGCAACTTCTCTTTGTCGTAGGAAGATTCGGTTTCTTCGATTTGACGACGAATTTGCTCGACACGAGCCTTAACTGCAACTTCGTTACCTTCGGCAACAATTGTGGTGTTGTCCTTGGTAATGGTGATGCGGCGAGCTTTACCCAGACCATCAATCTTGGTGTTTTCCAGCTTCAGTCCAGCATCTTCGGTGATTAGTTGACCGCCTGTCAAAACAGCGATATCTTCTAGCATAGCTTTGCGGCGATCGCCAAAGCCAGGAGCTTTTACAGCAGCAACGTTGAGTACACCGCGCAAACGGTTTACCACCAGAGTCGCCAAGGCTTCTTTTTCGATATCTTCGGCGATAATCACTAAAGGACGACCAGCACGAGCAACTTGCTCTAACACTGGTACGAGGTCTTGTACCAAAGCGATTTTCTTATCGGTCAGTAGGATGAAAGGCTCATCGAAAATTGCTTCCATCCGCTCGGGGTCGGTTGCGAAGTAGGGAGAGATGTAGCCCTTATCAAAGCGCATCCCTTCCGTGATTTCCAACTCGGTAGTCATGGATTTCCCTTCTTCTAGGGAAATTACACCTTCCTTGCCTACCTTGTCCATTGCTTGGGCAATCATCTGACCGACTTCTTCGTCGTTACCAGCTGAGATAGAACCGACTTGGGCAATAGCTTTAGAATCTTCCACCGGACGGGCATGTTCAGCAATTTTGTCTACGAGGAAGCTGGTAGCTTTGTCAATACCGCGCTTCAGCAAAATCGCATTAGCACCTGCTGCAACGTTCCGCAAGCCTTCTTTAACGATCGCGTGAGCTAAAACGGTAGCGGTGGTCGTGCCATCGCCTGCTGCGTCGTTGGTTTTAGAAGCAGCTTGACGAATCAGAGCTACGCCAGTGTTTTCAATATGGTCTTCCAATTCGATTTCTTTGGCAATGGTTACACCGTCATTGACGATTTGAGGTGCGCCAAATTTCTTTTCTAGGACTACGTTACGACCTTTGGGGCCAAGGGTAACAGCTACAGCCTCAGCCAGGATATCGATGCCTCGCTCTAAGGCACGACGGGCGTTTTCGTTGTAGATAATGCGCTTTGCCATAGGTGTTAGTTGTTAGTTGTTAGTTGTCAGTTGTTAGTTGTTAGTTGTCAGTTACTACTGACCACTGACCAATGACCATTACGCAACGACTGCTAGAATGTCTTTTTCGGAAAGCAGTACATATTCTTCGGTGCCGAGTTTGATGTCGGTGCCAGCGTACTTGGAGTACAGCACCTTATCTCCGACTTTAATTTCCAATTCCTGACGGCTACCGTCGTCGTTACGCCTGCCAGGACCAAGGGCGACTACTTCCCCTACCTGGGGCTTTTCCTTGGCCGTGTCGGGCAAATACAAACCACCTGCGGTCTTTTCTTCAGAGGCGCTCACTTTCACGAAAACGCGATCGCCTAAAGGTTTGACTGTAGATACGCTTAGAGATACAGCTGCCATACAAATTTTCTCCAGAGTTAGCACTCTCAACTCCTGAGTGCTAATTTACCGAAGAGCGGCATGAAATGGCAATAATTCATTGTGTACGGGTTCCCGAACTAGGTAATCGCAGTCCCACGTAGGTACTAATACCTAATTATTTAGAGCTTGCGGGTTCTCTTCCGTAAGTTACGAATATTTTTATATGGTCAACTTTATTTGCAAAGCTTGGAAATTGTTATAGAACTGTAATCAGGGAGCCGCTCAATGAGTAACAATACAGTGATCCAGCCCAGCCGAAAAATCCCCAAAACCACTAAAAATCCAGACAAGAAAGCCTTAAGTAATTGTGTAGAAACTCTAGGACTTGCAAAAATTCAGCGACACATTTTTATTTGTGCTGACCAGACAGTTGCTAACTGCTGTTCAAAACAAGCTAGTCTTGAATCTTGGGAATACTTAAAAAAGCGTCTGAAAGAGCTAAAACTCGATCGCCCGCACGAAAGTCGTCCCTTTTGCATCTTTAGAACCAAAGCCAACTGCTTGCGAGTTTGTTGTTCTGGGCCGATAATGGTTGTTTACCCGGATGGTGTCTGGTATCGCCAAGCAAACCCGGAAGTTATTGAGCGGATCATCCAAGAACACTTGATAGGCAATAAGGTGGTTGAAGAATATGCATTTTTAACCCATCCTTTGCCTGAAACTCCCTTACTTGCTTGCGATCGATTGATAGAGGCTTAACATCCGGAGGATATAGTAAAGCGGTAAGCCAATGAAAGTGCGGGTTGTTTTGTAGCTAGGGTCATCTTAAGCCAATACTTACTTGTGAACTAGAAGGATTATTATTTAATCAGTGTTTTTCCACCCGCTACTTTCAAAGGGATATATAATAGCGCATTATAAACACTACTGCTCTACGTATCCTTACTGGACTTTTGCCAATGAGCTAGTGGTCTCCCAGAAAGTAATTAACACTTTTGAGACTTCGAGAAAGCAAAGGCAAGTTAAGTGGGAAAAAGAACAACATCTCGATAATCCACGATAGAGGATAACCATTCAAGACCTTGATGGACCGAAGCGCGACAAGTGCCACTGCTATGAAAGAGCCCAGCATGAAAGATCACAAACGACTTCTATTAATTGATGATGACCCTAACCTCATCTTGCTGGTGAAGGATTACTTGGAATTCAGAGGATATGAAGTCATCACTGCTGAAAATGGACGAGAAGCTCTGGAAATCTTAGAACAAGAAGTTCCAGACATGATCATCTGTGACGTAATGATGCCGGAAATGGACGGATACACTTTTGTCGAACAAGTTCGGCAAAATGAACGTACTGGCTGGATTCCCGTTCTCTTCCTTTCAGCCAAGGGACAAAGTGCAGACCGAGTTAAAGGGCTGAATAAAGGTGCTGATGTATATATGGTCAAGCCCTTTGAACCAGAAGAACTCGTAGCGCAAGTAGAATCTTCGCTGAAACAAACTATCCGTTGGAAAGAACACCAAGCCAAAGGAGGAGAAAACGGTTCCCGCATCCAAGTACCTTTTGATGTACAGTTAACCCCAACCGAGCTAAAAGTGGTGCAGTTTGTAGCTAGGGGTTTAGCTAACCGGGAAATTGCTGAAGAATTAAATGTCAGCCAGCGTACTGTTGAAAGCCATGTGTCCAACATGTTGGGCAAAACCAATCTCCACAACCGCACTGAATTAGCGCGGTGGGCGATTGAAAATCAAATGGCTTAAATAGCTATCAGCGTTCAGCCGTCTTTAACTGACTGCTGATAGCTGATAGCTTTATTATTGGCTTGTTGTTTTGGGGTAGATTGGCAGAAAATTGCAGCAGCCAATCTCCACTTATTTTTGTGGCGTTGCATAGTTGCGGGATGATTTAGCAACTTCTAAAATTCTCCCCCTGCTTCCCCTGCATTCCCTGCCTCCCCTGCTTACCCCAATTCATCCCACTGTTATGCAACGCCATTTTTGTTTATCCTATCAAACTTTAGGTATTACCAAGGCAAGCGATCGCTAACACACATTCGACCAAGAGGGTAACTCAACCAACTTACACATGTTGCCCAAACAACCTCCATTTATTGGTAAAATAGCAGTTTTGCTCGTGGACAAGCATCTGTACCATGTTTTGCAAGCGATATTGCATTAATAACATTGTATACACATCTGTTCATTCAATTCTGCTATTAAAATGCTGAGAGTTTTAGGAAATTATACTACGCCTCAACCCAACACAAAAAATTTAATTTTTACCAATAAGACCTGATACCTTTTATTTAAGGTTGCCATGTATGACAATACCTGTAAATTCATTGCCGACAACTTCAAAGATGACTTGGCAACTTGGTTATTAGGTTCACCGATTTAATTAACAGAACTTAGCCCTACTGAATTATCAACTGAACCAATTCGTGCTGATTTGTTAATCTTATTACAATCTGATAATTGAGTTCTACATACAGAGTTTCAAACGGGAGCATCTCACTTTTTGAAGTTGCTCAAACCGACAATAAACCATTGAGGTAAGCAGTGCGATGAGCAAGGACTTGAGATACATTTTCTCGTTTCCATTGTGCGCCTGAAATCTTGGTTCGACGGTCAATTTGCTTAACGGCAGATTCAACCGAACCAGAACCAATCGAACAAATTTGTTCAGCTTGATGGTATTCGTAGTTAATAATGCGCTCACTATGTTTATCGAGATAATGACAAAAATTTTGTGCTTGTTTCCCCTTACAATTAGCAAATAAAGCTTTAGTCGGCTCAAC
>LXQD01000320.1 GCA_003326215.1 Nostoc minutum NIES-26 | reverse complement strand
CCATCCCAGAGATGAAAATCTGCGAAGAGTGAACCAAGTTGGACGTAAACAATGGAAACTTGATAGCGGATATCATCGCCGTTCTTTATCTGAAACTGCCATTTTTCGGCTCAAAACCATCTTTGGTGGCAAGTTGAGACGACGCTTTTTTGATAACCAGGCTGTGGAGTTGTTCTTGCAATGTGCTGCCCTGAATCGCATGATCCAGTTAGGTAAACCTGATTCTTATAAAGTCGAAGATTAATTACTATCCTTACTTCGGATTGGTGTGTCTTTTTTTCCTTTCATGCAACAAAGCCAGATTTAATTGTAAACTTTTAGTGATGGGGCTTTTCTATTGAGGTTCCCTTGACCGTCATCACCATTGGTCGTGATAGTGGGACTTTTACATTCCGATTGATTGCAAGTAAAATCCCAATGGTTGATTTGTTCTCTGTGCCTATGCTCTACCAGTACAATTTGGTTTTTGTACATGTGGTTTTTACTGCTGATTAAAAATGCATCTCCAAGAGCATAAAATCCCGTCAAGATGTAGTATCGTTTATCGACACCCATTAGAGCATTCCAGGCTTGTTGAAGTTCTTGTTGCTTATTCATTGAGTTTATTTGAAGTTATCATTGCAGACTTTGCGAAGCGATACTGTTCATGCCAAAATTGCCTTTGTAGTTGAATTGATTCCCAAGAGCGATCGCTTTGGGTTTAAAGAGAATTAAGAGACTGTTGCCGAGGCATAATTTTTAGCAAGCAAAAAGCGGTCTGCTGTTAACAAACCGCCTCTGAACTTGATAAATTGTATCGAAAACTGAGAAGATTTTTTATTGTGTAAATCTTGCTAATAGTTCTTCACGAGATAGAGAGGATAATTGCAACAAAACATTAGCAAATTCTTCTGGTGGTAACTGTAGTAAACTATTGACTACTCTCGATAGTTCTTCATCCACTTCCCCAAATCTAACTCTCAGTAAATTTTCAACAACTTGGCGTTGTCCTTGCTGCACTCCCTCTTGTATACCTTGCTGTTTAGTAGTTTCTTCCCATTGCTGATAAGCTTGCGACAAGTTCATAATTAATTCCTGCTCATCTTCAGTTAACTTTTCTGTTTGTTGAATTAAAACAATACGCCAATTGGTAATTAGTCGTAAAATGTTTTGTTTTAGTGTGTTGCTTTCTGGAAGTGCCAACAATTCAGCAACGGCTTGACGTTGAGTTTCTCCTCTACCTAAAATCCTCAACCATAATGTTTCTGCTATTGCTGGCAGCCTGTCAACTATTACTATGGCAAGTCTAAAAATATTAGGCAGAAAGTATATTCCATCAGACCAGTTCCCTGACTTTAATTTTGCACCAAAACCGTTGAGTAAATCTTGTGAAGCTGATGGCACTACAATCCACATACGAGGTAAATCATCGTCATCTAATGTTTTACCTTTTGCTTCTGCTAGACAATTTAAAGAGTTAAAGACACTGAGAAGTTTGCGAAGGCAGTTTCGGACATCTGTTTCATCAATTTGTTCACAATAAACTTCTATTGCACAATCACTCTGAGCAACTTTCTCAAGCAATTTCATTGAATACCTTTCGGTTTGAGTTGCTTGCTTTGAGAAGAACAGAACAATTCCCCGCCGTTCTGAATCGGTTATTAAACCACTAATTCAACAAATTGACCATAGAATTGTTGGCTCATTGCTCATTTCTGAATTATGCTTGAGAACCGCCACCACGTAATAGCCTTAGAACTTCTTCTAACCCAGCATTTAAATTCTGAATGTCAGCTTTCATTTCTCTAATATCTGTTTTGACTTCCCGCATATCAGATGCTAGTCCCGTAGCCAAGCTCAAAGTTCGAGCGATCGCTACTTGTGATGTCCCAATAGTCCCTGCTTGTATTTTCAGGGTGGCAACATCTTGAGTTAGTTCATTCAGGCGCAGGTAAATATCATCAAATCTGCTATCGTCAGTCATCTGCTTACTTTTTTGAATTAGTTGGTAAATAACTTACTGTTTTTTCGTGCCTACTTGTTATTTTAAGCTGCCAAAGATTGCCTTTGGCATTGCTGGTCACGCTGGCGAATAACAATTCTATTGTGCGATCGCTCCTGATTTTTTGACATACTCCCCACCAGTGAATGGTGGGGATTCTAGGCTCAAACAGCAATTGCAGTTTCAAACCGACTTACATCGCCTAACCCAATGGTTGATGCCCCAACCATTTGAATATTGAGTGCGGCGTTTTCATCCCTTCCGTTAACTGACTGACAAGCCGAACAACGCCATTCTCTAATAGACAAATCAAGACGCTCTTGTACATGACCACAGCAAGAGCAAGTCTTCGTACTGGGATACCACTGGTCGATGAAAACAACCCTCTTTTTCTTCTTTTTGGCAACCCATTCCAATATTTGTATAAACTCACCAAAAGCCAAATCTGATATCTTTCGACCCCAAAGACGCTGCATTCCTTTGAGGTTGAGTGTTTCAAAACACAGCACATCAAACTTATCAGTTAGTTCATGCGCTAATTTCCAAAACCAATCACGCCGACGATGAGAAATATCCTCGTATCTGCGTACCAAATTCTTTCTAGCTCGTTCTCGATTAACTGAACCTTTCAACTTTTTGGAATGCTGTCTACTAGCTTTTTTGATAGCGTTTAGGGACTGCTTAAAAAATTGGGGTGATTCAATTAAAGTACCATCTGAGCAAGTGAGGAATGTTTTGAGTCCAAAATCAAACCCCGCTATTTTACCAGTCGTGGACTTGGTTTGTGACTCAGCACAATTATCAACTACCACAATCATAAACAATTCACCTAAGGGTGTACATTTTATGGTTAATGTTTTGATTGTTCCCTCAATCTCCTTGGATTTCCAAAATTGATAAACTTGATTCCCAATTTTTACCCTATTGCCACCCAAAAATTTATAGCCTGCTTGCTTAAGGGTGAAGGATTTGTATTTTTTAACTTTTTTAAATCCTGGTGGTTTTACTCCTTTCTTATTATGTTTAAAAAACAATTGGTAGGCTTTCTCGATGCGTTGACAGATATCTTGCACTGCTTGAGAACCTACTGATTGCCAGAATGGATTACGCTTTCTCAACTTGGCAATGTGAGACTGAAGTTTTGCACAACTTAAATGCTTGCCCCACGTTCTGTAGTAGCGTTTGTGTAGAGCAATGCAATGATTATAAATTACCCCGGCAGCATTTATTATGCGCTTGAGGTATCTATTTCTTTTGTGTTGATATAGCTTAAACTTCAGTGTTTTCATATTAGTATTTTACCAAAAATATGAAGATAAAAACTCAAATTCTTTTTAAATTAAGCAAAGTCGCCCTTGAAGGGCGAGGCTTTAAACCCATATTTTTTGTAACTTACGCTGATTGCGGAAAATTCAGGTGTAAGCTAATGTGTACCTAGTTCAGTAGTTGAAGTCGTTTTTATGACATTCCAAGAACTTGAAACGGGCGATTATTTCTGCATTCCAGGCATGAGTACTAGTTATGTTTACAGAAAAACTAGCGTTTCTCATTGCACTTTTCATGTGCCTGCCCTTCTTACGTTAGTGGTGTAAGTAGCCATTGAGTTGCTTGATTTTTAATGCAGAATGGATTAAACTCTTGTATGCATTCAAAAACTTTGCAACTCTCCGGCGAGATTGAGCAGTAAGTAGTACCCTTTTTCACTTATTACAACCACAACCCTTAATATCGTTATGCTTTCTAAGAGCGACTGATACTCATAAGTCGCTCTTGTTCTTGAGAGGCAGTTGACTGTTGCTCGGCCTTGGCAATCCTAACTACCCCAGCCGCCTGCATGAACTCATCTAACCCTATCACCGCACTTAAAGGCTCGTCATGCCGAATGTTGTCTACTGCATTTGACCAATGGGTTAAGTGTTGAAAGGCCACACCCAACATTGAATCGTCTTTGTACACGCGGTATACCTTCGGGAAACCTCCTTTGATATAAACAAGTTTGTATCCAGCAAGTGAAATCACCTCTGCATTGGGATCATCTGGAGGCAAGAGAATTTTCTCTGTGGACTCTTCATATAAAAAGTAGGCAGAATCACAACTGTCTGGAGGGGAAAGTGTAATATTTATGGTTTGTGCCATGATGACCTCGTTTCTGGTTACAGTTTGAGGCGAGTGCGCTTACCGGGTATAGATGCACTCGCCTTTTCATTTGGACAAAACCAACAAAGCTACCCTCGCTTAAAGGAACGCGATCGCAATCATTAGCAGCAGTCAAATCGCTGTTATCGAGCAGTACAGGTATTAATAATTACAAATCGAAGTAAGAGTATAGTTGCTCTATTTTGTGGGATGATCCGTATTCGTTATCGATTTAGTTGTAAAGGCGATAGCATTTGTGTTGGATGCAATCGCCTTTCTTACATTCAAGACTCACGCTGCCAATAATACCGAACTATACTTTTAGCACAAGGTATAGGGTGAGCTATTGGGAGTGTGTCAATGCATTTTTGCTTTGAACCGATGAATGCGGCTAACGCAGAAAAACTTACTCGCTGGCATTACGAGCCACCTTACCAGATGTACAACAGTACATCTGATGAAACGCTGATTGGGTCGTTTGTAGACCCTCAAAACGCTTACTATAGCATTCAGGACAATGGCGAACTAGTTGCCTTTTGCTGTTTTGGTAAGGATGCCCAAGTACCAGGAGGCGATTATGCAAAAGACGCACTTGACATTGGTTTGGGAGTGCGCCCAGACCTAACAGGGCAGGGAAAGGGACAGATGTATATTGCAGATGTCCTCGATTTTGCACGTTCCAAGTTCAATCATAGGGTCTTTCGCGTTACAGTAGCAGCATTTAACGAACGTGCGCTCAGAGCATGGAAAAAAGCTGGATTTCAACAGGTACAAGCATTTCTAGCACAAGACGATAAAGAACCATTCGTCATACTGGTGCGACATAGTTGATTGCCCCAGCATAGGATTAGGTGGCAGGCGATCTCCTACAGCCAGGACTCACGCCGTTACTGCCACCCTCACTACCAACTTGTTGCGATCGCCCGTATTGATGCGGTTGTTTTTGAGTCCTGTTTTGTATGGTTATCAAACACACTTGAGCAATCAGTTACCTTTACTATTTTGTGCGTTGGGACATTGGGACAACTTTATCGAGGTTGAGTAAAGTTGAACATTGCCTCATTTGTGTCGCGCTTCTAATACGCTTGTCTGCGGCTATTGTGGCGATACTTCCGAGCAACAAAATACACACAGCTAAAACCAGATATTTCAAGCCTTGGGTGTAACGGGTCTTCAAAGATGTAGTTGTCATATCAAAATTTGCTTTTTTCTATCGTTTTGACCCAAGGGCGAGAATCATGCTCTCCTCGCCCAAATCCAGTTCAACTACGCTGCAACCAACTCCCGACTCACTGCTGGCGCTTCACTGTTGACTACAGCAGTCCCTCTTTGCAGCACCTCAATAGCCTCCCTAACACTCCAGTACTTTACTCCGTTCCCACACCGCCAATAATAAGTTTGTGGCGTATTTTCCCAGACCTCATCTGGATTTCTGACCTTGAAGAGTATGCCAACAAACTTATCATCCTTATATACGTTGTGAGCAGTCTGGATATCGGTTCTGCCCACATAAGTCAATCGGTAGTCGTCCACTGGGGTACACAAGTCCTCTGCACGAGTCCCACGATAAGAACAGCTACAGCACCCATGCCCGTCGCAGTCGGGACAAATGGCAGCAGGAGGTGAAGCGAATTTAGGTGGTGCAAAGTTCCAGTCAGCAGGTACTGTTAATAGTTGGGGCTTTTGTAGATAACAGCCAGCATAACCAATTAATTTATTAGCTTGAAGGCCAGTACTAAACGATAACCAGTCAATGAAGTCAACTGACAAATTTACTTGAATGCAAGCTTGTTCTAATTCAACATCTGACTGTTGATTGGGTGACAGTGGAGTAGAAAGACTTACTTTTATCTCTGCTACTGCACTTTTGAAAGCCTCTTTGTGGAACCGAGCATAACCGTGGATCATTTCCACCCAAACAATATCGTCACTGTTAATCCAGATGGTAATTACATCATCCGGTTGACACTCGTGAGGATAGTCTGATTGATTGACTATAGTTGCGATGATTTGGCGATCGCGGTCGGTTAATGGGTCTACTTTTGGCGCTGGAGCTAAATCTTGTGTCATCATTAGAAGTACCTCTATGTGGGGTTAAAGGGCGATCGCAGACTTTGGACGGTACGGCGGTCGCCTTTAAATTCGGATATCGGTAGCGAACAGGGTGTTGTAGTGGGATACAGCACTCTGTTTTTTCGCTTCAATCTCAATTGCGATACAGCTTTGCTGTCAATGATTTGTGGGTTCAGTGCGCTTGTTGGTCAATTGGCAATCGCTCACTTTTGGAGCAAGCGATCGCCTCTAATTTTTGGGACACGATAACGCTGTGGAGAACCACAGCGCACTCACTAGTTTTTAGCGAAGCTTTATATTCAGATGTTCGCGCACTATTAGTCATGAGCTAAAGATACTCTCTTGATTTTTGGTTTACAGTAGAAACAGGCATTGTGCTTGGATTTGGAGATTACTGACTGCTGCTGATTTACAAAGGAATGTCAAGATGACTGACGCAACAATCGAAGATATTTACAGACGGCTCAATGCCCTGACGGAAGATGTCAACACCCTCAAGATCCAAGCCGGAACCATTGGTTCTACTCAAGTAGCTGTTGCCCAAACCCTGTCTTTGGTGACTGCTCTAACATCAGAGGTGCGAGAGCAGAAAACAGACATTAGACAACTTAAAACTGATGTCAGTGAATTAAAAACAGATATCAGAGAAGTCAAAGCTGACTTACGCCAAGTCACAAATGACGTAGCAGAAATCTTGCGTATCCTGCGCGATCGCAACGGTGGCAGTGGATTGTAAAAGCTTATGCTCATCCGTTCTGCTACGCCAGATGATATAAGAGCAGTTTTGCCAATGGTGGCCAAGATTTGTGCTTTACATGAGTCTTGGGATAATGCGAAGTACGGTTTTGTCGAGCATCCAGAACAGCGTTATGAAAAATGGTTAACGCGAATGACGCAAAACGAGCGCAGCGTATTTTTGGTAGCAGAAGACGATCGGCAGCTTGTAGCATTTCTCATCTCAGCAATAGAGCAAGAAATCCCCATTTACCGCCTAAAGGAATATGCCTTTATTTACGACCTGTGGGTAGAACCAGAGTATCGTCAAAAAGGTATTGCTCGACAGATGCTAATGCTTTGTGTAGAGCGTTTTGAGCAAATGGGAATTAAGCAGATTCGATTAGATACAGCAGTAGAGAATGAAAACGCCCGAAAGTTGTTTGCATCCTTCGGTTTTCGGTTCAGCAATATCGAAATGCTCAAAGAAATTTAGGCTTGGTCAAAAAGAGCGATCGCTTACCGAGGGGCTTGCAATCGCACTTCTAAATTTGACTCATTGGCATTCGGGTTTTTCAACCAGTTTTTAGACTTGGTAGGTCATCGGAATCATCTCCGGTGGCTTGAGCAATACAAGTTTTTGGCTTCCGGCTGCTTATCCCGATGGCTTCTAATTTTATGCTTGATGGTTCTGTTCGTTTTTCTGGTTGTGCAAACCCTTGATTGCTTTCTGGTGCAGGCGGTTTGCCATTCCTCTGTCCTGATAACTATAGTGCAACTAAAAGTTGCAGTTGTCAACCCCTAATTGCACAATTTTGGTTTCTTTCAAACACAGTAATTCAGCTAATGTACAGTTAAAGACCTTGCACAAGCCTGTGACAATTTCAGGGGAAGCACCTTTGACATCTGAATTTGTCTCCATTCTGTGCAAATACTGGCGAGAAATCTCTACATCTTTCTCGGCAAGCTTTTTAGACAAAGTTAACAATGGCATATCACCACGTAACAAGCGCATTTTCTCTCCACGCTCCTTTGTCCATTTAATTGATCCCACTTCACTTAGTGGTAACATCACAACCTCTTCTACTTTTTCTTGCCTTGCCATATTGTGCAACATTTAGTTGACAAACTCAATAGTTATCTGCAACTATTAGTATCAAGGCAAAGCACAACTGATCGCCACTTGGAGAAAGATTCTCTTTTGAATCTTATTTTGTCCTGACTACCTGACTAAACGGTAAATTATCGCAATTCAATAGATTGCAATTGAAAAGCTTTCAAAATCTGAGACGGCATTGCAACTATGCCGCAACAATTCCATGCGTCAAAAATTGGAGAAAGTATGGACGCAATTACTTCAAACGATAACTACCCCAGCCCTTTCGACCAAATTAAACATATTGATAGCGACGGTCAAGAATATTGGCTGGCCCGTGAACTAATGCCCGTCTTGGGGTATCAGCAGTGGCGACGACTTGAAGATGCCGTTACCAGAGCGATCGCTGCTTGTAAGAATATAGGGGTTGAGTGCGAAAACCACTTTTTGCCATTACCGGCAAAAAGTACCGGAGGCAGACCCAGAGACGATTTCAGGCTCAGTCGCTATGGTTGTTATCTGACAGCAATGAACGGTGATTCCCGCAAGCCAGAAATCGCCGCAGCACAAAACTACTTTGCAGTAAAAACCCGTGAAGCAGAGTTAGCACCGCAAAATTCAGAACTACTCACCCAACTCTTGGAAAGACTCGAACAGCAAAACGCGGTAATCGAAGAACAAGGCAAGGCGATCGCTGACCTCCAAGCCCAAATCCAAAACCTACTGCCCCCATCAGCCGACTTCATACCCCCCGGCTGGGATGCTGAAGTTTGGCAGAAGCTCCCTTCGCAAGACAAACGACACTTCCGCTTTTTGTACCGCCGTCGCAACTTCCGACCATCCCACGAAAATCAAACATTGGCCCTGCCTGCTGCTACCGTTGAGCAAATGAAGCAAAAACAACGGGCTGAAGTAGAACGATTGGTTGGCGAAACCTCACCTCAAGAACAGCAACGCTTAGAACTAGCAAAACAGAAAGCATTACAGCAACTTTTATCGCAAGGAGAGCAAGAAGATGACGATTCAGATGTCCCTTTTTAACGAACCAGCCCCATCATTACCAGTCAGTTACTACCCAGATTTCTTGAGCAAACAAGAAGCTAACGAACTCTATCAGCATTGCCTTGGGCTGCAATGGCAGCAGAACCAAATAAAAATGCTGGGGAAAACTATGCCTGTGCCTCGCCTTGAGTGTATGTACGGCGATGAGGGCTGCAATTACCTGTATTCCAAGAGCGTTTTACTCAAACCCCTGGCTTGGACAGAACCACTCTCCCTGTTGCGGGACATGATTACTGATGTTACTGGATACAGTTTCCGCATTGTGATTGGCAACCAGTACAGGAGTGGACAAGACAGTATCGGATGGCACGCTGATAATGAGCCGTCGATGGGACTTGACCCGGCAATCGCATCCGTTAGTTTGGGTGCAGTGAGAAAGTTCCAAATCAAGGCGATTGGAGGTAAATCGACTGATTTCTGGTTGGAACACGGCAGTTTGCTTGTGATGCACCCTGGTTGTCAATCGACTCATCTGCATCAAGTTCCCAAGACGAACAAGTTTGTCACTACTCGAATCAATCTGACGTTTCGGCCACACGTAGGGAGTGGAAGATGAGCAGTAAGCTAATTACTCCAGAATCCCCTCTTTTGGTTCCGCCATTACTAGCAGCAGAGATTGGTTTACCAGAGGCAATGATTCTCCAGCAAATCCATTATTTCTGTCAAATCTCCAAGCATATCAAACAAGATGGCAGGCGTTGGTTTTGGAAAACGCTTCAGGACTGGGGGCAAACACTGCCGTTTCTCAAAATATCCACTATCAGACGTGCGATCGCTAACTTGAGGAATTTCGAGCTAATCGATGTCTGTCGTCACAGCCAAAAGACTTGGTATCAGGCGAACTGGTTCACTGTTAACGTCGAGAACGTTGAAGCTCTATGGAATCGCATTTGTCAAAATCAGCAAATCGATGTGAGTACCCTGAACATATCGAGTTGTTCACCAAGGGCAGATCAGATCAAAGAGTTCACCCCTAAAGAGTTCTCTTCACAACAACACGTTGCTGCTGAGGAAAAAAAGGATGATGAAGCAGAAGGAGGGATTTTGGCAGAGAAAAACGAGGCTTTGGAACAAACCCAGATTACTCGCTTCGTTGATGAACCTGAACTAGTTAACTCGGCTAGCGAGACAGACTTTCGTGAGGACAGTTTTTCCGCCGCCGCTGCCGAGCCTGTGGAAAAATCAAGTCAGGCAGTTTCTCCTTTGCCAGTCCAGGGCGATCGCTATTTTGATGAGGCTGAATTGGATGATTTAGTCGATTTTGATGAAAGTCAGGTTTCTGAAGCGGGGGTTGAAGTAGGTACGGATAAGCCTAGCAAGTATCAAATTAAAGAGATTTGTACTGAGTTGAGGAGGTTACGAATAAATCCAGAGCCATGCTTGGGGGTGGTGAAGAAGCATTGGGCGAATGTGCAAGGTGCGATCGCTAGGGTCAAAGATGCGATCGCAGAGGGTTGGTGTGATAACCCCACTGGTCTGTTCATCAACTCATGCAAGAGTGGTGCTAAGGGCAAGAACACCGTGACAACCGATGTCAGCGAATGGTTTGAGTGGGCGCGGAAACAGCGGATTGTGCTGGCGATGTCGGGTAGTAAGGTGTACACGCCGGATGGGGAGGCTGTGGAATTGCAGGAGATGATGCGAAGGTTTCCGGTACAAGAATAAAAACAGTAGCAATTTAAACAAAATAATACGTATCACAATCATCGCCAAAACTAATCTTCGTTCTCTGATATTTTCTTCATGAATCAGGTTCTGTAAACCAGTATTCTTCAAGCTTCATAAAACTGCTGCTACATGAACATGAGGACGATTACGAATTATTTTAAAAGCTTCTGGCAAGCTCTAACTTTGCTAAAACATTTCCCCTTTCTGCATCACAAATTCAAAACCTTGAATTGAATATCCTTTAATCATTGCTGTTATTGCTGGTGAAGAGAATACAGTTTTCTGTCATGATTTTATTTTCTTAAGTTAGTATTTTGGAGAAATTTAGTCTCAGCACGCCTAATTACAACAGAAGCAATTTCAGCTTGTTGATAAAGTACATCTCTAACATATTTGCTTATTTGCTCACGAGTTTCTTTTCGATCAAGTACTTCTATTAATTCTTCCTTTATTTTTCCTTTTATTTCGTTATCCACTTTTTCCATAGCATACTTTATTTTCACATCGTTGAGTAAGCTTTTTCTAAAATCAATAGGAATATTCCATTTTTTAAAATTTTTTGCTAATCTAGATATTCCTGATAAAACTTCAATTACACTTCCTATAAATATTGATGCTAGTAATGCACCTACTATCTTTAAAAAGGAATCATTTATATTTAGTTTGTACAAAATAGCTGAATAAATTATTTCCGTAATCTCTATTTTACCTAAGTAATCTAAATTAAGATTTTGATGATTTAAACTAATGTTAAATGTCGTTCTTGATATACGATACTTATCACATATATCACTAGTCAAGGATTCAATTTGACTTCCTAAATATGCTAACCAATCTTTTAAATTTATATTAATAATATTTTGTGATTCATTATTCAAGTATATTAAGTTACTAGACTGAAATAATTTTTCTAATGTTTCTAATGTTTCAACATTACCATCTCTCCAATCTAGGATACATTTGTGTATGTTTTTTAAAAATTCTAAAGCAAGAGATGATGTTAATTCTTCTATTAATTTAGGCAGTGCTTCATCTATAATAATATCTATATCTTCTCTATCTTCTATAAAATCATCGACCTCTGCTTTGAAGCTTTTAATTTTAAAATCGATACGTCCTAACAATGCTAATCCTTTAGCTACAGATAAAGCCGGCTCTAAACCAACAATCACTTTTGACTCAGGAAATATGCTTTTACAAATTTCACTAGTAAATAACATACGAGAACCGCCACCAGTCATCAATATTAATTCAGGTAACTGGAACTCTTTTAAGTCTCTACATACTCTTAGTGTATCCGCAAACATTTCTTTCCAAGTTTTACCTTGAAGTTTATCTAGAGGAGAATTTAATATTTCTTCCATATCTTGTTTATATATTTTAATTTCAAAATATATATTTTCTATTTCGTCAGCTATATCAAGTATTTCTACCCCTTTAGCCGGAGATTTAATCCAACTATCCTCATTTTCTTTAGAAAAATATTTCTCTTTGACTTCACGGCATTTCAATAAGCATTTAGCTTTAAGAGCAAAATTTAATGAAAATAAATAATTCAATTTTTCCTGATCTTCAGTAGATAGAGATTTCAATGCTCTTTCAAAAATTGCTATATCTAATAAACTACATCCTAAGTTATTTCCAAAATCTAGTGGACTTTCTTCAGAATTTGCGACAGTAGTAAAATCAGTCGTTGAGGAACCAATATCGATAATTAGTAGACTATCCGGTAACTTAGTCAATGATTCGCTTAAACGTCCAGTTTCCTTTGCTTCTAAAAAAGCAGCTCTAGATTCAGATCTGACACATACATTAGTCATTCCTGCTTCTTGCAAAACTTGTTCATAGTTTTTTATATAACTCTCTGTCCATCCAGATGGACAACCCACAAAAAACCACGTATCTTGATCTAGTTTAGCTTTGCCTTTTTGTAATATTTCTAAACATTTTTCTACGAATAATTTTAGGGGTTTATTTACATTAGGATCATTTAATTTAGGACTTTTAAAAAAAATATCAAGATTAACGGAGGTATCTGAACAATAAGCATCTTCACCTATTAAAATACCTTCAGAAGATAGAGCAACTGCTGTAATAGTACTTTTTTTACCATTAATATCTACTATTTGAGGTTCTGCAATAGACGATAACTTTGTAACAGCGATTGCGGTTTCTCCATGTCCTAAGTCAAATCCGATTATCTCTAAATTTTTTTCTTTTTTATATTTCCATATACTGATTATTAACTTTTTTAATCCTTTTGTATAACCATCATGATTAGGAAAAACATCAATCATGTGAATTTTAGAAAGTTTTTCAGGAATATTACAATCATCAATACGAACTGGTAAAACAACAAATTCATCTCTTGTTTTTTGTGATAACAAGTTAAGTGCCATATCTATTTCTTCTTGCACATAGCCATCTTTTTTATTTATTGAAACAGATGAAACTAAAGTTATAAAAAAATTAGTTTGATTTATTTGTTCCTTAATTTTATTTCTCCATTTTTCGCCAACAATTATATCCTCGTCATCCAGCCATACACTGATTCCATTTTTTATTAAATCATTACGTAGCTTTAGAGCAACCTCAAGATTTTCACGAGCATAGCTAAGGAATACTTCTTGTTGATTAAATGCCATAATATTTTCCTAATAAATTAAAAAGTTATCAAATTATTCTTTATTAATTATACTAAATCCCTGAAACATCATCTTTGAAGACATATTTTATTATAAGATTATGTATGTAGCAAAACTTTCAAAAAAGTTTGCTTATTTCATGTTTTCTAAGTGGACATCACTGCTAGTGGTAGTTAATACTTATATAAAATTTAACTTAAGTTACGACAAAGTAGCAATACAACGCTCATAATAAAAGTCAGTTTCGTTTGAAGTTTAAAAAAAAGCGTCAAGATTTATTAAATACTATAAAATGAGGTATCTTGCGATGATTACAGTAACTATCAATGTCAAATAGAATGGATAAATGGAAAACGACAAACTAGAAGCAAACAATAAATTGACAACATTCATACCTTTAGGGGGCTTCAGAACAAAGAGTTTATCGATTGTAACTTCACCACAAGAATGCAACTCTTTTACAAAATCGTTATAAATCTGGCGAAAGCTTCGTTCTTGACCTAAATAATAGGAATCCAAAAGGAAGAAAAGCACTATTGGTATAAGTGATATCCAAGCATAATTAGGCTTATTTTTGTCTGCAATCACTACCAAAATTGCTGAGACTAGAGAAATGCACCAAGTTTTACAGTTAGCACTGTTAGAAGCCATCCGCGCAATTACCTCTTGCAAAATGTTCAAGTAACTTTGCACAGCATCGGACTCAAACGTTACTTTAGGTGATTGTGACTGAGGACTAGAATTACTCACTGGATTTTTAGCGTCCATTGTATGTTGAAAGCATTAACTATTCTAGTGTAACTATGACTGTTTACTCAGCTACAGGTATAAGAATTGTCAAAAGATGCTCTTTTTGGCTGATATTGAATGATATTTATAGTTATGTTAAGTCAATTACATCTAACTAATCGCATTCACTAATTTTTGAATCGTTGCTTCTTCCACAATCCAAAAATCACGGTAATGCCCAGTAAGCTTTAATCTTTTTTTCTCATCAGCTACTACATAGCGTTTTATAGCTGGTATCAATATCATGTCTGCAAACTCAGGAGTTACTTCACTTTCAGAAAAGGTTAATACTATACCAGAAAGTGGGGAAAGTCCCGTTTGTGATCGAGCTTGGTTTTCTGCAACAAAGCAAGACATTTCATGCTGGCAATAGGACGAAGCAAACCAAGCCTTAGTTGCAACAAAAATCATAGTATGAGCTACTGAAATTGCGTATCTGTAGTGTTCTTCCCAAGCTTTATTAAGCGAAGCAAGCCCACCAGCTGTAGGGCGTATCTCTTTCATGATGTATTCAGTACCTGGAACATGATCCAAAACAAAGGTATCAAGATAGACATGGTTAAGCTCTGTATACCCTTTGCGCTGTGCAATCTCACGTTGCAACCATTGAGCAAACATCGCTCCTCCATCAGCAGATCCAAAACTTAAAATTACTTCGATTGCACTATAATTATTTACAACTTGTTGAATTTTGTCTTTTTTATTCATAAATTTTATTTTTAACTTTTTCCATACAATAAATTATTGTTTATAGTATTATATTTGTTCAAATAACAAAAAAATATTAATAGTACTTTTGAGACTTGAAACATTTTTAATGTTAAATATGGACATTTGTTTTTATGTATGCTATCAATAAAGAGCTTTCAGGCGAAAGCTAATAAATATTATTTAATTTATTAGTAATAAAATTATGACACGTCATGCATTTTTCAGTTTTCATTTCCAACGAGATATTCTAAAAATTGGTCAAATTAGGAATGCTTGGCTTATTCAAAGCCGCGATCACGAAGCACAACCTTTTTTAGATAAAGCTGAATGGGAATCTATTAAGCGCCGCGGGGATCAAGCAATACAGAACTGGATAGACTCTCAGATGAAAGGGACATCTGTTACAGTGGTTTTGATTGGTGCAGAAACTTATCAAAGACCTTGGGTTAAATATGAAATCCAGCAAAGTCACAAGCTAGGTAAAGGTATGTTAGGAATTGATATGTACGGTATGAAAGATTTGAATGGAAATTATGACTCTCAAGGTATTAACCCTTTTAGTCAATATACTTTCACAAATTCAAAAGGCAGTACGATAATTTATCCTGTGTATAGTTGGGTTTATGATAATGGTCGGAACAATATTGGCACATGGATTGAACAAGCCGCCAAAGCAGCAGGAAGGTAAGCAGAGGTATTGTAATAAACTATTATTTTATTTGTATTCAAAAAACTTAAATAATAATCGGTTTATATGTAAGCTAATAAAACCATGAATGTTGGTTCTGCCGCCTCAAAAGTCTTCATTAGTTATAGCCATGACTCACAGGAACATAAAGACCGGGTTTTACTGCTTGCTAACCGTTTGCGGGCTGAAGGTGTTGACTGTAATATCGATCAGTACGAAGAGTCGCCTAATGAAGGTTGGCCTCGATGGATGATGAACCAATTAGAATGGGCTGATTTTGTAGTTGTAGTTTGTACCGAGCAGTATGATCGCAGATTTCGAGGTAAGGAAGAATTAAGTAGAGGACAGGGAGTGGCTTGGGAAGGAGCAATTATCACTCAAGAGCTTTACAATTCCTATGTCAAAAGCACAAAATTTGTCCCTGTTGTATTTTTTGCTGAAGATGAAAATTTTATTCCGATTATAATTGGTGGGTTTAGTCGGTACAATTTGTTTACTGAAGAGGGATATAAAGCTTTCTATCGTCGCCTGACCAATCAACCCCTGAACCCTAAACCGCCACTGGGTGACAAGATAGAACTTGCACCGCGTGTATTGCAATCATTACCACCACGCGATCGCCAACAATATTTCCTCAATGAAAGTCAATATGCCAATTTACGAGAAGAACTAGTTGCAGCTTCCAAAGGACTATTAAATTGGAAAAGGACACTTGGTGACAACCAAGAAATTGAGCGCCCTGAGTTAGAACAACTCATAAATACCATTGATACAGAAGAGTCTTCAACAACTATTGTTCTTGGTGTTCCTGGTTGCGGAAAATCGTCATTACTTGCAAAGTTAGGACACTGTGTAGTCCATAAAGGTTATGCACTACTAGCTATTAAAGCAGATTTTTTAAGTAATAAAGTTAACTCTCTTGCAGACTTGTGTAGTGATGATCAGCTTAATCTAAGTGTTAATCTACAAGAAGCCATTAAAGCAATCGCAAATAAAGAAAAAATCGTATTGTTGGTAGATCAGCTTGATGCGGTTTCAGAGTTAATAGACCGACGTTCAGGTAGGCTAAACGTCTTGCTTACTCTCATCCAATCCGTAGCTGGAACTAAAGGAGTGCATATTGTTGCTACCTGTCGTGAATTTGAATTTCGCCACGGTAGTCAATTTGCTCGCTTAGAGGGTTTTGAGCAATTACACTTGAATTTACCAAGTTGGGATAAAATTTCTCCTTTGTTAGAATACGGTGGACACGTTGCATTTGGTATTGGTGAACCCCTGCGTGAGTTACTGCAAAATCCCTTGCATCTAAAGATATTTCTGGAAGCCGCTAACCCAGGTGAAGTATTTGATTCTTCTCAAAAGTTACTAGATTGGTTGTGGGAAACTCGGATTCTCAATCAACAGGATGCTTCAAAATATGTTGTTTTCTTAGAGCAAATTGCTCAATCCATGACACAGGAAGAGGTACTTTGGTTACCAACAGCAGCAGCAGATAGTTATCCGAAAGTATATCAAGCTTTGGTACAAGCTGGAATATTAATGACAAACCAAGATAATTCCACTTTTGGTTTTTGTCATCAAACTTATTATGACCATACTTTGGCGCGTGCTTTTGCCCGTGGTTCGCAGTCCCTTGTAGACTTAGTGCTAGAACGTCAAGATGGTTTGTTTGTTCGACCTATCCTACTGCGAGGTCTAAATTATCTACGGGGTACTGCTCCCCAACAGTATGCAAAGCAGTTGCGAACGCTACTGAAAAATGCAGAAGCCAATAATTCGCCATTTAAAAATAAAATATTAAAGTTAGCTTTTAAGAACTTAACTCATTTATCTAGCAAAATTCGACTTTGGGCTTTGATTGTTTTGCGATCGCTGCAACTAATTTACGTGCGAACCCATATTTACACCTTGTTAATTGAGTTTGTTGGTTCACAACAAAACCCCGAACCAGTTGAAGTGGAGCTTTTAATTCCCTTGCTTAACTTAGATACAGAAGCACCGAAAGCTTTAGACACGATGATTGGTAGTCCAGGTTGGTTCAAGATTTTACGCGATCGCCCTGAATTTAGACAATGGTTAGAAAAACCATCAACCGAAGCGTCTTATTGTCTTCCTATTTTAATTACTGCTACTAGCTTTGCAACCGATAATGTATGGAATCTCATTGAAGAGTATTGGTTAAATGATACTGCATACGACGCATTAAGTATGCAGATTATACTCAATCTCCAACAGTGGAATTTAGATAGAGTATGGCAAACTCAGCAAATTATTCGACGTTATAATTTGGATATGTATAGCATATCCACAATTGCGGAAAAAGTCGCTGAAACTTTACCTCAACTGGCACCAAGAATTATACGCGCCCATTTAGATTATAGACTAGAACAAGCTATAGCAGAAAGCAACGAACCAATACCAGAGTTATCAGCAGATGCTGATGATGGACACAGGTACATTCATGCTTCTAAATACAATCCTATAAATTACTTTAAGAATTTACTTAAAGGTGGAAGTGATTTTGACGATATCGACACACTTGCAAAAGCGAATCCGAAATATTTTTTAGATGCTATTTGGTCTTGGTTTATTGATGTTACAAATAGAATTATAGACCGAGAAAATTTGAGAATAAATAGATATAGCGATGACTACATTAAGAGCATAGATTTTGATACAAGTGAAATTATACAAGCAGTATTATCAGCTATTTTAGAATTAGCAAATCAGGACAAGCAAGCTTTTTTGATTTTTGTTAATCAGAATGAACAATCAGAATCGCTTCTTGTTCACCGTTTACTAGCGCGTGGGTTAGCACAGATAGCGATTCAAGAACCACAGGCAGTTTTGGATTACTTACTAGCAGATTCCAGACGCTTGAATTTAGGAAATATGAGAAATTTTTCTAAAGAAACAAAACAATTAATATTAGCAGTGTATCCACATCTTCAACCTCAAGAAATAGCTCGTATTGAACAAGCAATTCGTACATATAATCATTACACGATTGAACCCGAATTATCTGCTGATTTACGCTTCAATTTTTTGCAATATAATCGCCGATATCGACTAAAATTATTACTTGCTTTTCCTGAAGAACATTTGAGTGTGGAAGCAAAGCGATGGCGGGATGAAGAAATACGTGCTTTTCCTTGGGTCGTTAATGAAAAAGACGACGATTGCCATACAATTACACAACTAGTGGGTTCACCTATGAATGTCGAGGAAATGACTCGTGCATCTGACAAACATTTATTAAACTTATTTAATGAATTGGCAGATATTACAGAAGAAGATTATTGGAAGCGTCAACGAGACTTATCTCGTGCTGGGGGTGCATCTTCGCAAGCTTATGAGTTTGGCAAGCTAGTTAAAGACGATCCAGAACGTTTTTTCCGCATTCTTCCACAACTTCAGCCACAGCGTCATGAAAGTTATGCAGGTCATGCAATTAGAGAGCTTGCAGAAAGCGATTTTCCAGTAAATAATTTAATTGAGTTAGTAGTAAATCTTGAACAACGTGGATTTGTTTCGGAAGATTTTCGTTCTGATATTGCATCTGCTTTAGATAAAATTGCTGAACGCAACCAAGGGCTTCCACAATCAGTTCTCTCATTACTGGAAAATTGGCTATCAACACATTCAAAGCCTGAGTTAAAGTATTATCAAAGTAAAGAAAAAACGTCGCACCAACTAGAATTATCAATTGTTTTTAACACCAGTAATTCGCATACTTTGCCTAATGGTAGAGGTTCTATTGTACGGGCGATCGCTGCTGGCTACCTTAAGCAAAATCCCCCTGATTTACAAAACTGGGCAAGGGTAATTAAATCTAGGTTAGAGATAGAGCCACATCCAGCTGTTTGGGTGGATATTTTGACACATATGCCACCTTTATTAAATGGCGATCGCACTCAAGCCACCCAACTTTTTGATACAGTGATTCGCAAGTGTCCCGAAGTATTACATTATCAATGGGCGCTTTACTTTATATCTCACACAATAGGGTGGTTTGAGCCAAAAGAAACGGTTCAAGGTTGGTTAGAGATGCTTTGGGCAATTGGCTCAAATTTTTGCCGTCAAGCATATGGAGAATTGCTATTTATCCATTATTTTCAATATCAGGATGAGTGGTCAGTAGCAAAAATCGACCATCATCTTGCTCATCACGACGATGAGGCAGTTTTGTGTGGATTAGCTCACATAGCCAGCCATATGTGGGTTCAAAGAAGATGCAGAACTAAAGCAACTGAAATTCTCTACAATCTTGCCCTATCTAACAATGATGCAATTCAAAGCATAGTAGCAAGAGTCTTTTTCCAAAATCGTGAGCATTTCGAGCTAGATTCTGGAATGCGCTTACTAATTCAAGCAGTGTGTAAAAGCAAACAATTACTGCTAGAAGCCGCCTCAGATATTATTGAGATTATCGAAAACAATAGTTTTGTTGATACTGAGCCTCAACTGGTGTCTGAAATTTGCCAAAGTTTACTAAGCCAGTTGGGAAAAAAACTTGACAATCCTACAAATTATTTAGTTTCTGCCGCAGACAGTCTCACAACACTTGCTATTCAACTACATCGTCAGAATAATTACCGAGAAATTGGTTTAAATATCTTTGAGCAATTACTTAGCTTAAATTTGAGAGAAACGCGTTCAGCACTTGAGATGCTTGACAGGAAACCAAATCGGTTAAGCTTTTATCAAGTACCCAGAAGAAGACGGACTAAACGGCAAATTCCCCTTAATAATTGATTTGCTTCCATTCTTTGAAAATGGGAGAAAGGGTCGACATTGAGGGTAGTTTTACATTTGTACCAAAAATCTATTATTTCAAACAAAATTTTTGTAGCAACAATAAGTTCAAGATACAAGCGATGTCTACGACAAGCCGCTAAGAGCCTCTACGCGCTGCTCTTACTCGGTTAATTCGGGTACTTCAACAGCTATTGCGGTAAGAGGCTTAAACTCATCATTTCGTCACCCCTAACACTCCCAAAATCTCCCCAACAACCGCCTTCTCTTGCTCCATCTGCTGAACGCGCTTTAGCAACCGCTTGGGGATATACTTTGATGACTTAAGCAAGCGATCGCCCTCGCTCCAAAACTCGTAGTGATAATAAGCTTGCTGGTAATCCTTGCCATTCTTGGTAATAGTTCGCCAATGAATGCTGCCGCTTCCCTCCCCCTTGTTTCGCCGCATTTTACTAGGGGATATGTCATTACTAGGGTTTATCTCTAAAGCTTCATTACTAGGGTTTATTTCGTTATCCCCTATTAATTTACTAGGGTTGACCTCAACCCCCAACAGCCGTAGTATCTCTACAACTGGGCGTTTGGCAGCATTGGCTTCTTGAATATCCCCTAGTAATTTTTTGGGAATGTACTTAGTTTTCTTCTGCCCGTTCTCTGAAGAGTGGTAATAAGCCTGGGAGTAATCTTTGCCGTTTTTGGTTATGGTGCGCCAGTAAATAGAGCCGTTGCCCTCACCCTTGCGGGGCGCGATTTTTACTAGGGCTGTTACTAGATGATATCCGCGGTTTTTGAGGATCTTTACTAGGGCTGTTGCTCATCTGCTGTAGCCCAGATTTATCAAAGAAGCGATCGCTTCAAAAGCTACTCACTACTATGAACGTCTGTTTACAGTCAAACAAAGCAAATTCTTGTTACAAACACGCTCAGATCGCACTTCAACTAATTTAACTCAGCTAAACTATATTTTTATACTTAAACCTAGTAAATAATTACTTAAAAATTAAAATTATGCCAATGAGGAGAAGCGATCGCAAAGATTCAAATGATGACAATGCCATCAACCACCCACACTCACGACAGAAAGAACCAGCGTCTCCTCATGAGCTTAAACAGTTGTTGATGACTGCTCGCGCTCAACGTGATGAATGGCAGCAGAAGGCAAAAGAAAACGAGGCAGCTACAACTCAACTTGTTCAGGTTCAACAAGAGATCCAAACTTACCAAGCCAAGTTTAGTGAATTAGAAGAGCATGTTGCTCAAAACTACCAGTTATATGTTGATGAGCAACAAAATCATCAGCAGACGCTCTGCCTTTACAACGAAGAAAAAGCCAAAGCAAGCCAGTTACTAATCAGATACGAGGAAGCTAACTCCCAGCTAGAAAGGGATGTTGCACGGAATTACCAGTTATATGTTGATGAGCAACAAAATCATCAGCAGACGCTTTGCCTTTATAACGAAGAAAAAGCCAGAGCCAGCGAATTGCTGACCAAATACGAGGAAGCGAACTCTCAAAAAGAAAGGTATTTGGCTTTATACAATGAGACTAAAGCAGAACTCAAGTATGAACGGCGTTCCAAAGCTAGTATTAAGGGATGGGAAACACGCCGCAAAGCTGAGAACGAACGGCTCAAACGCGAAATTGCGGATATGGTTGTCCTGTTAAGAGAATCTATGACTAGTAAGGATGAGGCAGTCAACAACCTTTATGTTGTAGCAGAACGTTTAGACCGCATTCAGTCTTTAGTTGATTCAGTGGAAGAAGAAACAACTAACAATCCCGTAGGTTTGGTACAGAAGTTTAAGCGCATTTGGCTGGCTATTAAAGAAATACTTTCCGAATAATCAACCCCTTTCATGAGTAAAAAATCATTACCGACCAAACCTAGTCAAGCTAAAGCCAAGCTGGGAGATCAAATCCGTAACATAGCAGATCGCCTTAAACATGAAACCGAAGTGCAGATTAAAGCAACTTCTCGAATTTTAGGTGCAGCTGCCCAAATTAGTGAAAATCATGACCGACTAATTAATGAAGTAGTTGAAATGGTTGAAGAAGACCTGAACAGGCAAGCGGATATTTCTCAACGGCAAAGTTATACGGTCGAAGCTCTGAAAAAACAATATAAAACGTTAAAGGATGCCAAGGCTCACTTCAACCTAAAAGCAAACAGTTGGGAGGCACTTGTTAATCAATTGAACACTCTATCGTTGCAATCGCCTATAGGTGAAGATAGTCCTCAGCCAAGTCAAAACTTAAATGGAAAACAGGTAAATAATCATACAGAATTTGAAAGATTGGCAGTTTTTTTAGAACCTGACGTTGCCCAAATGTTTCCAACTTCAGAAGCTGTAAACGAGGCTTTGCGTTTTTTGATTAGGGTTGCGAGTAAAAATCTTAGCTTATAAAAAGTTGAAGTTACAAAAATAATCAAGCTTTATTTTTAACTGGCTTCTAAATATATGATTAAGATTAAAACTCGAAAATTCTTACTATTTGCAGGTAGTTATGAAAGTGTAGCACTAAGCTGGAATAGCCTTCTTACTGGTGTAGATCGTGAACAGGAACTAGTTAATCAAATAACTACTATTGAAATAATAGCTGTAGAGAGAATTTGTGTAAACGATAGAGTATACGATTAGGGTCAAATCGTAGAAATAGAAACTGGGCAAATAAAAATGAGTTGGGGAAAGCAAAAGTTTAAACCGAAATTAGTATAATTTTTTTTCAATAAACATAAGAGTTGCTAATGTTTATCCAGCACCGAAATTACACTACTTGTATCCAGTCAAATAATTTAGATTCAATAGAAATGACCATAACCCGCATCCTTGAACTTGAGGGTTGCCGTCGCATCTCCCAACCACCTCAACCCTTATCAAATGAGGAATTATCTAATACTCCTTGGCTGGTGTTGCGCGATGTATGGATTGTCGGGTTGTTTGTCGGCGCTCCGGGATGGACTATTGTCAAGACTCAACCAAATGAACTACTATGCCGTCGAGCTAGGAGTGTTTTGAGTCCTCGGCTATCACAGTTAACTATGCAAATTGGTTGTAATGCTTTTCACTTAGGTGCATACGATCATTTTGGTATCCTTTTGGAAGCAGATGCTGTGGGACACATCTTTATCTCAGGTGCAGTTGACCGTATAGAAGAAAACTTGTTTTATGAAGAACATATTAATAAAAATGGATACTCAAAGTTTTTCTTACTAGATGTGCCAGAGGAAATACGCGCAGTTGTCAACGCACCCACCCCCGAACAGGAACAAGAGAAACAAATAAGGTTAAAACAATTGGAGACGTTGAGAGAAAGCCAACAGCCATTATTTGATGTTCAGTCAGAAACCGCGAAATTGCTCAAAGGCTATTTCCGACAAATAGATGAAGCCCTAGAGCCTTTGCTGGGGTGTTCTCACTCTTATTGGTATCTCTGGAAAAATAATTTGTTTTATCTAGCTTACACCCAGCAACAGCAGCTTGTTGCAGATGGGGTGCGCTTGCTCTATTTTCAACCTGCCGAACATTATCGTCATCTCGATCCGTTGTATGAAATTCAGGCACATTACTAAGCTTTGACGATGAGCCAATTATTAAGCGAACAAATGAATTGAATTTATTTAGATTCAAATGGCTAAATTGTTTACAGTGTTATTTTTCATTATATTCAGACTCCAAAACACTCAAAAGTTTCTCCTCCAACCCCGTCAAATAACTCCGCTTCAGCCTCCCCAACGACTCCAAAAACTTCTGCACCGATTCCTCCAACTCACTCGAATACACTCGATTGATGCGATCGCAAATCTGCTGCATCTGCTGACATTCATCTGGCAAGTAATTGAATGACCGCAGATGCTTCACTCCAACCGTCACTTCCCCATCCCAGGTTTTAACGGTACAACTAAATTCACCCACATGGTTAACTATGCCCCAACACCCACCCTTACCTCTGAGTTCGGGGTTGTCAAGAGCTAAAATTTGGCAGACTTCGCCAATCTGGTAAGTATTGGGTACTTGAGTTCGTTCCATTATCCTTTGCACCACATCAGTTACAATCCTGGCACTGGGAACTTTACCACCAGCAACTTGAACTGCTCTTTGCCAGACTTCCTGCTGTTGCTGGGGTTCGAGCTTGGTTAATGGGCGGACTTGACGCTCACTGGTCGGCAGAATTTGTGTCCCACTGGGACACATTTGCTGTTTGCTCGAATCTGTTTCGTTTTGTGTCCCAACAGATTGCTCTTGCTCATCACTTGAGTCAGTTTCGGTTTGTGTCCCAATGGGACACATTTGCATAAGATTATCTACTACAACCGCAGCTTCAATCAATCTGTAAGGATGACGACGCTCAAACCCAAACCTATCTTTGCAATACTCCTCAAAAGTGGAATGAGTAGAACGGTACAGTCTGCGATCGCGTAACTCTGCCAGTGCCTTTCCTGCTTCAAAAAATGCCCTCTCAACTTTTCGCTCCAGGTGCAGGCGATCGCGTTGCTCTTGTTCGGTCAGCTCAGGTACTTTAACAGCAGGAACGTCAATGATTGCAGAAGCTGGGTCTTCTGAAGGAGTAATGTCTGAGTTGGGGGATTCTGGGTTGGTTGATGCTGAGGAGGTGGTGTTTTTTCGCTTACGGGGTGGGGTGTTCATGCTTCCACCTCTTTTGTTTTAGTATCATTTGCTCAAAATCGATTTCAGACAGATTTTGAGCGTTATGGATAGTTCTAATTACTACCCAGGTAAGAGATAAGACATTAATTCCTGAGCATTACACTTATACTTGTCTCCCTTCTATATCATCTTCTTCCCAAATGATTTCGATCAAATCATCAAGCTTTTTCAACCCGAAATACTTACAAAGTGTTGTGACCGTGTGATTATCTATGCGGTCAAAATGACTACGATAAAGTTTCCCTACAGTAGTGGGACTAAGCCCTGTTTCAGCTGCTAGGGTTTTTTGATCTAATCCTCTGGACTTCATTAATTCTGGTAGTTTTGTTCGCAATTTCATGCTCCTAATACTACCATTATACGATAACACGAAACTGCGATAATAACTAGCTGTTGTCACGATACTAGTATCGTGTTATTGTAAGAATAACAAAAAGCGACCGCCTTAGCCTGACAAACTTCCGCGATCGCCTTTTGTTCCACTTACGGAAATACAATTATGACGCACAATATCTGCACTCAGCAACCGCCCGTCCGTTGCGCCCTACCGCACCTCAAAAGAATTGCCCCCGACGAACAAGCGATCGCTCAAGGCGAACTCAACCAGTACATCGCCACGCAAGCCCAAGCGATAGCCCCAACCATAGATCCGCTAACATCTCGTGACCGTCGCATCATTGGCGAGATTATTCAAGTAGACCCCGAATCAATCCGCACTCTCTGGATTGAAAGCGGAATCACCGTATGGGTTCAGTTTTTTGACGACGGACGCTTGCCATTTGACAGGGACTGGTTCGCCTCAAGGGTTGCCGAAGTAAAAGCAACACTACCCGAAACCCCACTAGAGCGTAATGAACGCCTCAGCGAAGAATTAGAAACAGTTTGTCGAAAATACGGACTGACACACGGAGAAATAGACTGGCTCTCCTTCAGCACAACTCTGTATTTGAATCGCCAGCGTGTGGGGTTCGTTGGCTGCAACCTCCAAAACCAATGGTACAGCACACGCTCTCAGTTGGGAGGCAGTCGCACTGCTGTTGATATTGATGCGGCGATCGCTCTTTTGGGAGTTAGACAACCAGTAGCCGCATAACGTCAATTCGCAATTCGCAATTCGCAAGTCGCAATTACTTCAACTGCGAATTGCGTTAGCAAAGCGTTAGCGACGAAGGAGCGTCACTGGAAATTGCGAATTGTTTTGGATCGCCATGAACTGTAATCAGAAAGTGGTAATCATGTCAGCAATTACAATAAACGATTCAGCCTGTTTACATTCGGGCATCAATACAGAATTCTCTTACCACCAACAGACTCAAACGCAGAGTTAATTTCAATCTCTTCAATCATTAACACAATTATGCAACTCACCATCAGTATTCCAAAAGACTGGGAAAACCCCAAATTCACATTAGGACAACGCACACAGCAGGGTTTAATCATCGGCATGGAATACAAGCCTGTTAATACCCAATTAGCCTATCAATACGGTCACGGTTGGCGTTACACGGTACTGCCTCACAAGAACGCTGATGAAGTACGGCATTACTCTGACGAACAACTTCAAGCCCTATCTGTTGCAGAAGCACAGCAGCAAATAATTGCTGAGATTGAGGAGCATCAACAGCAAATCAAAGCACTTCAGCAGCAACTATTGGCGACCACAGGGGGAGCTAGCGATGGCTAAGGTTGTCGATTGTTACGTGGAGAGAACTGCTGCAAGACTGTTGCGATCGCTCAAAGGTTCTGGAGGTGCTATTCCTCTGCACCGGATTCAGTTTTCACAGACTATCATCCAGCATTTATTGGATAAGAAACAGGTGCAGATTAAGAACACCGGACAAGGTTTTTTGTTGGCAGTAGTAGAGAAATTTTCAGTCTAAACTCCAGTAATTTCTGACACCTAAATTATCCAGAAAAAGGAGCAATCAAAATGTGTCATCCAGATATGCAAATGCTGATTAATGCAGGAATTTTAATTCTAAACGAGATAGCCAAACATCCTGATTTTAAAGCACTTGATTATCAGCCTGATGTAACAATTGCTGATGCTCAAGCTGCAATTACTTATTTGAAGAATGAGTTAGAGAGTAATCAACAGTCTTCGAGCGTATCGAAAACTTCCATTTAAGAAAAAGCGACCCTTCGGGAGTTCAAAATGCAAAATTAAAAATTGAAGAGTGAATCTGTATTTTACATCTTGAATTCTCAAGTCCTCAAATCCATAACGGCTTGTAATAAAAACAATGCTAATCATGAGGTTTCTGATTAATTTTGCATTTTGAATTTTGAATTTTGAATTGACAAGAGGTCAATATGAGTACTGAAATTACATTAGGTCTTTGCAATCCACCCGAACCCGTTTATTTATATGTCAATCAAGGAGAAGTAGATGGGGAACTTTACCTCTGGTATCACTACATCATTGACCAAGATAAAACTATTCCCGTTCAACAACGTGGATTAACTGGATATTTATCAGAACTGCGAGTGACAGCTAAAGAATTCAAGGGTAAAGACAGCATCAAGTTAGATATCGTTGTTGCTGCTGATGAAGTTTATGTTATCCGAACTGGCATAACAACGAACTTCGCCAAGACATTCTTATTATCTGCATCACAAGTTTATGATTTCTCCAAACCATTGATTTTCGCTGTTACTAGCGGTGACGAAAATACGGTTTTCTGTCGATTATATGATGCAGCCACCAAGGTGAGAATTCGTAGGGATTGGAATCCAAACGCCGATTGGGCATCAATCATCTCTGAGATTCAGTCGCGCTTAACTGGGGTATCTTCATCCGTTCCATTAACCCCAGAACAACCACCGCATCCACAAGATTCACGAGTGAAACAGATTCGGACTTTGTTAAATTATCCTCTTGATTTAGTCAAGGAATATTTGCAATTCCAAGATGTTGACCGCCCTAGTTTACTTCCTACTAACAAGATTGATTCTCTAGTAAAAACGATGTGTCTTGCTTGGGCTGCTGATAAGTTTGAAAACCCTAATGATGCTGAGTTTTCTTATCAAAAGCAGGTTGTTGATGCTGTTACTAACGGGGCTGATGAATTAACAGTAATTCGAGGATGGATGCAACAGGTAACAAAAGCAAAGGCTGGGGTGGCTTGAGGTTAAGAGAGAAGACAGGGGTAGCAAGTTTTTCTGACCCCTGAATTCTCACTTTAAATCTTCTCTGAGCATCAAATTTTGGAGAGTTATTTATGGCTAAAGTTTTGATTGATTCAAATTATACCTGCCATCAAATTGCCAATATTCTTTCGCTGAATTTATCTATAGTTCGCATCTGGATTAATCGGGGTTGGCTAAAGGCAAACAAGCGTTGTCCAAAGCATTACGAGATTGGCATTTCTCATCTCAAACAGTTTCTAGAAAACCCACCGCATCAAATCAAAAAACGTATTGCTGCACTCGACACCGAAGCAATCAAATATCTTTTGAAGGGGAAAGCGTCATGAAATCAATTACAGACTTAGAAAGATGTTGGTATCTCTCACCACCTTGGGGTAATCAAATGCCACCTGTTCAAGTCAACTTGTTGGAGAAAGTATACCTCAAAAACAATCGGACATTCGGTTACTGCTGCGGGGTGCAGTGGTATTGCGATTATTGGAATTACGTTGTCGAGGTCAAAGATGATTTCATCTATGCAACAAAACATCAAATCATCGGCACTGGGCAGATGCAAGCCAGGACTGTGAAAAAACCAGCCTTCGTACTAGGCGATAGTGTACTGTTGCAATTTCCTCATCACGGCACAAAGCAAAGGCTAGTTCTGGGGATTGAGTTAATCGAGAAGTCCTGGTTTTATTTGGTCGAGTTGGCATTACCCGCTTTTGAACAACCACTCATCACGACCAATCGCTTTTCTTTAGTACGAGAACAAGACTTAGTGCGCGTGAATGTCTAAGCCCCAATGCAAAACTTTTTACTTATCACACAAATAAAACTATGTCGCAAATTGAAGTTACCCAAATCATCGAGCAAATTAAAGAAGAAATAGAAGTTGACGCATCAGGCAAAGCTAAAGCCAGCGTCAGAGCAACTGCAAGACTGGCGGGAGTTGATGAAAAAGCGATTCGCCATACGCTAGAGAATGCGGAACAAAAACCTTCTAAATTAGCTGTAATGCTTATGCAGCATGGTTTTCAATCTGCGGAACTAAAGCAATGGAAAAAGAATGGTATTCCTGACATAGCGATCGCCATCATTTTGGAATACTACGCTTTTGATGCTAATCGGTATTGCAACCCCCAAGCAAGATTGGTATGCCGTTCATTCAACGCTATTGGTATTCGGGCTTGGATTCAAGAAAAGTTAGGCTGGGCTAAACCTGCGACTTCCCATGAAACTGCCCTGACCCAAATCCAGTTACTCGCTGCGATCGCACAACAGATGGCAGAACAAGAGCAACGTCTACTCCAGCAACAACAACAGCAAGCTGAAATACTCTCCCGGCTCAAGGATGTGGAGATTGAGCAAGACCGTTTCAATACACCCTGTGGACATAAGTACAGTATCGTGGGTTTCGCTACCTTACAAGGCTTGGAAATCTCAGCTAAAGACGCAAGTGCTAAGGGGAAAAAGGCTAGTGCCTTGTGTCGTAAGCAAGGCATCGAAGTAGAACGCATTCATGACCCAAGATTCGGGAAAGTTGGCTTGTATCCCGAAAGCGTGTTAATTGAGGTTTTCTCTAGCAATTCCAAAGATAAAGCGATCGCTAGCTGAATAGCAAGGAGAACGAAGTATGCAACAACTCAATTTATTTCCTGAATCTGTCCCAACCCTACCAGTTACTTACTACCCCAACTTTTTGACCCTTCAAGAAGCCAACGAATTATACCAACACTGTTTGCAATTGGAGTGGCAGCAGAACTACATCAAAATGGTCGGGAAAATTATTCCTGTGCCTCGTCTTGAATGTATCTATGGTGACAAAGGTTGTGATTACCTTTACTCAAATAGCGTGTTTTTGCGACCACTGCCCTGGACAGATTCATTAGCCCAACTCCGAGACAGAATCACTGCCATGACTGGATATGAATTCAGAATTGTCATTGGAAATCAGTACAGGGATAACCAAGACAGTATCGGATGGCACGCAGATAAAGAGCCTTCGATGGGGAATAACCCAGCCATTGCATCCGTTAGTCTGGGTGCAATCAGGAAATTTCAAATCAAACCCATCGCAGGTAAGCCAACTGACTTCTGGTTAGAGCATGGCAGCTTGTTGATCATGCACCCAGGCTGTCAAGCTACGCATTTACATCAAGTACCCAAAACTAACTTCTTTGTGACTACACGAATTAATCTGACTTTTCGACCGCACGTAGGGGGCAAATAAATCACTAACATTATCAGTTGCTCTGCTTGAAGTACCAACTAGTTTTTTCAAAATAGTGTAAAGTATTCGTGTCTTAGTTCAGGTGTACTACTGCTGCTCTATTTACAAGTAATCACAACAAGTCCTGAACTTCGAGTAACGGTTTTTTAACCACTGCCTATTTCTTGAGTATTCCAAAGCGGTATGGAGTCATACCGCTGACTTTTCCATGTGTCTACAGGAGGAAATATGAGTCTCGAATCTCATCACTTAACTGAATGGCTCGACAGTGGCGTTGACGAAGAACTGATTGCCTTGAATGTGCGATCGCTCTTTGGCACAACACCATACGATTACCTTTTGTACAGCGACAAAATCTCCCGGCGTAACGATGGACGACTGCGGGACAGGGACTTGAAGAAGTACCAGCATATTGAATTAGGGGGCTGGTGGTGTAGTGGTATCGATCCACTCAACGATTATCAACAAATGCTCTGGGGTTGCTTCAAACCAGACAAGCCCCGGCGCGACCCGCAGAAAATTTACAAACACATAAAATACGAGCATCCATATAGAGAACAAACTCGTGCCTTCTTTTTACAAGTCACAAAAAAGATTTGGGTAAAAGTGTCGAATCGCTGTGGTATTCCCATCACTGCTAAAGACTTACTACATCCAGGAGGCTTTTGGCATTGGGTTTGGAAGAACAATGTACCAATAATAATTGTCGAAGGGGCGAAAAAGGCAGCTTGCTTGTTGAGTGTCGGGTATGCTGCGATCGCCATTCCTGGAGTAAACGCTGGCTACCGCACACCCTCTGATGAATACGGGACTGCCACTGGTAAGCCATCTCTGATTCCTGACTTGAAGCATTTTGCCACACAAGGCCGACAAATTAACATTTGCTTTGACCGCGACACCAAACCCGAAACAGTCCAGAGAGTGCGAACCGCGATTAGTCGTATGGGGCGACTACTCATAAATGAAGGCTGTCAGCTGCGAGTGATTGACCTACCAGGGACAGAAAAAGGAGTTGATGATTTTGTCGTGGCTCATGGTGAGGCGGCTTTCCATGCCCTGTACAATACAGCCGAAACCCTGGAGTTATGGGAAATCAAGTTATTCACCTTGTTGAGTTATCCTCCTGCGATCGCACTCAACCAAAGATTCTTGGGTCAGTTGCTCGTTCCCGAAGGCGAAAAGCTGATTGTCCTCAAAGCGCCAAAGGGAACGGGGAAAACAGAGTGGTTGTCCCAAGAGGTGCAAAAAGCACACGATCAAGGGCGGCGGGTACTCATCATCACTCACCGCATTCAATTGGGTGAGGCTTTGTGCAATCGCTTCGGCGTTGATTATGTCAGCGAGATTCACACATCAGACACAGGTGGCTTGTTAGGTTATGGCGTGTGCGTGGATTCGTTGCACAAGGATAGTCAAGCTCGATTCAATCCCAACGACTGGTCAAACGATATCGTGATTATTGACGAATGCGACCAAGTTTTCTGGCATTTGCTCAACTCTACTACAGATGTAGCCAAGCGGCGGGTGTCCATACTTAGGAATTTCAAGCAGCTGATCCAAAATGTCTTGGGCAGCGATCGCGGTAAAATTTACCTATCTTCTGCCGATGTATCAGATACCGATGTGAAATACATTCTTTCTCTGGCTGGAGAATATAAAGTCAATCCCTTTGTGATCGTAAATAATTACCAGCCCGTGTCTGGCAAGTGTTTCAACTACTCCGGTAGCAACCCCAAGAATTTGATTGCTGCACTTGATAGAGCGATCGCGTCGGGAGGACATCATTTATTGTGCTGCTCTGCTCAAAAAGCTAAGTCTAAATGGGGTACTCAGGCATTAGAGCAACGGTTTCGGCGTAAATTTCCCCACTTACGAATTCTGCGGATTGATAGCCATTCTGTTTTAGAACCGAAACACCCAGCTTTTGAGTGTATTGCCCATCTAAACGAAATCCTCACACAGTATGATTTAGTGATAGCCTCACCCAGTCTAGAAACTGGCGTATCTATCGATATCCAAGGGCATTTTGATGGAGTCTGGGGTATTTTCCAGGGAGTACAGCCTGTGGATTCTGTGCGGCAGATGTTAGCAAGGCTCAGGGAAACTGTTGACCGCCACATCTGGGTTAGTCGGTACGGTATGGGGATTGTGGGCAATGGTTCAACTTCAATGGGTGGATTGTTGCGGAGTCAGGATATCGCAACACAAGCCAATATTGCTCTATTGTCGGCGGCTGATAATGATGATTACTCGTTCATTGACCAAAACTTTCAACCCGAATCTTTGCAGACCTGGGGTAAACGAGGTGCGGTCATCAACGTTGAAATGCGCCGCTATCAGGAATTTGTACTGAAGGGTTTGGCGGCTGATGGGTATACGATTATTGATGCGGATGATTGTGACCCCGACGAAACCAAGGAAGTCGTTAAGGAAGTGAAAGCTGCATCTAAAGAATTGTACTCTGGGGAATGCCAGGGGGTTTCTGATTCTGATGATGTGTCTGATGCCGAACTCAAGAAGCTGCAAGAAAAGCGGGTGAAGACGAAAGAGGAAAGATACCAGCAACGGAAAGCCGAATTGTCCCGGCGTTATGAAGTGGAAGTGACACCCGAATTGGTCGAGAAAGACGACGACGGCTGGTATCCTCAACTGCGGCTGCACTATTACTTGACTGTGGGGCGCGAGTTTGTGAGCAGCCGGGACAGCAGACGAGCGAAGGCACAGGCGGAAGCTGGGGAGAATGCTGTCTGGAAACCTGACTTCAACAAGGGGCAGATGTTGTCGTCGGTGCTGTTGTTGGAAAAACTGAATTTGTTGCAATTGCTCACATCTGGGGAGCAGTTGCGGGGTTCTGATGAGGTGATGCGGGAATTTAAGGCGATCGCAGTAAAGAATCGTTATCTCATCAAGACTTGTTTGAACGTGACTGTCTCAGAACAATTGACTCCCATTGCGATCGCTCAAAAATTATTGGACAAGATTGATTTGCGGTTGTCTTACATGGGAAGGTTGGGGCCAAGAGGTAATCGTGAGAGCGTTTACCAGTTTGTAGCTTCTGATGATGGGCGGAATGTGATTTTCCAGAAGTGGTTAAATCGGGAGTTGGTGTCAGTCACTAATAATATAGAGTTACAAACCCAAGTCAGTGACACACACAATAATCCCCAAACATCAGATGAGGCTGTTGGAGGCTGGAAGGGGCTGAGACTGAAGCTGCGGCAGGGATTAGAAAGTGCTGGTTCCTTCTACACTGAACTCGTTTCCAAAGTGGGTGAAGCGATTGGGATTGCTGATGGTGAGCCTTTCTGGAATGCGTACTTAGAGCAGTGGCAAGTGTGGGTGAGCTTTGCGGACGGTTGTCGGACGGTGGGGTGCGATTGGTTGGTGGGTGTGTAGATCGGAGTATTTCACTTTTCCATCAAAACCGTTACTACTCGTCAGTTATTTTGCAATTTCCGAGTGTGAGGCAAATAATATCTATTGCAACTTGACCTGACTTTTCATGGAATGTGGAAAAGGGAATTTGGTTCGCGAGTTGCAGTTGCAAACCAATAGGCAACTTATCTTTCTCCAATAGACTACTTATCTTTATATTTATTGCAGTTCGCTACACTTAGAGAGCAATTTTCTGATCCCGGTTTTCGCATCCATTGCTACTCACACCCTAGAGATGGGAAATATAAAAATATATTTGTGTTAAAGCTGTTTTATTTTTATGCTGTGTAAGCCTAGAATTCAAGTGATTTTCAAGGTAACTGAGAAAATTCCTTTGCAGACTATCTTAGTCGTTCCATTCATATTACAGATTTTTACAGCAGTAGGACTAACTGGGTACTTTTCTCTAAGAAACGGTCAGAAAGCAGTCAACGAACTGGCTGCTAAATTACAGACTGAAGTAAGTCATCGCATAGAGCAACAGCTTGATAGTTATGCAGCAGCTACTCGTTACTTAACACAAATTAATGGCGAACAGTTTGATTTAGGATTACTGGACGCAAAAAATTCAGACAATTTAGCAAAATTCTTCTTTAAACAAGTAAAAACTTACAACGTTGGTTATATTCTTTACGGGTCTAAAACAGGAAACTTTATTGCTTCTGGATATTATCGTGAATCTAAAATTCCGAATCACGGCAACCCAGATATTAGTTTGGTACTGCCTAAACGCTATAAGAATACCGATCTGTATAACTACGCAACTGATACTCAAGGCAGTCCAATCAAATTATTTGAAATTACCAAAAATTACCAATATCAAAAAGAAGGCTGGTATGCCAAGAGTGTTGAAACTGGCAAACCAGGATGGAGTGAGATTTATCAATGGGAAACAAATAACTATCCGTTGTCGATTGCTACTAGCCGACCAATTTATGACAAACAAGGCAATCTCGTGGGTAGTATTGGTGTAGAGCAGCGCCTTTCACAAATTAGTGACTTTCTGCGTGAAATTAAAGTTAGTAAATCAAGCAAAATTTTTATTTTGGAGCATACAGGGTTATTGGTAGCAAGCTCCAGCAATGCTCCAGTGTTCTCAGTCATTAATGAAAAGCCACAACGATTGCAGGGTAATCAAACTCAAGATACTTTAATTCAAGCTACATCAAACTACCTGAGTCAGAAATTTGGTCAGCTAACAACTATTCAAACCAGTCAGCAGTTAGAATTCATGCTCAATGGACAGCGCCAGTTTGTACAAATCTCGCCTTGGCAGGATGAATGGGGACTAGATTGGTTAATTGTAGTGGCGATGCCTGAATCAGATTTTATGGGGCAAATTAACGCTAACACTATCAATACTATTTGGTTATGTCTAGGTGCATTAGGGTTAGCAACTGTTTTGGGAATTTACACCTCTCGTTGGATTACGCGACCAATTCTACAGTTGAGTCGGGCATCAGAAGCGATCGCGCAGGGACAGTTAGAGCAAGAAGTAAAAATCTCAGGAGTAAAAGAACTTGGCGTACTGGCCCAATCGTTTAACCGCATGGCACAACAATTGAGAGATTCTTTTACGGCTTTGGAAAAAACCAATTCTATGCTGGAACTACGGGTAGAACAACGTACAGCGGAACTAAAAAATGCCAAAGAAGCGGCAGATAATGCGAATAAAGCCAAGAGTGAGTTCTTGGCCAATATGAGTCATGAGTTACGCACGCCCCTCAACGGGATCTTGGGTTATGCCCAAATTCTTCAACGCTCAGAACCAATGACTCCTAAGGGGCGTAAAGGAATCAGCATTATTCACCAATGCGGCTCTCATCTGTTAATGCTGATTAACGATATTCTCGATTTGGCTAAAATTGAGGCACAGAAAATGGAACTGAGTCTGAGTGAATTCCATTTTCCCTCTTTTGTGCAAGGAATTGGCGAAATTTGTCGAATTCGTGCCGAACAAAAAGGAATTGCTTTCGTTTATCAAGCGGATGCAGACTTACCAATAGGAGTTCGAGCTGATGAAAAGCGCCTACGCCAAGTACTGATTAATTTGCTAGGAAATGCTGTTAAATTCACAGAGCAAGGCAGTGTCACATTCCAGATATTAAATAGAGAAAAATCAAGTCAAAATACCTACAAGATTCGTTTCCAGATTCAGGATACAGGCATTGGCATGAAACCAGAGCATTTAGAGAAAATCTTTCTGCCATTTGAACAAGTGGGAAATGCCAAAATACAAGCTCAAGGAACTGGACTTGGCTTGGCCATCAGTCAAAAAATTGCTCTGTTGATGGATAGTACATTAGAGGTACAAAGCGAATGGGGAAAAGGTAGCACTTTCTGGTTTGATGTAGAATTGCCGTCAGCTCAAGATTGGGCAAATTCTTCCAGAGCCGTTGAGCAGGGTAGGATTATTGGTTATCAAGGAATAATGCGTAAGCTGCTGGTGGTTGATGACCGATGGGAAAATCGTTCCGTTTTAACCAGTCTGCTGGAACCGATTGGGTTTGAGGTAGTGGAAGCTATCAATGGTCAAGACGGATTGGACAAAGCTGTGACGATCAATCCCGATCTGATCGTTACAGATTTAGTCATGCCAATCATGGATGGGTTTGAGATGCTCAGGCATTTACGTCAGCTATCTCAGTTTAAAGATACAGTGGTAATTGCTTCCTCTGCGAGTGTGTTTGAAGCGGATCAGTTCAAAAGTGTAGATGCAGGTGCAAATGAATTTTTACCAAAACCAATTGAAGCTGAGAGTCTACTTCAGTTGATTAAACTTTACCTCAAATTGGATTGGATTTATGAAAATAAAACTGAACATATTACAGCAGAAACTAACATTAGTGGGCTAAAAAATTTAGAAGTTATCATAGCACCATCAACAGAGGTCTTGCAGCATTTAAATCAGTTAGTCGAAATGGGAGATTTGGATGAACTGATAGAAATAACTGAAAAACTTAAGCAGACAGAACCGCAAATGTCTATCTTTGCTCAAAAAATTCTAGACTTGGCTGAAGGCTGTGAATTGAATGTGCTAGCAACATTCATAAAATACTTTGTCTCGAACTGATAATTTCTAAATTTTGCTTTTTTTATTTTTAGTTAGTAGTTTTGAGCAAATTATGCATTACTCAGGAAGCGGATTTATCTTAATTGTGGATGATAACCCAACCAACCTATCGGTGCTGTCCCAAGCACTCAAACAATTTGGTTTGAAAATTCGTATGGCTATGGATGGGGCTAGTGCAATTAAAATTGTTCAGCAGCAGCCTCCTGAGTTGATCTTATTGGATGTGCAGATGCCAGGGATGGATGGTTTTGAAACCTGTAGCCGCTTAAAAGCAGATCCATCAATAAATAACATCCCTATCATTTTTACAACAGCACTGGCAGATATAGATAGCAAAGTTAAAGGGCTGTCGTTGGGTGCAGTGGATTACATTACAAAGCCTTTTGAAGAACAAGAAGTTCTGGCTAGGGTGAAGATTCACTTACAAATGCGGCAGATGACGAAAATGCTTCAGAGAAAAAATGTACAGCTACAGCAGGGAAATGAGATTCTTGAACAGCGTGTGCAGGAAAGAACTGCTGAACTTTCACAAGCTTTGCAGGAGTTACAGCAATCACATCTACATTTAGTTCAAAGTGAGAAGATGTCAGCGTTAGGGCAACTAGTAGCAGGTGTTGCTCATGAACTCAATAATCCAATTGGATGCCTGGTAAATAACCTTGTGCCAGCGTTTGAGTACGTGTCTGAGTTAACGCAAGTAATTGAATTTTATCAGCAGTCTTACCCGGAGGCAGCACAAAATTTAGCCCAAACGCTAACAAATGCTGATGTTGAGTTTGCATTACAAGATTTACCAAAACTACTCAATTCCATGAAATTAAGTGTAGAACGAATACAAGACATCTCGATTTCGCTGCGAAATTTCTCACGTTCTGATGCCACAGTCAAAGTGCAGAATAATATCCATGATGGATTAGAAAGTACGCTAACTATTTTGGGACATCGGTTGAAAGGTGTAGGATCTCGTCCCAGAATTGAAGTGATTAAAGAATATGGAGAATTACCACTTGTAGAGTGTTACTCAGGATTGTTGAATCAAGTGTTTATGAATATTTTAGCAAATGCGATTGATGCTTTAGAAGAAACGCAATCTAGTAATCCTGAAATTCGGATTAAAACATCTGTAACTAATCAGGAGATTGAAATTCAGATAGCAGATAATGGTATAGGAATGTCATTAGAAATTCAACAGAAGATATTCGATCGCTTTTTCACTACAAAAGCTCTTGGTAAAGGTACAGGAATAGGGCTACTGATTTCTCGCCAAATTGTGGAAGAAAAACACAAAGGACAACTCAGATTTATGTCTCAAGAAGGTCGAGGAACTGAATTTACAATTACTTTGCCAATTTCTTGAGCTTGAAGACGCATCAGGCGCATCAATTGAAAATATAGTTCAAAAAGCTATCAGAGTTGATATTTATGCCAACAGTTACGATTGTGAGCGAACTGGAACCAACCATTGGCACGGCAAACACGCGTATAAAGTTGACACTGACAAAATTCACCTGTGTCTTGATCTCGACAGGGACAAGAACGAGTTTATGTTCTTCGATTTCTGTAGTTTAACCGCTGCAATGGCACAGAGCAATTACAAAGTATCAGTGCGATAGATGGATTCAATCAACTCCTCAAGTTCTTCTTCGTCTAAGCATTGTTTCACTTGGATATTAAACCACTTTATCTCTTCAGGTTCTATGTTTTGAACTTGGTAAACCAGTAATGTTCCTGCAACACGGGCAAAAGTCAGGGGTGATGGGGAAAGGTGGCTGAGTAGCTCGGATACATTCTGGTATATTTGCATGACTGATGTTTCGTCCAAAGGAGACTCCAATTGAGCGGAAAGTTGTTTTAAGCTCTCTTGAATAGATAAATGAAAGTCTGGCTCTTCTTCATGTGAAATAGGGTTACTCATATTGTTAGCACCAAAGACCCATCAATAATAGCAGTTATTTCTATCTGAAACATTTAAAAAATAAAGTAAATGTAATTGTAAAAATTATTAATCACTTCTTACTTATGGAACCTTAAAATATCTATAAAATCAAGCGCTTGAACAGAAAACATAATACTTTTAAGAAGATTATACACAATAACTTTACCACACTTTATAAGCGCAATGCAGAAAATTAACCTTTTGTTGATATAACTTTTTTAAAACCTAAAAAATAACTTTTGAGAGAATTTTTACAAAATTTTAGGAAGAGACTAAATACCACAAATATACATTAACTTAATAGCTGAAAGAAAGATTTTTTTGTATTTAAGCATGAGAATAAAGCTAATATAAATAGAAAAGGTAAATCATGATGACTGAACGAGAATTTCCAAACTGGGAAGCGCTCTATCAAGAACAAGCCGTTGAAACCATGCCCTGGTTCAACCCTAGCTTAGATCCAGATGTCAAAGAAGCCCTCCTCAACCTTGAATTAAGCAATGGTTTAATGCTGGATTTAGGAACAGGGCCAGGAACCCAAGCGATCGCGCTAGCCGAACGAGGATTCCAGATGGTAGCGACAGATTTGTCAGAGGCGGCCATTCGTCAGGCGGTAGCAAAAGCAAACCAGAAGGGATTAGAAATTTCGTTTCAGCAAGATGATATTCTTAACAGTCGTCTGGAACAATCTTTTGACTTGATTCTCGACAGAGGATGCTTCCACGTTCTGCCACCCCAAAGTAGAAGGACTTACGTACAAACAGTTGCGAACTTGTTAAAGCCTAAAGGCTACCTGTTGTTGAAATGCTTCTCTCACTTGGAAACACGAGAACAAGGCCCTTACCGCTTTACGCCAGAGGAGATTCAGCAATTATTTACAGAGCGATTTGATCTGCGTTCGGCTAAACAGACGGTCTATCATGGGACACTCGATCCACTTCCCAAAGCACTCTTCTGCATCCTAGAAAAGCATTGATTTTTTTGGTGGTGTGCGAGTACACTTCTCAAAACTCAATGTGAGTAAATTGAATAACGAACGCTTTGGTAGTATATATTTCGATTGCCGTACCGACTTAGGCGGTGTTCGATGTGCGCCAAAATATTTCTCACTGCAATAACGCAGCCACACCCGGTTCCGAAATTTTCTTTAGTCATTCATATTGAGCCACAACAGTTATTTCTCCTAAACAAACAATGTAAATATTGTCCAAGCTGTGATTTAATCATTACCAAGAAACAAGAAATCGAAGCATTGATGGCTGCTGCTTTCATCCAGACAAACCCTAAAATCATCGGAATTATATAGTTATGGGGACAGTTGACAAAAAAGATTGGAAAGAAGGCGATAAGAATTTACTCTCTCCATCAGAAATGATCGGACGTGTATATGTTTTTAAAGATGTTTGGGATTTTCGAGTAATTCCGGCAGGTTGGTATCCTAACGAAGAAAAATAATCTGAAAAATTTTCTCAGTTTTTGAGCATTATTAATGAAGTTCAAAGAATGACTCTTGTCCTAAGTGCTTTACATAGTTTTTTACAAGATTATTAAGGTTGCTTGGCTCACCAATTTGAATCCAATCATCAATTCTTCCTAAAAAGCAGTATCTTTGTGTGATAAATATCCGTTTGGGTTCATCAATTAAAACAAACTGAAGCATTGGTGAGTAAGAAATAGAACGCTTGAGTATAGTTTCTGCCTCTTTTGATTTATCCCCTGAAGAGTAACTAAGCAGTTCTGATAATAAATTAACATTCTGATTAGGTGTATATATAGTAATTATTTCTTGCTTGATATCTACCTGATAATCCTGTAATCTAGAAAATTTATTCATTCCTGACTCTACAATCATTTTTTCTTCATCAGTAATAATTTGAGGTTGAACTTTTCGCAGAAAAACTTGAGCGTTAGGATTTTCATAAATTTCATAGCCATCAGGTATAGCTTCTAATATATTTCCTTCATCTTTCATGGAGAAGAAATACTTTGGTTTACCAGTTTTGGTGATACCTTGATAAAGATAATATACCTGTTCTTTTCTATTGATGTACTGTATTGGCATTTTTATAACTAGTTCGATACTTACTTTATTTGATAATTAGTTTCTCAAATTAATGATAATTTACTTGCTCTTAGAACGATTTTTTCTCCGAGATTGCTTTTGCATCTTTTTCTTATCTTTAGCTTTATTTTTGGATTTTTTAGATGCTCCAAAGCTAAATCCTTCTGGAATAAAAATGTCAGAGGATAGCTCTCTCTCTTGTAGTTGAAAACAACTCCAATTCTCCATTTCTGAAATAACATCTTTAATAAAAGAATACTTTGGCTCGTTACGTAATCTATTTAAAGCTTCTTCTTTTTCTACTACTAAATAAGTACTTACATCTTCTCGATCAATAAAAAACAAATCAACTGATTCTTGTTCAAAAGCCCGATCTATTTGTTCTTGCAGTTCGACTGCACAAAGCTGTGCGCTATTGATTACTAAAGTAGTTTGGATATAATAATCTTCTTTATCTAAAGTAGAAAACAGCTTGGCATAATATTGGATGACTTCTTCTCTAGGAATTACTTCTTGAGCTATTAAAACTAATAATGCTTCTAATGCAGCACCCCTTACATATTCATTAGCTTTTGAATTCTCTATAAGTTGTTTTATCGGCTCAATATTTCCGCCACTAACGGACGCGAGTATTCTGCCTAAATCCTCAGTTACTATATCTCCTGTTACATCTAATGCAACATCGTCGGTAACTGAAAAAAACTTGATAATTGTAGGATACGCTGATACTTCCCTAAATTGCGCCAGTAAATATAAAGCATGGATATGTAAAATATAGTCTTCTTTTTCTAATAGCTCCTCTAGATTGTTACTCTGCTTTTCTAAGGTTTCTATTAATATAGGTGTGAGAATTTCCTTTTCTTCAATAGCTCTTTCTAAAGCTAAACGCGGAAATTTTCTGGTATTATTTTCTAGCTGGACTAGAATTTCATCTATTTGCATTTGTCAAAATTAGCACTATTACTATTAACTAACTCTAAGTAGTTTATCAACTTATGTGCTGCAATTTATGAAGTTTTTTAGACAACTTTAATACTTTTAGACTCAACACTCACTCAATATTCTTAAAGGCAACAGCAGGTTGTATTGTTGATAATATGCCAAAAATCCCAGGTGCGCTCACTGTCTACTTTACTCTCATAACCCTCATATCGTCTGTGCCATTCATCCAACAGGGGTCGAGGGCGATCGCTGCTTAGACTTTCGACCTTACCCAAATGCCCCAGTTGAGGAACTATGGCAGCCAGAAGGCACAACCTACTACAATGGCGAGTTGATTCTACAGCCTCGCCAACGTTGGACACAACAGCAACAGTTAGAATTACTTGACTGGCATCCGTTATTTACTGGCAGGTGTCCACAATGTGGGTATGAGTTTGAGCGAGATTACACCTCTAGGGTGCATTGGGATTGCCCAAACCCAGAGTGCGGCTGGATAGACGATACTATGTAGAGCAATCGCCCCAACAGCGACTAAATTACGTTCTCATCATTGTTTTTGTAGCTAGAGGAGAAGTGTCGTAGTGGCTTAACAAGTCAGCCGGCTCATCGTAGATAGCAATCGCATCTTTTAATTGGCTATCATCGAAGCCACCACAGCGAAAAGCAATCACATCTACCCCAGCATTATTTGCCGACTCAATATCATAAGGAGTATCGCCTAACATTACTAGAGAAGCTGGTGGCATATTCAGTTTGCTCACAGCGGCTTCGACAATATCGGGAGCAGGTTTGGAATTTTCGGCATCACTAGATGTGGTTGCTTCTTCCTGGCTGAGGAGGTCATCGACCTGTGCAGCTTTTAACAAAACTGATAGTTCTTCACTCTTTGCTGAACTTGCGATGATCAAACGCAACCCGGTTGATAACATCTTCAGTATTAACTGCCGCGCTCCGTTGGTGCAAACCAGATTGGACGCAAACTTGTTGATGATTAGTTTTTTGCGTTTATCGGCTATTTGTTTGCCTTGACCTTGTTCATCCGTCAGCCCAGGTGCAAACTGTGGAATAATTTGGTCGCCTCCCATACCAATCAGTGGTCGGACTTGCTCAAACTTCACTTCGTAACCAAATTCTTTGAATGCTTCTACCCAAGCTTGAGCATGAGCATCATTACTCAGAACCAACGTCCCGTCTACATCCAAAACTACGCCCTGATATGTCATTGAGTATTTCTAGTTGAATTTAGTGCTTTTAGGCTACTAAAAGATTGTTACTATTACCTCTACCTCGATTATTATTTCCATTGACGGAATTACTATCAAATTTTTCACAGGCTAATTCTAATTGTCACCGTTCGCAACCCACACCATCTCCATCTCTATCAAACCCGTGCGGATCTGGTGGAAGCACTCTAAATCTGCGATCAGGAATATCAGGGCAGTTCAAATCAGGCGAATTGGGTGGAATGCAAATATCCGGGTAGGATGGATGGCATTAAGACAAATTATGAACTAGCTTTCCTGTAGTCAAATCCCAAGCTTTAAAACTTTTACCATCTGTAGTTCTGACTCCACCTGATTGAAAACTATTGTCGTAACCACCACTCAGAAGCATTTTCCCATCATTACTAACAGCAAGTGTAATTGGGGCTAATGCTATTTGCGGTAGTATGAACTGTATTTGCTATAACCAAAAGGTTAGCAATCATGCTTAAGGGTATAGGTAAGTAAAGGCTAACTAATGTTAAGGTTTTATATAGAAAACTTAATTTCATAGAATACAGCAGTTCTATTCGATATTAATTCAATATTAAAGTATACCGAAATACCTGTATTTGCATGACTCATTCCACATTTATACAACGCCAATTTTTAAAAGTGCTGTCTGCTCGTCCCACCTCATCAATAACCGCAACGACCTCAATTGACAAAAGTACAACGTATAAGCAAATTTCAACAAGTACAAGCACCTAAATGGATTATTTATACAGAAACGATAAAGGATTACTCATATTTTCGGCAAAACCCAGAATAGAGCGATCGCGATGTTCATAAATTAATTGCCCTTGAGAATCAAATAGAAAAGTTCCGCCGCGTTGTGTCAAATAAGATGAGTCTGGTACGTAAATCTTCCAGTTGCTCAAAACTTCAGTCATGTTTCGTAGGCGCAAGGTTGCTAGTTCAAAAGGTCGCTGAAAACCCTTTCCTCCAGCCGCTTTGAAAAATGCACCTTTGATTGGTGGTAATGGCGTACCCCTGACAACTTCTTCATCAGCAATTAATTGCGGTGCTTTTTTATCACCTTTATAACCCCGAAAAACTTCTTTCAACGTTCCTGGGCTACCAATCCCTGCACACATGAGCATTAAATTTAGCCAAGCTGTTTGTGAAGTTGATAGCAAAGGGAATTGTAGAGATAAACCGCGATAAAGACCTAAAAGGCTGTGAATTTGGGCTTTTGCATCTACAAATAACCATTCTTGAGGGAAACCCGTATATTCACAAAACTTGATTCCAGAATTGCGATCGCCAATTCCAATAGCGCGAATTGTAATTCCTGTGGCTTGGATCTGTTCTTTTTCTCTTTGCAACCACCAAGCATATTCTAAATTATCAAAATCCCCCAGCTGCGACCAAATGAGTACGAGCAACTTTGAAGTATGGCTGCAACCATCTAAAACAGGTTTAATCTCGCCATCACTAACTCGCAAGCGTTGAGTTTGGCTCAAAATCGAATAGATATCTGGGGAATTAAAGAGCATTTGAGTATTTATACAGGTGAAGGCAACAGTCTTTCAATAGAATTTTAGATGGTTTCGGACAATAACCCTGACATATCTAATACTCGCTCTGACCAAGCACTAGCTTGCTCCGATATATTTTTGCGTTCGCTCTCATTAGACCAAAGACTACCAAACTTTAATTTCCACCTAGCTAGTTGAACTTGAATATTAACCAATTCTTCGGCATATTCTGGTTCAATTTCTGCGGCTGTCCATTCTATAAAACATATAGTTTCATCTGCCACCAGGGCGACCGCTTCCGGGTAAGCAGTGTCACAAAATGTTCTCAGTCAATAGCTTCTGCATTGAACAGCAGTTCTTCTAGAGATACTAAATCACCATTGGTTAGAGAAACATTGCGTTTGAGTTTGGCTTGGGATTGCCTAACTTGCTGGCTTTTGGCATTCAGCTCCGTACAGAGTTTGCTGCTTCCCATCTGGATAAAAGCGCATACACCAACCGTCCCGCTTTCGCCATTCATGATGAACGGTTCCTAGTACCATCACAGCAATAAAACCAACAGCAGTCAGCAGTAGAATCCTTTGCCATTTAAATGTTTGTCTAGTTTGCTTTTGACTATTATTTTGCATTGTGGGTTTTTCGTTATTATGCCCACTCTTTCAGGGAAAACGGCTTTCATACGAATGCCCGACCAGAATCACTGTCAAAATCACCAAAAGCGCGATCGCTAACTCTGCATTTCCAGTCTTCCAAACAGCCCAGAACGGCATCGCTCAATAGGATGTTGCGTTTGAGGAGGAGCGATCGTACTTCTTTTCAGCAAGAGCGATCGCTTGTGTAACATCTGCGATTCAATACTTCGGCTTAACCTATACCTTGCCTAATACTGGCTTTATAACAGCGATCGCTCTTGCAACGCTCAAACGCGAACGCTACCAAGCCAAGAGTGATTGGATTAACACTACTAAAGTCAATATATCTGTAGTACTAAAATGCTACTTTTTATCGAAATCGAATAACTTCGTCTGTACTGCCTTTGTGATGCCTAATACTAATATCCGTACTGCAAAATTTAGCTGGTCGTGTTTGAGCCGAGGTATCAACGATGGGGCGTAATGGTAAGCACCAAATGCCCACTCGTCCAGACGGTGGCTCCCAGAGTATGCAGGATAACCAGAATTTTGAACAGGATCATAAGCAATAAATCAGGACTTATTATCTCTTATGTCAGGATTTGTTAATTTATTCAGGGTGATTGAGCTATTTACCCCCAATTTTGTAAATATAGATACAGAAATTATTTATTTTACTCTTTCTGGTCTAGTTGGAAAGAGTAATGCTTGCAAGTTTTAGTAGATTACAGACCCAGAAAGCCTATGTCCCATCAAACAGTTTCGGTTAATTCGGCCGCTCCGACTCTGGCAAACCAGCTCACTTCAGGTTGGAACCCCGTCTGCCACATCACGTACAACCGAGATACCTGGGTAAAGTTGCTCCAACCACCCAGTGACTATGCCTTTGAGGAAGCCAAGTTGCTCTGCCAGGAATCCCCAGTGGCCTGGGTTGCCTGGGTGCCAGATTACGGTGAAGTGGTACTTGAGCGTAGTGATTTCTATTGCTAATCAAAAGCACGGTTGATATACCCACCAGCTATTTCGCTAATGTTTTATTTGCCAGGTTA
>LXQD01000319.1 GCA_003326215.1 Nostoc minutum NIES-26 | reverse complement strand
AGGACAAGTACTGCAAGATTTTTTTGATTCAGTTTGTAAGATCATTCCTATCCCATCATGAATCCGATGTGATATAACTTTCACATCTTTTAAATCAAGAAGCTCCGTTAGGATTTTAATATCTTGTTTCCTGACCATAACTGTAAATACAACAAAAATATATTTCTTGTACTTAAAGTTAACAGCAAATATGCTTTATACGTCAATTACATCAAATGTTTTATTGATGTCTGGATGCTATGGTTTTTATTTATTTCAGCTTTTAACTAACAATTTAGCATAACAAGTACTGAAGAACCTAAATACATCTCGATCCTACTAAGATGTGTTTATTAGTATGGAATAGTTTTTTATGCTAAAGCGCCGTTTCCTCCTTGGGATATTGATATCTTTTTTGATATTCGTAAGCGTCAGTATTATACCAACTGCTGCACTGTCGAGTAATTCCTTTCCTCAGAATTGGCAAGGTACATGGAGCGGCATCATGTACGATCGCACTGTACAAGGAAAGTCTCAAACTGTACCAATGACGCTGCGAATTAAACCAGTCTCTCAAAACCCCATGCGCTACACTTGGCAAATCACCTACGGAACAGGGGCGAAAAAGCTGGTACGCAATTATGAATTAGTTGCTAAAAATCAGAGTACTGGCCACTTTGTGATTGATGAGAAAGATGGAACTCTAATTGATGCTTGGTGGTTAGGAAACAAACTCTACAGTCAGTTTAAAGTTGAAAATATGCTACTCAGTACCGAAGAGCAGCTAGAAGATAATCGGCTCCACTATGAACTTGTTGTCTATCAGCCTCTGACATCTCAAGCGCAGGGTTTCCAGCAAAAAGCTTCTTTTGAGAACTATCAACTTCGATCTGTTCAGTCTGCTGAACTATCGCCCGTGAAAGAGTGATTGTCTGTTTTGATTTGTAAAAATCCTGACTTTTCCCATTATCTTCTTGGCGGAGCGATCGCTTACTATATCCTTATCCCAAAGTCCTATTTTTACGTGATTAATTGTCATTAAAACTAATTTTCTGATAATTAAATAGAGTGTGAAACCCTTACTATTTCGATGTTCCACGACTTATCTCAAGTCTGCTTAATTACCCATAATATAATTACCCCACCCGCCTTACGGCACCCCCCTGTGTCCACCCTTACCCTGGGGCGATGAAAGGGGGTGGGAGGGTTGGGGAGAGGTAAAACGAGAATTATGATTATTTTGCCGGACATGATTAAATGTAAGATGTCATTGCGTTTGCGTAGCGTCTCGTAGAGAGGAGGAACGACGTAGGCAGAGCCTTCTCGCAGAGTAGCAATCGCAAAGACTGCGATTGCTTCGTTCCTCGCAATGACAGAACATATTATATTTATTTGCGCCGATCTACTTAACGGGAAAAATTAGGTAAAAATCGCGCTTGCTCAGATACCCGACTTTTAAAAAGTAGGGTATCTTGGTGTTTACGAATGATTTAGGACTGCTATAGGAATTTGAATAACCGTACTATCATTCCCACAATGCAGTTACTTTTTCGCTTAACAATGAGTATGTTTGCTGTATCCGCTCAAAATATTAGAGAAAAGGTGTGAAAAAAAATGCTTGCCTACGCCTAAAACTAAGATTGCTATAGTTTGATATTGATTACTTAATATTACTAACTATTAACTAATTTTTTCTTAACTGTCTTAAATGTCTGCTTAACTGTCTTAACTGTCTTAACTGTCCGCTTAACTGTCTTAACTTTCTTAAATGCCTTAACATATTTACTTCTTAACTGTTTTAACTGTCCTTGCATACATATTTAATTACTGATATATCTTTAATTGCAAAAGCAATTTCCTTTAGGGAAAACACCATGTCTACAAACACAATCAAAACAGTGGATGTTGGAGTGGTACCATTCTTTGCGCGTTTCTTGGAAGAGCAAGCTACAGAAGGAACAGATACTCCTTCTTTTCCTTGGACTTTCAAGTTTCCTTCAGATTTGGAAGACAAGTAATTTTAGTCTTCTGCATCTGAAATAAAGGGAGTAGTAGTTATTAAATAACTGCTACTCCTGGTTAACAACCAATATCAAGGAATAATACTATGTCTACAAACACAGTCAAACCAGCAAACGTCAAAGCAGTACCATTCTTTGCTCGTTTCTTAGAAGAGCAAGTTGCTGAAGTGTCTGATACTGCTCCTTATCCTCAGACTTTAAAGTATCCTTCCGATTGGGAAGAATACTAAATCTAGTTAACTTCATTGGAAATTAAGAGAGTAGCAGTTATTAAATAACTGCAAGCTACTCTTGGGAACGCGATCGCTTCGATATTACCTTAATCCATAACATGGAGGCGCTCGCCTTTCCCACATCCCCAACTTTTTCAACAAGTCGGGGATGTGAAAAGGAATTTGTCTGGTATTCCTTAATATCTACCTTCTAAAATTTTAAAAGAAAATATTTTATGCACCTGTCTCGTGATGTTGTTTTATTAATCACCCACAGTGGTGATTTCTTCACCATAGATAGAGTGGCAGAAGCCTTGTCAAAAAAAGGGGCACAACCATTTCGTCTAGATACTGATAAGTTTCCCTTAGAAGTGCAATTAACAGCACATTTTGACAACTCTAAAAGTTACCACACTATACAATACAACAACTACTCCATCAGTACAGAGCAGGTGCAAGCTGTGTGGATGCGACGCATTTGGGAGCCACAACTAAGTCAAGAATTAGCGCCAAAGTTCCGAGAAGCTTGCGTTAGAGAATCAAAAGCAACTTTAGATGGTTTTTGGGACAGCCTCAAGGAAGCTCGTTGGGTAGATGATTTAGAGCGGATAGATTATGCAAGTAACAAACTGCGTCAACTGCGGATTGCATCTGAAGTAGGTTTTGTTATTCCCCAGACTCTTGTCACCAATAAAGCGGAAGCAGCCAGAGAGTTTTTCCAGCAAGTCAACGGCAAAATGGTGAGCAAGCTCTTAACTGCTCTTTCTCGCAGTATGGAAGCTAACTCCTCGTTCTTTCTTTACACCAGCACCGTCAAAGAAGAAGACTTACAAGATGCTGAGTCACTGCGCTACTGCCCAATGGTTTTTCAAGAGCAAATTCCGAAGCAACAGGAATTAAGGGTAGTGTATGTGAATGGCAATGTATTTGTGGGAGCGCTAAATGCAGATGTGTATGCAGCAGCCAAAGTTGATTGGCGTAAACCTGGTGTTGAGGTTGGCGCATGGCAACACCACCAGCTTCCTGATGAAGTAGTTCGTCGTCTCCAAGCCTTTATGGGTAAATTTGGGCTTTCATTTGGTTCGTTAGATTTCATCCTCACACCATCAGGCGAATACGTCTTTTTGGAAGTCAACCCCGTAGGAGAGTGGGGAATGCTAGAGAAGGATTTAAAATTACCTATTGCAAATGCGATCGCAGATGCTCTTCTTTCCTAAAAAGCTGGAGAAGTTATTGTAGGGTGTGTTACCGCGACAGCGTAACGCACCATGTTATGAGCGAGCGGTGCGTTAGGCGCTTTGATGATATTTTTCGTGACAAATCATATTGAATAATGCGCCTAACACACCCTACTTTACTTAAATTTGCTCAATACTCAGCACCTAATCATGACCGTATTAATAGTTACATTTAGCAACGACAACGAAAGCATTCCTCTAGTCATCAAAGAAATTGAGGCTAGAGGCGAAAAAGCATTTCGGTTTGATACAGACAGATATCCCACCGAAGTCAAGCTAGATATTTACTCCGGCGATACAGAGCAAGTAATTATTACTGATGGCGAACAAAAGCTCGACTTGAGTGAGGTGTCCTCAGTTTGGTATCGGCGGATGCGTTATGGGCAGAAAATCCCCGACTCTATGGACAAGCAATACAGAGATGCGTCAATTCAGGAATGTCGCCTCACTGTCAGGGGTATGATTGCCAGCCTCCCAGGATTCCACTTTGATAAAATGTCAAATGTGGATCGGGCTAATCATAAGCAACTACAGTTGCAAGTTGCACGAGAAGTAGGGCTTCTCACTCCACGTACCCTGACTTCAAACAATCCAGAAGCAGTCAAGCAATTTGCTCAAGAGTGTCAGCAAGGTATAATCACCAAAATGCTTTCTTCCTTTGCTATCTATGACGATCGAGGGCGAGAAAACGTTGTGTTTACCACTCCAGTTACAGATGACGATCTGGAGAATATGGAAGGACTGCGTTTTTGTCCGATGACGTTTCAAGAAAACGTGCCGAAAGCCCTAGAGTTGCGGACAACTATTGTCGGACACCGCGTATTTACTGCCGCAGTAGACTCCCAAAGTTTGGAAGGATCTACTTACGACTGGCGTAAAGAAGGAAGAGCCTTAGTTAAGAATTGGCAACCCTACAACTTGCCCGAAGATATTGAGAAAAAGCTTCTCAAACTTATGGCTTATTTTGGCTTAAACTATGGAGCAATTGATATTATTGTCACCCCCGATGGTCGGCACGTATTCCTCGAAGTTAACCCAGTCGGTGAATTTTTCTGGATGGAGATATATTCACCACACTACCCCATTTCGCAGGCGATCGCGGAAGTATTACTGACTAATAAAAATTAGGGTATTGAGCATTGTGTATTTTTCTTGTCTTCTATCCTACAGGTACTCAGTTGAAAAACATCTTTGCAATAGCATTCTGTAGAGAAAAGTAGCCGCGATCGCGTCTACATTCCCTACGACTTTGAAAGTTGGTAAGTAGGTCGGTGTTAAAAATTGTCGTTATGACAAGGCAGGAGGCAGAGGGCAGAAGGCAGAAGGGAAGAGGTTTTTAGGCAACTTTACTTTTCGTTACATACTTCGGTTTTTTTGCGCCTTTCTACTTAAGTAGGTAGACATAGTTAAATGTAAGATGTCATTGCGTTCGCGTAGCGTCTCGTAGAGAGGAGGAACGACGTAGGCAGAGCCTTCTCGCAGAGTAGCAATCGCAAAGACTGGGATTGCTTCGTTCCTCGCAATGATAGAACATATTATATTTATTTGCGCCGCTCTACTTAGTGGGATTTTCTTATTAACTTTATTGAGATTAAATCCCTTATTTAAAATTACTAATTATTTATATTTGGAGATTAAATTCTTGTGACAGACCTAGTAAATACACGAACAGTTTTGACATTTGATGGGGTAGATGATTATATAGATTTTGGCAGAAACGATATTGGTGGCGTTTTCGCTCAAGGGAGTTCAGCCTTTACAGTTTCAGGATGGGTAAATCCACATCAATTAATAAACAAATCTACTAGTTATGGAACGCGCAACGTGTTTTTTGCCCGTTCTTCAGAGAGATACAGCGATAATTTTGAATTCGGCATCAGTGAAACAGGAAGCCTAGATATCTTCATTGATGAAAGTGTTAGTAAAGGTATCAAAACTTTTGGTCAAGGAGAATTAAGTATAGGACAATGGCACTTTTTTGCCATTATTTTTAATAATGGTCAAATAACAATATATCTTGATGATAATGTATATACAGATTCTCTGAGAGGTTCATCTTTAAACAAAGCCACAAGTTCTGTAACTCTGGGCGCAACTTTACACAAACAAGTATATTTCAATGGACAATTAGCGAACATTAGCGTTTGGAATTATCCCTGTACTCAAGCACAAATCCAGACTCATCATTGTGGGCTAATAGTCGGAGATGAAGCAGGATTAGTAGCTTACTGGAAATTAGATGACGGACAAGGAGCAACAGTTAAAAACCAAACTGGCAAATCATATCAAGGAAATTTTCGTGGTAATCCTAGTTGGGATTTAGCAGAAATTCCATTTGCAACACAATCATCAAATCTAGTTCCATTTGCAGCAGAATCATCCAATCAAGAAGATATTCAACTTGAAGAGATCCAAATTGAGACAGCAGTTATTTCCGAAGAAAATATCTCAACACTAACCACAAATTTATTAGCAGCAACAGTATCGTTAGTTAGCAACGACGAAGACCAACCAAAAGAAACTCAACAAACAGAAAAAAACAGCGAAGAATCCGAGATTATCCCAACACTAATAACTCTCCAGTCACCTGAAGAGGAAACCAAAACAGACCAAACAGAAGAACCTAAAAATATCCAACAAGCACAAACATTAACTCAGGAGGAATCGCCAGAAACCATGAATAAAAAAGCCCAGCCAAAATATAAAATACTTTCCATTGATGGAGGCGGTATTCGGGGCATTATTCCTGCATTCCTCCTAGCAGAAATTGAAAGGCGAACACAAAAGCCTATATTTAGCTTATTTGATTTAATTGCTGGCACTTCCAGCGGCGGAATTTTAGCACTGGGACTAACTAAACCCCAATTAAGTTCAGAGCCATCTGAGAACTTGTCGCTAGCCCAATACACTGCTGAGGATCTTGTACAACTATTTCTTGAGTATGGAGTGGAAATCTTTTATGAGCCATTGTTTGAAAGACTACTTGGCCCAATAGAGGATGTATTTCTCCAGCCAAAATATCCTTCTGAAGGCAGAGAAGAAATTTTAAGGCAATATTTTGGAAACAGCCCTCTAGAAAATAATCTCAAAGAAGTTTTTGTAACGAGTTACGATATCGAGCAGCGAATTCCGATATTTTTTACCAACCAATTAGAAAAACAAGAGATAGAATCTAAAAATTTTCGTAAGTTATCTGAAGGTTTTTCGCTCCTAAATGTAGCATTAGCAACTACTGCCACTCCAACTTATTTTGCTCCTCATCGGATTGTAAATCCCCACAATAGCGCCAACGTCTATACTTTAATCGATGGTGGAGTATTTGCTAATAATCCAGCCCATTTAGCTATTTTAGAAGCACAAATTAGTAGTAAACTAAAAGCAAATAAAGTCCTCAATACGGAAGATATCTTAGTAGTTTCTTTAGGTACAGGTTCGCTGACGAGTGTCTACCCTTATAACGAAGTCAAAAATTGGGGACTCTTGCAATGGGGAAGACCACTTTTAAATATTGTGTTTGATGGTGGTAGTGAAGTGGTATCTGGAGAATTAGAACGATTGTTTGCACCTAGTGATAAAGAAGCTAAAAGTTTTTATTATCGCTTTCAAACATTTTTAGATGGGGAACTAGAAGAAATAGATAATACCAAACTACAAAATACTCGCCAGCTACAAGCTATAGCCCATCGACTGATAGCTGAAAAAAGTCAACAAATCGATGAACTGTGTAGTCTTTTGTTGGACTAAATCAGGTTTCTTATATCTTGCACCAGGCGACTGGCGTGCTATTTCTAGTCGCCAAGGCTAAGTACAAGATGTAAGATTTTTAATTTCTTAAAAAAAGAAATTAGTCTTAGTCATGTTTTTTTCACCTTATAAGGATTTTAGGTAAATACAATGGATGAACTCGTCAAAAAAATTGCTGGTTTAGGCCTTCCTGGCATACTTTTCGTGATTGCAACGGCCACATCAGGGGGTAGCGTCGCTGCCGTTGTCACTCTACTTTCATCGTTGGGAGGGCCCTTGGGCTTATTAGGAGGTTTAGGTCTGCTTGGACTGGTAGGCGTTGTAGGGGAAACTATAGCAGGCTATGGAATTGAAGCAGTTCTCAAGCTCATCTATACAGAACGTAGCAAAACCGAATCTGTGAGATTCCTTCTCAAAGAAATTAAAGATTTACCCATCACAGATGACCTAAAACTCAAACTGAAACATCATATTAGCCCAGTAGTCGTTACTGAGCCTGGAGAAGGCCCTACTCCGAAAACAATCGAAATTGTTGATGAGGAAGCATCGGTTTAGTGCTTTTGATTTTATCCTCCCTAGTCCCCTGTTTTAATGGGAATCTAAGAGCTTGTTTGAAAAGTGATTAGTCGTGATTATAAGCACTTATTGATACCCCCTAGCCCCCCTTTTAAGGCTACCGTCTACACACACATGCTCAAATCACCCCAAATCCTCTAAGAGTAGGGTGTGTTATGCCGGAGGCTAACGCACCCTAGCAGATGAAAACGAACAAGGAGAAATGGCCTCTGAGTCTAACTTAATTCTCAAAGGCCATTTCAAAGTTACTAGTATAACTGAGAACGGCTACATTTTTAGAATATGCAAACTCCATCTGTGCGTGAGCAAAACACAACAAATCCTTTTTCAGCATTAACTCAATTTTGGGAGGATGTGAAAATAGTTGCTCAACCTTATTGGTATCCAACAAAAGCAGAAGGAAGAGCATTCGCAGATGTAATTCGTTCATGGGGAATGCTCATTCTTCTAGTATTACTAATAGTTGGAGTTGTAAGTGTAAATGCTGCAAATAGCTACTGGAATCGCTATGTAATTGATATCGTTATTGAAGAGAGAAATCTTGATAAATATAATAGTACTTTATGGCTGTCCTCTCTCATTGTTGTAGGGATAGTCCTATTGGTAACTTGTTTGAGATATATCAGAAAAAAAATAACTCTTGACTGGTACAAATGGTTAAATAATCATATTTTAGAAAAATATCTCAGCAATCAAGCTTATTATAAAATCAATTTTAAATCTGATATAGATAATCCAGATCAACGTCTATCCCAAGAAATAGAACCCATTACAAGTAGTGCTTTGAGATTTTCAACTGCTTTACTAGAAAAAGTGTTGGAAATGGGAAGTGCTTTGATAATTCTCTGGACAGTTTCCCCACAAATAGCAATTTATTTAGTTATTTATACAATTATAGGTAATATAATAGCTGTTTATTTGAATCAATCAATAAATAAAGTTAATCAAGAAGAACTTGCGTTTAAAGCAGACTTTGCTTATTGCCTAACCCATGTTCGCAATCATGCTGAATCAATTGCTTTTTTTCAGGGAGAAAAAGAAGAATTAAATATAATTCAGCGCCGATTTAATAATGTCCTGAAAACTGCTGAACGTAGGCTAAGTTTGGAAAGAGGGCAAGATGCTTTTGGCAGAGCATATCAGTCTGCTATTGGTGTATTTTCGATGTTCATACTTACACCTTTATTTCTTCAGGATCAAATTGATTATGGAGAAATTAACCAAGTTAGTTTTGCTTGCTTTATGTTTTCTAATGCTCTGGGAGAGTTAATAGGTGAATTTGGGATCTCAGGGCGCTTTTCTAGTTACGTACAGCGTTTAGCTGAGTTTTCTGATGCTTTAGAGGCTGTTAGTAAAGAACCAGAGAATGTAAGTACTATAAAAGTTATAGAAGAAAAACGTTTAGCTTTTGAGCATGTCACTTTACAAACGCCAAATTATGAGCAGGTGATTGTTCAAGATTTGTCACTTGCTGTTCAGCCAGGCGAAGGGTTATTGATTGTTGGCCCTAGTGGTAGAGGTAAAAGTTCTTTGTTGAGAGCGATCGCAGGTTTATGGAACGCGGGAACTGGTCGTCTGTTACGTCCTCCCCTCAAAGAAATTTTATTTTTACCCCAACGACCTTACATTATTTTGGGCACTTTGCGCGAACAGTTACTCTATCCGCATACAGACCGGAAAATGAGCGATCGCGAACTCGAACACATTTTGCAACAAGTTAAGCTGCAACACTTACTTACCCATGTAGATGGCTTTGATAAAGAAGTTCCTTGGGAAAATATATTGTCGTTAGGAGAACAACAACGCCTCACTTTTGCACGGCTATTAATTACACATCCTAGTTTCACTATTTTAGATGAAGCGACGAGTGCTTTAGATTTAAATAACGAAGGTAATTTATATCAACAGTTACAATCAACGAAAACAACTTTTATCAGTGTTGGTCATAGAGAAAGCTTATTTAATTATCATCAGTGGGTATTAGAACTTTCACCAGAATCTAGTTGGCAACTTGTTTCTATAGAAGATTATCGGCTGCAAAAACAAATTGCTACTAAACCATCTATTAACGATCAAATTACAAGAGATATTTTACCTAAAAATGAACTTACAAGAGAACCAAAAATTTCAGCAAAAACAGCTACATTAAAGCCAGAAACTTCGGCAGAGGCAGCTACAATTATAGGGCTTTCGCATCAAGAACTAAAAAAATTAACAGACTATTCTCTAACCACTATTAAAACCAAGGCAAGTCAAGAAAAACCTATCACTACAAAGGATAATATAACCTACCACTATAACAAAGACCTGAAGGTATCGAAATGGATAAGAGTTTAGAACTGCGTATATTTTTTAAAACCGTATCCTTTCAAGGATGTTCAAAAAAACAAATATTTCAAGTAAAACTGTACTAAATCAAATAGGAATGCCATAGCATGGAAAATCTTATTACTACACGATTATATTTAGTGCCTTTTAAGCTGGAAGTAGTAAAAGCAGCAATCATAGGAAATGCTGAATTATCATCATTTCTAGGGGTGACAGTTTTACCAGACTGGTATGAAGAAGAGTATATTAGCAATTTGCCGCTCATTGCAGATATTCTGTGCAAATATCCGTTCCAAAGTGAATGGGGATGGGGAAGTTTAATCATTCATAAAGCAGACAACACACTCATTGGTCATGTTATGGTTAAAGTTATCCCAGATAACACATTTTCACCTACAGGTTCCTTGGAAATTGGCTATTACATAGCTCCATCATATCGGCAACAAGGGTATGCGTCTGAAGCTACAAAAGCTGTGATAGATTGGGCGTTATCTCAACCTAGTGTGCAAAGTGTGACTGCTGGATGCGATCCCGACAATATAGCTTCAAAGCGGGTGCTAGAAAAAATTGGAATGCAGCTTATTGAATCAAGAGAGAAAGTGTTGGTATGGAAATTATGCAAAACAGCTATGGTAAAGTAATTTTGTCTGCTTCAAAAAGAATAACTTCACCTAATACGATGATAAAAATCTCAAGCTGTTGAAATGTGTAAGAGTTTAGCAGCTATTTATATATTTTAGAATCAGTGATGCTAGCTAGAAAGGAAAAACAACTAGTTACTTATGAATCTATTAAGATTTATGAAAAAAATTATAAATTTCCCACTTTAAAAAATCCCAAATTAAAAAAAATTCAAAAAAAAATTAGAAAATGCCAAAAATTAATTAAAGGAGGTACTAAATATCATTCTTATTTTTGGGGCATCATCAAACAAAAACATGAAATTAGCCAAGGAGAAATTTTAGTAGAGGTAAAATTATTAATTAGAGATTATACTCAAATTTTGGACTTTTTAGAAAATTATAAAGATAGTTATCAAGATTTTTTATTAAAATTTATAGATGACTGGAGAAATCTGTTTAACCAAAAATATATTGAAATCAAAAAAATTAATGAAGAAAGAAACAACTTAGAGTTAAAAAATTACAATAATCCTCAAATCATTGAAAAACTAAAATGGGAAAAACAAGAAAACTTAAAATCAATTTTACTGTTAAGTAATACCAATCTTTTAATATTAGAAAAGATAAAATTACTGAGTGAGGGTATTAAAGACTTAGCAGAAGATACTAAAAATCAAAAGCAAGCTATTCAGCAAATAGTTAAAGATATAGAGGTGTATCAAGAAATTTATGAATATCAAATCAGAGCTACAAAAATTCGCCAAGAAATAGCAAAAATAGCTGAAACAGCAATTAATCTGGAAAACTCTCTGCAAGATTACTTTAGTCCGTTTCAGTCTTTAATAGATGAAGTAGTCAAAGTAGATGCGGATTTTTACGCAACTGTAGGAGAGATTCAAAATTTAGCAAGTAGTACTTTAAATTCTCAATCAAATTTATTAACTATACAAGATACTAATACAGCTTCTCAGAATTTGCTCAACTTATTAGTTGCAAGTTATGAAAAAAAAGATAGATTGCAAGATGCTTTTTTACAAGTACAATTATTAGATGGGCAAGTTCATGATTTTAATTTACCTAAAGATGAGATAACTGTAAATCAAGCGATTTGCTTAATATCTAATTATATGTCTACTCAACTAGTTGCTCAAAAAAAAGTGCTAGGGATAGTAGAACTAGATGTTATTCCTCGCCATCTTCAAATTTCTAGTGAAAAAACAGAGCTTGAAGAAGCACCTAATAATCATATTGAATTTACCAAAGAATTTGAAAGGGATATAACTATTGATTATGGAACACTGCAAAATCTCCTTGCACAGTATAAGTGGCAAGAAGCTGATATTGAAACTGCTAAATTAATGCTACAAGTCATAGGTAAAAGCTATTGGAATGAAGTTTACAAAGAAGATATTCTTAATTTTTCTTGTCAAGCTTTTCATAAAATCGATCGACTTTGGCAACAATACAGTCATGGTTATTTTGGCTTTAGTGTTCAGCAAAGTATTTGGAACGAAATAAGTGGACAAGTAGATTATGAAACAGAAAAAAGACTTGGCGATCGCTTGGGTTGGCGTAAGGAGGGAAACTGGTTAAATTACGACCAACTGACTTTTAAATTATCTTCGACAACACCGATGGGACACCTACCAGTCAAATGGTTACACTACGACCAAGATTTTTGTGATATATCGTCAAATTCATCTGCGGAACCCTTATCAATGGGAGCTTGGCGGGTCGGATCTTGGCTCGTATGGCAGATGCACTTATTTTTTACTTGTGCAAAAATTTGTAATGAAACTTTCCCCTGAGCTAATCAAATATTATCTAATAACAGGAAAATAAAAATTAATGAATAACATGAATCTTTCTGATACAGAAATAGAAATTCTACTTTTTGGAAAATGGCGTTTTAATACAAATTGGGAAAAAAATTCTATTGAATTTAAAGATGATATGACTTATGAGCAAACTAGAATTCAAACATTCCTTTTATATAAACCTAGCGAATTGATCGTAGGTAATAAATTTACTGGTGTATGGCATGTAAATGACAGAAGATTATGTTTAATTCTTAAAAATGTTCCTAAATCAGTTTTCAATTTCCAGTTACTCATATTATCTAAACTATATCTTGCAGATATGATAGTCAGTATCCGCTCTATATTTATAACTGAAAATTATGAAGTTATTGAAGTTGATGGTTCAAAATTTATAATAAAAAATAAAAATGAAAGAATTGCTGGGATAAAGATAAGTTAATACTTTTTGTAATATCATCTCAAAAAGCTATACAGTTTTTACATCACCGATGTATTCCTTTTGTACGGCTAGAGTTGCTGATAAGTTTTATCTCTAAAATTTTTAGAGTTTTATTATTATAGCGGATAGTAAGTGAGGTCAACTCTTGACTCAATAAGTAAAAGCTACCCATAATACTAACAAAATTGTAAAGTCCATTCTTGGCTCGCTAAAGAGATAAACAACTGTGGGTCAAGGTTAACGTAATTATAAATAAACTTTGTCTACCTTGAGAACTGTAATTTTTTGCCAGATTTCTCAGTTCGATTGATATTCAACTAGCGATCGCCTAAATCAAACCCATTACCATAAGTGCATAGAAGCTTTGCTTCTTGTTACCAGACATCGTCATTTGGAAATTGGGAATTTAGCTTTTGCGAAAAATGGCGGTGCGATCGCCGATTATTTTAATTTGGCAGTAAGTAGGGGATAAAATTTACAAGTATGTATAAAACACTTGCGTCACTTACACTATGCTAGGAAAGCTATTAGATGGGCGTTATAAAGTTATCCAAGTTTTGAGTGCTGGAGGATTTGGTGAAACATACATTGCAGAAGACACACGCCGACCGGGTAATCCTCAGTGTGTTCTCAAGCTGCTGAAACCTGCGAATTCCGACCCTTATTACTTGCAAGTTGCCAGACGCTTATTTAATAGTGAAGCAGAAATTCTCGAACAGTTGGGCAACCATGACCAAATTCCCCGTCTTTTAGCTTACTTTGAACAAAATCAAGAATTTTACTTGGTGCAAGAGTTGATTGTCGGGTATCCACTCAGTAGAGAATTGCGACCTAATGAATTCTGGAATGAAAGCCAAGTCATTCAGATGCTACAAGATGTTTTAGGAATTTTGACATTTGTTCACAGCTACGGCGTAATTCATCGTGATATCAAACCTGACAACTTAATTAGACGAGAAGATGGCAAGTTAGTTTTAATTGACTTTGGCGCAGTTAAACAAATACAAACGCCAATGGCTGCATCTGCCAGCGAAATAGCTGCTACCGTTGCTATTGGGACTCCTGGTTACATGCCAGCAGAACAGGCACAAGGTAAACCACGTCATAACAGCGATATTTATGCAGTAGGAATAATTGCTATCCAAGCGTTAACGGGGTTGTTTCCAGCGCAATTACCAGAAAATCCCGCAACAGGCGAGATTATTTGGCAAAACGAAGGGCAGGTTTCCCCCAAACTAGCGGCTGTTATACAAAAGATGGTGCATTATCACTATCGCGATCGCTATCAGTCTGCCACAGCAGTACTACAGGATCTTAGAGAATTGCTAAGTCCTTTCGCCCCAACTCAGCCATTTGTTCCTGTTGTGACATCCCAGCAGCTATCATCAACATTCTCTTCTCAAGCTACAGACTACCCCAGAACATCATCTGCAATTCCATCACCAGCTTTGTTAAACAAAACTTTGTCTGTGCTGAGATTTATCCCTTTTATTGGTGCGGTAGGATTGTTCTTCTTTAAAGCAGCAACTTGGATTATTTTACTGGGCGTTGGTCTAGCAGCTTTTGGCACTGGTTTATTTTTACTACGTTCTTGGTATCCCAATATAGGACGAACTTACGATGCCATTTTTGCTGTGATTTTTTGTTTATGTGGTATTCTGCTGTTATTTCAAGAATTTCAATCTTATCAAACTCAAGAAATACCAATAACTCAATTTTTATTGGCAGGAGCAGGAATATTCTCGCTAGCTGAAACTATTCGTTTACGAACTATTAGCAAATAAATAAAATTAAAAACTTTTTAATTAAAAATCAAAATCATATGTTTAATAATCCGCTCAACTTGATAGGCATTATTTTAATAGTTATTGCTTTGCTTTTATGTACTTTACCTTGGGTACGTCCACAAAGCTTCCGTCGGCAAGATATTATATTAATTGCCGTTTTTCTTATTTGCGGTTCTATTTTATTGTCTCAAAAGCGTTGGTATAATAAAGAACTTACACAATTTAATTTAATTCTGCTAACGTTGCCTACTGTTTTTTACACCTTTGAAAATATAACCTTGCGAAATAGAAATAACCAAAGATAAAAACCCTATATCCCCAATACAATAGGAATAGGTATAACAGATCGATCGGGACGCAATTGTGACTGACAAAAATCGTTCTCAATGGGACTTGGGCAGATTTATCGAAACTCTGACCTACTTCGAGGTTATTCCTTTCCTTAACTGGGTACAACAGTTAATCCAAGGTAGTCCCAAGGATAATCAAGCTCAACCCAATGGAGGAAGAAACGTGGGTGTAATACTAGTAGTAGGTGCGACTGGTGGTGTCGGTAAACGAGTAGTGCGGCGACTGCTAGAACGGGGTTATAAAGTTCGGGCGCTTGTACGAGATATCGACAAAGCCGGATCGATTCTCGGTGATGAAGTTGACTTAGTAGTTGCTGATATCACAAAACCTGAAACTTTAACTTCTGTAGTTTTAGCTAACATCCAAGCTGTAGTTTGTTGCACAGCAGTGCGCGTACAACCAGTAGAAGGAGACACAGCAGACAGAGCGAAATATTATCAAGGCGTTAAATTTTACCAACCAGAAATTGTCGGCGACACTCCAGAAAATGTGGAATATCAAGGTGTCAAAAACTTGGTACAAGCCGTAGCCAAATATTTACCCCAAGCAGATGAAAAACTGATATTTGACTTTACAAACCCATCAGCAGAATTAAAGCATATCTGGGGTGCAGTGGATGATGTTGTCATGGGTGGCGTGAGTGCTAGTAATATTCAGTTAGTAGAAAATGCAGCTTTTTTTGCTGGTAATGTTTCCACTGCTAACTCTGGCGGATTTGCTTCAGTTAGAACTAAAAATTTTAATCCACCCTTCAACTTATCTGGTTACGAAGGTGTAAAATTGCGCGTCAAAGGTGACGGTCAGCGTTACAAATTCTTCTTGCGGACAGATACAGCATGGGATGGTGTTGGTTACAGCTATTCTTTTGACACAATAGCTGATACATGGATAGATGTTTGCATCCCCTTTACAGATTTAACTCCTGTATTCCGGGCGAAAACTGTTAAAGATGGCGCGCCAATTGACTCTAGCAGAGTTGCATCATTTCAACTCATGTTGAGTAAGTTTGAATACGATGGCGATTTAAATCCGAGATTTTCTCCTGGTGGTTTTACTTTACAAGTGGAATCAATCAAAGCTTATGGTGGGAAAACTTTTCCACAGTTTGTCCTTGTCAGTTCCGCAGGAGTCACTCGCCCCGGTCGCCCAGGCATTAATTTAGAAGAAGAACCACCCGCAGTTAGATTAAATGACCAATTGGGTGGTATTTTAACTTGGAAATTAAAGGGAGAAGATAGTTTAAGAGAAAGCGGAATTCCCTACACAATTGTTAGACCTTGTGCCTTAACAGAAGAACCAGGGCGCAAAGAATTAATATTTGAGCAAGGTGATAATATTAGGGGAAAAATCAGCCGTGAGCATGTAGCAGAACTTTGCGTGCAAGCGCTACAACAAAAAATAGCGTGTAACGTCACGTTTGAGGTGAAAGAGGGAGAAAATAGTATTAACTCCAGCGATTGGCAGAAGCTATTTTCTAACTTAAAACCCGATCGATAAATGTAGTATCAGCATCTAAGGAGACAGGGAGTATGAAGAAAACAATAAATTCGGCGTTGCATAGTTGCGGGATGATTTAGCAACTTCTAAAATTCTCCCCCCTGCTTCCCCTGCATCCCCTGCCTCCCCTGCTTCCCCTGCCTCCCATGCTTATCCCAATTCATCCCACTGTTATGCAACGCCAGAAATTCTTCCTATCTCCCTAAAGGAGTAAAAAAATGTTTCGGAGAATATTGTTTGCTGGGATTTTAGTAATGATTATTTGGATGGGAGTATTATCAAACAAAGCCTCATCACAGCAAGTAGAATCTCGCATCAATAATCTAGAAGCAGACTTGAATCGTGTAGAGTCGCGGTTAAACCAGATAGAGTCTCAACTTGGTAATCGTCAGTCTCCATCTTCAAGAACAACACTTACCCCCCCGTCAGCTGGTTCCAGACGGAACTTATCGCCATCACAGAGAGATAGAATGTTTGATCGGCTAGCAACCTTAGTGGTTGAATTGAAACAACAAGTCAACAAATTAGAAGAACGCGTATCTAAACTTGAGCCACGTTAACTCTATTTAAATAAGATATTTTACATATTTACTAGAAAACAAATTTAATACTAAAATTATCTTCCCTACTCCATTTTTCCTTTTTCTAGTAAATTAATATGACCGAAAATATTAATAAACCAGTCACTTACGAAGGCGGATGTCATTGTGGTGCAGTACGCTTTCAAGTGGTAGTTGACAAGCACAAAGCTGATGATTGTAACTGCTCAATTTGTACAAAAAAGGGTTTTCTACATTTAATTGTGCCGCGATCGCAATTCACTTTGCTGCAAGGTAAAGATGATTTAACAACCTACAGATTTAACACAGGAATTGCCCAGCATAAATTTTGCCGCACTTGCGGGATGCATCCTTTTTATATTCCTCGCAGCCATCCCGACTGTATTGATGTGAATGTGCGGTGTTTAGATGGAGATGCGATCGCAAATTTTGAGATTGTGCCCTTTGATGGGGCAAATTGGGAAGCAAATGTTCACAAACTGCGTGATAATTCCTAAAATTCTTTCTCTTCTTGACGTTCTCTGCGTTTTCTCTGCAAGACGCTGCGCGAAGGGCGGTTCGTTATCCAGACGTTGACTCATTCGTTAACATCTCTGGTACTTCTTTACCCTCAACAGCATCCTTAGAATAATCGGAAGCAGAAAAACCAGTTACTGCATCCTTGATAAAACCAGCTAAAGGTACAGCAATCACCAATCCTAACACCCCGCTGATATAGGTTCCTACCAGCAAAGAAACTATTACCCATAATGGTCTAAGTCCTGTCAAACTACCCAAAAGACGAGGTGCGATCGCTTGATCGATTAACTGGTCTATAATCACAGCTACCGCCAACACTTTTACAGCTAGCCAAAAATTATGTGACGCTATTATTAAAGTTATTAAAATTAGACCTGCAACATCACCAAAGGGAATTAAACTCAAAATTCCAATACTAAAACCAAAAAGTAACCCAAACTGAACTTGAAAAATTAAAAATAGTAATGTTTGTGAAACTCCCATTAACAAAGCCAAAGTTCCCTGACCAATCAAGTAATTTTGAAAGTTTTGCTGAATAGACTGGCTTACCTGTTTAGTAAAACTTAAAGGCAATTTTTTAAATATAACTTCCCAAAGCCTTGGCCCATCTAACAACAGGTAAAAAGTTAACACTACTGTAATTATTGCTTCTGAAATACTATCAATTGTATCTATAATAATACTTAAAAGCTTATCTGATAAATACTCTAATTCTTCGGGTAATTTATCAGTTATTCGTGTTAATATTTCACCCAAATTAATTTTTAAATTTCGGTGAATAACTAAATTATTAAAACTTTGTAGTTCTTCTTGGCTAGAATCAATCCATTGAGGAAGTAAATTAGCCACTTCATGAAATTGTTCTAAAACAATAGGAAATAACGTAATTCCTAAAATGACGAAAATCACTAAAGCCAAAATAAAAACTAATGCTATCCCATATTTCCGTCGAACTCCTCGTTTTTCAAGAAGCGAAACAGGATAGTTTAATATAAACGCTAGCAAAGTTGCTAAGACAAAAATTGTTACTAACGGTTGAAAATATTGAAAAAAGCGAAATACTAACCAACCATTGAGAAAAACTAAAGGAAATATCAATGTGACAATTAACCATTTCAGTAATTGTTCGAGTGAAATCTTCATAATTAATACAAAAAACCATCTTTAAGATTGCTGAATTCAAAAACAAAGGAATTACATATACAAAACTTACCCATAAAGATTTTGTTCTTATAGGCTACCTTTAAGGTAAATCTACCCAATTAAATATTCTCTTCTAACCTTCTGCAAAAGCTAAAAATTGCTCTTCATTGATTCGTCCTGCTTGATACAGAGTATTTGTGATTTCCGAAATAGTGAAAACTGCGTGACCTCGATAGCCATTTTCTATTAACCTATCTTGTACCCCTTCTTCGTGGTCAATCAATACCACAATATCGTTAACATTTAATCCCGCTGATTTTATTTTTTCCGCTCCTTCCATCACACTTTTACCGCTAATTAGAATATCATCAACTACCGCCACCGTTTCACCTGGAATGAAATTACCCTCAATTACCCTGCGAGTTCCGTGTGCTTTTACCTCTTTACGAGGGAAAATCATCGGACATTGAAGACGTAAAGCCAAACCGGTAGCAGTTGGTAAAGAACCGTAAGGAATACCTGCTAATCTATCAAAATGTAGGTTTTTCAAAATTTCCTCATAAGCACTGAGGACTTGATTAAAAACTTGGGGATTAGAAATAATTTTACGTAAGTCGATGTAATAGGGAAAAACGGCTCCTGATGCTTGGACAAAGTCACCAAACATAATGCAACCAACATCATAAAGTTGCAAAATTAAATCATGGTGAGGGTGCTGATTTAAAAAGCAAACATCAGGCAACCACACAGAACAGGTAGAAGCATCACGAATAATTTCAGTTCTTACTTGATTAATTTCTGACCTTAAAGACTGAATTTCTTCAGATAACTTTGAGGTGGTTAACATCTCTAGCGGCACTGGAATCAGCAAACCATCACCATTAGTATTCAAACCTGCTTCTAATATTTGATTCAATTTACTGTCCTGCGCCCAGATGCTACGTGCCATAATAACTCTTTCAGGAGCGACAGCCCGAATAAGAGCCAAAAGCTCAGGATTTGTAGTACCAACTTCTAACCCCAATTGTTCTGGAGTTCCCCAGGTTTTTGATTCCTTTACTACTTGCAAATAAAGAGGAGATTCATTTGTAGGATAGCGCTGTAAGGTTTCTGCTCCTGGATTAGAAGTACAACACAAAATAAACACCGCTTTATCAGGATAAATTAAAAACGGTACTACATGGTCTTGTCCGGTGTAGGGACTAAGAGTAATTGCATCGACTTGCCATTGCGTAAACACAGTACGAGCAAAAATTGTACTTGTGTTTAAGTCACTGTGTTTAGCATCTAAAATAATTGGGATATGCTTGGGTACAGCTGCTAAAGTTTTGTGCAGTAGTTCTAACCCTGGAACACCCAATGCTTCATAAAAGCCCAGTGTTGGTTTATAAGCACAGACAAAATCGGCTGTTTCAGTAATAATGAATTGCAACCAATTCCATAAGCCAGTAATGACATCTTCAGATTCATAGCGAGCAGGCATCATCTCTGGATTCGGATCGAGTCCTACAAAAAGTAAGGTGTCATTTTGCAATATATTATTCTGTAACTTATCAAAAAAAGTCATCTTTTTTAAATTAAATAAAGGATTAACACAAGTATTAAAAGCTTAGACAGACGCGATTAATGAGCCAGCGTGTTGTGTCTCTATTTCTAACTTTTTAAAGTCCTGCAAACCATTCATAGCCTCGATCCTCCCAATAGCCTTTAAAAGGAGGTAAATAACTCACAAGAGAAATTTTAGTCACCCACTTACTCTGCTTATAGCCAAGTTTAATAGGTGAAGCTAAACGCAAAGGTGCGCCATTATCAACTGGCAAAGGTTGACCATTTTTCTGATAAGCTAACAAAGTTTGGGGATGTAAAACTGAAGCTAGATCCCAACTTTCGTAGTAGCCATCTGCTGATTTAAAATAAGCATACTGAACATTAGCTTTAGGTTGAGCAAGAGCAACAATTTCTCGCAGACGGATACCACCCCATTGCACGATCGCAGCCCAACCTTCTACACAAACATGGCGTATAATCATAGAAGTTTGAGGCAAAGCTTGAATTTCTGCCATACTCAAGCTCAACGGATTGTTAACCTCGCCATCCACAATTAAACGATATTTTTCTGTGTCAATAATGGGAGTATCTCTAAAGGTATTAACTATCAATGCTTTTGGTTCAATTTCACTGAGTGAAAATTCTGACACAGGCTTTTGAGAATTAAAAATTAAGTTCTCAAACTTCTGATTTAGTGGTTCAGAAAGTTTTCCTACTAAATCTTCAAATGCTGGCGTACCACAGCCACCTAAAAGAAAACTTATACCAGACAAGCCAGCAACTTTGATAAATTGCCGACGTTGTAATTTATTGTGTTGATGCACGTGGATGAAATCCATATTTAGTTAGAGACGCGATTAATCGCGTCTGTACAGGAGTTAGTAATGTTGAATTCTTTATCCCCAATTTCCATATTTATCTACCAAAACATTGATTCTGTTAGTTTAGAACCTCCAGCTTTGCGCCCTAAAGTAGAGTGAATTATTACAAATACAATAACCATTGGTATTGAGGCAAAGTGAACAATTCGCAGTGCTTGCCAACTGCCAAACATATCTACAATCCAGGGAAATTGAGCAGGTTTATACATACCTATGCCTGTCAGCAAAGCCAGCAGCAAAATAGGAATAATGGATGTATAGATAATGCGATGCCAAGCATAAATTAAACGCTTGGAATTTTGGCTTTTTTGCAATGCTTTAACGTCATTAGCACCTACAAACCGATGTCGCCAACGTCGAGTGACTAAAATATAAATTCCATACCACAATAGATTCAGCGAGAATAGCCACATTGCTGCAAAATGCCAGTGTCTTCCTCCTGCAAGCCAACCTCCTAATGTAAATATGGGAGGAATGTGTAAACCTGCACGTCCACCAAAAACTGGGTTGGCATTATAAATTTGTAGCCCACTGGTAAGCATCAAAAATAGGCTGATGATATTACAAGAGTGAAAAATCTTCGCCCCTATCGCTTGGGTTGGTAACTTCCGAGTTTTAGAAGAAACGGTAGAAGTCATAAATATGAGAGTGGGAAATTCGCTGTTTATCTGTTTTGGGCAAATAGTCCAGCAAGTTCGAGGTGAGCATTGCTTCCTCTTATTTTCCCATTCAATGATTCAGATGATGAAAAGATCGCTGCTGATGACGCAGGAACGCGGAGATTGATATGTAGCGAGATTTTAGAATCGTAGGGTGTGTTAACGTGACAGCGTAACGCACCCTTGTCTTTTAGAAGTGATAGCTTACCAATTCCACATGATTGGGCTGTCATCGAGATGGTCGGTCACAATGCGCCCTATAGAATCGATTTGTGCAATTTCATCCGCAGAAAGTTTAACATCAGCAGCTAGAGCATTGTCTATTGCTTGTTCGGGATAACGCGCACCAGCGATGTCTAACGACAAGCCGCCAAGCGTCTACGCATTTGTTTGGGGTTGAGCAATTAACCAAGCCAATGACAACTGAGCCAGGCTACAATTGTGACTCTCTGCAATCGGACGCAATTTGTCTAAAGCTTGTTGGGCGCGTTCAAAGTTTTCACCTTGAAACAGCTTATTACTAGCACGGTTATCTTCTGGAGCAAATTTCTGACCAGGAACAAATTTTCCAGTTAGCAATCCCTGTGCTAAAGATGAATAAGCCAAGATGGAAATATTGTTTTCGATACAATAAGGTTTTGCATCCGTGTCCACCTGCCGCCAAAATAAAGAATAAGGGGGTTGTAAGCTATCAATACGTCCGTATTTTGCTGCTTCTGCCAATTGAGTGCGGGAAAAGTTGGATACACCAATCGCTCGGATTTTTCCTTGCTCTTTTAGCAGCGTCAAAGCGCTCATAGTTTCCTCGATTGGCACTATTTCACTATTAAAAGCCCCGGAGGGCCAATGAATTTGGTAAAGGTCGATATAGTCCGTTTTGAGGTTTTGCAAAGAGCGATGCCTGCGGCGGGCTGCGCCTACGCAAGCTGCAATCACTTGGTCGTACTTGAGATGGTTGGCGAAAACTTTCGTGGCATACTCCACGCGATGTCTGGCGACAAGCCGCTAAGAGCGTCTACGCGCACATCAGATAAAGCTTCGGCTACAATGCGCTCAGAATGTCCTTCACCGTAGACTTCAGCAGTATCAACTGTAGTTATACCAGCTTCAAATGCAGCTCGGATTGTTTTAATCGAGTCAGCATCTTCGATTCCCACCCACATCTTTTTACCGGCTTGCCAAGTACCCATAAGGATAGGTGTGATTTGCACGTCTGATGTACCTAGTGTTCGCTTTTCCATAATGGTTCCCTAACTCATATTCCCGGATAGTTTCATACTTTAACGGGCTTAGCTTGAAATTAAATCAGAATTACAGTAGATGCTGATACCATTGACTACAACCTTACATGCTCTCAAAGAATGGGCAGTTGCCGTAAATGCCTTGGAAAGCGGTCAAACAATTATGTTGCTGCGTAAAGGCGGTATTCATGAAAGACATGGACGTTTCCAAGTTGCTCACGAGCAGGTTTTGCTCTACCCGACTTATGAACATCAACAGCCTTTTTTACTCAAGGCTGAATATGCTAATCTTGTTTGCCCTGTAACTCCTGGTTGGCATCCAGAAACAGTTCGCATCGGTGGTTGGGCGAAAATTACCGATATTATGCCAATTAGTGACGAGTCAACTGTCAGCGCCTTGCTCCCCTTTCATATTTGGAACGAGTCTTTTATTAGCGATCGCTTAAACTGGAAACCACGTCAGCCACTGTATATTCTGCTTCTGAGAACTTACAAATTACCCCAAGTGGAAGAAATTTTTTATCGCCATGAATACGGTGGTTGCAAATCGTGGATTGATTTAGCACAGCCTTTGAAGTTACAAGGCTCGCAACCAGTTTTGTCAGACTCTAAATACACTCAGTTAGTAGAGGAAATTCGCAAAATTGTTGGCGATAAATTTTACGTTCCATCCCTGTGATTGTAATTCGTAATTAAGACACACAGAACAAGGCTTGATACAGAAATATTGAATGTTAGAGAATAAGCGCCCAAAATTTAATAAGTTTTGGGCGCTAAATCTAAATATATCTGTTGGGATTACAATCCCCATCTAAATTGTCTACCTTGTCTACCTTGTCTACCTTGTCTACCTTGTCTACCTTGTCTACCTTGTCTACCTTGTCTCCCTTGTCTCCCTTGTCTCCCTTGTCTCCCTTGTTCCCGCGTCCTGTCTTGAGTGGTCAGTTTTAAGCATCTACATTATTGTAGTCATCTAAACAAACTGTCTTAATCCTACATATATCCCAAAAAAGTAGTAATCGATACATACATCAACCAAGACCACAGATAAGATTAGAAAAAACTTGCCCTTATGGTAAGGAGAAGGACAGTAGGTTTTTGCCTTTTTACCTCTGTAGTTTACGGAAAGCCGTCCAGATGAACTGTAGGTATTTAAGTGATAGTACTATTTGGGTTTGTAGATAAGTGGACACATACTGGGAAGATTAAAAAATTATCCCACAAGGGCGAGGCAGGTATTGACAAAATTCTGCCATTATGCAAAATAAGCTAAAAGTAAAGGAGTTTGCCATGCATCGACACATGTGCTGGTTATCTAAGTTTGGCAACGATGAAGAGAAAATTCTGCATTTGCAAGCCGCGCCCAATCAGCCTTGGCGGCCCTACACAGCTTTTCCGCAATATGCGGTACCAGATTATCAGATACCAGGCGGTTCTAAAGGTTGGGCAACTTATCAAAAACTTCTCAAAGCAGGCTGGACACTAGTACCTAGTGCAAGAGCAAATGAGTTTAGTAGCCAATACTCAGAATCAAAATTCACTGGTCAATAGTCTAATGAAGGCAGAAGGCAGAAGTTAAGAAAGCTTAAAACATGAAAGTCTTCTTTCTAACTGCATAATTATTTTTGCCATACTGCACTAGGTTTTAAAAACCTCTGACAGAACCTTCCCCGCGAGGATCGGCTGCTCCTTCTAAGCTGCCATCGGCTGTGACAACGATGGTTGAAGTAATGCAGTGTTAAACGCCGTCTCGGTTAATATTGGCGGTGATGTTCGTAGCCTACCGCGTAGCCTATGCAGTTGTCGAGGGTAACATTTGTCGTAATTCTTCCAACAGCAGTAACGCCTTGTCATATGTCCTTGGTGTTGCACCAGTCTTGCTGACTCGTGCGGCTTCTTCTGCTTGTGCCTGCCACGTCTCGACCAACACGCGCAATTGCTCGATGTTGTTAACTGCTGTTACCTCGTCGAAACCAACAGGTATACGGGCAACCCTGGTATTAGCAACATCTGTATACTTTCTATTACTTGCTGGCGTTCCCTTCTTACGTCCTGCTCCTACTCTCAACCCACCTGTAGGCATAGCTACTACCTCTCAATTGAATTGGTGTTACAGCATATCATAACATAGGGTTACTCGTTGTTTCCAGCATAGCCAGTAGTCGCTTGCCCTCAGCGTACCGTCTACCACTGAAACCCAACACCTCAGTAATGATGTTCGTATCGCTACATCCACGTAGACGCGCCGCTTCCACCGCGTTTTTCATGGCTACCACCTCGGCTGTAAAACCGCTTCCGCCCATTTCCAGCGAGGCTTCTACCGTTTTTGAGACTATACCATCACTAATAGTTGGTAAATTGTTGGTAAATTCTGGTGAAGTGTTGGGAAGTTGCGATGATGTAAGTGTCGCCGTTTGGGAAGTGGTTGATGTTGACTGGTTATTGTTAACAACCCACTGACACGGCTTGTCATCGACGATAAACCGACCGTGGGGAAACTCTTCTAACCACCTCAGCAACACGTCATTACCTAGTTTACGTGCTCGTTCTCGTGCCTTGCTACCCAGGTATATCCTAGTGAAACAACTGTCGCGTAGGTCAGCATCACCTTCTAAACCCAAGTTCTTTACGGTGTCATTCTGGGCAATAGCGGCGATAAAGAGTAGCGGCTTGCGTCCACGTTTGGCGTGGTTAACAACCCAGTTAGCAGCAGTGTCACTCGACGAGACTAAGGCGGGTAACTCTTCAGCTATTGTTAACCGTGGTGTATCCGTCCACCGTTTACCTGCCTCACGTCTGCTGAGTATTCGTTCCTCTAACAACGCAAGGTCATCAACCATCGCCGCTTCTATATCAGTTAAGTCATAAACACGCTGCTCTGGTTTAACAAACAACCAGTCATCAACTGTACCATCAACATCAAAGACTTGGAATTGCCAGCCAGATAACCGTGATGCAAACGACTGTATTAGTGTTGACTTACCATCGCCCGTACCACCGACAATGAGTAGGTGTTTAAGTGGCAACCCGTTCTTACCAGTGTTAAGCCAATAGGTCACAGGGTCGCTGATGATGTTGGCGTCGAGCCAACGCTGACTATATTTAACGGTGACTTGTTTAACACTGCTAATAACCTGTTGATACCACGTTATATTCTCACGCCTGTCAAGAATATCAAGGTCTGTGGTAACGTCGGCTAACTCTGTCCATTGTTTAGATAGTCGTCGGCTAGCTTCTGTTGCTAACAACCCAGATGCTAACGTCATCAGCTTTGGTAAACCTCGCTGTTGTGTTAATGCGTTCGGTATACAAACAATAGAAATGACTGCTGTCAACGTGGCGCAAAAACCAGAGGTTAACAACAGCCGATGAAGTAAACGTATGTGAGATGTTGGGTATTGTTGCTGAGTCATAGACCCACAAGTAAGCCGATAGCAAACGAGAGTGTTAACACTGGTAGATAAATGCCACCACCACGCCGACGCAACCAAGCCAGCCAAACGCCGACGCTAATGATAACAACACCAGCAACCTTGGGTAATTGAGCCATCGCAGGCAGTGTTAACGGAATAAACGAGAGTAGTTGAACACAAACAGCCGTCACGTAACAAACCAGTAACGCCGAGAATAACAGCGACAACCAGCGTCGGTCTGTCTGCGTTGGCTCAATACGTTGTTGATAACCTTGCTCTGGTAGGTCAATTATTATACCACTGTCATGGTCGTGCGTCTTTAATTGCATCGCGGTATGCCTTGTATTCAGCGTTAACCTGTTGACATTGTTGCTGCTGTTCGCCACTGGAATGATAGATATAACCAACGATGCAGACTGCTGCTAACACAACAATTAGGTTGTTATTCATAGCGTCTACTCACCTCGTCTAGGTAGTCGGCATAGTCGTTACTTGAGGCAGTGTAAATAGTCTGAGTGGTGTTATCTTCGTCAGTCTTCACCGCATCATCTACAACGTAGACATTGTTATCGTCGATAAAGAAGTCATCACGGTATTGGGTAGTGTTTGGCGTATTGTTAGGGTCTGGCATAGGTTTATAACTGGCAAAGATAACCGTTGATATTGGTGTTATAAGACTGCTTGCTAGTCAAGCTAATACAAACTGACTTGCTGACTTTCATGAACAACTCATCAGCGAGAGGTGAGGTAGCAAACACTGAGTATAGTGGCATACTCAACACTGACTGAGTATTAGGAGCAACGGACACGTTGACGTTAACAACCTTACGACCATCACCAGTAGATGAGGGTGGCGCAGATAGTTGGCGTTGCCTACGCTTGGGCTTCACGTTGGTTTGCTGAGACTTAGCAATGCTGTTGTTATCGGTTTCAGTTGGCATAGTAAAGTGGATAAGCTAGGTTTAGTTGACCATATCTATAGTGTCTAACACGTCTAACAAGTATAGCACGTATGTCATCAGATAAAGAAACAACTCTACTATCCGTTAGAAGTTTCCCAACCGAAATACACCAACGGCTAAGGGTTGCAGCCGTTAAGCGAAAGATGAGTATGGCAGAATTACTGGCTGAAATAGTAGGTAAATGGCTCGAAGAGAACGAGGATAACGGTGGCTAACACAGTTAAACGTTGAGGTACAATGACGCGCAGTCGTCGGGGTTAGCTTCTAAATACCAATTGGTTGTTGCGATGTTAGCGTGTCCTAGCGTTTCCTTAACAAGTTGAATAGATGCACCGTTGGCTAGGCTATGACTCGCGCAGGCGTGACGTAGAAAGTGAGCCGAGACTGACGATGTTAACCCAACCGCAACGGCGCAGGCTTTAACAACCTTAGACGCGTTGCAACGGTCGAGTTGTTTACCTGACTGCTTACGATGACGGTTGCTGTATGACTGAAACACGTAGTCATTAACACCGTTATGTTGTTGCGTTGTTCTCAACTCTGTTAACTCTGTCCAAACTGACTGCGGTAATACCAATGTCCTGTATTTACCACCTTTACCAAACACGCTGACAGTTGTCTTAGTGGTGTTAACCTCGGTAAAGTCTGACCAGCGTAACCCTACAGCCTCGCTAACACGTAAACCTAGACTGTACAACACCTTCAATAAACACCTGTCTCGAATGTCTTCTGTCCTGTCAAGCATCCTAAACACTTGGCTTTGGCTTAGAGTCTTACCTGCTAACGTTGTCGATGCTTTCGGCTTACGTACAGCCGCCATAGGGTTAGCAGTCAGAAACCCAAGACGGACGGCAAATGAACAGAAACTAGACAACGATGCTAACTTGCGGCGAATAGTAGCAACAGCGTATGTTTGTTCTAGGTATTGGGCGTAGGCGATGAATGTCATCGGTGAGATGGTACGGAAGTCAGCCAGTTTGGCGAACGTTCTGAATTGTCGGATGTCACGGCTGTATTGTTCGCGGGTCGTTCGGCTTAACCCAACCAGCCACAACTCAATAACTCGTTCGGTCGTTGGCTGTTCATGGTGGTTAATAGGTATAATTACCTCTGCTTCGTGGACGGCTAGAGCGGTTGTCATGGGTGGTTGTACCTGTCTCGAAACTACTGTTTTCCGTTGTGTAAGAGTTGTTAGTTAGCCAACCATCAGTTAAGCGGTTGGCTGTCAGTTAAGGTTGGGCATCGGCAACGCCACGTCTTGATGCCTATTAGCAACCCAGTATTGTTAAACGGTTGTCATTAGTTGGCGTAAGTCGCTGTACCATTGCTGTCGGCGTTGGCTCTCGTTACGTCGTCGCGCAATGGCTGAACGCACAAGTAGGTAAATGTCTTTAACAGTGGTTAGAACGTGACAGAACAACACCATAAAGGCAACTATTAACAGTACTGCTAATGTTGGAGGTGTGGCGGTTAACGGCTCAGGCTGAGGTTCTGGCGATGGCTCTACAGGTTCTAACCCCATAGGTAGGCATAGTTGGTAGACGGGTAATACAGGCTGTTCTGACGTGGCTGGTTGCGTAGTCTTAACATCACCATCCCAAGGGTTAGGTAATAACGCTATGGTTTCAACTGGTTCAGTGGTTGCTAGGTGTGCATCGATGGCAGCTTGCCATGTTGTCTTGGCTGACAGCTTACCGAATGTCTTGACGTGTTCGTTGGTTAAACCCAGGTTAGCGGCTTGCTGCTTTAGGTCTTTAATAGTAGTCATGTTTGCAATTCCTTGTGGGCGGGTAGTGAAGTGGTGTCCCGCCTCGATGTAAATAATGTAGCAAACAAAGTGGACATCGCCAAGCGACAGAACGCTAGGGTTGTTAACACAAAAGACTTGTAGGCGTTAGCATAACTTGCGTGTGGTTAACACTGGTATAGTGAATGACGACCGGGGGAACGATGCCGCAGTAATATAATGAATAACACTGACATAATACGCGCCATATTTTACGACAAACTCTAGACACAGAGCGGGTTTCAGACATCGAGTTGAACGGGCGTTATACCAACGGTTTCAACGACGGTTCACGCCACCTCACGCAACAGCGTCTAATAAACCTACGTTAACTGCGACTACAGGGTTTTTTACCCATGAGAATACTGCTTCACTGACCTGCCCGTTACCCAACGTTTTACGACGTAAGAGACTATTGACGATGAGTATTTATAACTAGTTTAACAACGGTTATTTATAGGGTTGGTAGATGGTTGGTAAGGTATGTATAGTGAGTCGTCCTGATAATACGTGTTGACAGTAAAGATAGACGTGTTATACTTGTTATACAAGGATGACGAATATAACTCACTAACACACTAATAACGGCGTTGGGACATGATATATAGTCTCAGCGTCGTTTATTATGGTGAGACGAAAAATATACTTAGCCATGTTAGAACTTCACTTGTCTTTTATTGTTGACCGTTTAATGCATTACAAGTCAACACTAGACACAAATAGCGACGAGTACAATAACACCATACAAGCGTTACGCGCTGCAACTAGAGCGTTGCACTATTATCGGTTAACCGACAAGTGTAGAGTTGAGCGGGACAAGCGTGAAGAGTTAATAGACAAAGGACAACCGTGGTAAAGCTAATGAGTAGATATACTCTTAGTGGTAAGGTGTACGTAGATGAATTTGGGTTGGTGTTGAGCATCTGTCGTGGGGTCTACTCTCTACCCCATATAGGGAGGATGGTTTTTGAAAGCCTTATGCTTGTTAAGTTTTGCTACTGTACCGCCCCCCCCTATTTTGAAAAATGAGGGTATCCGGTACAGTAAAATAGTTGAGAATAATGTCAATAAGAAACCCATCCATGATAAATACAGATGAGTTATATATATAACATTATTGTACGTAGGCTTATGCTATACGTTTAGCCGCGTGTTTATTACCCTTGGTTTTACCAGCCGCTAGACTATCTAACATCATTTGAGCGTGTACCTTTGACCAACCGTCTTCTCGGTAACGCTCGAAAAACTCGACAGGTTCGCCACGCTCAAACGTCTTACGCCCGTTACGTTTCTCGTATTCAGCCACAGTCATACAGAATATATGAGTGTTGTTATACCGTGCCGTTCGTTCCTCGGTTATCTCATCCCCTGGACGGTGGTCTTTAAGGTCTGGGTATCCGTTACTGTGTTGCACCTCCAACCACTTACCACCCTTCATTAGTGAGCGATGGTCATAACTCAAGTCATTGGGTAACTTGTCACTATCCTCGACAATAGCCTTTAGCAATGCAAAGGTGGGGTGTTTACGTAGGTCGCTATCATTATATTCCCGTGCGCCACGTATCTTATAAACCCATTTACCTTGTCTGGTCACGAGTAGGTAGTGGGCTTTGTTGATGTAAGCTGCAACTGTAAACGTGTTTTCTAACTTATGCTCAATAGCGAACGGTAACGACAACCCGTAACGTTTCCAGAAGTTGTTAATGTGTTGGGTTGTTAGCTGGTCGAGTTGTTTCAACACGTTACCGTCGTTATTAAACTCACTCTCCCAGTCAACACAAGCTAATGGTTCTAGAACACGGGTGAACCGTGCGTCTTTCCATTGAGTGTTATCGCTCAACACTGCTAACCCTGGTAGTTTGGCATTATCGCGTAGAACGGGTACAGTCATTAGTGAATACATTCCACCGTCCGTTATCGACTGACGAGTGTGTAAGGCTTTGTTGAGCATCCATGCACCAACCCTAGCCCGTGCCGTTATGTTATTTGCTACAACCGTATTGCCCACGCTAAAGTATGGTGACGCTATTATTCCATAAGCTGTGTTAATAAATAGCTTTAACGCCGCTTGTTTAGCATCAGCTAGGGTTCTTTCGTCCTCCGTCGCAGACTCACTCTTTTTAAGTTTCTTTAGTCTGTTGCGTTCATTGACCAGCTTCCCGATAAAGTCTTCCAACGGTAAACCAACCCAGCAACGTGTACGTGTATCGCGTGAGTGACCGTGTTTACCATCTCGGTTGTACAGTTGACCCTTATCAGCAACCACTGTATTAACCCACTGGTCTACACTATCAACACGGTTTGTGGCTAGGTAAGCTACACCGCTAACCACTTCCGTATCTAGTAGTTGCTTTATTTCGTTATCGGTTGCAACTGCACGTAAGACACGTAAGACATCACTGGTTATTATTCCGTTGAGTATCTGTTTACGGATGAGGGCAAAGTCACCAGGGATGTGAGAGAGGTCATCATCTCTATCTGGGTCAGTTGTGTTTTTATCCCAGTCGCCAACACCTGCACGGTTTATCTGTGTTTGTGTTACGAGTTTGCTGTAAATGAGGTCTTGGGTAAACGATAAGTCACCGCTAACCGTCACCGTCCACAGGTTATCTACTAACTCATTCTCATTACGTTTCAGCCATTGACGTAGTGTGAGACGTGGTTGGTTAGGTTTGAAACCCCACACTGTAGGCAAGCCAAGCGGGTAAATAAACTCACGCAATGCGGAGCCGTAACACGATGCTAAGTCAATATCCGCACCAACATGGCAGACGTATTCTGACGGTCGTTCGTTGTTGCAGCGTCCGCCCTGAACCAAAGCGTTAAACGCTGCTGAGTCGTCCGTTACTTTTGCAAAGTATTGAACGCCAGCCTGTGAGTGACCGAAATGTTTAAACTTAGCTTTCATGAATTGGTTGAGTAGTTTATATTGTTCCGCCTTGGTGTCTACTTCCATCGCAGTGAGGTCATTTGTTAACGCCTCAACATCTCTGTATTGTTTGGTTGTGTTAATAAAAGCAGCTAGTGAGAATTTATATTCAGGTGCAGAAGTGTCGAGTAAACCTAACTTCCGCATCGCAAACTTGAGAAGGTTTTTATTAGCATGTTGAGAATGTATCCACTTATCAAGCGTTGCCGCAACTAACGAACCTGTCGTCATTGGAATGTTGTCACCGTTAAAGCAGTCGGCTTCATTAATACCAATTACATTACTTTGAACCCATCGCGTTAATTCAACAAACGCATCATATATATTTGAGAGATGGTCTACGTCACCAATAGAGTAAGCAGCAAACAGAGTGGGTAACGCCTCAAGACCTTCGCGCATGTGAGACTTATATTCGTCCATCACGTTCTTAGCGTCAAGAGAGACACCGACGCTTTCAGCTAATTGGTTGAGAGAGCCGTTGACCCATCCCTTCATGTCCTTGATACTCACCTTGTATTCGTGGTTATTCAAGTTTAACTTAACTGGTTGTGGTGTAGATATATTTCTCTTCTGTTGAATAAAACCACCTAACAACAACTCAGAGAATTTAGACCAACCAATTGAATATTCAACGTCTTTTGGTGAGTAAAACAACAACAACCTAATTGTTTTAAATAAACCAGTAGGGTCTACTTGTTTAACAACCTTATCCAGTAGGTTTAAATGGTCATCCATTAATACAAATTCAATGGATACATTCTCTTCAAATCCCCATTTTATTAGTTGTTGTTTGCATTCATTACTAACACTTTCATCGACATACAAGAACCTGTTTGGTTTGTTAACACCTATGACTGTAAACGTTGTTACCAGCCAAGACTTGTCAGGTGAATGCCATTCGGAGTCAGTTGCTATTGTCAACTGTTTAGAGTTTGTTAACATCACAAACTCCTTTATTGGCGGTAGAAATTACAAACCTATTGGCAGCTTCAAAAGACTGTGTTACTGTAGAGTTAATTAATGACATACTACACCTATGAATTATTTACTAATGGGTTGGTTGTCGTTGTTGTGTTATTACTGTTGACCCGTGGGAGTTAGTTGCTCTCGCGGGTTCTTTGTTTGAATAGATAGCGGTCGGTGTTTCTTGCGTTTTCAGACCTACTCACGTAACGTAGGTTTGCTAAACGGTTGTCAGTCTTGACTCTGTTGATATGGTCGGTCACAAGATGTTTGGGACGTTCGCCAACGAAGGCAAGTAAAACGAGTTGGTGTATCTTCCATTCCCTACTCTGGTGTTCTTTATTGGTTAATGAAACTTTCAGGTATCCTCGCTCTGGTCGAGGTTTTAAAACTTGGCGTTTCTTGCGCCGAGCGTAGTTAAGAGATGCCACGCGCCCAAGGTTTGAGACTTCATAGCGACCTTCATAACCTTGGATGGCTAACCAAACCTCAGCATCACGGTTAACAACCTGAATAGTCTCGTCAGTTTGAACAACTGGTTTAGTCATGACGTTGCAACCTCCTCTGCATATTTGGTTGCTAATTCGTCAATGGCTAAACGGATAAACTCAGAGCGTGTTTCACAAATGCCTGTATTCCTAAGACTGTTAAACAGTTGCTCTACCAGTTGCCTGTCGTTAGCTGTCAGCCTGACACTTACGCTAAGAACACTGCTTAGTGATGGGTTAGCTTTGGTAGTTAACATCGGTTATTTACCTTTGTTGGTGTACAAGTTGTAAGTAACTCGCGCCTCACGCAATATCTTTAAAATGACGCTACGATAAACGGACATCACAGCGTTTAACATAGGTGTAAGTCTATGGCTATTGAATTAAATTCGTAAAAGTCTAATGGTATTAAAAGACTGGAACCTCAGAGACGTGCCCAGATGCGTAGTGTTTGAGTATAATTGCTGGCGTGTTACCTACTAGCTTCGCTACTTGTGGGACAGTTAACCCAGCGTTCAAAGCTAACGTGATGAATGTATGTCTCGTGTTATATGGCGGACGGTATCGCGCCACTAAGCCTTGGTCAACTAACTCGTTAACAATAGACTTCCACCCTGTAGCGGTGGGTAGAGTGTCATTATTAAGCTGTTGCTTATGGTAATGAGTGATAAATACAAACGCGTCTGGTCTACGTTGAGTCGCTGGTTGTACCGTCGTTAACAACTGCGACAGTTGAGTGTTGACTGGAAAACGTCGAGCCTTACCATTCTTTGGCTCTTTGGTTAGTTTATACTTAGCTTTGTAATTCTCCGAGAACAGAACATATTCTCTCGTTACATGCTTCCATCGCAATGCCGCAGCTTCACCAGGACGACAGCCTGTAGCAAACAAGAATGTAATGAGTGGCGTATAGTGACTGTACGTGGAATGTTTGCTAAATGCGTCGATGATACTGTCACGTTCTGAGCGAGTAAATGGGTCGATGTTGTCGCTGTTCCATGAACGCCTTAACCCCACCGTCATACCAATGAACGGGTTGTTAGCTATAATACCAGTGTTAACCGCCCAATTACAGCAAGCCGACAGTTGTGTTAACACTCGTTTAGCCGTATCAGCAGAGTAGTTAGAGCAAATATAGTGACGTATATTAGTTGCGTCATTAAGCTTGTGCGATGGTAATTTATTAATGTGGCTAGCAAAATAACCAATATACTTCTGTTTAAATGTAGTGACCGATACCAGTGGCTCACGATACTCGCAATAAGCTTGCCATAATTCACGAAGGTCTGGTAAGGGTTTAGGTTTAACAACTAATACAGTTGACGCTTGCTGATGATGCCTATACTTTTCGAGGGTTACGTCAAGTTGTTCAGCCTGGATGTCCTCTTCAATTTGCCACGCAATTACCTGTGCCTTACGTTGGTTTTCAGGCGTGTCATCTAAACCCGTTGAGATGTAACGGGCGTTAACCTCAGCTATTGTCCTGGGCAGTCTTAGACGCAACTTACCTTGTCTCGACTCAACGCCTACCGTACCTCGTCTTTGTCTCTGTTGTGGTTGTGGGTTTTTCATGGTTAGTGTTAATAGCCAATTTGGTAGCCATTCACTAACCGAGATGTTGTGTTAACCTCTGCCGTTGCTCAAAAACCTCTGACAGAACCTTCCCCGCGAGGATCGGCTGCTCCTTCTAAGCTGCCATCGGCTGTGACAACGATCGCGTTAGCATTACCCCAAGGATTAGTTTCTTTAATCTTGTGTCCGCGACGGCGCAGTTCTTGCAAAGTCAGAGCATCCAAACCCCAAGGTTCGACACGCAATTCATCAGGCAGCCACTGGTGATGTATGCGTGGGGCAGAAACAGCTGCGCCCACATCCATATTGTACGCCAGCACATTCAGCACAACTTGCAAAACCTGAGTGATGATGGTGCTACCACCAGGCGTACCCACTGCCATCCGGAGGCGGTTATTCTCGGTGATAATTGTCGGAGTCATGCTGGATAGAGGAGTTTTGCGGGGGGCGATGGCATTGGCATCGTTACCAACCAAGCCAAAAGCATTCGGTACTCCCGGCGCAGCAGCAAAATCATCCATCTCATTGTTGAGTACAATTCCAGTTCCCGGTGTCACCACACCAGCGCCAAAGCCAAGATTAATTGTGAAAGTTAAACTCACAGCATTATGCTGCTCATCCACAACAGTCAGGTGACTAGTTTCAGGAGATTCATGCTGAGTTGCGTGCAGTTGTCGAGACTGGTAAGGTAGCCGGATGATATTGTTTCCCTGTGTTTGAGTATCAACTTCACTAAAGCGTTGGAGGATTTCTGGAGTTACAGGCTTAACCTCAGTTGCAGGTTGAGCCTTTTGCATATTTATTTCTTGGCGACGTTTTTTGGCGTAGGCAGGGCTAATTAATTGTTGTACGGGGACTTTGACAAAATCTGGATCGCCTAAATATTGAGAGCGATCGGCGTAAGCAATCTTCATTGCTTCTATCATTAGATGTAAAGCGTCGGGGTGATGCCATCCCAAAGATTTCAAATCGGTGTCCCCAATAATGTTTAAAATCTGCAATAGGTGAACACCTCCTGATGAAGGTGGCGGCATTGAGCAAACTTTAGCTTTGCGAAAATTGCCACAAACGGGAGTACGCCAGATTGGTTTGTAAGCTTTCAAGTCTGCCAGAGTAATTAAACCACCGTTTTTTGCCATATCAGTAGCGATCGCCTGGGCAATTGTGCCAGTATAAAAACTTTGGGGATTCTGGGCGATTGCTTGTAATGTTCGTGCCAAATCACGCTGCACCAGTCTTTCCCCTGGCTGGTAAAATTCACCACTGCGAGTGAAAATATCCCGCGCCGCTGGATTGTTGAGAATTACTTGCTTACGCGGTTGGTTCGCTTGCAAAGAACGCCAAGTTGCCACATCACCGATAATAAAACCATCTTCAGCCAGGGCAATCGCAGGTTGCACGACTTCTTGCCAAGGCAACTTCCCATAGCGACGATGCACTTCATACATTCCCGCCACAGTTCCTGGTGTCGCCACTGCCAAATAACCGTTTACACTTGCATTTGGACGCACCTTACCTTGTGCATCCAAATACATATTTCTTGTCGCTTTTAAAGGTGCGCGTTCGCGGAAGTCTAGCGCTTTGATTTCGCCCATTTTTTCCGAATGCATCAGCAAAAATCCCCCGCCACCAATTCCTGCTGAGAAAGGTTCAACCACAGAAATTGCAAAGGTTGTGGCTACGGCTGCATCAACTGCATTACCACCCTTGCGTAACATTGAAATTCCCGCCTCACTTGCTAAAGGATGGGCCGATACCACCATTGCCTTTTTGCTGCGTAAGGGTAAAGTAAAAGCAGCCGATGCAACTTGGCTGTACAAGAGAATGCCAAAGGAAAAAACAGCGATCGCCACCTGCTGGGATTTGGCAACAATACGCTTGCTCGGATAATTTTTTCTCAGAAGTGATGTACAGTTTCTCATAAAATTTCCTAAAAGTTACATATGATATTTTGGAGCGCTCGCGAACCACTACATAAGTAACTTTTGATAGAAGCGCACTTTAAGTAATTATGCACTAATTTTGCTATGGCAATCCAAATTGAAACGTGAGAAGATACGGAGGTTAAAAGTATTTATCAGCTTTCTTAATTAATTTGATAGCGATCGCACATAGTCAGATGAGTTTTGGCTTAGTTGCGTTTTAATTCAAGCTATGAAATATGGGTTTCGTGTGTCGTTGTAGTCAAATAAATCTCGCTCAACATGAGTCACGGTGTTTTCTCACGACTCAATTAGGATTGCTATATGCTGATTCTCCTCACCTTTTCTCAGGATCGCCTAGAATTATTCACCAGTTGGGATGTCGATACCGTACTGAAAAAGATCGATCGTTCTGACAATATCTGGTTGCGCTGTGTTCGCTTCCGCGATCGCACTGGAACGGCCAAAATTATTCAGCATTTTGGACTTAATCCCTCTCGTGTGGACATGATTTTCAACCATTCCCCTCTAGGAATTGATGAAGATATAGAAGATTGTTTATTTGATAGCTATGAAATTCTAACTCATCAAATAAAAAATCGAGAGTTTGAGGTGGCGCGTGGCAGTATTGTAGTTGGAACGAATTTTATCATCACTTTTGAAATCACTGAAGTAAAAATATTCAACATCCTAACTAATAATCTTCAAAAGCGAACTATAGATATTCCCAAATGGGGAATCGACTACTTGTTATATCTCATTTTTAAAGAAATTTTAAATAATTACTATACTGTATTTGACTATATTTCTAGACAACTTGATGATTTAGAAGATGAAGTTTTAGAAAAATCTGGTGACGAGTCAACGTACAAAAAAATTGCTACGATGAGGCAATCTACTCGTTCCGGACGACGTAATTTTCAAAGTATTAAGTCACTACTGGCTATGATGGATTACGAAGATTTCCAATGGATTACCCAGCCAGTCAAGGTACTATTCAAACAAGAATTGGTTCATCACATTGATAATCTCTGGCAAGAATATCAAGCTCTCAGAGCCTGGATGTCAGAATTAATGGAAATTCAACGCGATAACATTGCTAGCAAAACCAGTGAACGAATTAATCGCTTGACTATCCTCTCGACTACATTCTTACCAATTACTTTTATTACTGGCTTCTATGGTATGAATTTTAAATATATGCCGGAATTAGAGCAACCGTGGGCTTATCCTACTATTATCAGCATCATAGCATTAATTGTGATTGGTAGTATTGTGTATGCTAAACAACAACGTTGGTTGTAGCGTCCATTAAATTAGAGAGCATCCCAAATGTATAAATTTAATTTAGATATGTAATTGTGACGTACCCATGAGGATGAGAAAATTTCTACTTTTCCCTCTGTGTATGAGTCAAACCTAATCCCTTAGATTTCCGAAACTCGCGTACAACTTCTTTAATATCCTGCAACTCACCCTCAACTAAATAGTTTAATTGTCGCATTTCATCTGCTGAAATCTTTCCAGATAATTGAGCGATCGCTTGGCTTAATTGTGGATATTTTTTTAATATTTCTTGTCTAACAATTGGCGTAGCTTCATAAGGAGGAAAATACTGCTTATCATCCTTCAATACCACTAATCCCAAGCGAGAAATCTGCCCATCAGTGGAATTCCCAGCTACCATATCTACCTGTTTCTGAATCAGCGCCCGATATATTAAACCCAAGTCCATAATTTGGGGTGATTTAGAAAAACGTAAATCATAGGTTTTAGCTAATCCTGGAAAGCCATCTTCTCGTTCTAAAAACTCGTAGCCAAAACCGCCGCGCCACTTGGGTGTATACTGAGCAGCCTGAGAAAGATTTTGAAGATTATAGCGCTTGGCATCTTCACCTCGAATAATCATTGCAAAAGTATTTTCAAAACCCAAACTTGGCATCACTTCTAAATTAAATTGTTGGGCGTATGCTTGTTTTAACTTTTTGTAAACTGCTTTGGGATCGTTAACAGTTTTTTGTTTTAAAATTCCAGTAAAAGCTGTACCTGTATATTCTATATATGCGTCAATTTTACCAGCAATAATAGCATTATGACAGACAAAAGACCCACCCAAGCGAGGGCGACGAGCTACGTTTAAATTAGTTGTTGCCTCTATTTGCTGGGCTAAAAATTCACCTAAAATATCTTGCTCAGTGAAGTCCTTAGAAGCTACAACAATGTCACCACTACTATTATTTAAATTGTGATTACAACTGGCAGTTACGACTGCCAATACAAAAATTACTAAACACAAGACAAATAATCTTTTCATAAATTATTTTATTTGTACAAAAAAGTATTACAGCAAAATTCAGAAGTCAGTTATTAAAATTAAAACAGGCTTTCTATCTGGCTTTTTCCCCTAGGTTGTATACTTCCGTCAATCGTAAACTGCTGTTTTTTTGAATTTACTTGCAAATAGCAACTTGCTGGCAAAATTTTTAATTTTTAATTTTTAATTTATTCTCCAACCATCCAATTACCAAGTCAGCAACTAATGCAATTACCGCCGCCGGAATTGCCCCAGCTAAAATCAATTCATTATTCACTACTGCAATTCCGCGAAAAATAAACACTCCCAAGCCACCAGCACCAATTGCTGCTGCAATAGTTGCAATTCCAATGGCAATTACCGTTGCTACCCTGACACCCGCTAAAATCACTCCCATTGCTAAAGGAATCTCTACTTGTAACAGCAATTGTCTGTCTGTCATTCCCATGCCTTTCCCCGCTTCCCGAATCGCTGGATCTACATTTACGATCCCTGTGTAAGTGTTGCGAATGATTGGTAAAAAAGAATATAAAGTCAAAGCAACAATTGCTGGTACAACACCAATACCACCAATGACAGGTACAGGAATCAGTAAACCAAATAGTGCCAAACTGGGAATAGTTTGTAGAATATTCGCTATGCCGAGAATTGGTTGGCGGAGGTTAGTTTTGCGTGTAATCAAAATACCTAATGGAATGCCTACAAGTGTAGCAATTCCAATAGCGATACCTACTAAAAATAAGTGTTCTAAGGTATGCTGAAAAATTTCTGGGGCATACTTAATCAAAAAAAAATCTTTCATAATGTGTCTTGCACTAAACGCAGACATTGGAGAAAGGCAAGGCTTTCTGGATGTTGCGATCGCATAAATTCATCCTTTGTCCCCAATACTATCAATTCTCCGCCATACATTAAACCAATTCTTGAGGCCAAAACAAAAGCTTCTTGAATATCGTGGGTGACAAAAACAACTGTCTTGCCTAATTCTTGCTGTAACCGCCGAAACTCCTGTTGAATTTCTAAACGCGTAATGGGATCGAGTGCCCCAAATGGTTCATCCATCAACAACATTGGCGGATCTGCTGCTAACGCCCTAGCTACACCCACCCTTTGCTTTTGCCCTCCAGACAGTTCGTGAGGATAACGCCCAGCAAATTGTACAGGATTTAACCCTACCAACTGCAATAATTCATAAACCCGCATTTTAATCTGTTTCGGTTTCCAACCTTCCAAACTGGGGACTAAACCGACATTGTGTTCCACAGTGAAGTGGGGAAACAAACCAGTCTCTTGAATTACATAACCAATCTTGCGCCGCAGTTTAATTTCATCCCATTGGGTTGTGGGAGTGCCATCAAATAAAACTTCGCCTTGCGTGGGCGTGAAGAGGCGATTAATTAATTTCATTGTCGTAGTTTTGCCGCTGCCACTACGTCCGAGTAATACTAGTGCTTCTCCCTGACGAATGGAGAAATTTAGATTAGACACCAAAGGACGGTGGTTGCGGCTAAAGCTGACATCGCGGAACTCAACAGCAGTTTGGTTATTTTGTCGCATCGTTGACTAACAGTACAAGTTGCTATACTTCGACTTTAGCCAATTAAGTAAGCCGACAGAATTAATTACATACTAATTTCTTGATAAGAAGGCAATAGGTAATGGGGGAAACGCTTGCCTCTTACCTAGATTTTGTGTGATTAATTGCGTCTAACTACTTAAATAGAAAGCAGGTGGCACGAAGCAGAACGTAGAGTGAATGAGCGATCTACCGAAATGAGAAAGCAAACTGGGGTTTGTTTGCTGAATCTACTGAAATAAATGCGCGATCTACTGAAATGAGAAAGCAAACTGGGGTTTGAAAAAGCAAACAGGCATTTTGCTTAAGAAAAACACTAAAACGATAAAGCAAACAAGAAAACCAAAAAAACTATCTCTCAAAAAAATCTCCTACTCCCTACTCTCTTACAGATGTAGGTTTTGCAAATTCAGTCGAGAAAAGCTTATTTTTTCGTTCTGAAATTTCTCCTCCTGCTCCACGGCAGTTGCTCTACTTGGGGAAACCCCAAGACCCTACCCTGCGGGTTCTGCTTTAGCAGTACGGGTGACGCTCCTAACGTCGCTACCCTTCGGGTTCGGCAGTGACGCTCGGTCGCGTAGCGTCTCACGCCACTTGCTTAACTTGGGGTTTTCCCTATGAGCGACTGGCGTTGGAAACCCTCCCGCAGTGCGGTGAGTCCAGCACTGCCTCCCTTGCCTCCCTTGCCACCTGTTCTCTTATCCCCAGTCCCCAACCTGCTGCCAAATGTAACCCTAAATACATTTTTTGGTTTTTAACTCAAGATATAGTTCAAAAAACAAGTATCTTTAGTTTGACAAACCATCTATCTTAAGACATAAATATCTATATGATTTATTTTATTTTGTAAATGGATAATGCTTGCAAAGTTCTAATCGCAATCAAAAGGCACACTACTTTTAGGCTAGTGGCATTGTTTTCTCTGGTAATGAATTGTCTGACTGTGATGGATTTATAGAGTGTGTAAGTTATAAGTACTCGAGAAGCTTACAGACAAAGCATTAATCCACATTTTTTCCCTGACACAACAACCGCTTCAGGTGGAAAGCCAAAGGATGAAAGACTGGATAAAAAAATTAGTAATTGCTATATTATTGCTGTATAATTTGTTGCTTGGGAATGATTACGCAGAAGCCAATCAACTTGCTAATATTGATGTGCAGCAATTAGATATACTTCCAGTAGTCGAAAACCTAGCAAGTGCTGACAATATTTGGGAAAGTAGAAAAGAAGATTGGCGACGATTTCGCGAGATAGTCAAAGGTACAGAGAAATTAGAAGGACTATTCACACTTTATAGCAGTGAAGATTCAGGCAAAATTTACTTAGAAATTAAGCCTGAACAGTTAAATAAAGATTACCTAGCCACAGTAACATTGGAATCAGGCATTGGGGAAAGCGGTATTTATAGTGGATTACCGCTTTCTGATTTCTTGTTCTACTTTCGGCGAGTCAATAATAATTTGCACTTCATTATTCGTAATGTTAAATTTCGTACGCAAGCAAGTACACCAGAACAGCGATCGCTTGCTCGTTCATTTAGCGACTCAGTTCTTTATTCACTCGAAATAGACAGTATCGATCCGCGCAGTAAAAATATTTTGGTTAACCTGGAAGACTTGCTAATGCAAGATTTTCCCGGATTAACACCTCTATTAAAATACTCTTTGCAAGCTGATTACCGCTTGGAAGCAAGCAAATCTTATTTTGGTGATGTTAACAGCTTTGCAGAAAACGTAGAAATTGATTCGATTTACGGTTTTTCATCACTAGAAGGAGCAGATTTAGTCACCGTACCCGATAGTCGGGCACTCAGTTTGAAAGTACACTACAGTTTTTCTCAACTTACAGAAAACAACGGTTATATTCCCAGACTAGCTGATGATAGAGTGGGATATTTTATTACTGCTTTCCAAGATTTTTCTAAAAATAACGCTCAAGAACGATTTGTCCGATACATTAATCGTTGGCATCTCGAACCATCCGACCCCAACGCACCCATATCTCCACCCAAAAAGCCGATTGTGTTTTGGATTGAAAATGCTGTGCCCTTCGAGTATCGCAACGCGATTCGTGAAGGGATCTTGATGTGGAACAAAGCATTTGAAAAAGCAGGATTTCAAAATGCTATTGAAGTCAGGCAAATGCCAGATAATGCTGATTGGCAGCCAGCGGATGTGCGTTACAACACAATTCGCTGGTTCAATTCTTTGGATGCAGGTTTTGCTAGAGGACCAGTGCGTGTCAACCCAATCACCGGGGAAATATTGGACGCAGATATTATCGTCGATGCTAATATGCTGCGCTTAATTCAACAAGGATATCGCGCACTGATGGAAGCCAATTCATCACTAGGCACAAACCCATGTCAAGGAAAGGCAGAAGGCAGGAGGCAGAAGGCAGAAGGTAAGAGGCAGGAGTTAGTAATTATATCTCCCCCTGCCTCCTCTGCTTCCCCTGCTCTGTTTTTCTCCTCTGACTTCTGCTATGGCGCGGAGTCTTCAGCTCAAGCAGCTATGGGGGCGCTGGCGTTGTCACTTTTGCAAAACGCTACACCGAGTAGTGAAGCGATGAAAGAGTATGTGCATCAATATTTGCGTTCTTTGATTGCTCATGAAGTTGGACATACTCTCGGTTTGCGCCACAACTTTCATGGCAGCACCATGTTAGTGCCTCAGGAATTAAATAACATTGAAATCACTCACACCAAAGGTTTAGCAGGTTCGGTGATGGACTATCTACCTGCAAACATAGCACCACAGGGAGTACAACAAGGTGACTATTTTCCAGGAGTTGTTGGGCCATACGATGAATGGGCAATTGAGTATGGTTATAAAAAAAGTCCCCAGGCACTACTTGAAGCTATTATTCCAGAAGCAGAAAAAAGTTTTTTGGAGCAAATTGCTCTGGTGTCGCCTCAGCCAGAATTATCATACGCAACTGATGAAGATATCTGGGACATCAATCCGCTGGCAAATGTCTGGGACATGAGCAGCGATGTACTAGTTTATTCCCAGTGGCAAATGGATAATGCTCGCGTAATGTGGCAGCGCCTTGACAAGGGTTATCTATCACCAGGAGAAAGCTATAGTAACCTGCGCGTCTTATTTAATAGAGTACTAAATTACTATTTTCGTAATGCCACTTTACTATCTAAATATATTGGTGGGCAATCGTTTCGCCGTCTCCATGCCAGTGATGATACTTCCTGGGCATTTGTACCAGTTTCCCTGCCAAAACAACGTCAGGCATTGGCGAAGCTGCAAGAATATGTCTTTGCTGAAGATGCTTTCAGTTTCTCACCGCAATTGCTGAATCAGCTAGCACCGTCGCGGTGGCAACACTGGGGTAGTCCTGTACTCGGCAACCGCCTTGATTATCCCATTCACGATCGCATCCTGAGATTCCAAACAGGGGTATTACGATCGCTATTAGACTGCGATCGCTTAAATCGTTTACAAGATATAGAATTAAAAACCCTACCTGGTGAAGCACTTTCTATACCGGAACTATTCGACACCCTGCAAAAAGACATCTGGACAGAAGTTTTAACCCAAGAACCACAAGCAATTTCTAGCATTCGCCGTTCATTGCAACGAGAACATCTAAATATTTTGCTAGAGATGATGTTGCGTACTACTGATGCCCCTGAAGATGGTCGGACACTGGCTTGGTATGAATTGCGCCAACTGCAAAAAGCCATTGACACCAAGTTAAAACAATTAAGTGAAAACCTTGATATTTACACACTAGCCCACTTGGAAGTTTCTAGCGATCGCATTACCAAGGCATTAAACGCACAGTTGCTATCCAAGTAGAGGAAGTAGCATTCAAGACGGCAACTCCCTCACGAATTACGAATTACGAATTACGAATTAGTATTACTTGCCAGCATTGCTTTTGTAGCTGACTCTCCTGCTTTTCTTAAATTCCTCATCAGCTGGAATATCAGTAATCCTACAGTACTCCAGTGACCAAGAATTGCTAGAAAAAGGGTAATTGGTGAGATATGGTTTCCTGATGGGTACAAAGTCATCAGCGGCGCAACTACTGAAAATAGCCACAAAAAAGAGTTCTGTTCTGGGTTGTGAAACAAGATGACTAAAATTAGGACTGGCAACACAATTGCAGCACCAACTCCGCCGCTAGCCCAGAATAACCGATGCTTATTTTTCATAAACAAAAGTGATTGGGCTAAAGCTGCATAGATTACAGCTAAACTACCAGCGAAAGCTAAAGAAATCAGGGCATTAATTTTATCATCGACATCAACCCACGATACTAAAATAAACAAACTTAAACAGCTAACAGCAATCATGGCGTTGATAGCGATCGCTAAAATGCCTGGACTTTTTTCACCCCAAATTAAATCTTTAATTAGTTTGCGATCGCGTAATCCTTTGCGGAAAGAAACCTGTCGGTAGCGTGCCCAATCTTGTAGTGTTTGGCGATGAGGATTCACAGCAGCAATTAAATACAAGAACAGCCACAAATCCAAAAAAATTAAACAGGCAATATTTTCCACCATTACATATCTACTAGCTGTTTGACTAACAACTAATGATTGCCAATTGGCACATCCTATAGTGGTAACTGCAAAACAAGTAGTTAATAAATAGCTCTGTTGCTTACTCAACATAGTGGCATTAGAGTCAAGGTAGCAACGCTGCAAAGATTGCCATATAAAGTATGTTCCGATGAAGTAAATTAATAGCGCAAAGCAGACTGTAGTTAAAAAACTAGCTCCTAATGGTATGGTAAACCAATGGAAGTTTGTAAATTTTGGGTTATCCGATGGGAAGATAGAACTAACATCAGAATGGGGAATTAAGTAATATGGGTTAATCAACCTGAAGATAGCAAATGGAAAATCAGCTGATGTATCAGAGGCAAAAGCTTGCTGAGTTAGTATGAGAAAACCCAGTACCATAGCACTTCCCAACCAAGCTTGAAAACCACCCAACCAAGAACCAACTAAACCAAATAGCAATGCACCACTGTAGTAAAAACAACTAGCTGCGATCGCGATCGCATAGAAACTTAAAAGCATAATTAAGGGAATTTGAGCATTCAATCCCGACCACAAATGCAAAGGAATTGCTAGCAATCCCGCAAGGTATAACAAAATGGGAACACCTAGCATTTTTCCCCATAAAATACTTTGAGGTGATTGAGGGCTAAGGCGAATAAAATTGAGTGTATCCCGCCGCTGTTCTGTAGCTAAATTGTTAATTAGTAGATAGGTTCCTCCAGCTAAAAGGGTAAAAGAGCCAATAATACTTAACAATATAAATATATCTAAAGACCATAATTGCCAGTTGATAATAACATTATCAAAGCCATCAGTAAGGCATTCTGGCAAACCACGTAAAGAATTTCCCGTACAATATCTATTAGCATAATATTTCAACGGAGTTACACGAACTGGTAGTTGAATCTGAAAATACATGAATAGTACAAATTGACCCAGCAACGAAATAGCAATCGCCAACAGTATGTTCTGTGTCTTCAGACAACCTTTGAGTTCCCTTAACAGTTGAGGGTTCCAGTTTACTGATAAATTAAGCCAATTACGTTTCATAGGTTAATACTCTCAATTTCGTAATTATGGGTAGTCATTATCTAAAATTGTTCGACTAGCAAAATCACAACAGCAGAAATAATATTTAAAACTTTGAAACAATTTTTTGTTTTGCCAAAAAGTTGCTGGTTCTAGTGGTCACTTTCATCTACCCAATTTAACATCATAGAAAAATCTGTAAAAATAGGAAGTGAAAATTATTGAATAATCAAGATGCTTGTTTGTGTCCTAATTTCAGGAAAATAGTTTCTAAGTCTTCTTGAGTGCAGTGAAAATCAGTCACAGGGATACCAGAGTGGATGAGCGATCGCAACAACTCAGCACTATCTTCCTGTTTCCCAGAAAAATTTACACTCACGCTGTTTTTTCCTGGTAGCACCTGCCACTCTTCCACTAAAGGATGATTTTTCAATTCACTTATAAGTGCTTCTATTGTTCCTAGAGTTGATAACACAATTTGCTGTCGAGAAAGCCGCTGATAAAGTTGTTGAAGTGAGGCACTTTCAACCAAAAAGCCAAGCTCCATAATTCCCACAGAAGTACACAGTTCCGCCAAGTCACTGAGTACGTGGGAGGAAATTAAGATTGTCATTCCAGCTTCTTGCAAAGCCTTGATGATTTCACGAAACTGCATCCTGGCAATGGGGTCAAGCCCTGATACTGGCTCATCTAACAGTAGTAAAATCGGTTCGTGGATAATCGTTCGCGCTAAACTCAAGCGCTGCTTCATCCCTCGCGACAGGGTAGAAATCAAGCTATTGCGTTTATTTCCAAGTTGTATTAGTTCTAAAACTTCATGTAGGCGTTGCGTGCGACGTGGTTCTCGTAAGCGATACAGACGCGCAAAATAATCTAGGTAGTCCCAGACTGTCAGCTCTTCATACAGCGGATAATCGTCGGGTAAGTAGCCAAGGTGACGCTTGAGGGTGAGATTGCTTTTGTCTTGAAGTAAGCGATCGCCATTAATATAAATCTCACCCGTAGTTGGCTCTTCAGCAGCTGCCAACATTCGGATGAGAGTCGTTTTACCCGCGCCATTCGGCCCAATCAATCCGTAAACTTCACCCGCCTGGATCTCTAAATCAACATCATTAACGGCAACGTGCCGCTCAAATTGCTTAGTCAATCCACGAGTGCAAATAGCTAATTCTTTTACCATAGCTGCTAGGGTGCAACTGTTAATGAAACACTACCCTAACCTTTATTTACTGCTTTTATCAGCGTCGTTGCAAAAATTGAAACTGATTTCGTTGCTTCATGAACGGTCTTAGAGGTTGTTTTAAAAGTGTTTGGCTGTGACTTTATGCACTTATCGATCCCCCTTTTTAATGGGAGCCACTGCGATGGGCGGGTTTCCCGACTTGTAGCAAGTGGCGTGGATAATGGGGGATCTAAAAGTATTTGATACATTGCTCAGGTCTTTTAAAACATCCTCTTAGGTCAAAGGTGCATCCAGGACGACTCAAAAACTCAAGAGTCTAAAAACCGATTAAGTAGAACAAGGCGAAAAAACAAAACTGTGTAAAGATAAGTAAATACGTAGAATGTGTATACCAAGGTAACAGGGATATGGGCAGCCGTTTAAGGGTATTTCTGACTCCTGAACAAGATAAAACATTGTTTCACCTAAGAACGGCAGATGTACCCCAGAAAGTGAAAGATCGAGCAGAAGTCATTAGATTGAGCGCACATGGATGGTATGTAGAGAAAATAGCGGCTCATTTTCATTGGACTGCACAAACAGTACGAGAAGTATTGCATAGATGGGAGCATCTTGGCTTAGAGGG
>LXQD01000318.1 GCA_003326215.1 Nostoc minutum NIES-26 | reverse complement strand
ACCAACTCCCGACTCACTGCTGGCGCTTCACTGTTGACTACAGCAGTTGCTGTTGACAGTGCTTCAATAGCCTCCCTAACACTCCAGTACTGAACCCCGTTCCCACACCGCCAATAGTAAGTTTGTGGCGTATTTTCCCAGATTTCATCTGGATTTCTGACCTTGAAGAGTATGCCAACAAACTTATCACCCTTATATACGTTGTGAGCCGTTTGGATATCGGTTCTGCCCAGATAAGTCAATCGATAGCCGTCTACTGGGGTACACAAATCAATAGCACGAGTCCCACGGTAAGAACAGTTGCCGCACCCATGCCCATCACAATCTGGACAAATGGCAGCAGGAGGTGAAGCGAATTTAGGTGGTGTAAAGTTCTTATTGGGATAAACGTTAGCGCTGAACGATAACCAGTCAATGGAGTCAACTGACAAATTTACTTGAATGCAAGCTTGTTCCAATTCAACATCTGACTGTTGATTGGGTGACAACAAAGTAGAAAAACTTACTTTTATCTCTGCTACTGCACTTTTGAAAGCCTCTTTGTTGTATCTACCATAGCCGTGGATCATCTCCACCCACACGATATCATCGCTGTTAATCCAGATGGTAATCACATCGTCTGGTTGGCACTCATGAGGATAGTCTGATTGATTGACTATAGTTGCGATGATTTGGCGATCGCGGTCGGTTAGCGGGTCTTTGGTTGGGGCTATAGTTTCCGCCTGGGTTACAAGAAAAGCGTCGAGTTCAGCTTGTGCCAACGCTTGCTCGTCAATAGAAGATTCTTGCTGTGTTAGTGTTCGATGCGTCATAATAAAGTTCCTTAGATAAAGGGAAAAGGCGATCGCGCAGTTTGGTAGACGGGGCGATCGCCTTTACATTTAGATATCGGTAGCGAACAGGGTGTTGTAGTGGGATGCAGCACTCTGTTTTTTCACCACAATCTCAATTGCGATACAGCTTTGCTGTCAATAATCCTTGAGGAAGGCGATTGCTTACTTCTGTTGGCAAGCGATCGCATGAAGTTTTGGGAATATGAACTTCGTTGTGGTTTAGCACAACGCTCTCACAGAAATTTGGCGTAGCCTCATTTTTAAATGCTCCGTGTCAGTGACCAGAGCTTGCCAAAACAGGAGATATCTCAATCAGGCGACAGTCGGCTTCAACAGCTTCAAAAGCATCCGTCGTCCTGCTGTGGCAATTTTTTATTTAGAACCTTCCTTGGCTCTTACCTCACTTCCGCAGTCTTGACTATCCACTGCATCCGTTACTTCTGAATCGCTGGGTTGGGGTTCCATTGTCAAGGTTCTGTAGTAAAGCGCGTCTTTATTTATATTTATTTAAGAGTCTGGCGCTTAGTTCCTCTATTATGATTACTAATTTACTAGTAACACACATAAATGTCAAGTGGGACAAGTAATTATTAAGAGGTTATTTTAGGAGAACCAAAAAGTTCTTGCACGTCCTTTCCTAAAACTTGACAGATGTGCCTAAGCAACTGAAAAGAGACATTTTTTGGCGCTCTGGGCATTGTTGGGTGTTCTAGAAGCTGTATGTATTGGTGAGACACTTGATAGTCAAACCTTGCTCGGATTTCCTCTGCCAATAAACGTCTGGAAAGCTTTCCACGCATCTCCTTTAGCTTTTCTCCGAAAGTGGTGTTCCAGGCAACAGTTGTGATTAAATCTAATTCCAGCATAATATATTCTTTATGTGTCCCACTTGACGCATCCATAATATAACTGATATAGTCGTGCTAGTAAACAGTCAATCACTCGATACTAAAGCGATCGCTTGCCCATATGCAATGCGATTACTTCAGCCTAGCCAACTGGAGAAATACAGCTATATAAGAGCAATCGCTCTCGTGGTGAATGATTGCGTTAGGCTCGCTCTTGAGCAATGCCAACGCAATCACATATGTTTGTACCCAATTGCTTTAATTGGCATTACCTTCAAACGATCACTTTTATATTAATCAAAAGCTGATCCGCTATCGCTTTATACGGGATGGAGTTTTTCTGTTAAAAAGCCCAGCATAGTAGCAAAAAATTAAAAGCGATCGCACTGTTATGGGTCAGGCGATCGCTTGATAGCAATAGTTTTAAGCAGTTAGTACCAGCGTAATAGCCTTTAGTTGAAAACTTAAAAATCTGAAGCGGCATAGTTGCAATGCCGCAGTAGCTTTATGCGTCAAAAAATCGGAGAAAGTATGGACGCAATTATCAACAGTGAAAGTTACTCCAGCCCCTTTGACCAAATTAAACATATTGATAGCGACGGTCAGGAATATTGGCTGGCCCGTGAACTAATGCCTATCTTGGGGTATCAGCAGTGGCGACAATTTGAAGATGCCATCACTAGAGCGATCGCTGCTTGCGAAAACATCGGTCAAGACAGCAAAAAACACTTTTTGCGTCTGCCCGCAAAAAGTACCGGAGGCAGACCCAGAGACGATTTCAGGCTCAGTCGTTATGGTTGCTACCTAACAGCAATGAACGGTGACTCGCGTAAGTCAGAAATCGCAGCAGCACAAAATTACTTTGCGGTAAAAACCCGTGAAGCAGAGTTAGCCCCACAAAATTCAGAACTACTCGCCCAACTCTTAGAGAAACTCGAACAGCAAAATAAGGTAATCGAAGAACAAGGTAAGGCGATCGCTGACCTCCAAGCCCAAATCCAAAACCTACTGCCGTCCTCAGCCGACTTCATGCCTCCCGGCTGGGATGCCGAAGTTTGGCAGAAGCTCCCAAAGCAAGACAAACGCCACTTCCGCTTTTTGTACCGCCGTCGTCGCTTTCGTCCATCCCAACAAGGGCAAGCTGAACCGTTAGCTTTACCTGCTGCCACTACCGAACAAATTAAGCAAAAACAACGGGCTGAAGTAGAACGATTGATTGGCGAAACCTCACCTCAAGAACAACAGCGCTTAGAACTAGCAAAACAGAAAGCATTACAGCAACTTTTATCGCAAGGAGAGCAAGAAGATGACGATTCAGATGTCCCTTTTTAACGAACCAGCTCCATCATTACCAGTCAGCTATTATCCAGATTTCTTGAGCAAACAAGAAGCTAACGAACTCTATCAGCATTGCCTTGGGCTGCAATGGCAGCAGAACCAAATAAAAATGCTGGGGAAAACTATGCCTGTGCCTCGCCTTGAGTGTATGTACGGCGATGAGGGCTGTGATTATCTCTATTCCAAGAGCGTTTTACTCAAACCCCTGGCTTGGACAGAAGAACTGGCTGGATTACGAGACAGAATTACTGCTACTACTGGCTACAGTTTCCGCATCGTTATTGGCAATCAATATAGAAGTGGTCAGGATTCCATCGGTTGGCACAGTGATAATGAGGCTTCGATGGGACTTGATCCTGCGATCGCATCCGTTAGTTTGGGTGCGGTGAGGAAGTTCCAGATAAAGGTGATCGGGGGCAAGCCTACTGATTTTTGGCTCGAACACGGCAGCTTACTTGTGATGCACCCCGGTTGTCAGTCAACTCATCTGCATCAGGTTCCCAAGACGAACAAGTTTGTCACTACTCGAATCAATCTGACGTTTCGGCCACACGTAGGGGGTGGAAAATGAGCGCTGTTGTCTCTACTGAAAAAGCATCTGTGCTGGTGATATTGCGGCGAGAGTACCTCGACATCACAGACAACTTCTGTGCAGCCAAACTGATTGAATATTTCCGGCATTGGACAAATTGGAAGCTCAAGAATCACCGTACTCCTTGGGTGTATCAGCCACTCAAGAAAATCTACGCCGATCTGATGGGTGAGCATAGTTTGCACGTCATTAGGAGTGCGATCGCTCTGCTATTGGAGATGGGCATTATCGAGAAGCAGAAGAATCCGGGCAATGGGCAAGACAAGACTTGGCAGTACAAGTTGCACTTTGATGTGTTAAATAAGCTACTTGAACACCGCAAGTGCAAAACTGAACCTTCGGAACTCACTGTAGAACAACACCACAGATCCAATCCTGAAGCTTCTAAGCCACAACAACACGTTGCTGCTGAGAAAGAAAAAAGTGAAGTGGAAGAAACTAAGATTTCGGAACAAACCCAGATTACTCGCTTCGTTGATGAACCTGAAATGGTTAACTCGACTAGCGAAACAGACTGTCGTGAAGATAGTTTTTCCGCCGCCGCTGCCGAGCCTGTGGAAAAATCAAGTCAGGCAGTTTCTCCTTTACCAGTACAGGGCGGTCGCTATGTTGATGAGTCTGAATTGGATGAGTTAGCCGATTTTGACGAAAGTCAGGTTTGCGAGGCGGAGGTTGAAGTTGATACGGATAAGCCTAGCAAGTATCAAATTAAAGAGATTTGTACTGAGTTGAGGCGGTTGCGGATTAACCCTCAGCCGTGTTTAGGCGTGGTGAAGAAGCATTGGGCGAATGTAGCCGATGCGATCGCCAGGGTCAAAGATGCGATCGCTGAAGGCTGGTGTGATAATCCCACTGGGCTATTTATCAACTCCTGCAAGAGTGGTGCTAAAGGCAAGAACACCGTGACAACCGATGTTAGCGAGTGGTTTGAGTGGGCGCGGAAGCAACGAATTGTGCTGGCGATGTCGGGTAGTGTTGTATACACGCCGGATGGGGAAGCTGTGGAGTTGCGGGAGATGATGCGGCGGTTTCCGGTGGAGGGATAAGTTTACATCGTTAGTTATGTCATTCTATTGTCATTAATCTAATTTGAGTTAATGATGATTTATCCGTACCCTAGCTGGATAAGCATAAATACTGCCTTACTTGTCTTAATTCCATCGTTAGTAATTGCTCAAGTACCGGATGAAATTGCTATCCGCAAGATACTGAGCGAGCAAACAAAAGCTTGGAATCAACATGATGCCCAAGCATGGGTTCGAGACTTTAGCCAGGACGCTGACTTTATTAACATTATTGGCACGCACTTTAACGGACAGAATGCTACAAAAGTACGGCACGCAGCACTTTTTAATGGCATTTTCAAGAACACTCACCTTGAGGTAAAAATTTGGAAAGTGCGTTTGCTTGGTTCACAGGCAGCTATTGTGGAGACAGTACAAACGCTACGCGGCTATGATGCTTTGCCTCCTCTTATACAGCCGACTGAGCCAGGCGTACTCAAAACGCGTATGAAATATGTTCTTCAGAAGCAGGCAGGGCGTTGGAAGATTATCTCAGCTCAGAACACTGCCATTCATCCTATGCCATAGTTCTTACCGTTGCCAATCTTTACATTGCCTTTTGCTGCTACAGCATCCACTAGTTCGCCTTTGTTCATAAATTACCCTGAAGTATTGTCTTGAAAAGTTGGGCGCACGGAAACCGTGACGCACCCACTTTTCGCTGCAAATAAAGGAAATCTAACATTAATAACTCTTATCAGCAAAGGGAGAGAAGGAATAAAAATCTAGGGAGCTATGAAAATTTACAATGTATGATTACTACCGCGCCCTTGCTCTATCCCCAGTTTTTCTTTCATCAACACTCCATCGCCAGCAACCATATTCTGTGGACTGCCAAGGCATCAGATCAAAGTCGCGGATATCATAAATGGATGCGGTAGTACTTGGGATACCTTGGGGTTACTTCTAAAACTTTGTAATGCCAACTTCAAGATTATTCGTTTTTTGCGTAAAGTCTCAGACCAGAGGTGAATAGTATTATATAACGGTATTTACTATGCATTAACTGGGGACAACAGTATAAGTCTCCTATATAATTTACTTCTATCAAAAACTGCTCTGGGCTAACTCCAGGGCAGTTTTATATTGTACGGTAGAAGCGAAATTCGTAACTGTACTCAATGGTGAATCACGCCCAGGTCTTTCAACATAGCACGGGCAGTTTCTTCTAAATTCTCATTTTTTCGTAGCCCACGAATGCGTAAGCGTAGCCCGCCGCAGGCATCGCACTTCTGTCATCCCTCAGATAACTGCCCTCTTCATCTGCCAACGTTGCTCTCCTAGCTCTAGGAAGCACCAATTCTCCTCTCATTAGGTAACAGATGCTCTCTTACGAAAGTCTTGCTGCATCTTGCGAATTGGATGAGCGGCTTGTTTTGCGTGCTTTGCTCTCGGTGCAAACGCCTACCTTCGTTGAGCGCATGAATTACTGTACAACGAGAGTCGCACTCCTTTTTCACTGTACCTCCTGATGAAATTTTATAGAATCAGATTCGGTAAGCTTCTGCATACTCGGATTTGAGGAATAACAACAAACCAATCCTCTAAAACTTCTGCTGTTATCTCATCTTTTTTTATGTGATGGTAGATATATTTAACTGTCACTTCATGGCTCTGGAATTCCAAATTACCAGCTTGAATTCCTTTTTTTCTTAAAAATTCTGTTCCTTTGTGAGATAAATAACCGATTTTTTGATTGTGGTGTGTAAAAATACTCCAACCATTTCCAAAAGAGTTAGCTTTTAGCTCAATTGGACTCCCCTCAATTAAGTTTTTAATTACTTTCTGTTGATTTCGAGTAATTTGAGATCCTAAGTGAACATCACCTGGAGTGAAATCAAAGTAATAAACTAATTGAGGAAGTTGAATCTCAGGATAAATAGTTACTTGAGGAGTTAAACCAGTATCTTGTACAAAATTGTTCTCTTGAGTAGAACAAACAATTAATTCTTCTTTAGCACGAGTCATAGCGACATAAAATAGCCGACGTTCTGATTTGATTATGCCAGTATTAGCTTGAAACCCATTACCTAATAGTATGACTTTACGGAACTCTAAACCTTTTGAGCCATGACAACTAGTAACTAAGACTGAGTTGTTTTCTATAAAAGATTCACCATTTTCATTAAATTCAAAGATAGCAGTTAGTATTTCATCAACACTGATGGGCAGCGCCAGATTTTCAGACCCACAGCCTCGCTCCTGATCTAAATCTATAGCGATATTGATTAAGGTTTTAACGGTAGGTTCTGTTAAGCTACGACCAGTACGTTCAAAAAAGTCCTCAAATCTTTGCTGAACTGATTCTTCAGGATTTAAAACTAGGCTATAGTCTTTCTTTAAAGCATTAATTAGTAGATGAGTAGAACGATTCTTGACTAAAGGTATAGTATTACTTTTCAAGGCATAAGTAGAAATATTTTCTTTTTCTAATAGCAATCTTATAGGATTAAGTTCATCCCAGTTACGTGCTAAAATAGCAATCTCATTTGAGGAAGTACCTGAGTCAAGCCATGTTTGGATTTTATCTTTAATCCACCCTGCCTGCTGGAATGTGTTCTTGAATTTCAAAGCTACAACAGGCTGCCCCTTTGTTCCTTGCCTCTCATGGTTAATGTGAATTTGTTCTTCTGGAGCCTGTTTACATCGTTTTGGATTTTTTTGAATTAACTCATTAGCAACTTCAATAATATTTTCTGTAGAACGGTAATTTGCAGTCAGCAATAATCTTCTTGCCTTGTATTCTTCTTTAAATTGACGAATATACTTCGTATTAGCACCATTGAATTCAAAAATATTTTGGTCGTCATCTCCAATCACACAAAGATTAATTTGTACCGACTTAGTTTCATCTTCTGCGTCATTTAATCCTGTAATTGACTTGATTAAGCGATACTCTTTTTCGCTAACATCTTGATACTCATCAACAAAAATGTATTCTAATTTTCCTAATAATTGAATTCGTCGCGCTTGAGTATCTTCATCTGCATCTTCAAATTCTTCACCTTTCTCTATTAGTTCACAAGCTTCTACCAAAAGCTGATCAAAATATATGGCTTGAGCTTTTGTCTGTTCGCCTATTGTGCGTCCTAAAAGTGCTAGTGCTAAACCGTGGAATGTAAAAACTTGAATTTGAGATGCTGGTTCCTCAAGAAGATTCCGCAACCGCAGCCGTAATTCCCTAACTGCATTACGGTTGTAGGCTAAAACTAAAATACGCTTCGGCTCAACTCGCTTAACCTTTAGAAGATAAGCAATTCGGTGAACAATAGTTTTTGTTTTACCAGAACCAGGGCCTGCTATCACTGCTATCGCTGAGTCTGAAGCTAGGACAATTTCTTTTTGAGCAGGATTTAGTGGTTCTAGAATACGCTTGTAATCTTCTGGAAGAATAGGTTCGATAATATCTTTTACAGAAAATTCGTACTTTGAAATAAATTCTTCTTGATTTGTGCCAAAGTAATCACTAACGAATTGCTGACGCTGTTCTGCTGACTTGAGTTTTCCATACTGCACCATGTAATGAGTGCGGCGAGTTTGTTCATCATAATAAGCTTCAACTCTAGGATAACGGCGTGTTACTGTGGAAACACTTGCATTTTTTTTTACACGAACTTTTAGTGATTGTTGGAATAAATTTAGTCCATCGCTTAATCGAATTATTCTTCTTTGGTGCAGCCACAGAAGAATAACCTCCAACTCTTCGTTATCCCAATCGAGTTTAGCCTTTTGAGTAACTTCAGTAGCCAGCCTTCCTAATTCGTATTTAAGAGGCAACCTTACCCCAGTTTTATCTTCTAAAGCTTGGTATAAAACTTCTAATACAGTTGTCGTTAAAATTTTATGCCCAGGTAAGTGTTCTGCAACTTTTATATCTTGTAATCGAACTACGTCACTAGCAATACGCTTTAACTTGACCCATTTTTGAGTAGCCCATCCTTCTAAAATATCTAGAATACTAGATGCTTTAATTTTTTTACTGTTGTCTGGGTCAAGTCGTGAAGCAAGCCCACGCAGATTTATCTGTATTTCATTTTCATCACCAAACAGCTCACTAAGTCCTTTGAGCAATTGGTCTTCTAACTGGCGAATGCGTTCGTGGTTATTGCAGGCATCTCCTTTTACACCCTTAGTAATCACAAGTGTAATCGGTATTTCAAAAGAACAGACTTCAGCCCTTTGCAATTCTCGAATTCTAGCAGTCAGGTCATGTAAACTAATGCCAGCTTCATCGCTGAGACGATCTAGGGGAAACGGTTCATCATTGCTACTACAATAAGCTTTAGCAACGTGCATTGCCTGAATCAACCGCTCAAAGTTATCTGCCTCAAATCTGGATAAATTCTTAATTTGGTTGTATTTCTCAAACTGCTCTATAGATTCGGCAAAGGTATTATGACTTAGTTCAAATTGGATAAAGCTAGAGAAGTTCTCGGCTCTTTCTAATAAACCGAAGTTTTCTAAGTAATGCAAACCTACTTTGATTTTAGTGTTTTGCTGTTCTGAATCTTCCCCAAACTCTTCATCAAAGTCACCTGATTGAAAGATTTCATTAGTTGTTACCCAAAACCAATCATTTCTGGCGCTCCCAAAAGTGCGCTTGCGAATATTTCTGGTTGAGATCAAGACATTTTTCAAATCTTGTTCACTTAACTGGTTCAAACTTTGCAAACGAAAAACTGTATCAGCATCTTTTGGGTCAAATAGTAGAGTACAAACTGCGGGTTGTTCATCACGTCCTGCCCGTCCAGCTTCTTGAACATAACCTTCTAAATTTGCACTCATGGAATGGTGAATAACAGCCCGTACATCCTTGCGGTTAATTCCCATTCCAAAAGCACAAGTTGCAGTAATTACGTTCAATTCACCTGATTTGAATTCTTGCAGAACTTGCTGTTTTTGGTCTTTTGTAAGTTTCCCGTGATAATATTTAGCTTCAATATGACTTTGTTTGAAAAATTCTGCTAATTTTTCGGCATTCTTGCGTGTAGTTGTATAAACTAGCGTACTACCACCAAGCTCTAGAGCTTCTTTAACCTGATTGAGTAATAACTGGTCTTTATTTCCTGCTACTGGAATGACTTGAAAAGTCAGATTGTTTCTGGTTGTTGCCCCATTAATTGTACGATTAATATTTAACTGATATTGAGCAAATAGCTCTTTAATATCTTTAACAACTGCAACCGTTGCTGTTGCTGTCATCAAAGCTAACAAAGGCATTGCAAGCTGCCGCTCTTGATATAACTCCTGAATAAATTTCGGTATGTAGCGATAATCTGGTCGAAAATCGTGACCCCATTGGCTGACGCAGTGAGCCTCATCAATCACCCAAAGAACAGGAGGGCGCTGTTCTAGCAATGCCCGAATACTCATTGACCGCAGTTGTTCAGGACTGATATACAGCAATCCTTTGGAACCAAAACGCAGTTCTTCGAGCCGCTGACGACGTTCTGCTGCTGAGAGATTACCATTAATGAAGGTGGCAAAGAAAAACCCAGCTTGTTCTAAATCTGCCACCTGATCTGCCATTAATGCTTGTAGCGGTGAAATGACAACAGTCAGCGCTTTATGTCTTTCATGGAACATGAAAGCTGGCAATTGGTAGCACAAAGACTTTCCACTACCAGTAGGCATAAGAACAAGCGGACACTCATTGTTAATAATTGCTTGAACAGCTTCTTCTTGTAAAGCACGAAAGCTAGGTATACCGAAATATTCTAAATAAGAGTTAACTGCAAATTCATCTGTATTTAAAGGTCGTAAACCCTCAAGTACTGTTTGAAATCCATTTAAATGTCTGAGCCAATCACAAAAAACCTGCTTGGATTCATTGACATTGCACTCATAATTCCAAGCAAGTAGTCCCGCTACACATAATCTCGTCTCAAAATTATGAGTTTGTGGACTAGACCATATTTGCTGCAAATAGGATTTATCCATCCCTTTCAGCATTATCTCTGGTAGTATTTCTATTGCAGGTTGTTCAATTTTCCAGTTAAGAATCTCACTGAAAAGCTGTTGATATGCACGATCTGCATCTTCGTTACCACAAGTAAGTAGCCAAGTATATACTTGTTGTACTTCATCAGTTTTTTTAAGTAGTGTCTCTAATAGTTTTTCAAGTAATAATTGAGTTGCTTGTGCATCTTCCACAGGATTGTTGCTTGAATATTCACTTTGTTTATAATCTTTATTTAGCTTATGAGATTGCAGTAAAGGACAAACTAATATTGATAATTCTAAAGTGTCAACTATCTGCCAACAACACAATTCAGGCTCTTGTTCAATTAGATAAGGATAATCAAAACGACGGAAGTTGTGACCGCATACCGATAGATTGCTATTCTTCAGCTTCTTAATTTGTTCGTAAGCATGATTTAGATTTTCTTGATAAAAATCTTTTGTGAAGTTTAGAGATACCAATCCTATACGGTATATATTATTCTCACTATTAATTTCTAAGTCTAAATAAGCATAAGTTGATTCAATTTTTAATAAATCTTGCATGACAATTATTGATTATAATTTTAGACTTATTTGATTACAAATAGAAAATTAGTCTAAGTTATTTTTAGTTTTGAGAAAATTTTAGCAGCCAGAACTTAATTTATTAACAAAATAGTACATATTTACTACTTTATTTAGCTCATGTACAAGTTACTCTCCAGTAGTTCATAGGATTCAACTAACGAATTACAGTTGCAGTTTTTAGCATAGGGTCTTATTTGAAGTTTTCCCTCAACAATGGCTTTTCTAACAAAAAAGTTTGTAAAATCATGAGTGTGACTGATAGCAATCCAGTTCCTCGTATCAGAAAGTTTTTGGTGATTTCAGAAAATTTACTGTTGCTATGGTCATAAAAATTTCTGGTTGTTTACCAGATTTTCAAATTAAAACTTCATTTTTAGTAAGCATCTATAGCTTAAGAAGCAAACAGCAAGACATCTGCTTGAGATACAGTATGGCTATTAGTTGAGCCACTGCGTAACTTTGAACACCTAAGTGCAAGTCTTAATCAAACAGAAAATTTACGTAATATTGTCAATTTCATTGTAAGTAAACTTACTTTACAACAGAAAAGACTTCTGAGCATCAACTTGCTTGCTCAGAGGTATTAATAAGTAATTACTAGTAATTTACTAATTAATTTGCTGCCAAATTTTAATAATTAGTACAGGCTAACAATGGCGGAAACCGTGAACCATTCACCCGGTTCTATAGTATGCTGTCGCAGTCGGCAATGGGTGGTGCTACCTTCAGAAAATCAGGATGTCATTCGTCTGCGCCCACTTTCAGGCAATGAGGATGAAATTGCTGGTATTTATCAAAAACTTCTAGAGAAAAATCTAGAAAAAATTGAATCAGCAACATTTCCTCTACCTCAAGCTACTAGCGTACAAGACCATGCTGCTGCACTGTTACTTATGGATGCTGCACGTCTTTTACTCCGTAGCGGTGCTGGGCCTTTTCGCTGTTTAGGACGGTTGTCTCTGCGTCCCCGTCCTTACCAGTTAGTGCCTTTGTTAATGGCATTGAAGTTAGAGATAGTGCGACTGCTCATAGCTGATGATGTGGGGATTGGCAAAACTGTTGAAGCTGGATTAATAGCTCGTGAACTGTTAGACCGAGGCGAAGTCAAGCGAATCGCAGTATTATGTCCACCGCATCTATGTGACCAATGGCAGCAGGAATTACGCGAAAAGTTTCATATTGATGCAGTAGTAGTACGTTCTGGGACAGCTTCTAAGTTAGAGCGAGGCATACCCAACAATGAAAGTATTTTTAGCTATTATCGCCACATAATTGTTAGCTTAGACTATGCCAAAGCAGATCGTCGTCGTGCCAGCTTCATAACTCACTGTCCAGACTTAGTAATTGTCGATGAAGCACATACTTGCGCCCGTCCAAACAAAACAACAACATCGCAACAGCAACGTCACCAGCTAATTACAGAAATTGCCCAAAAAACAGAACAACATTTACTATTGCTCACTGCAACCCCTCATAGTGGCATTGAAGAGTCTTTTCTGTCGCTTTTAGGCTTGTTGAAACCAGAGTTTGAGCATTTCAATCTCAATAGCTTAACAGAGAAACAACGCGATAATTTAGCTAATCACTTTGTTCAGCGCAGACGAGCAGATGTTAAGCTTTGGCTGGGAAATGAAACTCCTTTTCCTCAAAGGGATTCAGAAGAAAAATCTTACAAATTATCAAAAGAGTACAGAGAATTATTTGATGATGTCTATGACTTCGCTCGTGGTTTGGTGAAAACAACTACGGCAGATATGAGTCATGCTCAACGACGGGGAAGATATTGGTCGGCGTTGGCTTTGATTCGTTGCGTGATGTCTTCCCCTGCGGCGGCGATCGCTACTTTAAATCGTCAAGTTGGTAAATCAGGTGAGCGCGACTCATTAGTTGCCGATTTAGACGAAGACCTAATGAGTTCTTACGTCCACGACCCTACAGAACAAGAACAAGCAGTTGACGCATCACCAACTGTTGTAATAGAGCAAGGGCAACAAAGCTACAAAGACACTGATAAACGCAAGTTAAAAGCTTTTGTACAAGCAGCCGAGAAGTTGCGAGGTGATAAAGACCAGAAATTGCAATCTTGCATTGCTACTGTAGACTCTCTGCTCAAAGAAGAGATGAACCCGATTATCTGGTGTCGCTACATTGCTACTGCAAATTATGTAGCTGATGCTCTCAGGCAGAAATTAGAGAAAAAAGGCAGTCAAATCCGGGTTGTTGCTATTACTGGGGAATTGTCAGAGGATGAAAGGGAAACTCGTTTGGAAGAGTTAAAATCCTATCCTCAACGGGTACTAGTAGCTACTGACTGTTTGAGTGAAGGGGTAAACTTACAAACCCATTTTAGTGCTGTAATTCACTACGATTTACCCTGGAATCCCAACCGACTTGAGCAGAGGGAAGGACGTATTGACCGTTATGGTCAAACTGCCTGCCAGGTAAAAGCTTGTTTGCTTTACGGTCAAGATAACCCTGTTGATGGCGCAGTTTTAGATGTACTGATTCGTAAAGCTGTGCAGATTCACAAGTCTTTAGGAATTACAGTTCCCGTACCAATGGAAAGCACGACTGTAGCAGAAGCAGTATTTAAATCATTGTTTGAACGTACTACTGAAGTTATTCAGCTATCGCTGTTTGATTTTCAAGAAGAATCTGCGGTTGATAAAGTACATAAGAATTGGGACAACGCTGTAGAACGTGAAAAAATCAATCGAACCCGCTTTGCTCAACGTGCCATTAAGCCTGAGCAAGTAGAACAAGAACTCATTGACTCTGACCAGATTTTAGGCAACGAGCAGGATGTAGAGAGATTTATCATCTCTGCTTGCGATCGCATTTCTTGTTCTCTCATCAAGAAAAAGCAGGGATGGTTATTACCGCAGCCACCAGATTTCCTTAAGTCTACGTTAGGTGATAAGTCCCGTTTACTGACATTTACTACCCCACCACCAGAAGGGATTGAATATGTAGGACGAAATCATCCTTTGGTAGAAGGTTTAGCACAATACATTTTAGAAGATGCACTTTCTCTGGCGGCTGAACCAATAGCAGCAAGATGTGGATTCACTACAACTAATGCCGTGCAAAAGCGCACAACTTTGCTGTTGGTAAGGTTACGGCATTTGCTAGACAGTTCTAGACGTACTACAGAGACAAAGAATACTACATTACTAGCAGAAGAATGTGCAGTTATTGGCTTTACTGGTTCGCCTTCTAGCCCTAATTGGTTGCCTCAGTTAGAAGCAACTAGATTGTTACAAGAAGCAAAGCCAGTCAGCGATGCCGGTAAAGCTATCAAGCAGGGAGAAATTGCTGAATTACTTCCAAGACTGGAAGAACTACAACCAGATTTAGAAAAGTTTGCCAGCCAAAGGGCAGAAGAATTATTACAAAGTCATAAGCGGGTGAGGGACATCACCAAAGAAGGTCGAATCCGCGTTACTCCTCAATTGCCGATGGATGTTCTCGGTGTTTTTATCCTCCAACCCGGACATAAGTAAAAAGCTGGCGGTAGTGCAAAGGTACTGCTGCCAGTTAATAATCTTTTATTTTTAATTATTCTAGATATGAAAACTACATTAACTGCACTTCAGATTGAAGGAAATCTACTAGTTCCAGATATGACTGCCCAAATGTTAGAAGGCAGTATCAAAGGGCAATCACCTGAAGACTTTGGTTTTAACAAAACTGACAAATTAGCAGATGAAATTGCTACGGCTTGGGGTGATGCTAAAGCATATTGGGCAGCATTTCAAAGAGCATTGGCAAGGCTAGATGAAAATAACTCAGCTACAAGTATTACTCGTGAATTATGGGTAGTGCCACTACTACAGAGTTTAGGTTACGACCCTGTATATACTGCGAATGCCGAAGTGGTAGAGGGGCAAACTTACGCTATATCCCACCGTGCAGAACCAGGGGAAAATAAACCACCAATCCACATTATTGGTTGTCGGTTAGAAGTTGATAAACGTCCTCCTAGTGGTAATCCCAGGTTATCAGCACACGCACTGGTTCAGGAATATCTTAACAAGACAGAGCATCTGTGGGCGATCGCTACCAATGGTTTCCGTTGGCGGTTACTACGTGATTCTTCGCTGATGACTCGCCTGACTTATGTTGAATTTGACTTAGAGCAGATTCTCAACGGTGAAAACTTTGCTGAGTTTGGCTTATTTTATCGCCTGTTTCACCGTTCACGCTTGCCTGAAGGGGTGGATGATGCAGATAAGTGTTTGTTGGAATATTATCACCAAGAAGCACTGCAACAAGGTGGACGGGTACGTGACAAACTCCGGGATGGGGTAGAAAAAGCATTAATTGGGTTAGGAAATGGTTTTCTACAACATTCTGCAAATGAGCATCTTCGACAAAAGTTTGCAGATGGCAGTTTGAAGGATATTGATTACTACCGTCAATTGTTGCGGCTGATTTACCGCTTACTGTTTTTGATGGTGGCAGAGTCCCGCAATCTACTATTTGTTACAGATGATTTAGAACAAGCTCGAATCTATCGTGAATACTACAGTATTGAGCGATTGCGAGAGTTAGCCGAACGTCCCCATTGGCGGCGGGAAGGTTTTCAAGATTTATGGCAGGGTTTGTGGGTTACTTTCTTGCTGTTCGATGAAAACTGGCGGGGAGACGTATTAGGTTTATCTCCGCTAAATGGTGATTTATTTGGTTCTAAAACTCTACCAGCGTTAGAAAATTGTGCAATAGATAATTATGATCTACTGCTTGCTATACGCCAATTATCGCTGTACTTAAACAAGTCACAACTGCGACGGGTCAATTATGAATATCTGGACGTAGAAGAATTGGGAAGTGTTTATGAAAGTCTATTAGATTTTCATCCCCAGGTAGCCCAGAAGCAGGGCAAATACGAATTTGCGTTAGTGTTTGGTAGCGATCGCAAAACTACTGGTTCTTACTACACTCCACCGCAATTGGTACAGCAGCTAATCAAAACAGCTTTAGAACCTGTAATTGAAGATAAACTAGCTCAAGTTCGTAGTCAAGCTTCTACACCATCCAGCCCGGATGAACTAAAGCATAATTTAGAAAAAGGTTTACTCAGCCTCAAAATTTGCGATCCCGCTTGTGGTTCTGGACATTTTCTATTAGCAGCAGCACGTCGTGTTGGTAAAGAACTTGCTCAAGTGCGCACTGGCGAAGCAGAACCAGGAAGCGAACCGTTAAAATTAGCAATGCGAGATGTTATCCAAAACTGTATTTATGGGGTGGATTTAAACCCCTTAGCAGTAGATTTGTGTAAGGTAGCATTATGGATTGAAGGCTTTCCAGGTAAATTACCACTTAGCTTTTTAGACCACAGAATTAAATGCGGTAATTCTCTTGTAGGAGTATTAGATATCAATTGCTTGAATGAAGGAATCCCAGATGAAGCTTATAAGGCTGTGACTGGTGATGATAAGCAATTAGCAACACAGCTTAAAAAGCGCAATAAGAAAGAACGCGAGAATAAAAGGCAACTATCAATTCATGAAAAGTTAGTAACTGATAATATAGATTATGCAGAAATATGGCGACAATTGGGGATAATTCCTGAGACAACACCACAAGAAGTTAGAAGTAAACAAAAGAAATATAAAGAAAATTTACAAGAAGCGAGTTGGTGGCTCAAGTATTCTGCTTGTAACTTATGGACAGCAGCATTCTTTCTGCCGCTAACTGAACATCATTTACAATTATTACCTACATCTGAAGCATTAAATAGATTAACACGCGAAAAAGTAGAAAAAATTCGTAAATCAGACGATAATTACGAATTACGAATTACGAACTACGAATTAAATAATATTGTAGATGCAGCGAATAAATTAACTGAAAAGAAGCACTTTTTTCATTGGTGCATAGAATTTCCTGATATTTTTCCAGAAAATGAGGAAAAATGGGGATTTGATTGTGTTTTGGGTAATCCACCTTGGGAACGGATTAAGTTACAAGAAAAGGAGTTTTTTGCTTCTCAAAGTGCAGAAATTGCTAACGCTGTAAATAAGGCGGCCCGAGAGAAGTTGATTAAGGAACTACCTAAGAAAAATCCTGAGTTAGCACAAGCTTTTGAAGATGCAAAACATGATGCTGAAGCACAGGGTAAATTTATTCGAGAATCAAAGAGATTTCCTTTAACTGCGGTGGGAGACATTAATACTTATGCTGTCTTTGCTGAGACTACAAGAAAACTAATATCAACCAATGGAAGAGTTGGGATCATTGTTCCAACAGGAATTGCAACTGATGACACTTGTAAAAAGTTTTTTGGAGATTTGACGCAAAAACAAGTTCTAGCAAGTTTGTATGATTTTGAAAATCGAGAAGCAATATTTGTTTCTGTACATCGCAGTTATAAATTTTCACTTCTTGGTATTAGTGGTAAACCCATCAAATGCAGTAACTTTGGATTTTTCTTGACTCAGCCTAAGCAATTAGATAATCAAGCACGTCTGTTTCAGCTTACACCTCAAGATATTGCCTTAATTAATCCTAATACATTAACCTGTCCTATTTTTAGAACTGGTCAGGATGCAGAATTAACCAAGAAAATTTATCAGCGTGTTCCTGTTTTGGAGAATGAGAAAACAGGTAGCAACCTTTGGGGTATTTCGTTTATGGCTATGTTCCACATGGCTAATGATAGCGGCTTATTTAAAAATGAGGCGGGTAATGGTTTAGTTCCGCTTTATGAAGCGAAGATGTTTCACCAGTTTACTCACCGTTGGGCAACTTATACAGATACTGCTGATACTCGCGATTTAACTGATGAGGAAAAGGGTAATGTGTCTTTTTCTGTTCAGCCACGTTATTGGCTTAGTCAGGTTGAGGTAGAAAATCGTTTGGCTGGAAAGTGGGACAAAAATTGGCTTTTGAGTTTTAGGCGTATTTGTAGGTCAACGGATGAGCGTACAGTAATAGTCACCGTTATTCCTAAAGTGGCGGCAGCAGATCCAGCAATGGTAATTTTACCTAACTATAGCCAGAATAAATTTATAGTTTGTTTTGTTGCTAATTTAAACTCTCTAGTACTTGATTATGCGGCACGTCAAAAAATTGGAGGTACTGATTTAAGAAATCATTACTTCAAACAACTGCCAATCCTTCCCCCAGAAGCCTACACCCAAGCAGACATAGGGTATATCAGCACTCGTGTAATCGAATTAGTCTACACTGCTTGGGATATGCAACCTTTCGCCAAAGATATGGGATACGACGGCGAACCCTTCATTTGGAATACCAACAGACGTGCATTATTAAAAGCAGAATTAGACGCATATTACGCCAAACTCTATGGACTAAACCGTGATGAACTGCGATATATTCTTGACCCTGCTGATGTCTACGGTGAAGACTTACCCAGCGAAACATTCCGCGTTTTAAAGAACAACGAAATTAAGCAATTTGGTGAATATCGTACACAAAGGTTAGTCTTAGAAAGTTGGGATAAATTAAGCTGATTTGAATTTTAGAGGAATAAAATGAAAAATGAAAATGCTTGTTTCCTAGAAATCCTGTTTGATAAAACTCAAAATTCAGCAGTAAAGATTCAATCTAAAATTGAAAAGCTTTTAAAACAAAAACTAAGAAATATTACTAAGTTAGAGGCTCTTGATTCATCTCAAAAAACTGTCAAGCTAGTTATTTGTGGTTCTCTAAATACTATTGACGAATGCCATGATCTCATTAATCAGTTTATAATTGAGTCCAAACTAAATTGTATACGTATTACTGACGATGCAGGAGATATTATTAGAGAACGAGCATACCCTATTTTATCAGAAATTGAACAACGTTTTAGACAATTCATTAATCAAGCAATACTGGATGTAGAAGATGTAAATTTTGAATATTGGGAGACTATTGCTGATTCAAAGCTACAGGATAAAGTTGAGCTAATTCGCCTCAAATCCCAGGAATCTCGTGTGCCACTTCATCCTTTAGAATGCACATTATTTGAGGATTTATTAGATATAATCGAATCTAAAGTTTCAAAGTTATCTGAGGATCAGCCTCTTTACGTTGCTGACATTATAGAATTACTTTCTCGTTCCACATCAATTAAAAGGCTTAAATTTGAAATCGAAAAAAGCGTTGAGAAAATCTCCTATTGGGATAGGATTTTCTCGCGCTACTTTCAAGATAAACAACAATGGAATTCTATCAAACAATCCTTAAAATTCGTCATTAATGAAAGAAATAAAGTAATGCACCACAGGCCAATAAGGTTAGGTGTTATAAATGCTCTTTTATCTAAAAAAAATGAAATATTTTCTATACTCGAAACAGCAAATTTTGAATTAACTCAAGAAGAGAAAATCGAAACGCAGCAAGATATTAAAGATTTGCAAACGGCGGTAGATAAAACGGAGTACCGCTTATATCCGTTAGGTAACAGTTTAATTTCAACTGATGAATTTTTAGAGGATTTAGAAATATTATCTGTTTCGGAGCAGAAAAAACTTTATGAACGTTTGTATTTTCTTGAGCATTTGGCAAATAATGACTTGTTAATGAACCATCACAGTTTTAACAAACTTCCTATAAAACTTCATACAAATAACATATATATATTTAAAGTTAACAGATTAACAAGAATACTATGTAAATTGGATAAACATAAAGATTACCAGCATCCTACGATTACCCTAATAGGTATTTTTAAACGTAATTCAAACTTCACCGAAGATGATTTATTACGTAGAATAGGAAAAATAGAAAATTAAAAATAAATTTATCTAACTATATTTATATATGAAATTGTCAATTAAACTTCAGGATTTATTACAACAGAATGAAAGCGCAATTGTAGCAGCCAGCACGTTTCTTAGCCAAAAATTAGCATTGCTAGATTGTACAGGTGTAGTAACAGTCACTTCTGAACAATTAGCTCTGTTATTTTCTAGTATTCCTGAAGAGTGGGATTTCCAAGAATTTGAAGAACTTCTCAACATATCTACTGTTAATCCTATTTTCAATCACAAACTGCAAGAATTGATTAATCAGCGTTTAGGAAATACTCAACCCCAAATTTCAATTGCGAATGACGAATTAGCAAATACTAGCGATCTGGATATTTTTAACTTCCGCAATGAGGTAATAGGCGACTACCGCCGTTATATTGAAAGCTTCCTCAAAATCCGCGATCGCAAAGTCAAAGAATTTGTAGACGCAGAATTAGACAAGGGGCAACTTTGGACTGATCCCCTGGTTCAACTCAATCCCAGCTATAGAAAAGGTGCAACAGCCAAAGAATTAGTACAGCAGCAAATCCTTCATCCAGATTGCGAAAAGTACTTCTGCAAAAAAGACGGCTCACCTTTTACTTTTCACTATCATCAAAAGCAAGCATTTGAAACCGCACAACGCCAAGAACCCTATGTTGTAACCACTGGCACAGGTTCCGGTAAAAGCATGACTTACGTTGTGCCTATCTTTGATGATTTACTGCGTCATCCTGAAATTTCAGGAGTTAAGGCAATATTGGTTTATCCCATGAATGCCCTAATCAATTCCCAAAAAGAAGAACTCGATAAATTTCTGCGCCAAGTTCCGAATACTCACATACGCGTTGAACAATACACTGGACAAGAAAGTTTAACTAGAAAAACCGAAATTCAAAACAATCCGCCCCATATCTTGCTCACTAACTACGTGATGCTAGAGTTAATGCTCTCACGTACTCACGAAAATAAGTTAGTAGAGTCTCCCAACTTAAAATTCTTGGTACTGGATGAATTACATACTTATCGGGGACGGCAAGGTGCAGACGTTGCTATTCTAATTCGCAAACTCCGCCAACGCAGCAGAAGTGATAACACATTACTCTGCATTGGTACAAGTGCCACCATGTCAACTGAAGGTTCTCGCCAACAACGCCGTCAGGTAGTGGCGGATGTTGCCAGTAAGCTATTTGGTGTAGAAATCAAACCGGGCAATGTCATTGATGAAACTCTTGAGCGTTCTATTGGGCGTACTGAACCTACTGTTGAAGAACTATGCCAAGAAATTTTGGCAGGTTTACCTAGTGAAGTAGAACAGACACCAAAAGAATTTAAAAATCATCCTTTAAGCTACTGGGTAGAGATGAATTTCGGTTTAGAGGAAAAGGAAGGGCATCTTGTCCGCCGTCAACCCATTAGTTTAGAGACAGGTGCAACTAAACTTGCCCAACAAACCCAGATCCCCCAAGAAACTTGTTTAACTGTCTTAAAACAAATGTTCCTCTGGGGTAGCAAAACTAGTGGGTTGGCATTCCGCTTGCATCAGTTCATTTCGCAAGGGGGAAGCGTTTACGCCACTATTGAAAATAGAAACAACCGTGATTTCACCCTGGAAGGACAATATACAACTACAGACAACCGCCTACTTTATCCGCTTGTGTTCTGCCGGGAATGCGGACAAGATTACTATGTAGTGCGCTACGATGCCGATAAGCACATCATCTTACCCCAGTTGCCCACAGCATTAGATGTTAGCCCTGACGATGCAGATATTACAGAAGGTTATCTTACCTTAGATGAACCAGGGCTATGGGATACAGGCGATGAAGATAGGCTTCCTGATTCTTGGTTTAGCGAAACTAAAAAGAAAGGACGGGTTGCTAAAAAAGACTTTGCACGGTTTATTCCTCAAAAGCTGCAAGTCTTACCTAACGGTAAAGTTACATCATCCTTGTTACAAGGAACTAATTGTTGGTTTATTCCCAAACCCTTTATTACCTGTCTCAACTGCGGCGTACTCCACGATAAAAAGCGCAACGAATTTGCTAAACTTTCTCGCCTCAGCAGTGAAGGACGCAGTACCGCTACTACTTTACTTTGTCTTTCTACTACCAGTCGCCTTAAACAAGTTTTCACTGGAGAGAGAGCCAAAGCTGCTAAGATTCTCAGCTTTACTGATAATCGTCAAGATGCTTCTTTACAAGCTGGACATTTCAATGATTTTGTCCAAACCAGCTTCTTGCGGGCAGCACTTTTAGGTGCAATTCAAGCTAAAGGACAACTTACCCATAGTGAATTGGCCAGCGTTGTCGTTCAGTATATGGGAATCAATCAAAACGACTATGCTAAACAGCCAGCAGAATTCGGTGTTGGTAAACGCCGTAATGAAGAAGCTTTTCGTAAACTCATTGAATACCGCCTTTACGAAGATTTACGTCGGGGGTGGCGAATTGTTCAACCCAACCTGGAACAGTGTGGACTGTTAGTGATTGAATATGATGGGCTGCAAGAAGCTTGCGAAAACAATAATCTTTGGCAAAAACACCGTCACCCTCTCCTACTGCAAGCCATTCCTCAACAACGTTTTATCATTACCCAAGCATTTCTCAACCATCTACGCCGAGAATTAGCCATTGATGCCAAACTTTTACAACCAGATCATAAAGACTCCCTCAGAAGCGAAGTTATTCAAGCCATTAAGGAACCTTGGGTATTTGATGAGAACGAATATCTGCATTTAGCAACTTGGGCAACTATAAACACTGGTAGCGAGAGAGCTAAAGTTAAACTAACTACTAGAAGTAGAATTGGACGATTTTTGCGAGCGCCTAATACTTGGTCACTCCGCAGCCAAGTCTTAACAGACGAGGAATTTAATAGCTTAATTATTACCCTAATTAGTGCTTTATGTGATGCTGGCTATTTGCTACAGCAGAAATCTGAAGTACAGCTACGTATTGACTCGCTTTTGTGGAAAGCAACCAATCTCACAGAAATCCCCATAGATCCCTTAACATCACGTCGCTTACAAGGAAACGAGCAAACAAGTATATCTGTTAACAAGTTTTTCCAAGAGTTTTACCAAAGCAACGCCCTGCAAATCCAAACAATGGAAGGGCGAGAACATACAGGGCAAGTAAGCAACAAAGACCGTCAGGAACGCGAAGAAAAATTTCGCCAAGGGCAGTTAGCCGCTTTATTTTGTTCCCCCACAATGGAATTAGGGATTGATATTTCTGACCTCAGCGTTGTTCATCTGCGAAACGTTCCACCGAGTCCAGCTAATTATGCCCAACGCAGTGGTCGTGCGGGTAGGAGTGGACAGGAAGCTTTAGTGATTACTTATGCTTCTATTGGTAGCGGTCACGACCAATATTTCTTTAAACGCCAAAATCAAATGGTAGCTGGGGTAGTTGCCCCACCAAAACTAGAATTGGCTAACCAGGATTTGATTAAATCTCACATATATTCAATTTGGCTGGCACATACTGGGGTTTATCTAGAAGACTCCATGAATAAAATCTTGGATTTGGAACTAGAAGGCTATCCCCTCAAAGACAGTATTAACCAACAGCTTACCCTCAGTCCTGCCAAATTAGCTCAATGTCTACAAACTAGCCAATCCATTCTCTCTGATATTTTCTGCCAAGATGACCTGCAAAAAGCTTCTTGGTATTCGGTCAATTGGTTACAAGTCACTATTGAAAATGCTTTGAATGCTTTTAGTCGAGCCTGTAAGCGTTGGCGAGATTTGTACACAGAATCAGTCAAGCAATTAGAATCTGCCCGTCGCACTATCGACCGTTCAGCAAGAGGTGATGTGACCCAAGAAGAACGCAGCAATGCCGAAGCCCAGGCACGAGAAGCACAGCGACAAATTGACTTGCTTGTAGGTCACACCCAAGGCAAGAGTAATTCTCAATTTGAATTTTATCCCTATCGCTACTTTGCTGCCGAGGGATTTTTACCAGGATTCAACTTTCCTCGCTTGCCAGTTCGGGCATTTATCCCGGCGGGTGAAGGTGGCGAGTTCATCTCTCGCCCTCGCACAATGGCATTACGAGAATTTGCTCCTAACAACGTTCTGTACTATGAAGGCAGCAAATTCATGATCGCTAAAACTAAAGTTCCTCTTGGCGATATGGAAGGCGAATATAAACGAGTTAGTGTCTGTGCTACTTGCGGCTATTATCACGATGGGGATTTCCGCGATACTTGTGAAAATTGCGGTGCAGAAATTAAACCTGATACTCGTGGCAATATAGCCAAGCTTACTCGCGTACTGCCAATGGAAACTGCGATCGCCCGTCGTCGAGAACGAATCACCTGCGACGAGGAAGAACGGCTCAAATACGGCTACAACATTACAACTCACTTCCGCTACGCTAGTCAAAAGCGCGAATCTGCTATTGTTCAAGCTGCTGATAGTACACCCTTGTTCAAGTTAACTTATGGAGCTACAGCTACTATCTGGCGTATTAATCGCGGACTGAAGAAGAATAGAGAAGAACGAGGATTTAAACTCAATCCGACAACGGGTGTATGGGGTGATAGTAAAACCCCACAAGCTCAACGAACACCTGATAGTTTGCATACCGAAGTCAACTTAATGGTTGATGATACTTGCAATATCTTGGTTATCGAGCCATTAAACGTTCCGGCTGATAATAGAGAAGCTTTTATTATTACCCTGCAATATGTGTTAGAAACATCAATTCAGGCTGTCTATAAGTTAGAAGCTAATGAACTCGACTCCGAACGTCTAGGTGAAGGCAAGTATTTACTGTTCTGGGAAGCAGCTGAAGGCGGTGCAGGTGTATTATCTCAGCTATTAGAAAAACCAGAAGCATTTAGAAAAATAGCTGATGCAGCTTTGGACATTTGCCATTTCAAGGAGCCGAAAGACAGTTGCATCCAAGCTTGTTATGAATGCTTGCTTTCTTACCGCAATCAGTTTGACCATGCGCTGATTAACCGTTACATAATCAAACCTTGGCTTGATGTACTACTGGAGAGTAGCGTTATTACTCAAGCCAAAGGGCTTTCTCGTGATGAGCAATATCGAAAGTTGCTAGAGCAAACAGATCCAAATTCTGATTTTGAGCGTGTAGTTTTACAGGAGATTTATCGACGAGGGTATAAACTACCGAACGCTGCACAGGAATTGATTCCAGAAGCCAACTGTAAACCAGATTTTATCTATAAAGAGGAGGCGATCGCTGTTTTCTGCGATGGTTCAGTTCATGATAGCCCTGATAAGCGCAGGCAAGATCAGGTTGAAAGAGATAATGTTAAATATGAAACTGGTTATACTGTGCTGACATTACGCCATGATGAACATTGGCAAACTAAATTGGTTATTCTGGCAGGACGATAAATCATTATGCGATTGTAAAACATTGCAGCTGCTCACATTCGGCAATTAGGTATTCGAGAGACTTGAGATACTTTAGCCCGACAGTACATTCGCCATCCCAAAGCCTCATAGTACAACTGAAGTCATAGGCTGCGGTGACAATCGCCTTTGTCACTGAATTCAGAGCGCAATCGCACTCTTGCTCTTGTCAGGATAAGCTGACTGTGGCTTGATTTTTTAATGCTGATTGGAAAAGTATACTAGCTGGTGCTGCTTTAAGAAAAACAGGTGAGGTTTGGGAATTTGCATCGGGATCTGTTAAGCATCTTTTGCTTTTTGAAATGCATCAAATACTGAACTAACATCATTGACATACTTTTGAATAAAAGCTTTGTCTTCCTTCATAACTGCAAGTAAAAACAACAAATAAGTTATGGATATTCCACGTGGAGAAGAACTACTGCCCTTCTTTTGTGGATTATTTTCAAGATATTGTATCCATCTCTTGTCGAATTCTTTATAAAAACTAATAATCATCTTAGCATTTATTTTTAAGACTTCATCTAGTTCTTGTACTGTAGTAATTTTCCAGCATTTCAAATCTTGAATATGACGCTCTAAGTTATCAGCGTCTAAGTGTAGTTCATTGCCTGTGAACTCAACAATCTTTTGATCTAATGTAATAAGATTCTGATTTTTTAGCAGAAAGCTACGTAAAACTGCTTTATCCGAGAGAGTAGATTGAGGAGTTATAGGAATCTCCTCGATAACTTCATCAGGAACTTTTTGTTCTGAAAAAACTAAATTCTCTGGAGAGTGAATAAACTGATGAATTCTCAAGAATTCATAGAGCTTAGGGTGAGTAGTATTTGTGTAAAATTGTTTATCTGGAAGAAGAAGAAAATGAGTACCATCAATTAGCTGCGAAAGACCAGGTTGAGATGCACTTTTAAAAAAATACTCCCTAACATGGTCTAGAGATTTTATAGCTGTAACACATTCTGAAAGCAGAAAGCCACATTTACTAGCGATACTAAGCCCTATCTGAGGCCAGGCTACACCCGTTGGATGTCCCATTGAAATGCGCTCAAGTTGAGGCTGATGTACACTTACAAATACTGATGATTCACTCGATTGCATGATTTCAATATTAGCAGTGACCCATGCACAAACGTTCTGATCCAAGTACTTTCCTATGAGAATAGCGTGTTCGGTTGCCATTAAGTGTGCTGGCCCGTAACGCATATCTAAGTGTTCGATTGCTATTCCTCCAGGAGGCTCAACACGTAGCCGAAGAGCGACTAGCTGATCCTGGTTAAGAACTGTTATCCTTTGTCCTTTCACTTGGACATCCCAAGCTTCAGTAAATGCCAACCATTGATTTCCATCAATCCGAAATACGTCTTGACCTTCTTTGTCTGTGAATCGTGCATAGATAGCACCTTCATTGGCTTTAGGATGTGATAAAACTTGAAAAATAGGCTGTCCGTAAACTGAGAATACGTAGCTTGGTGCAGATGTTCCCTTAAGGCCACCAACCAGAAGACTTGCTTCACCACTATGGAAATCAAAAAAATCGCGGGCTGGTTTTACAACAGAAGACTGTTGTACTTCTGTATATCGTTTCGCTACATATGCCTTTGAGTAAATACGACGAGTTACTTTGTCGTGACAGGAACCACACAAGCAGCAAATTTTTGTAGGATCATGCTTCTCGGCATCTTTAAATTCAGGATTTATATGCTCATAATGAGTAACAGCACCACGACAAATAACACAACCGAATTTTGATCTTCGACGAATTTCGAGTTCGATCTCTGGTGGAATGTATCGGCTTAACCCAAACCGATTTTTGTTTTTCTTGGAAGTCACATTACCTCAACCTATCGAAATAAGAAACACCTGAATTCTAATTTGCTTGATATTGTAGGATACGATCATACTCACGCACCTTTTACGAGTGACGTTGTTACACTCCCACCATATTCATAAAATAGTTGTTTCTAAACTTTAAGCCAAAAGAACATTAGATGTCCAAATTGCCGTAAATATTCACGGTATTATCCTGTATTTATGTTCATTCTCCAAAACACTCAACAGTTTTTCCTCCAAATGGGTCAAATAAGCCCGCTTCAGCTTCCCCAGTGATTCCAAAAACCTCTGCACCGACTCCTCCAACTCACTCGAATACACCCGACTAATGCGATCGCAGATTTCTTGCATCTGTTCGCATTCAGAGGGCAAGTATTCATAAGACTTCAAATGCTGCACCCCAACAGTACATTCACCATCCCAGAGTCTTACAGTGCAACTGAAATCATTAACGGCGGTGACAATCGCCCAACAACCGCCCTTCCCTCGAAGCTCTGGGTTGTCTTTTGCAAGAATCTGGCATACCTCACCAATCTGGTAGCTGTTGGGTACTTGGGTGCGTTCTATTATCCGTTGCACAACATCTTTAACGATGCGTCCTGACGGGACTTTGCCCCCGGCTTTCTCCACTGCACTTTGCCATGCTTCAACCTGCTGTTGGGGTTCTAAAGATACCAAAGGTCTTACTTGGCGTTCATTTGTGGGAAAAACTTGTCGCTCATCTTGAGATATTTCTGAATTTTGTAAACCATTGGTTAACAAATTATCCATGACTGTCGCTGCGGCGATTTTATAACTTGCGGCAATTCGCGTGTAACCAAACCTGTCCCGGCAGTATTCCTCAAAGGTTTTATGCGTGGAACGGTACAGTCTGCGCTCGCGTAATTCTGCAAGTGCCTTACCTGCCTCGAAAAATGCTTTCTCGACCTTCCGTTCCAAATGCAAGCGATCGCTCTGCTCCTGCTCGGTTAGTTCAGGTACTTCGACAGCAGGAACATCAATGATTGCTGAAGCTGGATCTTCTGAAAGGGCAATGCCTGAGTTGGGGGATTCTGGATTGCTGGATGCGGAGATAGTGGCTTTTTTACGCTTGCGAGGTGATTTGTTCATAAATCCACCTCAACTCCACATTTAAGCCGCTTGTTGTCGATGCTCTATCAAATCTAGTAAAGGAGGAAATATTCTCGATTTATCGCTAGAAACAAGCACAAACACTGCATTTTTCGAGAAGGGTTCTCGAATATAGTTGTAAAGAATCACAAATGCTCTAGTAGTCAGGTAATGAGCATTTCTCAGTAAAATCACAACTCTGCTATCTTCTGAATCTGCCAGTAAAGTGTTTATTTGCTCTATGAGTCTTTCAATGTCTTGAACTTCATAACCATTTAAAGCTTCAAAATCTATGATTTGGTCGCATATAAAAGATGTCATTGCTCTGCCTCTTTCTCTTCAACTTTCTCAAAAGTGCCATCTGCGCGTCGCCGCCAGCCATCCACAATTACATCATCTTCAGGATTTCGAGGTTTTGACGGATCGCGCCAATCATAATTAGTAACTTGCTCAGTTGGCTGTGTCTGTTTAGGGGGTATTTTGTCCTGGTTAGATTCGCTTTGAGTCATTCTCTTTTGCTTTTTAATAGCAACTTTAGGCTAATAATCAATCTATAAAGTTGCTCCCATTGGGTGTTGCTTTGCCTTTACTGCTATATGTTTAGTTTGCTATTGTGCAATCTCTGTTAGGCTGCACCTCTATTATTATCAATGACAACCATGTGGGCTTGAGATTTAGTAGATTTTGGCACATCACTTTTTCTAGTTACTTTCTCTGAAGCAGTAGGTAGCACTATCTCATCGGATGAGTTGCGAGTTTTGTCATCAACATTATCTGGCTGCCACTCCAAAATATCTCCAGGCTGGCATTCTAAAACTTCACAAAATCTGCCCAAAGCATCAAATGTAATCGATGCTGCTCTACCTTGTTCAATTTTTTGAATATTTTGAAGGCTGTAGCCAGTTTTCCTAGCTAGTTCATTTTGAGATAAGCCTTTAGCTTCTCTCGTCTTTTTGAGTTTTACAAGCACAGGCATTTCCTAATTCTTACTCCTTACAGTAGCACTACTTTCAGTTGGTTATCTTTAGCGTGTGTATCCATAAGTAATATAAATATTTACTAAGAATAGCATTACTAATGGTAATACAAAAGCCAGCTTAAGCCTATTGTTGACTACTAACTATAGTGCTACGATAAGTAGTACGTAACAAGCTAAATTCAAACAAAAAGCGGCTGCTTAGAGCCTGGAAAACTTACGCAGTCGCCTTTTGCAAAACATCCACCATACAGATGGTTTAACCAATATAATGACATATCAAACTTATACCCAACAACAGCTGCGCTCCAAATCCCTAGCTCAGCTAAAGCGCATCTACAGCGAAATCGGCTGCACAGTCGAAGTCCGAGATAAACGCCGCAGGGATGACTGGATTAGTGCGTTCGTCGAAGACGTTGGCGCAGCCATCGCTCAATACCAAGCAAACTCCAGAAGATTGACGAGCAGGACATAGCCCAATGTGAGTTCGACGGGTATATCGCAGACCAAGCTCAGGCTGTTGCACCAGAAGAATTGACAGTAAGCGAAATATCTTTTTACGAATACGAGATTTACTGCGGCACACAACTGATTGCCAGCATTAGCTACGACCACGCCAACTTCGTAACGCAACCTTGGGTAGTGATGGTGAACGGTGTCGAAATCTTCCGCCGAAGCTGGTGGCAAAAATGCTTTGACGATATCAGCTGGCATTACAAACGCGGTTCATTGCCAATGCAGGAAGAGGCAGGGGGGCAAGAGGGCAGGGGAGCAGGGGAGGAAAATTCTTCTCATCTGACTGCTTCTTCCACTGGCAACGAAATTATGGTGCAGCTTTTCGATGCCTGTGAGCAACATGGATTAGAACTGCTCGAAGATGGCATTTACCAACAAGACGTAAAACTCGGACAAGCAGGCTGCACAAACGGCAATTGGTGGTTCACAAGCGCAACACAAGCCAAACCAGAGAAAATCTTTTGCGATTCTGTTGAGGATGCAGTTTGGCTGTTACAAATACCGGATGGTTTACCCACTACTAACGAATACTTGCAATACCATCCGCTTGAGCAACTGTCGCCGGGGGAACTGCGGCGGTTGTTTGAAACAGTAGAGTTAGTCGCAGTGTAAGGAAAGGTGTGGGCGTTGTTGCCCACCCGTTAGCTAACTGTTCTCTTGTTTCCATCAAATATACCCATCTGCATTGGGACAAACCTCCGTACTTTTCTCCCAATGCCTTACCAATTAATTCATCAATAAAGCTAACCATGAACAGAACATGGCGCAAATGGGAACCGGAAGAAATAGAAGTCCTCGAAGAAATGTCCGAAGCCTACACCATTAAGCAAATCATCTTCCGGCTTAAACGACGCGGCTATAGGCGCACTCCCTGGTCTATCCGTAAAAAGCTGGATGAGTTGGGCTATTCCAATCGTCCCACTCTGGATAACTACACCTGCAACGAAATCGCCAAAATCCTGAATCTGCATACTTCGACTGTATCTGGATGGGTTAAGCGTGGCTGGCTCAAGGGCGTAAAACGCTCTAAGCAACATTACCAAGTTAGGGCAGAAGACTTAAAGCACTTTCTGAAAAACCCTCCATCCAGAATTAGAAACCGTATCGCCGCTATAGATCAACTCACCATCAAGTATTTAGTGGGGTAAACCATGACCTGTACAATCATCGCTCTTGAAAGATGCTGGTATTTTTCGCCTCCTTGGGGCCAGCAAATGCTCTCGCTGGAAGTGAACCTGTCCGAGAAAGTCTACCTCACCGATTCCAAAACATTCGGCTACTGCTGCGGGGTGTTGTGGCAAGAAGAATGGGTTTATGCGATCGCAGTTGATCGCTCAATCACATATTTCACCAAACACGAGATTATCGGTACTGGACGGGTACAGTCTACTTATTTGAGAAAACCTGCTTTCGTGCTGGGCGAGCGCGTCATGCTTCGCTTTGATAGTCACGCCACAAAGCAGCGTTTGGTTTTGGGGATTGTGCTGGTGAACAACGTTTGGTTTTACGTTGTTGAGCTAATATCCCCGGCTTTGGTTCGACCACTGGCTGCACCTGCTCGTTTTCCGTTGGTGGGCGAACAAGATTTAATTCGAGTTCATGTGTAAGTTTACAAGCCCTGTAGTTTTTCTACAAAGGAGCCGAGATGAGTTTTTCATTAAATCAAAGTGTTTTGACCGAATCTGCTTCGTTGAGGACATCTGCGATTACCAACCTGAACGATACACGCGCCCAAGAAGCCCTGGGTAAAGCAAAGGCGATAGTGTTTGCTCTTTGGAATGGCTCAGGCTGGGCAACGGTTGAACAGTTAGCTAATTACTTCCAATGTTCTATACAAGCCATTAAGCATATTTACGAGCGAAATAGCAAAGAATTTCGGGCTAACGAAACCAAAAAGCTGACAGGTAAAGACTTGTCTGATGCTCGCTCCAACTTGGAGCTACCATCGAGAACATCACAAGCTAGGGTGTTTTCACCTTTAGGCACACTCAGAATCGCAATGCTGTTAACTGAATCTGAGATTGCAGGTCAAGTCAGAACCATTATTCTAGACTTGGTTGCAGCAGTGCCTACTGTTACACCGGAGCCACCACCAATTACTGTACCAGCACTCCCCCCAGTTGAACAGCGATTGCACACTCTTGTTCAAGCAATGAAGACTTTGGCTGAGTTGACTGGTGGCAGACTCAACCCATACATGGAACAGCAATTTAAGGACTATGCCGGGAATCTTTTGGCTGAACACAACCGGAAGATGTTGACCCCAACAGATGAAAAATGGCTTGGGGTTGTAAATTTTGCAGAAAGTGAACTGGGTAAGAAAGTCCCTATCAGTGGTTCGCATTATCGGGGGCACCAAAAGTTGACAAGAACCCATAATGTGAGTTGAAGGTTTGCCTCTTTTTAACCCTCCTTGTTTTTATCCCCCACTGTAGCTTGCAAAACTGGGGGATAAAAGCAAGGGCAGGATCTAGTTATCAAGACGGAGTATCTTGAACGGCTCGCTGCGAAATCTCAAATCAGATTAGATACGCTGTACTCCCGGACGACCGTTTTCAACTATAAATGAAGCGGGCTTACTAATCGTGCCAAATTGGGTTGTCACTTCTGAAACTGCCAAATAGTCTGCCTTCCAGGTGGTGGGAGTCAGGTTACAGCGAACATATCCACGTCGATTGTTATAGAATTTAATGTGTGGGTTATCACTGCTATTTACATAGCTGGGGATAGTGTCGTTTCCATCTCCACCAGAACTAATTGACGAACAGACGAATTCACTTCCTACTATGGCAGATTCTGGTTTATTAAAGTCAGCTTTGAGATCCATTGCCCAATGGTTATGCACATCCCCTGCCAAAGATACTGGATTTGAGGGCTTTTGCTTACCTAGAAAATCCATCAGGCGATCGCGGTCAGCTAAATAAGCATCCCATTTATCCATGCTAAAAGTAGCGCCTTCTCCTGCTTTTAAGTCTCTTTGAGCAATGGGAACTTGTTGAGCAAGGATGTTCCATCTCGCTTGTGAGCTACTTAAACCTTGGTATAACCAATCTTCTTGTGCTTGTCCGAGAATTGTTGCTTGGGGGTCGAAGACTTCTGGACAACGTTCTTTAGTACCATCACCACAGGGTTGATCAGTGCGGTACTGGCGGGTATCTAAGACATGGAAGGTTGCCAAATTTCCAAAGGAAAGTCGGCGGAAAAGTTGCATATCCGGGCCTTTGGGTTGAGAGAAAGGACGCAATGGCATATGCTCGTAATATACCTGATAAGCGATCGCTCGCCGTTGTAAAAAGATTGCCCTGTCTTGGTCTGGTTCCGTATCGATTTCTGAGATGTTGTTAGCGTAGTTATTTTCTACTTCGTGGTCATCCCAGGTAACAATCCAAGGAAACATCGCATGGGCTTCTTGAAGATTAGCGTCTAATTTGTAGAGAGCATGACGGTTGCGGTAATCTTCCAAGGTCAAAATCTCTGAACTATTATGCTGTCTGGGGCCAGTAGTACTTATCCCTCCCTCATAGATGTAGTCACCAACATGAACTACCAAGTCGAGGTCATCCTGAGCTAAGTATTTGTAGGCAGTATAGTATCCCTGCTGATAGTTCTGGCAGGAAACTAGTGCAAAGTTAAATTTGCTCAGATTACTACCTGCAACAGGCGCAGTCCGAGTCCGACCGATGCGGCTAGCTTGGTTCCCAACATAAAATCGATACCAGTACCAAGTGCTAGACTGGAGTCCTTCAACGATCACACGAACTGAGTGCCCTAGTTCTGGAGTTGCAAACTCCGTACCTCTGGCAACAATCCGCCTCATACTGGAATCAGTTGACACTTCCCAACGAACTCGCACATTCACAGGTGGCATTCCACCGCCATTTAAAGGTTCGGGTGCTAGACGAGTCCAAATAACTACGCTGTTAGGATAAGGTTCACCTGATGCAACACCAAGCTGAAAAGGATTATCAGAAAATCGGTCGCTAGCGAGCGCACGTTGATGAGAAAATTGGCTAGCGATCGCCAAACCAGTTAATCCTCCTGCCCCAATGATGAGGCTGCGTCGCTTCATGGGATGGTGCAGTAACCGCTCAAAATTTTCGGACTTGAACATCCTTGTTTTATCCTTAACTATATAGGTGAATCAAAGCAGAGAAATGTAATACACCATAAAAAGCATAATTACAGATAAATCTTCTCAAGAATTACCTTGCTCAATCAGGTTTCTATAAACCCATTTTTTTGATTAAATGTGTCAGTTATTACTTTGATTTATTTAAAATAGGGGGAAGATATTAATTTTGTATAAAGAAGAAGTTAATATTAACTTAATTTTTGGATATTAAAAGATTATGCTGTATCACAAATTCTAGGGCGTGTCATCAATTAGGTAAACTGAAATCATAACTGCTGAAGAAGAATAGACAACAAGAAAACGATGACGTGCCGATACGCATTACGAGATGACCAGTGGGAGAGAATCAAAGACCTTGATGCCTTGGGCAACCCATTGAGTTTTCAGCTCACACCATGACTTGCCTGTTAACTCGATGGAGCAGACCAATTGCTAGCCAATATTATTGCTGACACAGTGCTGGCTGATAAAGGCTATGATGCCTGTAAGCGAGTTATTAAGCGGCTGATTCGGCACAGGGTAAAACTGCGGTGATTCCCCCCAAGCGTAACCGTAATCACCCTCGTGACTATGACTAAAATTTGTATAAAGCCCGTGACCTAATTGAAAACTTCTTTGCCAAACTTGAGCAATATCGAGGGATTGCGACGCGCTATTGATATATGCACTACCAACTTTCTGGATGCAATTTATCTTGCTGCTTTTGTTATTTGGCTCAATTGATGACACACCCTAGATGATGTTTGCAATTTTATTGCCAATCGCCCAGAACAGATTTCTAGAAAGGATCTGAGAATCTGTGAATTTTATTTTTTAGAGGTCCTTATATCGAAGGGTTATCGCATCTAATTGCCCGTCCATTCTAAAGAAATGAGAACTTTTCACAATACCTTTGCCAAAATAAGAGCCTAAAAAATTTTGGCAAAAACGGCAAAATCACCCATACATAGGCGTTTAGCTTATAAGGTAGCTGGGAATATCAGACCCTTGATACTGCGGGCGATACGTTAAAAAAGCCTTGTGGTCAACCTTGAAGGAATTTTTAGGACTCATTGTTTTTTGCCAAACCTTAGAGAAAAGGGAGTTCAGACATCAATTCACCCTCGTAAATTGGCGAAGGTATTGCTGTATAGAACCCATTTGAGATCTATACAGGAGGGCAATCGAATTTGGCTGAACTACGAGCTAAGTTACAAATTTTATAGATTGATCGTCAGGATTTTTTTCTTGCTTTTTTTGTCGCTCAACACGACTGTATTGTAGGGTAATGTATCCGTTCCCAGCGGAATTGGCAGCCTAAAACTGGGGCTTTTATGATCGAGTTCGCCTAAATCAATGCTTTTCTTTATATCACCATCTGTTGCCAGATAAGCGGTAAGTTCGCCTTTATAACCTTCAATTAAAAAGTCTCTAAAGAAAACGACTTCCCCACCCTCAGGATCTATACCAAGGATGACCGTACCGCTGAAAGTTGCGCCTTTGCGTTCTTCATCAACCGTTGCCATTGTGATTTCCGAGGGGTCTTGACCGGACATATCTGCCATAAACTTTTTTCTAGGCGAATTCTCAACAATTGAAAATGATTTTACAAGAGCGCTATGGGCGATCGCAAAACTCTCAGGACGTATTTCTGCATCGGTCTTGCAAATGTATAGCCAAGTTACTTCTGGTTATACGCCTAATTGGAAGATTGAGTAGGGATGAGTAGGGGCTGAAAGGAATGGCACTAAGAAAAGCTGAAAAGCTTGTGGTTTAAGCACTCTGCAATTGCTTGCGTAATTCATGCCGGGGTTTTGTCATAAAGGGATAAGCTTTGGGGCGGCGTTTAATAACTCGTGGTTCATTGCGTGCGGGACGCTCAGGAACAACTTTGTGAACGATAATTTTCAGGATTGTGCAATAAAGTCTTTTGCGCTTTTAAGAGCCAGCCGCCTCGAATTTGGGAAGAAAGCTAATTAAATGGTGACGAGTACCTTGTAGGGATAAACGTAAGGGAGGAGTATTGTAAGTAGTCCCGGCATCCCACATTAAGCTACGGAGTAGATTGTAAGCAAGTAAATAAACATGAATTTCTTTTCGGGTCATTGAAGGTGTTTTACATCGTAAAACATCCATATCTAAGGTAGTTTTTAAATGTCTTAAATCTAGTTCAACTGAAGAGCGTTGATAGTAGAGTTGAACTATTTTTAGGGTGGGATAAGTTGTTCGATCTAATAAAGTAGTAATTAAGCTAACTTTTTGAGTACGAAAACTAGGAATAACAATGTAGTAATAAATTTCGCGTACAGTTATGGAAGAAGGTAGAGCATCAAATTTATCCTTACTCAACCCTTTTGGGCATCTTTTAGGTTTATACCAAGTAACAAGCTTGTCACAATCGCCAACGATTTTGCCTTTTCGCATGGTTGTTGTGCGAGATGAATGTTTACGAAATACAGCATCACAGCCGAGTTTTGTAATAGAAAATATATCGGCGTATGCACAAAAAGCTCTATCGCCTAAAAGTACATCATTTGGTTTAAGAAAACTGTATAGTCTCCTTGCTAATTTAATATCATGAGTATTTAAAATATCGATGCACAAAGCAGTAGCGGCTCCGGTTACTAAACTGAATATCACACCTATTTTGGCAATTGGGAACCCACATACTAGTTTTTGAGTGCTAGGTTGAGGATGAAAACCCAACAAATACATTTTTGCTGAAGGGCAAAGTTAAAGTTAAGTCAATTAGCTCTAAGTTTAGTAACCGCTATGATAATTAGGTAGAGTTTTAGCACTTATCAGGTGTCAAATAATCAACATAAGCAATGTGAACTATGTCAAAGGCAGATAGAAAAATTAACTGTCCATCACTTAGTTCCACGACAAAATACAAAACGCAAAAAACAAGACCCAGGAATGACAGTAAATATCTGTTCTGGCTGCCATCGTCAGATTCATGCTTTGTTTGATAACAAATTCCTTGCTCGTGAACTGAATAGTTTAGAAAAACTCAGAAACGATCCTCAAATGAAAAAGTTCTTAGCGTGGGTGAGCAAGCAAGACCCCAATAAGCGAATTGCCGTTCATCATTAAACATAAAGAAGATTTTGATAGTATTACACGGCAACTTGAAGGCAGTTAGAGTTATCCTCAAGAATATCTATTTCTACATCAGAAAGAGTTTTGGATAGCATTTGTTGTAATTCAATTAAAATAGCTTTAGCATCCAACGCATTAAACTTAAAATATTCAGTTAAGCTGCCAATAGGATAATTAAACCCATGAAAGCGGTGTTTGAAATACAATTCAACATTGCCTTGATGCGGCCACGCCCCTAATACTTTAATAGCAACACTTTTGTAATGCACCATTAAATCTATTTCTATCTCTGCTACTCGCTGGGTTATAGGTCTAGCCGTTACTCCTATTTTGTATAAATTCTCTTTATCTGTTTTAACTTCTAAAAAATAGAGTGTACAAGATAAGATGCGTTTGAGTTGAGCGCGATAAAGTTTCAAATCTATATGTCTATATGTCAAATCTGTTGCATTTTTGTATCGAGCTTGTTCAAAAGCTAACTCTAGCTTTTGTAGCTTTTTAAGTAATAACGGCTCCTGTACTTCGTTGAATAGTGGTAACTCTAACGTACCAACAGGAATTTTACCTTGTTCACTAAATTCGTATCCAGGCGGTCTTAAGTATACATTCTTTCTTAACATTCCAGCTTTGATTAACTCAGAAGGAATTAGATCAAAACTAATAGGATAATTTTTTGCACCGTACTCATGCCAAAGTAGTTTTAATTGCTTTAAACCTTTAGCAGATAGCTGAATATTGAAATTATCATACAGTGGTAAATTTGGGAAGTCTCTTTTAGCTACAGGATGACAAGTTTGTTCCTCATGGGAAAAATGATGTTCTTTGACTTTACCTTTTTTAGCAATTAAATTAACCTGGCAGTACGGGCAATTAAGCAATGTTTTCCCACTAGGTATATCTTCAATACATACCAATAACCCATCTTTATCTACACCATATTTTAGCCACATTTCACACCGTCATCTAAAAATTGTTTTGGCTCTTACTAGTGTGCTTTAAGTTTTTGAAAATGTGTTTATCTTCTGGATGTAAATTGATTTGAAAAGTCTAGTTTTAATAGGTAAAGCTAACCCGGCAATTTCAGGAGAATATAATATACCAACTCTCACTCTAGTGTATTTAACTACACAAAGTTATTTGCTGTAGAATCTACACATCAGGAATCTCATGATTTACTCAAGATTAAATCTGTGATGCGCTTGTATTCTTTTTTTATTATTGACATGGGCAACCGATTTAATCGGCTCTCTAACACAAGGGGAACTTTAATTGGAAAGGGAGCAACGCGATTTTCTGAAATCGTCGTGAAATGAGCAATGCGATCGCGGGGTAGAGGAAAGTGCTGGGGGAGAAAAGAGAAAAACTAGTATTTTTGCTACTTAAACTATACTAAATTTACTTAATTTCTTTCTCTTCCCCAGCTTCCAAGCGCCCCCAGCTTTATCACCTCAGTTTTCGAGGCGTTGCTCCCTGGCGGTTTGGGGTTGGAAAATAGTAGGCGATCGCAAAAACTGGTATTCATCAATTTGGTATGCAAAACTTCAATTAATATTGATTGAACGTTCAAAAAATATATACTAAAAAATATACACAATTAAAGAGAGTTCAATCACACGGTGGTTAGGCAACGAGAATTTGATACAGACGAAGTTTTAAGCATAGTGATGGATTTGTTTTGGCAGCGAGGTTATGCCAACACTTCCATGAAGGATATTGTACAAGCAACAGGAATTCAGCCCGGAAGCTTATATGCTGCTTTTGGCGACAAGGAGAAGCTATTTCAGCAAGCATTCAAAAAATACACGCAAGAATTTTTTCGTGCTTCCATGCCACGCCATTGCCCTCCCTTGGAATGTATTCAAAAATGGTTTGAGCATTTGGCTAAAGCGATGATTAACGACTCCAAACAGAAGGGTTGTTTGATTATTAACACGGCGATCGAACGCGAATCCCATTCACCCAGCACAATCGCAATTATTGAGGATCGTTTAGACGAAATTGAGTCATTCTTTCGGCAAAATCTAGCTCAGGCCATACAAAACGGAGATTTACCTAAATCATTCGAGCTAGAGGCGAATGCTAAAGCATTACTGGGATTGGTTGTTGGGATGTTAGCAGTTGCACGCATCCGAAGAGATGCTCAAACACTCAATGGTATTGCCACAGGAGCAACTACACTGCTTCAGATGAATTAATTTTGTGGTTTCCTATTGACAAGTATTTTTTTTACTTTTATCTTGAATGAGTGTTCAAATTGAATGAGTGTTCAAGAAATGAGGTAAATTTTATGTCCAATGTAGTTGTACATGGCTTTGAAGTTAGTCCGAATGTCCGCGCTGCTCGCATTACCTTAATTGAGAAAGGAGTTGACTACCACTTCAACGAGATTGGGTTTGATTACCTAGCCACAGATGAATACGCTCAACTCAACCCGTTTCGTAAGATGCCCGTATTGCAGCAGGGAGATTTCGTCTTGTACGAAACTCCAGCAATTTTAAGCTACGTTGATGAAGCTTTTGAGGGTTTGTCATTGCAATCTACAGAGCCAAAAGCACGCGCCCAGATGCGGAAGTGGATTGGTATTGCAGCAAATTATTTATATCCAGTCGGTGTGATGCAACTGTTCTTGCAGCGAATTATGAGTCCGATTATGGGTAGTGTAACTGATGAAGTTGTTGTTGCACAGTCAGCAAAAATTACCAGTCAACATTTAGATGTTCTCGAACATCAACTGACATCATCATTTCTAGCAAGTGATGTATTGAGCTTGGCTGACATCATCACTGGCTCAATGGTGTACTACATCAACATGACGAAAGAAGGATCTGCACTGGTGAAAGCTAGACCTAAAACGACAGCGTGGTTAAATACTCTCAGCCAACGGAAGAGTTTTCAGCAAACTCTAGCAGGACTGTTAGAAGGAAAAGCACAAGCTTAGAGTTGCATTGTTCGGATTGCTAGAAGAATCAGTTGCTCAGGAGTTTGAAGTCATGCTATTGGAAAGAAAGCACGTAGTCGTGATTGGTGGTAGTCAGGGAATTGGTTACCAGACAGCACGACTAGCAAGACAATCAGGTGCAGAGGTAACGATTGTGGGTCGCTCTTTGAGCAAGTTGGACGAGGCATCTGAGCGATTGGGAAAGGTTCACACTGCTGTAGCAGACATCACTGATGAAGCCGCAATCAACCGTTTGTTTACCACAATCGAGCAGATTGACCACGTTTACATTGCAGCCGGGAGTTTTATCGGCGGTCAGATTTTAGAGGGATCTGTTGAGCAATTTCGCACTGCTATTGAAAGCCGCCTTTGGGGAAGTGTTTATGTGATACGAGCAGCTGTGCCAAAAATCGTTTCTGGTGGATCTGTAACACTCACTGGGGGCTTATCTACCGAACGCCCAGTTCCTGGTGCTTGGGTAACTGCTGTAGCAACGGCTGCGGCTGAACAATTATCACGCGCTTTGGCACTGGAATTAGCCCCGATTCGAGTCAATGCTGTTTCCCCTGGTTGGACTGATACTCCTATGTGGGATGCAATCTTTGGAGAATCGAAGCCGCAAGCTTTCCAAGAAGTTACTTCCAAGATTCCGACAAGAAGGTTAGCAACGGCTGAAGAAGTGGCCAGTAGCGTGATTTTTTTGATGACTAATCCCTCAATTACAGGCGAAGTCATTCACATTGACGGTGGTCATCGTTATGTGTAAGACTGGCTGCTGATTTAAGACATTTTTCCTGTATTCAACTAATACCATTCTGTATTTACATCTGATGTAAATTATCCAAATCAAAGAAATATAAAGGATGCTACACGAATGGCACGCTTGAAAACGTGAAACGTCGTCAGGGCAAGGTGTCGGGCGTGGCTCTTGTGGTTGTAGTGTTTTAATGTATCTAATTTATTCCCTATACTCTGCTCCGAATGTCACGCTTGAAAAGATGAAACGTCGTCAGGGCAGGGTGTAGGGAGTAGGGGGTAGGGTGTAGTGGTTTAACACGATTGAATTTTAGTGCCTCAAACAAAACTTTCCTCCAATTTATTCCCTACACCCCACACCCCACACCCTACACCCATAAGCCTTATAAATACCGGGTTTACCGTTATCTTTGTGCCATTCGTGCCATTCAGTCTCTGGAGATTGAACAGCCCGTGTTTATGGTGGGTGAGCTTGTTAAATTCCGGTTTGCTGCTGAGGAGTCAAAAATCCGCACTGTTTTGGGTATACAGCTCATCAACGGCGCTTGGTTCTACAGCATTGAATGGCTGTCCCCGGCTTTAACAGCACCAGAAGACATGGGGATTTGCATCCTTCCTCGGTCAACCAACAAGCCCAAGGTTAACCCTCACCTCGCTTGGGTCACTCATTATGATTTGACAGGAGTGTAAATATGATTTATACCTCATATTACGCAGGTAAAATACTGGGGGAGGCTGTCTCGATTTCCCTTTATCCGCCCAAAGGCTGGACAGGCAAACACTTACCCCTGTTCGCCCCTACTCCTGAATTGTTGCATTGGTGGAAAGGTTCTGCTAAAGATGCTGCCACGCAGCAGGAGTACAAACGACAGTTTTATGAAATCCTACAGTCCCGGCAGCAGTTGATCCAGCTTTGGGTGAATCGGCACAAGGATAACCCGCAGGATATAACGCTTTGCTGTTACGAAAAACCCACCGATTTCTGTCACAGACATCAAGTGGGTGAAGAAGTGGTGCAAAACTATCTGCCAGAGCTTTGGGGTGGTGAAGTTGGTTTATCGGCTGATGTTCACATAAATAAGGGTAACGGCTTCACCGATACCCCTGGCATCACTTCAACATCAAGCAAACAATACCATAATTCTTCAGTCACACCAAAACAATTAACTCCCATTGATTCCACCTACCCTGCTACAGTTCAATCGGTGTTGGCCAAGTGCTATGACGCTGGTGTTCCTGTGGTGTGCTTACGCCTAGCTTGCGGATACTACCGGGTATCTCTGCATGGGGAGGACTTGGGGGATTGGTCGGAACTGGGGGTGTTGGGGGTGCTGTCTCTTTTACAGCAGGAGTTCTATCGGGGGCGGTTGGTGGAGTCAGGTTGACAGTGGCGTTTCTTGTGGAGGCAATGGGTGGACGGTTGGGTTTGATATGATGCCAACTAAACTTTGAAAAAGCTCAGATACACTCCTCATGCCTCGTCCAAAACGTGACCTAGAAGCAGGATTTTGCTACCACATTACTAGAGTGCCAGGTATCGGATTTCGTAAATGCTGATTCCTACGTGGAAAATAAAGCTGTGATAATTATTTACAAATTTCTGAAAGCCTTAGATGTTACACTCTACAAGTCTCTGCGCGAAATAAGAGAACCAATTCTCCTGTCCATCTAAGAAATGATACCCGATAACAAATGAATCGGTAAAGAGGAACACGTAATCAATACCCAAGTGTGGTATATGGGTATAAATTAACATAGGTAATATTATTGATGATGTCAACATCACATCCTTATTTTGGACATTATTTTTCTCGAACTTTTCCATTAACTCATAATAGCTCAACCAACTATTTTGTTTCCAACCTACACGCTCACAAAAAACATCCCATTCATAATCGTCATCGCTCGGACTGCCTAAACTCCGGTAAATTTCTGCTTGGATGCTGATGCCAAATTTATTGTTACTGTTAATAAGCCAGAGGCGATTGATTTTCCTGAGAGTTTCACAGGGGAAATTCTTTAGTAGATCATCCCAATCATCATAGTTTTCCTTAACCATCACTTGGTAAAAAATCCAAGCAGTTTCCTCATCTGCCTTTTGCCATTGTTTCTGCTGAAGATAATTTTCCAACTGAGTACATAATCCGTCTTCTACCAGATCGTCAGCAACTTTCCTCAATTCTCCTTCAAAAGCTTTATCAGCTTCTGAGTTATCTTGAACTGCCAACATTTGATCGAAGCCTTGCCTAAAGCAAAGAGGATTTTTTTTGTTAGCGAACTTCAATCGAAAAATCTCGTGCCATTTTTCTTCACTTATGTTCTCTTTATTTCCCCATAATTGATGTAATTTTTCATGAGCTTTTTGGTAGAGTGAATATACTTTCGGTGCTAATGGTAGTTTGATATTGGGGATAATGTGGGAAAGAATACGGGAGACTCGATAAACCCTATTTTCTTCTTGAAGGTCAGAACTGACCTCTATGAGTCCCAGTTTTAGCCCCCTTTGTAATTGCTGTTGATAATTAGGAAGCTCATCACAAACAGCCTCTAAGGCTTCCATTGGAACAGGAAGCTCATAGACTAAGCAATGCCAAAGTATCTGTTGCAACGGTTCATCAATAAGCTGATACAATTCCTCCCAAATAATTTTGTATTTCCACAGTTCAGGACTTTGTTCTAATTGGGTTAATTTAGTCTCTGAGTCTACACAACCTAAAACTTCATCAAGGAATTCTAACAAGCGAGGATTACCATCTGCTAAATCTAATGTCCGTTTCAGTAATTTATCCGAAAGTTTATCAGAACTAAAATGTTTTAATCGGCTAAGTTTTTTAATTAATTCAGCATCTTTCAATGGTTCTAGACCTTGTTTATAGAAAAACTCCAATAAGTCATAATCAAAATCATAGCGACAAGTAATAACAATTCTATTATTAGTCCCTGTTTCTTCGATTGCTTGTATCAAAGCCTCTAAAATCGAGGCTACTTCAGATTTAAGGATATATTGACCTTGACGGGGTTCAAGATTCCATTCAAAATCATCCAGAATTAAAAGAAAAGGTTTTTCTCCCCTTTCTCGTAATTGGCTGAATAAATAACTCAATCGAGCTTTGAAAGAAATATTACTATTTTCTAGATAAGGTATTAATTCTAGTTGCGTTGGACTAATTAATTTATCTTTTAGTTTTTTAATTAAATAAGATTCATCAATTTGTCGCCACCAAAGAATCTTTTCATGTTCAGGTAACCTATCCCATAGCCGAGAGGCAATACTACTCTTTCCCCATCCTCCCATACCGTGAATTAATACCCCTACTTTGTCAAAATCTGTTTTCAGAGTCCGCAAGCAGTTTTGTAATTGACGGCGGCGACCCACAAAGTTCTCTCTTGTTGCCATCCTTAAGCGTTTTTCATCATCTCTGAACTCCACTTCATTAGATAATTTAGGCAGTTGTTTGCGTCTCGGAGTCCTTAATGGAGTTACTAACGCTCCTGGTAATGTGTTTGCTACGTACAGTCGTAATTTATGCCAATCTGGTATATTTTCTTTGGCCAATGTTCGATAAGTGGAAGATAAAGCTTGTGCAAGTGTCCCACCTTGTGACAACTCCCAATACAATTGACCGGCAGCAACAGTTGCATCAGTATCTCTGACTCGCTCACCCCAACCTACTACAGCAGTTGCACCCATGCTCAGTAGCTCTTCTGCCATTGAAGGAACTGCACCATTGGACGAATAACCTGTACGGCAACCAGATAGAAAGATTAACGCAGGTAAACGATACATCATCGCTTCTGCGATCGCATCCGTACTGCTATCAACTCGGTTGCCGTATTCGTCCTCAGTCAGAAAGCAGGGCTTTTTATCCTTATGAGTGGCATGACCTGTTAAATGAAAAACATCAAAGAATCCTGTTTCATATTCCCGAACCACATAACTCAATTCAGTTAAGCAGCCACTTTCTTCTACTCTCAGATTAACGGGAGTGCGCTTGGTGGACTCCAAAATCTTTCCTTCTTCTGATTCATAATCTAGTTCAGGTTCAACCTCCAAGGGTGAGGTTGCCATAAACAGCACATTGAGAGGCCGATTTTGAGGATTATCAGCAGTAACTATTGGTTGACCATTGGACATCCAACGCACCGGAATAATCGCAGGCATTTTCTCTACCAAAAAACTTTTCCCATCATGCAGCAGTTCCCAAGGTAGATGAGCTAGCCCCTTGTCTGTGGCGATCGCTATTACTAATCCTTGCTGACGGGGCTGATTGAGGGCATTTGCTAGGAGGCGATCGCTTTTATCTAGCCAGTTATATAGTGCTTGTCCAGTAACAGAATAATCAACAGGCAAACGGGTATAGTAGTCGGTTTCTGCCCTCTGACTCAACTGCTTGATTTCTGAAGAAGACAATTTGTGTTCCTTGTAATTAGCAGGATTATCCCAAAAATAGCGCAGAGAAACGTAATCCTTACCTTGCTCTTTCAAGCTGATGTGGAGAATTTTCATTGCTTTCCTGATTTCTCTAAAATCGCTTGAATTTGCTCTACTGTTGCATCCTTTAGCAGCAGCCGATGATTATCAGATGTGACAATCAAAACTTTCTCAATCCTTGCACCTGTTGAGTCGTGTAAGGATTTCTGGTACTTCTCCTTCCACTTGTGCAAACTCTCTGCGATCGCAAATGTGCCACTAACAATTCCAACTATGGTTGCAATGGTAGCTACAGTTCCTTCCCGTTCTACTTCATCAACTGTTTGGTAGCTGCCTTCTAGTCCCTCAATCGCTAATAATTCCTCTGTAGCTTTTACTGCATCTTGCCCTTCAATTTCAATTTTCATATTATGCAAAACTTACTTAAATTACACTTGTCTTACTTTTGACTAAATTCCTCAGTTCTGCCATTTGAGTTTCCAATGCTGCCACTCGCTGGCTCAAAGGAATTTCTTCAGCTACTCCCAAATATTGGGCTAAAGCCGTCAAAATTACTTCAGTTTTAGTTGCATGAGTTTCGGCAATATAATCTTCTAGACGCTGGTGCAGATTGGTTGGGATTCGGATGCCAATAGAAACGTTAGACACGAGTAGATACAGTGAGCAACTGTTTTACAACGTACCACGAAGTTATCAGCCAATTTGGGCATTTCACAAAATTTTTATACGCGCTGCTAATGCGCTATGTTTGCATTGTTGAAGGGTGGGGGTTGGGCGATCGCACTACTTTAGGCTGTCGGTGGAGTGTCTGTTGGGGGCGAGGTTTGGGCAGTTGGGTTTAATTGAGCAAGCAAATCTTCTGGCACGTTTAGTGCTTTATCTAGTCCTCGTACATTATCCCAGGTTGTGTTTTCATCCCATATAATATCTCTAAGGATAGCACCATCGAGGTTAGCACCATTGAGGATAGCACCTGAGAGTTTAACACCTGAGAGTTTAACACCTGAGAGGTTAGCACCTGAGAGATCGGCACTTTCCAAGTTACTCCAACTCAAATCAACTCCGCCACTAAGATCAGCCAAACTGAGATTAGCCTTTTCAAGGCTTATTCCAATAAATTCAACCCTGTGAAAGGTAGCTCTTGTGAGACTTACATTTACAAGACTACATCTGCTGAAGTTAACTATATAGAATTTAGCTCCATTAAGGTTAGAATTATTAAAATCAACCCCTTCAAGATTAGCCCTACTGAAATTAACTCCTTCAATATTAGCTCCATTGAAATCAACTTCTTCAAAATCAATTTGAGTAAAGTGAGATCCTCTGAAGTCAGTTCCTTTCAGTACAGCGCCTCTGAAGTTAACTCCGTATAGTTCAGTCTTCTTGAAATTAGCATCTTGAAGGTCAGCCTCACTAAAATTTACCGATTGTACATCACATCCTTCAAAGTCAGACTCATTGAGTTTAGCCTTACTGAAGTTAGCTCCAGTCAAATTGGCTGCTTTAAAATTGGATCTTTCAATCTTAGCCCTTTCAAAACTAGCAAAGCTCAGGTTAGCACCGTTAAAGCTAGCACCTTTTAAACTAGCCTCATTAAGGCTAGCCCCCATAAAATTAATACCAATAAGGTTAGCACCTAAGAGGTTAGCACCAGTAAGGTTGGCTTCGTTGAAATTAGCCCCAGTAAGGTCAGCCCCAGTAAGGTCAGCCCCAGTAAGGTTAGCACCATTAAAGTTAACACCAGTAAGGTTAGCGCCTGAGAGATAAGCGCCTGAGAGAAAATAACCAGCAGTTGCCGAAAAAGTATCTAAAACGATACTGTTGCTGTATCCAATAATCCGAAGCAACCAATCTCTATCAAAATTATCACTGCCATTTTTACCGCAAAGATAAAAAACAATATTATCTTTTAAATCATCTTTATCTTGACCATAACGATATAACTCTAAAAGTAGAATCATCACATTTAAGCCAGTATATATATCTATTCCCCGCACCCTCAAAAATATATTTTGCGCTTGAAGTTTTCGCATTTGATCGAAAGGAAAAATCTTCAGTTTTTGTCCATCAATAAATTTTCCTCCACACCAATCAAAATAGAAATATTCCAAACGCTCAAACAATTTTAAGTATTGAAATTGCTTTTCAGAATCAAGCAGAGCCATTAAATACTCTACAATTTCTCTTGTCAATCCACCGTAGCCAAACAGATCATAAATCTCTTCTATTAGCTTCTCATCATCAATAACGAATGTTTCACGTTTAATTTCAGGATCTAACCTTACCCACTTTTTAAAACTTTCTTTTATTTTTTGAGCGTACAAAAATTCCCCAAAACTCTTATGAATAAACTCGACAGCACCATCTGTTGACTCTGATGCTTTTGCTGGACGCAGATAAAATGCTGCCAGTGCATTTCGTAAAGGATTTTCGCCAAGCTTCTGTTGTGCTACTTCCAACATCTTTGTCGCTGATTTGTCAGTCTTGAGTCGTTCTTCAACCACTTTAATTGAAGTCCATTCTCTCCCAGACTGAGTAACACATAACCCCGCTTCAGTTAGAATAAGGCGTAAGTCTTCTGTATCAAATTCTGTAAGTTCTTGATTAAGTTTTTCAGGTCGTTGTTTTGTTAGAACCCAATCTAGTGTTTTTTGATAAATTATTATTTTAGCCTGAGCATTATTAGCACCTTCAAACATTTGAATATTTAACTCATAATCGCGGTGCATTGCTGCCAAAAGATACAGCAAAAGCGGTTCTTGTGCTAATTCTTTAACACGCTCAGGGCAATTATCTGCTTTTAGGAACTTTTGAAATTCTTCGGCTTTATCTTGTCCAAATAATCTACTCCACTTCTCTAGCCACTGCGCTTGAATTTGCTCATCCATTAGCGCGATTTCTACTCTGTCTAAATTAGTTGGTATCCGATTTTCAATTCCATGTAAAGCCGATTCTCTACCAGTTACTATAAACTGATGTTTGCATCCTGGTTGCTGTTGATAGTTCCCTACCTGCTTTAAAAAATCTTCTACTCCCTTTGCTGTTCTTCCTTCAAAACGTAATTCATCAAAACCATCTAGAATAAATAAGTAGCGAGTATTGCGATCGCTCAACCAATCATCTCGGTTAGCAAAATTTTCTCTTACTGCCGCACGGAGCGTATTTTCGATATTTGGCTCAAAAGCATCTATATCCCTTAACCTAATTAATATTGGTGTCCAAATTGGATGTAGGTTTTCTCTAACCCAGTCTGCAAACATTTTACAGAAGACGCTTTTTCCTCTCCCTGGCCCTGCCTGAACAAACATGACTTGGGGATTTTTCTGATTTTTATTCAGTTGCTCCCTTACCCAATTCTCTAAATTAACAACTGAATTTTCTTTAGGTTTGCCATTGCTATCTAGTAATTGGGCTTTTAACGGTACATAAATTTCAGGGATTTTAAACTCTTCACCTATTACTTTCCAACGCTCAATTAGTAATGGATCGTTCGGTGATGGTGATATTTGTTCTGTCAGGTATGACTCAATACTGGCATATTTTTCAATTGCCCTTACTTCTTGTGCTGCTGTTAAAAAATAATTTGAGTCTTTATGCACATCTTGTGACTCATATAACCAGAGTTCTTTAATATAGTTATATGTATTCCAAGTTACCCATCCTGTTACAATTGAAGCAATGTTTTCTGCTATCCTAAAGTGTTGTAAGTAAGTAGATAATTGTTGATTTAAAGCTTGTCCTAATATCGAACTTGAGAAATTTGTTAAGGTTGATTGAGCTACTTCGTCACTTAATTCTATTTCTCCCAGTTGACTTAACTTAGATTTAACTTCCTGTTCTGTTATCTCTGCATTCAGTCTTTCTTGCAACCAAACATTTCTTTGTACTAAAGCGTTAAAGCTATTGATATAAGCTAATGGACAAGCAACAGCTACCCATTCTGCTATCTCAACCTTTTCGTTGGTTTTATTACGCAGTAGCCTCAGTCCGCTTCGAGCAATTCCTACAAACGATAACCCTGCTGCTACTACTGGTGCTGATGGAGCAGTCGCTAGTACACCAAGGGCGATCGCAAATTCCAGACTAGCTTTGGTAATCTCTGCCCCAGATTCCACAACGTCCCCAGCTTTCTCTAGTTGCTCATTAGAAAACAATCTTTGCCAAAGAAGCTTTAATTTTTCCACTGCCTCATGCCCTCTTTGAGTCCTGCTACTGAATCACTGTGGAATCTTTTACACAGTATGCGCTTAGAAAGACTGTAGCGCAAAATCTATTTTGTGGGGGTTAAATTACTTTACTTGCAATGTACCTACGCTGCGGCAGGGGATTAGGAGAGTGACGGAACGGGAGCGTAAGCACCCATCACCCTTCATCCCTCAACCACTCCAGCCCAGTCCTCCGTGCCGCTTCAGCAGTGTAATAGATTTTCGTTTCCCCAAATATGCCACCTGTACTGCTAACGATCCGAAACTGCCAGCACTTTCCTGGGGTGTAAAAGACGATTAAGACACTGCCGTTGATACTTTCAACCGTATCAACTTTAATTTGGGACATTGGCTGGTGTGAGGATATGGTATCTGCAATTGTCCACTATTTGTAGGGATACTAACTCATCCAATCAACCCCAAATGCCGATGAAAAGCCTCAACCGCATTTGCCACCCCATCCTCACCTCGAATCTTCTCACCTAACTCCTGGGCTTTCCTTTGCATCACCTCATCACCCAGCACTATTTCAATCGCTGCCGCTAGAGTTTCTTCTGTTAATTTTTTGTAGGGTATTGGTTGGGGGCTAACTCCG
>LXQD01000317.1 GCA_003326215.1 Nostoc minutum NIES-26 | reverse complement strand
CATTTGGGTGGATGGCGGCTTTGATGGCGAGGCGTTCATGCAGTGGGTTATGGACTTTTGCCGTTTGATTGTCCTTGTGGTTCTGCGACCACAGCAAACCAAGGGCTTTATATTACTCAAAAAACGTTGGGTTGTCGAGCGTACTTTTGGTTGGCTTATGGGGTGTCGGCGATTAGTCCGAGATTATGAGTTATTACCAGAAACATCCGAGACGTTTATCTACCTTGCCATGATCCGAATTATGGTTAGGCGATTAGCATAAAATTTAACCCCTCAAAACTTTTCAAACATCCTCTTACAAAGAACGTCTTAATTCTTGGGCTATAGCTCGTTTACTTCCTAATATGCAACGGGTGATTATTGCTCGATTTCGCAGTCGTTCTGATGCAGACGGTCATTTACAACGTTTACGTCAGCTGATACCTGATGCTAGCTTCGTGCTGGTGTTTGATTGTCAACGTGACGAAGCCGTAATTTAAGTTTTGGTAGCGATCGCATTCTGTGAGGTAAGGGTGCGATCGTGCTTGGTGGATGTAACCTTGAGTTCAGTCAAGGTTTTCAGTTAACTCATAGTATTTATCTTCATAATTTAAGTATTTTTATTAAAGTTTTCTTCTCAGAAAATACACTTCATTTTTAAATAAATCTATAGGAAAATACATAGCCGCTTTACATTTTTATTTTTCTATAAGCATATACTCGTAAAACAGAAGAGAATCATGCTAAAAATACTTAAATTCTATGTTAGAACCTCAAGTTACAATTGTTGTGGTTCCACGGGAACGCTTCAGTTATACAAAATTTTCGTTAGAAGGTATTTACGCACATAGTGATATTCCCTTTAAATTAATTTACATAGATGCTAATTCGCCTCAGCCAATTAAGCAGTATCTAGAACAACAATCACACGAAAAAGCGTTTCGCTTGATTCGTACAGAAAATTATTTATGTGCTAATCAAGCACGTAACCTAGCATTGCCTTACGTTGATACTAAATACGTTGTTTTCATTGATAATGATGTTCAGGTTACGCCTTATTGGTTGAAGAAACTCGTGCAGTGTGCTGATGATACAGATGCATGGGTTGTAGGGCCACTTTACTTAGATGGAGTACATGGAATAGAAACCCAAAATATTCATATGGCGGGTGGCTTTTGTGAATTTCAGCAGGAAGATGGGAAACTAGACTTACGCGAACAACGATATTTTGCCAAAAATTTATTACCCGCAGTAAAATCTCAACTGCTACGAGAACAAACGCAATTGATAGAATTCCATTGTTTTTTAGTACGTACTAATGTTTTTAACCAGATAGGTTACTTGGATGAGAAATTAATGAATCTTGGAGAAGAGACTGATTTTTGCTTATCAGTGCGTGCAGTTGGTGGGACTATTTATTTTGAGCCAGCTAGTACTGTTATTTATGTACTTCCAGCACCATTGGCATGGTATGATATACCCTATTTTTGGTTACGCTGGAGTGATGCTTGGAATAAAACCTCGCTGAGCCACTTCCAGCAAAAATGGGGTTTAGCCAAAGATGCTAAATTTATTTCTATTGGCTACAAATGGGCAAACCGCCATCGACTGGTTCCTCTACAACCAGTACAAGATTTGCTGTTAAGTATTTTACCTTGGCAACTTAATTCTAAGACTTACCTCAATTTTAGAGGATTTGTAGAGAGTGTACTGACTCAGTTTTTTGTAAAAGATAAGCGTCAAGAAATTTAAAATTAAGTCAATTTAAATAATAATTAATTATGGGTAACTTGTAATTTTTATGAGTTACCCATTATCATTTATCTATATAATTATTTTCTGCGATCGCTCCAAATTTTACCACTTCAAAAATGAAGCTTCAATTCCCTCTTCGCGCCTAATCTTACTATCTTTCTCAAACCAAGCAATCACTTGATGGGTTGTCAAATCTTCTATAGCGACATTGTACTCTTGGGCAATTTGTTTCAAGAGTTTGAGTGATGAAATAGTCAATCTTGTTAAAAACTTTTCTGGCGAAGACAACAAAGCCGCATCTACTTTTGCTGACTCTTCCAAAGTTAAAAATTGTGTTGATGGTTGCTGTGGTGCTACATCCATAAATTGAATATGAAATTTAGTTAAATAATTACTGATGAACAATTGGGAATAGTTGATTGGTAAAACCCTTTACTACTCAGCAATGATTCACAATATAAACTAGATTTGGACAAAAATTTATTCATAAGACTTTTGTTTTCGAGCTTGCACTAAATAGCCGCAACGATGTTCGCCATTGATAATCCAGTGGGTGCGTTCTACTGTACAATCTGGTAGTATTGCGGCAAACATTTCTAATTCATGACCGCAAATAGTAGGAAAAGACTCAGCAACGTTGGAAATCGCACAATTATGCTCCATAAAAATAAAGCGATCGCGTAGTGTGTCCCCAAGACTCTCGCCAACCGAAGAGTCATCCAAGTCTACAGCGTGGTACTCTGCCATGAAACCTTCAGCTTTTCTCAGTTCCACTAAATTTTCCACACGCTCTCGTAGCGAACCTTTACCCACGCGATCGCAGTATTCTTGTGCCTTGCGCTCCCATTGTTTTTGTAAAATCGATTTGAATTGGTCATGCCCTACAGTTTCTGCTAAAGTATCCAGCAAGGAAACGGCGAATTCACCGTAGCGATCGCCACTTGGCGGTTGCAGGCGATCGCGTCCTTGACGACTCAGTTGATAAACGTGCTGCGGACGGCCCATACCCCCTTGCACTATTGACGAGTACAAAACTAGCTCCTCCGCCTCCAAATCCTTGAGATGACGACGAATCGCTTGGGGGCTAACATCTAAAACTTCAGATAGCTCAAAAGCCGTTGCTTGTGAGTGTTTCAGCAGATATTCTAGGATATCTTGCTTGGTTGAGGACTGGTGGGTAGTCGCCATCTTCTCTACGAGACGCTTCGCGAACGTTCCAAAAATTTCTCAGAAAAATTGACTTTGACAACAATGTTGTTGTTAATCTAGCTTAAAATGAAGATACATTAAACAACAAATATGTTGTTTTACTCTCCATCCTTATTTTAACAGCCGTGTAACCTACTCGGTAACGCCAGATGAGAATCGGCTAACCCAAGCCCGTCTCCCATCTTTATAGAGATTGAACTGAACACGAGAGATTATTAACGATGAGTGCCACTGTCAAAACCTTAGTCAACCAACCCTACAAGTACGGCTTTGTCACCGATATTGAAGCCGACACTATTCCGCGTGGACTAGACGAGGACGTTATCCGCTTAATCTCCGCCAAGAAGAACGAGCCGGAATTCATGCTGGAGTTTCGCCTCAAAGCGTATCGCCAGTGGCAAAAAATGACAGAGCCAACTTGGCCTAATGTTAAGTACCCGCCAATAAATTATCAAGATATCATTTATTACTCCGCTCCGAAACGCAAGACAGAAAAACTCAACAGTCTGGAGGAAGTCGATCCCACCCTTCTAGAAACTTTCGAGAAGTTGGGCATTCCCCTCTCTGAACAGAAACGACTGGCAAACGTCGCTGTTGATGCGATTTTTGATAGCGTTTCCGTCGCCACTACATTTAAAGAAAAGCTAGCCGAAGATGGCGTTATCTTCTGCTCTATTTCCGAGGCACTACAGGAACACCCAGAACTAGTGCAGAAGTATCTTGGTAGTGTCGTCCCCACAGCAGACAACTACTTTGCCGCGCTGAACTCCGCTGTATTTAGTGATGGTTCTTTCGTCTACATTCCTAAAGGCGTGAAATGCCCGATGGAACTGTCTACCTATTTCCGAATCAACTCCGGCGATACAGGACAGTTCGAGCGGACTTTGATTGTCGCTGAAGAAGGTAGCTATGTTTCCTACCTCGAAGGTTGCACCGCGCCGATGTACGACAGCAACCAACTACACGCAGCTGTTGTGGAACTTGTCGCTCTCGACAACGCTGAAATTAAATACTCCACTGTGCAAAACTGGTACGCCGGGGATGCTAAAGGTAAAGGTGGTATTTACAACTTCGTTACCAAGCGCGGTTTGTGTCAGGGTGTCAATTCTAAGATTTCCTGGACTCAAGTCGAAACTGGTTCAGCAATTACTTGGAAGTATCCTAGCTGCGTGTTGGTAGGCGATAACTCTGTGGGTGAATTCTACTCGGTGGCGCTGACAAATAATATGCAGCAAGCCGATACTGGCACCAAAATGATTCACGTCGGTAAGAACACTCGCAGCACAATTATCTCTAAAGGAATCTCTGCTGGTAACTCTAGTAACAGTTACCGGGGTTTGGTGAAAGTCAACCCGAAAGCCCAAGGGGCAAGAAACTATTCCCAATGCGATTCGATGCTGATTGGGGATAATGCCCATGCCAATACTTTCCCTTATATCCAGGTGCAAAATAATACTGCCAAGGTGGAACATGAAGCTTCCACTTCCAAGATTGGGGAAGATCAACTGTTCTATTTCGCTCAACGCGGAATTTCCGCAGAAGATGCAATCTCGATGATGATTAGCGGCTTCTGCAAGGATGTGTTCAACCAGCTACCCATGGAATTCGCAGTGGAAGCTGATAAGCTGTTGAGTCTGAAGTTGGAAGGTAGTGTTGGGTAAAGCTTGTAGTCAGGGCAAAAGGCGCTTTAGCGCCTACTACGAACCAAGAGAGAAGAGAGAACATGATTAGAGAAAATAGTGAAGTTGTGCTGTCAGTCAGAGATTTGACGGCTACAGTTAATGGAACACCGATTCTCAAGGGTCTGAATCTTGAGGTACGCTTGGGTGAAATTCATGCAATTATGGGGCCGAATGGTTCCGGTAAAAGTACTTTCTCCAAGGTGCTGGCTGGACATCCAGCTTATGAGGTGACTGGCGGTGAGGTAATTTTCCAAGGGCAAAATCTGCTGGAATTAGATCCAGAGGAACGGGCAAGAAGTGGGATATTTCTAGCTTTTCAGTATCCTTTAGAAATTCCCGGTGTCAGCAATTTAGATTTTTTGCGGGTGGCATACAATTCTCGTCGCAAGGCACAAGGTTTAGAAGAATTAGATGCCTTTGATTTTGACGATTTGATTGAGGAAAAGTTGGAAGTGGTAAAGATGAATCCTGCTTTCCTCAGTCGGAGTTTGAATGAAGGTTTTTCTGGTGGCGAGAAGAAGCGCAATGAAATTTTGCAAATGGCTTTGCTGGAACCAAAGTTAGCAATCCTGGATGAAACAGATTCCGGTTTGGATATTGACGCGCTCAAGATTGTGGCAAATGGGGTAAATCAACTGACAAGTCCGGAAAATGCCACGATTATGATTACCCACTACCAGCGGTTACTCAACTATATTGTGCCCGATTTTGTGCATGTGATGGCAAACGGGCGAATTATCACTAGTGGTGGTAAGGAACTGGCGCTAGAGTTGGAGTCTCGCGGTTATGACTGGGTGCTGGAAGCAGCTGAGGTGGGCGTGTAATGACAATTCAAGTTTCTCCTAGTTCAATTCCTAACTCGGATACAGTCATGACATCTACTCTGTTGGATAGAGATGCTTATCTGACTGAGTTGTTAAGTCAGCTAACTGTGCCTGAAACAGAGGGTTGGTTGCAGGAACTACGCCAACGTGCTGCTAATTGGGTGCGTCACTCAACTATCCCGACTACTCGTGAGGAAGAATGGCGATTTACTGATTTGTCAGCTTTGCGGCAGGTACAATTTCAGGTGGAGACGCAGTTAAAACAGGCGGATATCTCGCCTATACCAGAAGCTGCTAACAGCCGTTTGGTGTTTGTGAATGGCGTTTATGCACCGGAGTTATCAGCCGTTGCAGATTTGCCGTCTGGGGTGGTAGTAAGTAATTTAGCTAAGTTGTCTGTAGGTGAACAGGAACGTGTTAGGCAATACTTAGCTCAGGCTGAGGGCGCGCAAGAAGTATTTACGGCTCTTAATACTGCTGGGTTAACTGATGTAGCAGTGGTATTGGTGGCTAAGAATGTTGTAGTTGAGACACCAATTCATCTACTGTTTATTTCGATGGTTGGGGAAGTAGCAACGATTTCGCAGCCGCGTTGTTTGGTGGTAGCGGAAGGTGGTTCGCAAGTGAGTTTGATTGAAGAGTATACAAACGGTACAGCGAAAGAGGCGGTTTACCTTACCAATGCAGTTACGGAAATTTGGGTTGGTGAGAATGCCCAGGTGAGTCATACTAGGGTTGAGCGGAAAGGTGGAGAGGCTTTTCATATCGGCAAAACTGCGATCGCTCAAGCTCGTGATAGTCGATATACCTGTAATGCCATAACTTTCGGTGGGAAGCTGTCACGGCACAATTTAGAGATTTTGCAAACTGGCGAACAAACAGAAACTATCCTCAATGGTTTGACGATAATTGCTGGTAAGCAGGTGGCGGATACTCACAGTGCGCTAGCGTTGAATTATCCTCATGGTACGAGTAAGCAATTGCATAAGTGTATCGTAGGCGATCGCGCTCATGCTGTATTCAATGGCAAAGTTTTCGTTCCTAAACCAGCACAGTTGACAGATGCAGCGCAGTTGAATCGGAATTTGCTGCTATCATCGAAAGCTAGAGTTGACACTAAACCCCAATTGGAAATTACTGCTGATAATGTGAAGTGCGCCCACGGTGCTACTGTCAGCCAATTAGAAGATGATGAAATATTCTATCTGCAAAGCCGGGGAATTGATGAAAATGATGCTCGTAAGTTGTTAATTAACGCTTTTGCTGCCGAAATCATCACCCAAATCCCAGTACCCTCCCTGCAAGAAAATCTGTTAAATACAGTCACTAGTCTGAAGTCCCTAACTACTGACTAATGACCATTGTACAGACGCGATTAATCGCGTCTCTACTACTGACCATTGTACAGACGCGATTAATCGCGTCTACTGATAACTGACTAACTACCAATGACTTTCACCACTACCAAAACCCTTGCCGATAAAGTTCGCGCTGACTTCCCGATATTACGTCAGGAAGTCAACGGGAAAACTTTGGTTTATCTCGATAATGCCGCTACGTCGCAAAAACCTTTGTTCGTATTAAATACCTTGCGGGATTATTACGAGCAATATAATTCCAATGTCCATCGCGGCGCTCATACTCTCAGTGCTAAAGCTACCGATGCTTATGAAGCAGCGCGAGACAAAGTTGCCAAATTCATCAATGCTGCATCGCGCCAGGAAATTGTTTATACTCGCAATGCAAGTGAGGCAATTAACCTAGTAGCCTATAGCTGGGGAATGAACAATTTGCAGCCAGGAGATGAAATTATTCTGTCGGTGATGGAACACCACAGTAATATTGTGCCCTGGCAGTTTGTGGCCCAAAAAACGGGTGCAGTACTGAAATTTGTGGAACTGACACCTGAAGAAACTTTTGATTTGGAACAGTTTAAACAACTGATTTCTGACAAAACAAAATTGGTATCAGTAGTGCATATTTCTAATGCCTTAGGTTGTATTAACCCAGTGCAAGAAATTGCTAGTATTGCTCACAGATACGGTGCGAAATTCTTAGTTGATGCTTGTCAAAGTGTTCCCCACTTCCCTGTTGATGTACAACATATAGACTGTGATTGGTTGGTCGCTTCCGGGCATAAAATGTGCGCCCCGACTGGGATAGGATTTTTGTATGGTAAGTTGGATTTGCTAGAATCAATGCCGCCATTTTTCGGTGGTGGTGAGATGATTGCTGAGGTGTATTTAGATCATTCTACTTATGCAGAATTACCCCATAAATTTGAAGCGGGTACACCTGCAATTGGAGAAGCGATCGCTCTTGGTGCAGCGGTAGATTATCTTAGTAGCATAGGTATGGATAAAATCCACGCCTACGAAGCAGAATTAACAGCTTATTTGTTCCAACAATTAGAGCAAATTCCTCAAATTCGGATTTATGGGCCTAAACCCAATACTCAAGGAGAAGGTAGAGCTGCTTTAGCTACATTCACAGCCGCAGAAGTCCACCCTAACGACTTATCTACATTATTAGATCAAGAAGGCGTTGCTATTCGTTCTGGACACCACTGCACTCAACCATTACACCGCTACTTAGGTCTTCCTGGAACTGCACGGGCTAGTCTATCTTTCTACAACACCCGTGAGGAAATTGATGCTTTCATCAAAGCACTTAAGGAAACCCTTGACTTTTTTGCTGGGATTTTTAGTTAAAAGCAGACAATACTCGATATCAATTGTGCCAATTGTCAATGACAAGCACTACTGAAATAATTGGCACAATTTATTGTGACTGATAAATGTCATTATGCTTTATGCCCTTGTCTTTCAGAATACAACTGTATCTGGTAGTAGCTTGTTTTTGGTAAGTCCCACAATTGGCAGATAAGCGATACACTGGAGAAAATTTTTTGAGGAAGCATTAATGGCACGGCCAAATGGGGTAAAAACTGAAACAACTGCACAGGAATTGCCTCCGGTTTCAGAGATTGAAAATACTTTAAAAACAGAAGATTCGCCTGAACTAGTGGAGAATGTCCAGGATATTGACGACATCTTGAACTCACTCAAAACATTACTGAGTACTGTAGAAAAACTCCAAAAAGTCCGGCAAGAAGTAGGCGACATCAAACCTCTGATTGGGCGAATGCTCGATGGCGAACTAGCTACTGGTGAAGAACTTGACCAACTCAAAACAGGTGTAAGTAGTCTTGCTCGTCTTGTTCGTGCTTATAGTGACCATCAAGCAGCGCTGACTAAAGCACAACCTGCTAGAAAACTGCTAGATGAACTGCTCAAACAAGCTTAAATCTAGATGAGAAGTAAGGGACAGTAAGCAAACAATTATTATTCTTCCTCATCTCTCTCATCTTCCTCATCCCACAAAAAAGAGAATGTCGGGAAGCGGTGACATTTCCCTCACCGCGTCTTCTTCTTAAATACAATGTGAATCTTACTTACTTTCAGGTACAGGCTTGACCAAATTTAAGTCATAAGGGCGCTCAGTGTCATCCTCGCCTAAATACTCACCATTTTGAATTTCCAAAATAACGAGCGGAATATGTCCTGGATTTTCTACCTTATGCAGTGTTGCTGCGGGGACATAAGTTGACTCGTTGCGATTCACTAATATTTCTTCTTCTCCACAAGTCACCTTTGCAACACCAGAAACTACAACCCAGTGTTCATTGCGGTGATAGTGGATTTGTGGTTTTATGCTGTGCCTGGGCTTGATTTCAATACGGCTAATTCTATAAGTATCTCCCTCTTCTATCACTTCCACATTACCCCAGTAACGTGTACCAGAATGGGAAGAAGTTTCACTTATATTATTGGATCGATCGTTATTTTCATTCTGAGTCATAACTAAATCTCTAAATTAGATAACTATTACTATCATTCAGTGTGCTGGCTAGGTGACTGGGTATTGGGTATTTTTTATTCTCTTTGTCTCCCTTGTCTCTCTAGTCCCTAGTCCCCAATCTCTAACCACCTGTATACTGAATCCGATAAATCCGATTATTGGCTTCCTCTGTTAATAATAGACTGCCATCGGGAAGGACGAGTAAACCAACTGGCCGTCCCCAAGTAGTTGGTACAGAGGGATTGAGCAAAAATCCAGTGAGAAAGTCTTCGTAGTAGCCTAGCGATCGCCCTTGAGCATTGAAGGGGACAAATACAATTTTATAACCAGTGCCGCGATCGCGGTTCCAAGAGCCACGAAAAGCTACAAAAGCACCATTGCGGTATTTTTCTGGAAACGTTCTACCGTCATAAAACTGTAAACCCAAGGCTGCTGAATGCGCTTGAAACAAGACATCCGGGGTGCGGGTACGTGCTACTAAGTCCGGACGTTTGCTTTTGTTATTCACCTTTTGACGTGGGTCAAGATTGCTTGGTGTCAGGTAAGCATAAGGCCAGCCGTAGAATTCACCTCGCTGGATGCGTGTGAGATAGTCTGGAACTAAATCATCGCCAATTCCATCCCGTTCGTTAACAGTGGTGTAAAGTTCTTTGGTAACAGGGTGAAAATCTAGACCAACTGGGTTACGTAAGCCATAAGCAAAAGTCTGCTGCTGGGAACCATCCAAATTCATCACTTGTACCGAAGCCCGTGGCAATGGTTCTTCATCTGCATTAGTTCCCGAACCAACTGAGACATATAATTTGTTGCGATCGGGCGAGACTGCGACGTTGCGCGTCCAATGGTTGTTATAACCTTGAGCAGGCAAATCGGCGATTTTTTCTCCCTTACCTGTAATCTTGTTTTGACCTTTGGTATAAGGAAAACGCAATACAGCATCTGTGTTACCTAGGAAGAAAGAATTACCTGCAAAAGCCATGCCAAAAGGTCTATTAAGTCCGTTTGCCCTACTAGCAAATATCTCTCGAATATCAGCTACGCCATCACCATTGCTGTCACGCAACAAACGAATCCGATTTTGCCTAGTTTCTGTCACCAGCACATCACCACTAGGAGTTAAAGCCAGCCAGCGCGGAGCATCTAAGTTTTCAGCAAAGACGTTAACTGTAAAACCTCGTGGTACGCGCAACACTGGATTTTGTGGAATTGCTGTGACTTCAGGTTGCTTCGAGGCACTTTCCGTAGCGAAGGGTGCTGGTAAATTTTTCAGGTTTATGCGGATGGGCTTGGGTAAAAGTTCTTCGGTCGGGATGACATTTTTCGGCTGTGTTTTATTCTGTGCTAGTTGATCAGAAAATGTAGATACTGGCAATGTAGGACTATCTAAGGAGGCGCGAGTCTGGTTACAGGCTGCTGTTGTAGTGAATAGCAATAGCAGCAAGAACCGCGCAGGGACTTTCATGGCAGTAGAAATTGTACACAATGCCTTTACTTTAGACTTGAAACTTAATATTTGTCGCCAGTCTAAAGTCCGATTTTTATTTATCAATTATCTCTAACCATAAATTAAAAATAAATTTTCCTTTATACAATCCCGCACATTAGGAGTGACATTACTACCACTATTGAGGCAATCTAATACTAATTTGTTAGCATCCCAGTAATATTGGAGTTGTTCTAAATCTTGTTCATTAAACTCCCAGTCATGACCAATTTGGCGAGTACAGATTATCAGAGTCCGTAATTCTCCAGTCCAAGCTTTGCCATTAGCTTGCCACCATATTTTTAGTGCTTCTCTACCTTTACTTGGCAAGGGTAGCTGGTTTTTCAGTTCTTGTAGTGATTTTTGTAAAGACGGTTTATCTGTCAGCAGATGTCTTAGGTCGAGGGCTAAACTCAGAGCAGAGAAACGTTGGAAAAAAATATCAGCAGTTATTGCCAGACTTACAGTAAGTGCATGAATGAGAGCCAGATCCAATCCCAAATCAAGAGCAAGATTAAGAGCAAGTCTGCGATCCAAAGACATAGCCAAATCTTGGTTGCAGGCTAGAGGATGTTCTGGGGGAAGGGCAATGGTAAAGTAAAAAGCACGCACGCTAGCTACATGATAGAATGTGTCTACAATGGAAGATTTATGTCCTAGCCAGATAAGAAAATCATGCAATTTTGCATTGCTCGTTGCTAAATTATCAATTTTTTGTTTCATTAGCTGCAATAAAGTATCTGCTGGATTTAGCATTTCCACACTTAGTAAAAAGACATTACGCCAATGTTTTTTACCTAGACGATTCACAAATTCTTGCAAGTTTTGAGTATTGGGATTTGTAATAATTTCTCTAGCTGCAAAATACTCTTGAAAAATTAAATGAGAAAAAGAATAAATTCCTCGCGTTCTTTCAATTAGCAATCCATGTTGTGCGGCAATTGCTTTTAACACCGCCACACTTTCTAATTCCAAAGCATCTGCATCAGTTGCGGCATCGGGAAGATAACGTAGATAGTCAGCGATCAGTTGCCGCATTTTAGTTTCAGGTAGAAAGTAATCTCCTTGGTTCAAGGAAACTGCTGCTATATGACTGAGTAATTTAATTTTATGTAGCAACGACAAGTCACGATAGACTCGATCTCGTTTGATGCTTCTGGTTTCATCCCAACGCACTAACAGCAAATCCAATGCTTGTTTATAAAGTTCACAGCGATTAGCTGGGAAATCTTGCATCGACTTAAAAACTAAGCAGATGAGATTTAGCAAAAGTGGTGTAGTAACTAACTCCAAGATTTGCAGATTTTCTACCAGTTCCAGCTTTTGGATAAACTTATGTGCCAATGTTTGTGCTTCTGCTGGAGAGTTTCTCGCAACCGCTAAAAACCATTTCTCTGTAAATTCCGCAATTTGCGGTTTATTAAAATCAGCAATCTCTACTTCAGTAAAACCAGGAAAATTATAATAATAAGAAGCGATACGACAAGCAATAACTATCTTATTTTTATAATATTTATCACTGAATTTACGAATTATATTGATAATTTTTCCAGAATCTTCTTTGAGAACTTCGTCTAATCCGTCTAATAAAATCAGCGCTTTACCATGAGAAAACAATGTAGCCATTTCTTGTTCAGAAATGCCAAAATTTATAAAATACTCATGCAAGTAATTTAAGAAACTGATTTGATTACGCCCTTGAATATCTTCAGCAAAGTTTTTCAGAGTGATAAAAATTGGTAAATAGTCTGGTAGAATAATTCCCTGAATACAACTAATAGCAATTGATTGCAAAAATGTAGTTTTACCGGAACCAGGCTTTCCCAGCAACATTAGCTTAGAATATTTTATAACTAGGTCTAGTCCCGAAATCAGTTCCTGAGGTGATTGACTTAAGCCAAAGCGTTTAAATTCATCGGTGTCCAATCTGTGCAGATCGATAATTTCTAGCCATCTCTTACTGGTAAGTTCCTCGAAGATATTGACATCAACATATAACTCATTTAAGTTAATGGGTCGAGCAATATCTAAAAGGTGTAAAGTGCCACACTGAGCTTGAATTTTTTCGTGGTAAACAGACCGCAGCTTTTGTACTAAGGCATGAATATCGAGTGTAGTATCAGCAGGGGTATCTAAAGACGTATATTCATTAATATTTGGCTTTTGTATAATTTCTAAGGGGTCTAGCTCAAGGACAAAGCAAATATCGTTGAAGACATGGCGGTCAACAGGCTTACCAGTAAAGAACTTCCAAATAGGCTGGCGAGTTTCTAAACTTACTTCAGCAGCTAAGTATTCTTGCGTCCAACCTTTGCGTTTAAAAGCCTGTTTAGCCTTTCTAATGCCTTCTTCTGATGCTTGGAGCGATCGCTTTGCCATTGGCATACCACTATAAACTATGTACAGATTTGTCTATTTGAATACAACTTATACAAGTTATACGCTAACTTCAACGAAAAACCCAACACGATCGCAAACATCGAGTGTAGATAATAGTATTCGAGTCAGCCAAATCTACATACCCAACTAGCTTATGGCATTGTCAAGACCAGCTATTGCACCTTGAGCAATGCCCAAGCTTTTATTAGTGCTGAGGAGCCAGCCGCGTGGTGAGGCAGTCAGGTCTTGGGGAGCCACTGCGTTGGGCGGCTTTGCCGACTTGAAGCAAGTGGCGTGGTTTCCCCAGGAGGAACTGCCGATCTTCGCAGCGTTAGCGACGCAGGAGCGTCACCCGTAAGGGTCAGTTGTCAGGAGGCAAAAATGAAGAATTATCTACCTTGTCTCCCTTGTCTCCCTTGTCCCCGTGTCCCCCTCATCTTGCCCTACCTTCACGTACTACACGGAAGTATTACTGTGACAATAGTTTTTTCTTGCGGCTTGCTTTGAATTTTAAGTTTACCACCGTGTAATTCAGCCAACCGTTTAGCGATGATTAATCCTAACCCTGAGCCTTGTTGCTCGTAAAGTTTACGCTCAAATTGCCGATATGCTCCCAACTCGGCAATCTGATCTGCACTCATACCTCGGCCGCGATCGATAAAGGATAAAACAAAAGTATTATTAATAGATTTATTTATAATCTGAATCGGTGTTCCTACTGGGGAAAACTTTAAAGCATTATCAAGTAATTCTTCAGTAATTTTATAAATTTTTTTTTCAGATATAATAATATTACATGGATAGAAATCTACTTGCACGTCTGCTTCCCTGCCTAATTTTTTAGCTGTTTCTGCAATCAAATTAGCTAAAGCAAGTGGAGGAAAGGCAGTTTCCTGACTTTGTAGAATTTTAATTTGCTGTGGATCGGTTGCGATAATTTCGAGTTCTGCATACAGCAAAAAGTTTTGAATTAATCTAAATAAACGTTCGCCTGAATCATAAATATATTCTGCCATTTCACGGATAGCTTGTGAGTCTAGTAACTCAGCTTCTTCCATCAGAATTTGCGAAAAACCTAAAATACCATTTAAAGGTGTTCGCATTTCATGAGGAAAAGAGAAGGTAATGCTACTACGCAAATCCTCTAGATTTTTTTGGGTTTGCTGTTTAAGAGCAACTTGTTTTTCTAATCGACAATAAATAGCAGCCAATAATTCTGCTCTTGTAAAAGGCTTGATTATATAGTCATCCGCTCCCAACTCCATCGCTTGGCGAAAGTCGGTTTTATCAGATTTAGCAGTTAGAAAAATTAAAGGAATTATTGCCGTTGTTGGATTTTGACGTAATGCCTTCAGTGTTTCATAACCATCTAGTTCTGGCATCATGATGTCACAAATAATCAAATCAGGAATTTCCTCTTGGGCTAACCGCACACCAAGACGACCATTTTCTACTCCAATAACTTTAAAATTTTCATTATCTAGCAAGTCTAAAATATTTTGCCGCATATTTATATCATCTTCAATAACTAAAATTTTATTCATATTATTTAAATATATTAATTTTTAGAAAATTGTATGATATAAAATAGTTTGTGTCAAAAAAATCATGGGTAACGATCAAATTAATTTTGCCTGAAAAATACATAATTACCATTACCAAATATCAAATATTTTCAAAAACTTATTTGTATGGCATAAAAACAAAAAAGTGCAAATAAATTTTATTTATACAGGTAGTTTAGGTAAGCGTTTATTGTTCCACAAAAAATTCTCAAATTCTGCTGCTGGTAATGGACGACTGAATAAAAAGCCTTGCATAGCATCACAGTTATTGTGACGTAAAAAAGACAGTTCTGCTTCTGTTTCTACACCTTCAGCAACTACTTGCATATCTAAATTGTGCGCCATTTGAATTAATGCCTTTGTAATGGCAGATTTTTGGGAATCAGTGGCAACATTATGAATAAAATAACGATCTATCTTTAGAGTATTTACTGGTAAATTTTTAAGATAAATTAAAGAAGAATAACCAGTACCAAAATCGTCAATAGCAATGCTTACACCTAAAGATTGCAAGTCATTCATCGTCGCGATCGCACTATTCACATCTTGCATAATCATACTTTCAGTGAGTTCTATTTCAAGATAGTGTGGTTCTAGATTATTGACTCCTAAAAACTCAACTATTTTTTGGATAAAATCTGGTTGATTAAATTCCATTACAGATAAATTCACAGTCACCTTCAAGTAAGGTACTCCTGCATCATGCCAGGTTTTAATCTGTTGACACACACTTTGCACTACCCATCTATCAATAGGAACAATTAAACCTGTAGATTCTGCTAATGGAATAAATTCTGTTGGGGTTACTAGACCTAATTCAGGACTTTGCCAACGTAATAAACTCTCAGCTGCAATTATTTGTCCAGAACTAATATTGACTATAGGTTGATAATATACCTCGAATTCTTCTAGAAAATTTTGGTTTTTAACAACTCTATGCAAACTAATTTCTAATAACTGCTTTTTAGGAGATAAAATTTTATTTGCAGTTTGATTGGATAGATATTTTTTTAAAGTAGCTTGCCTTTCCAAGCGATTCATGATTGCACTTAATAATTCAGCCCGAGTGAATGGCTTAGTGAGATAGTCATCTGCACCCATATCCATACCTTGGCGGAAATCAGCTTTCGCAGATTTTGCTGTCAAAAAGATGAAAGGAATTGCTGCCGTTAATGGGTCTTGACGTAATGCTGTTAACACCCCATAACCATCAATTTCCGGCATCATCATGTCACACAATATTAAATCGGGAACTTCGGTTATCGCCAAATTTATCCCAATTCTGCCATTAGCTGCGGCAATAGTTTCAAAATCTTCAGCTTCTAACAAATCTAAAAGATTTTCACGTACTGATTCTTCATCCTCAATGACTAATATCTTGATCATTATTTACCTCAATTTATATTTAATTATTTAATGGTAAAATCACAGTAAACAACGTACTAATACCCAGCTTACTTGTTACAAATATCTCACCTTTATGAATGTCCACACACCTTTTAACAATTGCCAGTCCTAATCCAGTCCCGAGGATATTACCGACATTATTGGCGCGATAAAATGATTCAAATAAGTGTGGGATATCTTCCGGTGGAATGCCAATTCCCCAATCTTGAATTTCAAATATGACTTGTCCATGCTGACAAGTAAGAGTAAATTTGATAGTGCAGTTAATCGGGGAATATTTAATCGCATTTGAGAGTAAGTTACCCAAAATATGTTCTAGCAACTTATCATCCATGTAGCATGGCATGGATTCATATTGGCTGATAAAATCAGTGACTTGCTTATTGCTAAGATTAAGCTGGGTTTCTTCGATTAAATGACGGCAGTATGCGACTAAATCGAAGGATTTTGGTCTAAATTCTAGTTTTCCCGCTTCTACCTTGCCAACGATCAAAATATCATTTAAAATCTCAGTCATTCGCTTGACACCAGTTTGAATGCGATGCAGATGAGTGAGTTGTTTTTCTTCGCTCCATTTGTGGCGGTAGTGTTCTAGTAACTCAGAAGAAGAAAGGATGGTACTCAATGGTGTACGGAACTCGTGGGAAGTCATAGAGACAAAGCGAGATTTGAGTTTGCTGAGTTCTTTTTCTTTTTCTAGAGATAATCTTAATTCTTGTTCTAATTGCTTGCGGTCTGTGATGTCTGCCATGTAACCAACTAATTCTAGTGGATTCCCGGTGTCGTCTCGAACTAGCTTGCCTTGGTTGTATATCCAACGATATGTTCCGTCTTTGTGTAAGAAACGGTATTCCAGTTTGTACTGTCCTTGTTGGAATACTTTTACCAATGCAGCCGACACATGTGGCACGTCTTCCGGATGAATATGACTAGCCCAAAAGCTGGAATCTTCTATCATTTCCTGTGCTTCATAGCCTAGTATGACGTTGACATTTTCGCTGACAAAAGTACCACCAAAATCTCCAAAAGTTTTGGCAGTGTAGATTACGGCTGGGCTGGAGGAAAGTAAATATTGCAGCTGCTGTTGGCTGACAAGTAGTGCTATTTCTGCCTGTCTGCGTTGAGTAATGTCAGTATGGATGCTTACTGTGCCAATCATTTTACCTGTAGTATCTTTAATCGCATCGGCGCTGAGGTAAATTTGTACCATGTGGCCACTGCGCGATCGCATCGTCACTTCACCACGCCATGACTTGCCACTCTGGACAGTAGTAAATATTTTTTCCTGCTCTCCAGGTTGCTGGAAAATCACTCCAGATCCCCCAGCAGCTTGCAATTCTTCCAAGGTATACTCGTAAAGTTCGATATACGCCGGGTTGACGTAAATGGTTGTACCTGTAATGTCGCCGATAGCAATGGCATCACTGGTGCTTTCTATGGCTTTGCGAAAGCGTAAAAGAGAGTCTTGGGCTAATTTGCGGTCTGTAATGTCCGTGGATATCCCACAAACTGCATAAGGGATATCATTAGCATCTTTTAAAGGAAAATTGATAGATAGGTAAGTGTGTAAACGATCTTCCTGAGTAACAACTTCTTCAGCTTCTACGGAAATACCTTCAGCAATTACTTGGCAGTTTTTAGCTGCAAACCCATCGGCAATATCATGAGACCAAATCTCATAAATGCTTTTGCTGACAATTTGGTCTTGAGTAATCTTGAATAGCCGCTCAAACTTATGATTGACCAGCAGGTATCTATTATGAGCATCTACTACATAAATTACTGCTGGAGAATTATCCAAAATTGCCTGTAACTGTTGTTGAGTATCCCGCAATGCTGCCTCTGCCCGCTTGCGAGCAGTGATATCCCGATCCATACCACGATATCCACGAAATTTACCCGCAACATCAAAGACTGGAACACCACTAGTTTCCAGAACAACTAAATGGTTATCTTTACAGATGTTAATCTTCTCCAAACATTTAAACGGTTCTTGTGCAGCAGTAATCTTTGCAAAAACTTTCCCAACACGTTCAGCTTCTTCAGGTGGCATCAAATCAAAGGGAGTTTTTCCTAAGACTGCTTGCGGTTCATAACCTAAGATGTCACGCACTTTGGGACTGACATAGGTATAGACGGTATTTTCATCAACTTCCCACACCCAATCACTGCTAGCTTCAACTAAGTTGCGGAAGCGTTCTTCGCTATGTCGCAGTGCTGCTTCTGTTTGTCTAAGTTCCCGCAGCACTGCTTGCTGTTGGCTAATGTCGGTGATAGTGCCAACGTAAGCTTTGACTTCTCCTACATCTGTTGTCTCTACCACAACTTGACCAAAAACCCAAGTGACACCACCATCGGGACGCTGGTATCGATATTCCAAACGGAACGGCCGTTTGCCAGCAACAGCTTGATTCCACTCTGATGCTACGCGCTCCAGATCTTCGGGATGAATAGCAGCTATCCAGCTACGTCCTATTCCGGCTGCTTTTGTCAATCCAGCAATTTTGCACCAGCGCTCGTTCACGTAAAAGCAATCTCCCATGGCATCCGTGCAAAAAATCCCCACGGGTGAGACTGATGCTATGGTTTGATATCGCTGTTCGCTTTCTCGCAGGGCAATTTCTGCGGATACGCGATCGTCAATATCTGTGTTTGTCCCAAACCAATTAACGATTTTTCCTTGGCGATCGCGTAACGGTAAAGCGCGCACCAAGTGCCAGCGATAAGTTTTGTCGATAGCTCTTAGACAGCGATATTCAATTTCCAAAGGTTCGCCCGTTGCTAAAGAGTTTTGCCAAGAGACTATACAGTTTGGCAAATCTTCTGGATGGATCCATTTTTGCCATCCCCAATCGAGGATCTCTTCTTGAGTGCAAGCAAAGTAGTCAAGAGTGGGTTGGTTAACGTACTCGGTGTTACCGTTGGCTTGAGCAATCCATGCTTGTTGTGGGATGGATTCAGCTAAGAAACGAAAGCGTTCTTCACTTTTCTCTAAAGCATCCTGTGCTTGCTTGTACTCAGTAATATCTTCAAAAGTACCTAGAATACCTACAACATTGCCTTCGCCATCATGAAGTGGGACTTTATTAGTTTCCAACCAAATTTGTTTGCCATCTGCTTTTAATAGAGGCTCAATTATGTAATATTCGGGCGTATTCGTCTGCATTACCCGAGCATCACATTCGCGGTATAAATCCGCATCCTCTTTCTTGCAAGGCAAATCATAATCTGTCTTGCCCACAATATCTTCTGGACTGTCAAAACCAACCATTTTGGCAAAGTTGCGATTACAACCTAAGAATACGGAATTTCTATCTTTCCAGAAAATACACTGAGGGATAGTATTCATAATTAACTGCAAGACTTGCTGGGATTGCTGTAATTGCTCCTCTATGATTTGGCGATCGCTAATCTCGGATAACAATTGCCGATTGATTGCTTCTAAGGCGATCGTTCGTTGGGTAACTCGCCTTTCTAGCTCTTGATTCACCTGTTGCATAGAGGTTTTTACATGCCTAAACTCGCTGATATTTATATCGTTCTGAGAGCATTCACCTGTTATTACTTCTACAGGTTGTTCCAATACTCGACAAATACTTTCATGTGTAACTATCCCGATCGGTTGACCTTGCTCATCTATGATTGGCAATAAATCTAACTGATGCTGGCGTAGCAGTGCTAATACTGTTGTCATATTGTTAAAATCTGATAGCTTCAGTGCGATCGCTGAAGGCTGCATGACTTCAGAAATTTTAGTTGTTTTGAAGTCTACCCCTGAAGCTAAAAGCTGCACCACATCTTGCGCTGTAAACCATCCTATTAACTGCGAAACGGAAATTACTAAGACATTGACATCCCACTTGGCCATCAGTGATATCACATCAGATACTGATGTTTCCGGCTCAACTGTCAGTGGCGAACAGTCAATAATTGACTTAAGGCATCGTAGCCAGAGAAGCTGAGGTAGGGCTTGCATAGATGATTATGATAGCTATCATCAGATAATAGTTATCTCAAAGCAGGTTATTTAAATAGGGTTTAAAATTTTTATGCCAAATAAATAATAATATCTTAATTATAAATACTGAAACTTTGTATTAAGAAATACAAAGTTTCAGATAATTGATGACTGATAACTAATGACCTTATCAGTCATCAGTTATCAATTATCCTTCAGGATGCAACTGCACCCGCCGCTCACCATAACGCAATAGCCTTTCTATAGTTGCAAGTCGATTTTCCCAAACTTTGACTTGATAGGGATTATCTATAGCCTGTTGGCGCGTCCATACACGAAATTGAGATTTGAACCGAGTCATCGTGGCTCTTGCTGCCAGCAAATTACTGGCAGAAGGTGAGGTGGCAAGCTGATTTAAAGCACTTTGTACCACTTGCGCTTGGTTATTCAAATCTGAAATCCTTGATTGGTCGTTTTGCAAAACCAACTTCCATTCACGTTGCAAGGCAGTATAACGGACGGCAGCAGTTTTAAAAGGCTGTCGCTGAGGAATAGGTTCAGTTGCAGGTTCAACTTTGCCTTGGGTGCTACTAAAGATTTGTTGTAGCTCGTTGTTTAAATTCTCAGCAGCAAAAAGTGCATAGCCAGTAACTGGCAAGTCTCTTACGAGTTGGAGTTGATCGAATGCTCCAATTGTTGGCAAGGAAAGTAAACGAATTCCTGGTACCAACAAGGTAGAACCCAATTGGTTAGAGGCTATCCAGGGCTGTGCTAGTCGTTGGAAGCGAGAAGTATCTTGGGCATAGGTCATGGGAACGATTAAATCTATATCTCCTCGTCTTGCCCAAACTTCCCAATGCTGTTGAAGTTTTTGAATTCGTTCTAGTTCTGGTAAAGGAAAAACGGCAACCGACATAATCAAGTCTGCTCGCTTTTGTCGTAACTGTTGTGACACCTGGGCAACAAAGCTATCAACTTGCTGGGTACGAAATTCTGTCCACTTTTGCCACAAGTCGCTTTGGTTGGGAGAAATATTTATGGGATCTATGCCATTCAATTGCTGAAACTGCGCTCTTGCAGCTTTCCCATAGCCGTAAATTCGACCTGCAAATGGGTCTTGAAAAGGGTAGCGAATGTAGTCTAACTGTAAACCATCCACATCATAGCGAGTGACAATTTCCTCATACAGCTTGAGTAAGTATTGCCGCAATTCAGGATTAGCTGGATCGAAGAATGGCTTGGTCTGACCAACAGGAATTGTGTTGCCCAAGTTATCGTAGTTGGCCCAATCAGGATGAGCAGCAAGTACTGGACCTGGGTAATTAGGATTGGCATTAATAATTTCATTGTGACGCTGGTTCCCAGCTGCAAACACCCAAACCCAAGCATGTAACTCTATCCCTCGCTCGTGAGCTAGTTTTACTCCTGCTGCTAGGGGGTCCCACCCACGAATTAACGGGTTTTTCTGTGGTGCGACTTTGCTGGGATAAATAGGGTAACTAGCGTTAACAGTTTCAAAAAAAACAGTATTAATTCCTGACTCTGCCAGCCGATCGAAAACCTGGGCTAATCCTTTTTCGCTACCAGCACGAACAATTGTCCCTCGGTCTAACCACACTGCTCGGATTTCTGCCTGAGCTAACCTGCGATCGAGAGGAAATTGCTTCCACAAATTTGCTTTTGTCGCCAGCCAATGCTGACGAGCCAAAGCATAGTTTTTTTGCGCGATCAACTGAGGTAAGTTTTTGGCAACTATTCTTGCTTGTGCCAAAGCTTGGTCTTTGCTAGAAATTACTGCCCCAGGTCTGGTTGAGGCTACTTGAGTGGATTCTCCCTTAAGAGACTGGAGATTGGCAACATTAGCAGCATCAACTGATGCTGCTAAATGAGCGCTTTCCACGCGACCAATCAGATTTTCTAGCTCTTGCTGGAGAGCGATCGCTTCATTTGTATCAATTGGTGCATTAGAGTCGGGTGCAACATCTAAACGCACTGTTTGTTCTAGTTGGTCTATGGCCTCTGGGGAAGTCGGTGATGTAACTCTAGGAAGTGGTCTAGGTTTAGGAGCAGTAACGATTGTGGGAGCAGGGGGAGATGAGGCGGATGAGGGAGATAAGGTGGATGAGGTAGAGCAGTTTGGGGAAGCTCCTTCTACTTTATTTTTGCGATTTGCTCGCGATGTCAGATGACGAGTAAGAGCAGCTTTTAACCAGGCACTATCTAATGCTGTTGAAGCTACATCTGTTCCCCAGCGCCAGCCTAACAAAGTGGAACGCTCTGTAGTGACTACTGCGGCAGGATTATCTTTAGAGTTCCACACAGCAGCAGTTTGACTAGTAACATCATTAGGAATCACAACACCGCCATGTACTTTGTCAAAAAGTCCGTTTTGGTTTGTCCATTCCTGCATTTTGTCTTTTGAGGGTTTTATCTGTTGCGTGTCATTAAGGCTAAATCCCCAATAACTTCCTAAGAGCGCTCGCAATAACTGGCGTACTCCTGGTGTTGAAAGACTACCTACAGGTCCGCTGGCAATTAGGGTTCCACCCTTACTCATCCATTCCTCAAGAGCGATCGCTTGTGCTGGTGTTAATGTCTCTACATTTGGCATAAACAAGACTCGGCGATCGCCCCAATCGGCTGCGCTCCTCACATCAGCTAGGTCAACTACGCAATAATTTACCCCAGTGGCTTGCAGGCGCTTTGTGATTCCTGTCCATTGCTGCGTATTTTCTTGGCTCTGTACTACGCTCAATACAGGTTCTTCTGCTGCTGCCGTTGCTGGTAAAATACTAAAAAAATTTAAAAGTAAAAATTTAAAAGTAAAAATGAAGAATCCAGTTTTTCTGATTTTTTTATTGTATTTATTCTGATTCTTCACTACTCACTCCTCAGTTGATTATTTAGGCATTACTTATTATTTATCATTCAGCATAACAAGAAATTGCCTCCGAAAAACAACTGAAGTTTTATTAAAATAAAATTCAGCAGGTTTTGTATTGCTGTTCTTAATTTTTAATTTTAAATTCTTCTGTCTGAAACTGATTTAACAATTTGCGTCAAAAGTCAACAATACAGGAGTTAATTAATTCTTCAACTCCTGCTATTGGTAAAATATTTGTATTCAGCCGACGAGCTACTTCATCAATACTCATATCATCTAACAATACCAATTCTCCATGTTTGAGCATGACTTTTGGCAGCAAAATTCCGTCACCTAAATCTTGCTCGTCTAAATTTAAAAGTAAATCATGACCGGTTAATAATCCTGTGACACTAATCTTTTGTCCCCAATAATCACTAGATAATGCACGCATATTGACTTCTAAACCATCAACTGCATTCAAGCTTTTCAAGATGGGTTGAAATGCTTTTTCGACTGCGTTGCCCACTACCCAAGTTAATTTCCGTTTAGGATAGATTTTTGGTGGGAGTAATTTTGTAGCAGACTCTGCAAATTGCTTGAGAAACAAGCGAATGGAACCAACACCGTTATCTATTTGGGGATATTCTTCATATTCAGCTTCGCTTGGTAATTCCTCACCTGCAATCAAAAACCACTCATCGGCTAACCAGGCAAAGCCAGAACCGAATTGTTGACGAAATTGCTGTGAGAGCGATCGCACCCGATAAATCACTTCCTGAGCTTTTTCTGGGGTTACTGGTGTGAGTTCGTCTTTGTCTGGACGAAATCGCGTTAAACCCACAGGTACCACAGCGACTGATGCCACCGCAGGTAATTCCCCAGTGTAAAAGGACGCTAAATCTCGTAAGGTTTGTTCCAGATGTTTGCCGTCGTTTATACCAGGACAAACGACTACTTGAGCATGAATTTGCAGCCGTCTTTCTTGAAACCACTTCATTTGCTCTAATATTTCTCCGGCACGCGGATTTTTCAGCAATCTAATTCTGACTTCGGGTTCTGTAGCATGAACGGAGACGAACAAGGGAGACAGGCGCATTTGTTCAATCCGCTGCCATTCCCTTTCTGGTAAATTGGTGAGGGTCAGGTAAGAGCCATATAAAAAGCTCAGACGATAATCATCGTCTTTCAAATACAAGCTAGAACGCTTACCCGGTGGTTGTTGGTCGATAAAACAAAACGGACAGCGATTATTGCACTGAATTAAACCATCAAATAGAGCAGTTTCAAACTCTAGCCCTAGGTCTTCGTCATAGTCTTTTTCAATTTCAATCTGATGGCTTTTACCAGCAGCATCTAAAACTTCTAGTTCTAGAACTTCATCAGCACATAAAAATTGATAATCAATTAAATCGCGGGGACGCATTCCATTGATCGCAACGATCGCATCTCCAGCTTCAAAGCCAATCTCTGCGGCTATCGAGTCTGGAAGAACCTTGGTAATTTTGGCAGGACGAATGGTAGACATAGTTACAGAGTTATGAGTTGTGAGTTAGGAGTTATGATAAGTTTTTTAACTCCTGACTTCTCACTCCTAACTTCTATTAAATATTTTTCAACAGTCCCGATCCTATCGCACCCAAGATTGCTACACCAAATGCCAGCCGATACCAAATAAATACCCAATTACTGTGAGTTTTGAGGAAGCGTAATAAGCCAGCGATCGCTATATATGAAAAGATGGCAGCAGAAATCACCCCAGCAATCAGGGGAATCATTCCTGCATTCCCTAACCCTGTTTGTAAAACATCTTTTAATTCAACTAACCCTGCTAGGGTAATGGCTGGAATCCCTAGTAAAAATGAAAATCTCGCCGCTGTTTCCCGTTGTAATCCGATAAATAGTCCCCCTGTCAGGGTAGAACCCGAACGAGAAACGCCAGGGATTAATGCCAAAGCTTGCACTAAACCCATAAATAACCCATCGTTCATCGTCAAGTGTTCAAAGTCCCGTTCGCGTTTACCCAGTTTTTCTGCTAATCCCAATAACAGCGACATGACTATAGAGGCAACGGCGATCGCTGCTAGGCTTCTGATGGGTGAATTATCAAAGTCTGGGATAAACTTTTTAATCAAAAGTCCAAAAAAGACGATAGGCAGTGTTCCTAAGATAATTCCCAGGAATAGGCGAAAGTCGTAATCAGTATAATCTTTACGAGCGATCGCTTTTGTTGTTCCTTTGAGCAGTCGCGTTAGATCCCCCCAAAAGTACCACAGCACGGCGGCGATACTACCGAGCTGAATGATAGCGGTAAAAGCTACCCCCGGATCGCCCCAACCCAACGCTACAGGCACGACTTTTAAATGTGCTGTGCTACTGATTGGCAGGAATTCAGTCATTCCTTGTACAAAACCTAAAATAATTGCTTGCAAGATATTCATTTGTTGCACCCCACTTTCTCCTAGAGTTGGTGGGGTACTCAGAACTTTCATAGGAGCCGCCACTGAAAAAGTGGCAGATGCTGCACTTAAAAGTATGAACCATTGACGTTTTGATAAAGCCATCAGTTTACCTGCGATCGCAGTTATTACAACCAATTACACAAACATCTGCCTAGGGAATTTACCAGGAAAACAGTTGAAGAACACACCAAGTTTTCATTATTCTCTGAGGATTAGGGACAGGAGTTAGTTGTCAGTTGTAAATACTCCTTGCTGCTCCTCTGCTCTCTCATGTCTCCAGTCCCTAACGGTGAGTACAACTTTGGCAAAATTTTATTACAATCAAAATGCCCCCCTAGGGCATTTTTGAATGTGATATCTTAAATAAGATAAAGTTTAGTAACAAATATTAAAAACTTTGATTAATAATACATTGTCCTCCTACAACGCTACTACCGCCTCTATTGATACTGAGATACATTCACCCGACACTAGGCAGAAGAGTATCAGAAAATTGGATTCTATACTCTTCTCATCTCCATCTTTTCCCTTTTCCATAGCTTCCCGACAAAGTTGGTTAGTGTTTGCGGCGGCGGTATTTTTGGTATCAGTGCCAGTCTTTGTAGAAGCGCCATTAGTGCGATCGCTACCTGGTGTAAGTTTAGCGATGACAGGATTTTGGGTATGGCTGAGTTTGTTCTTAATGTCACGTCCTGCAACTTTTTTGTGGGGGGATTTACTCTTAGGCTTTAGCTGGAGTTGGTTGGCAGGAGCGATTTACTGGGGGTGGTTACGTTGGGAACCTTTATGGCATTTACCAGTAGAATCCATAGGGCTACCATTCGCTTGTTGGTGTCTGGTGCGAAATTGGGGCAAGATTGGTAACTGGTTTTATTTAGGTTCTTTACTCGGTACAGTCTTGACGGATGTGTATTTTTACTTAGTAGACTTAATGCCCTATTGGCGGCAAATTATGCAGGTAGAACCCGCTGAAGCATCATCGGTTTTACAAAATGCTCTGACACAAGTACAAACGCCTTGGGGACAATCTTGGGCAGTGATTTTAGCCTTAGTGCTGTTGACAGCCGGGATTTTACCTTTAATTCAAGGACAACGTCACTGGTATGCATTTGGTGGCGCAGTTTTAAGTACTATTTTGGTAGATAGTCTATTTTTATTAGCTGCTAGCGTTGCTTGAGTAGATGAGAGAGCAGGGGAGAGTGTTAACAACTGACGACTGACAACCGCCTCCCAAGAGCCTGTAACAATAATTTTTGGTAAAAGTAGAGTCAAACCAAGTAGCAGCAAATATTGTGGATATTAATAAGCTGTATATTAGTTTCTGATGACTGCTGTGTGTTGATTAAGCTATTAGCTAGTCAATAGTCAAAAGGAGCCAGTTGCGTGCGGTGAGCAGTCCGTTGGGCGGCTAGCCTTCTCCTAGCGGAGACGCTACGCGATAGCGCAGCGAAGCGCGAGTCTTTGAGCGTCACGAGCGTCAGGGAGGTTTCCTCCGCCCTTGCAAACTGGCGTTCAATAGTCAAAGCTATGGACTATTGACTGTTGATGCTTGTTAGCTTAAAGCTGTTTTTTGAGTTTAATGGAAAGAGGTGGAAAAATCGTGAAAGGATTGGTGCGTTTATTAACAGTGTTTAGTTTGTTGCTGGGCTGCTGGGGATGGCTAGGAACAAATCATACAGCCCAGGCTGCTGGTTTCTATAGTTTTTCTATTCCTCAAGTGCCTGTTCTGGCTATTGAACGGCAGAATCGGGCAGACGCTAAGCTAGCAACTGAATTTGGTAAAAAAATTGATTTGAATAATACCAACGTGCGAGCTTTTCAGCAGTATCCAGGGCTATATCCCAATCTTGCTAAAAAAATCATCAAGAATGCTCCTTACCAAAAGGTAGAGGATGTGCTGGATATTGCAGGATTGAGCGATCGCCAAAAACAAACTCTGCAAGCTAACTTCGATCACTTCACCGTGACAGACTTAGAACCTGCCTTCAACGAGGGAGACGATCGCTTTAACAATGGAATCTATAGATAACTGCAATTGCAGTTAATGTAGAATATTCCCACTCCTAATTTTGAGGAGTGGGACTTTTCTATTAGAGTGGGGATAAGCGGACAAGCACAATCAGGGGAAATACATTCCTTTGCTCCCCCTGCCTCCCCTACTTCCCCTACCTCCCTTTCTCCTTTTCCCTCCCCCATAACTTTGCCTCAAACAGATATTCCTAGCCAATTTGATGTTTTAGTAGTCGGTGCCGGTGCTGCTGGACTATACACGGCGCTGTGTTTGCCAGAGGACTTGCAAGTTGGCTTGATTACCAAAGAAACAGTTTCTTTATCCGCCAGCGATTGGGCGCAAGGTGGCATTGCGGCGGCTGTCGCCCCAGAAGATTCTCCTTCACTGCACATTAAAGATACGATGGAAGCAGGAGCTGGCTTATGCGATCGCTCGGCTGTAGAATTCCTTGCCGAACAAGCCCCTAGCTGTATTCAATCCTTGGTTAACTTGGGAGTTGCTTTTGACCGCCACGGCAACGCTTTAGCTTTAACTTTGGAAGCTGCTCATTCTCGTCATCGCGTTCTCCACGCCGCTGACACAACAGGCAGAGAAGTGACTACCACCCTCACGGCCCAAGTATTGCGCCGCCAGAATATTCAAGTTATCCAGCAAGCTTTGGCATTGAGCCTATGGCTGGAACCCCAAACAGGGAAATGTCAGGGAATTAGCCTGTTTTATCAAGGTGAAATCAGTTGGATAAAAGCTGGTGCTGTGGTGCTAGCAACTGGTGGCGGAGGTCAGGTATTTGCCCAAACTACCAATCCAGCGGTGAGTACAGGTGATGGAGTGGCGATCGCTTGGCGCGCTGGGGCTATCCTCCGCGACTTGGAATTTGTCCAATTTCACCCCACTGCCCTTACCAAACTCGGTGCCGATCGCTTTCTCATTAGTGAAGCTGTACGTGGTGAAGGGGCACACCTCGTCGATAACGAAGGGCGGCGTTTTGCTTTTGATTATCACCCTGCTGGTGAACTAGCACCTAGAGATGTGGTCAGTAGGGCGATTTTCAGCCATTTGCAACGTACTGCTGCCGATCCCGCAACTGCCCATGTTTGGCTAGATATGCGCCCCATTCCCGCAGATAAAATTCGTTACCGTTTTCCTAATATCATCAAAGTTTGTCAACATTGGGGCATTGATGTCTTTAATGAACCAATTCCTGTAGCTCCCGCTGCTCATTATTGGATGGGTGGTATCGTTGCGGATCTGGAGAATCACACTAACATTCCCGGTTTGTATGCAGTGGGAGAAACAGCTAGTACTGGGGTACATGGGGCAAATCGGCTGGCGAGTAATTCCTTGCTGGAATGTATTGTATTTGGAGCGCAGATGGCTCATGTGAAGGATGAAGTCAAAAGGATGAAGGATGAAGTCAAAGAATCTGAATTTAACCTTAATCCTTTAACCTTCGTCCTTTCTGATAATCAGTGGCAAAGCCAGCAAGCACAGATAGATGCACTCAGGGAGAAGTTACCGCGCTTGGTGTGGCAAAGTGCTGGTATTTGTCGAGAACAGTCAGGTTTAGAAGCGGCGATCGCTACTGTAGAAACTTGGCAACAAGATTTTGCGGCTTTGCTTTTGAGTCAATTTTTGCTCTCTTTACGTCCAAACCAACCAGCGAAGTTCAACATACCAGACTGTGAGAGACAATTGCGACTTTGGGCAGAAACCCGTAATTTATTAGATGTAGCTTATTTAATTCTTAAAAGTGCTGCTTTTAGAACCGAAAGTCGTGGCGGACACTATCGGCTAGATTATCCTCAGCCAGACCCTGCTTGGCAAGTCCACACCCTCGTACAACAACGCCAATGGTGGAAATCTGAGGTTTGAAACAAGTAAGACCATTCTAGCTATGGTTGTCAGTTGTAATTTTTCTCATCCTACTCCTTACTGCCCATTAGTATGGTCTCAGCGAGTGCCGCTACCATGCTGACTATCAGGCCCACCATAATTTGGTGGAACATATACGTCTTTCGCGCTTTGAGAATTAACACTTGAAGTCGTTGAGCGATAGCTGTCAGTGATGCCCAAAATATCAGCTTTTGAAGTGCTAAAAGAGCCTGTGGTATTGGCGATTTTTGGTATTACTATGTAAACGCTTATACAAAATATCACAGCACTAGTGATTCTGAAGTTCGTTCCCATAAGTTCCCAAAAGTTTTTGTGTATTACTTGCATTCTGATTTCATCCAATATTTTTTTATCTACAGCAGATTTATTTATTTTTTCCAAAAAATTAAATCTTAATAAAATTTTGACTATGAATGGCTAACTTCTTTACTCAAAAGCGGTGGCTAGAATGTGGCATTTCAGCGATCGGCTTACTGCTATAAAACAAGCTAGACTCTTAAGAAATATAACTAATGAGCGACTTTTGGCATCAGTCTAAGGTTAGAGGTCTTTATCAGTATTATTTAGAGAGCTTCATTGAATCCTTACAAGAGTATTAACAGGACTATCAAGTTTTAACAAAATATTAATTTTATTGTGTATATGTACTATCTTTATTACTTAATGTCTTTTGACAAGTTAACCGCGTTCACATACTATAGTAAGTTTACTTAAAATTAGATTAAGTAAACTTACGGCAGTAAGGTTACCATTTTGTTAATGTTTAATTAATAATTGAGTTACAATTATTAATAATAATACATATTTATTTAATTAAATTTATATAAATTATAGATATTAGAACTTTTTTAACCGGAAGTTAATTGGCTAAACTTGCGCGATCGACCATGACACTGCACAAATTAAGTGGATATTGGCTTTGTTAGGCGTGGATAAATAGTACATACATACTATAACATCTGATGCTGTGATTACCGATGGTGGGATTGGGGAGTTCGGGCCTTCTCAGCATACTAATCCTTGGAAGTCAAAAGGAGACAGTGCCGTGGGCAAGTTCCCTAAAGCACTCTCACCAAACGGTTAGGACTTACGCACGTTCTACGAATTCTTCTCTACGAAACGCTGCGCGAAGGCGTTCTTGGTGAAGCAGTCCGGTCTTGGGGGTTTCCCCCATGAGGAACTGCTTCACCCGAAGGGTGGTTCGATAAATTAAGCTTTTTAGCAATTTTTGCGTAAGTCTTAGATGTTAAAAGGTAAGCCCAAACCCAGGTTCGTAAGGTATTTCAGACTTGTATGTACGCGGTAGCATGATGTACCAGGAAGGGGAAGTTAAAGGAAAAAGGAATCTCTTTTACCTTTAGCTCTTCCCTTTTTCCCGTTTTACCCAGCCCAGTCCCTAATCCTTTGAAAACAAACTTACTGATTAAGCAAACTCATAACGGTTTTTGCCGAAGTGCTTGGCACGATACATAGCAGTATCTGCTTGTTTAATCAATGTCTCAATGTTTTGACCATTTAGCGGGTAAATACTAATACCAATACTGGCAGAAACTCTAGTAGTATATCCGTCCAAAACAATAGGCTCGGTGATGCATCCTAAAATTTTTTCCGCAACTTTAGCAGCTACTTGGACGTTAGGAATTGCCCGTAAAATCACGGTAAACTCATCACCACCTAAACGGGAAACAGTATCACTACCGCGTAAAGAGTTACTGAGTCGTTGAGCGATGGTTACTAACAGGCGATCGCCGATTTCGTGTCCGAGGGTATCATTGATTTGCTTAAAGCCATCCAGGTCGATAAACAGCAGTCCTAGCGATAAATTATTGTTTTGTGCCCAATCTAAAGATTCGTAAAGTTGTTCTGCGAAGAATTTGCGATTAGATAAACCTGTAAGAGGGTCGTGATAAGCTAAATAACGTAAATGGTCTTCTTTGCGTTTCAGTTCATTGTTAGAGCGGGATAACTCAGCGGCAGTGCGCCTGAGTTTTTCCTCCTTCTCTTTGCGCTCAGTAATATCTCGAATCACTCCAACTAAAAAGAAATTACCCGCAGCGTCTTTGTGAAGCGATCGCTTAGTGGCAATTAAATGGATTTTTCCGGTAGCATCAGTAAACTCTTCTTCGTTTTCTCGGGGTTGCTGAGTCCGAAAAACAAGCTCATCTTGTTGTCGAAATACATCAGCTTCATGTTTAGGGAAAAAGTCATAGTCTGATTTTTCAATTAATACAGTATCAGAATAACCAATGAATCGACAATAAGCTTCATTTAAAACAATCCATTGATGTTGTCCATTTTTGACAAAGATTGGATCGGCAATTGTATTAATAACTTGCTGTAAAAATTCTTTAGAACGTTTCAGTTCTTCTTGGATATGAGCAATGTGAAAGATCATCCAAATAGCCGACAGACCAAAGGTAAGCAGTGAAGGAATGATTGGTATCCACCAACCGAACAAGAAAGCGCAATATGCACTCAGTATCAATACTAAGCAAGAAAACAAAATACTGAGGATGCTATGACTTGGGCGTTGTATTCGCCATGTGATTACAGATCCCAAATAAGACCAGGTAAGAATCCACAAGTATTCCCATGGTTCAGACCATACCTTTAATAAAGGTCGATCTTCCAAGGCAGCTGAGATTAACTCACTAATAAAATGGGCTTGCAGTTCAATACCTGCAACAGGCTGTGCTGTACCCATGAGACGACTAGATTGGGGAATAAATACAAAATCCTGGAGACTGGGGGCTGTGGAACCAATGAGTACAATGCGATCGCGTATCCAGCTGGTTGGTACTTTATTATTTAGCACATCGCTCATAGTTACCTGCCGATAACCACAGAGTTTTTTAGAACCACTACCCTCACAGCCTGGTTTGGGAAAATTGGAGAGAATTTGGTAGCCTCCATCATCAGCACCCACATAAGCACCATCATTTGCTTGAAAGCGATTAAATACTGCTTTCCCCAACTGCAAATAGTCAGAGTTATTGAATGCTTTTTGGGGAGTAATTCCCTCTGACTGTAAATAAAGTAAAGCCAGCTTCAGGGCAAAACTTTGATGTAACTGTTTATCGACATGCCAATACAACAAGCTGCGACGTATTTTGCCATCAGGATCGTATAGCACGTTGTTAAAACCCACTTGGTTTTGATTTAGCCCTAGTGGAGGTGGAACACCAACTTTTTTATTTTTGTCATTTGCTAACAGTTCAATACCAATCAAGTGCGGCATTGATTTATAAGCATCAAGCAGTTCTTTATTACTAGACTCTCCCTTCAAATCATTACCGGGTACTAGCAAATCCCGGTAGATATCTAAGCCAATAGCTTGGGGTTGGCGAACATTTATTTTTTGCAATAGCTTAGCTATCTGGCTATCTGGAATTGGCCAGGTGCCTACTTGGCGTAAAGAAGCTTCATCAATTGCGACGATAGTAATGCGGTTATCTGGCTGTTCATTTGGACGTAAGCGAAAAAATTGATCTAATACTGCCAACTCTAAAGATTGCAATAATCCTACAGAGCGTATAAGCAATATGCAGATTGCAACACTAGAGGCAGTAATCAATTCTCTGTATCCTCTACCAAGCGGTTGCTTAAGTCCCAACCTTAACTTCACAAGACGCTTGCCTAGCTGCTTACTCATTCCCATTACCTAGTGGGGAGAAATAATCTTTATTTCCTATAGCTATTGACTACTGGGCAAATATAGCTCAAGCAAGAACTATATTTACTTTTTCAGAATCTTTTCGATTTAGTCTGCTTCCTCCAGAAAATTTTGGTAATTTTAATAAATGATTATTTGTAATAACTCATTATTTGACCAAAGAGAAACTAGAATCTTCACGCCTATTAGGGTGATTTCAGTAGAAAAAATATTAACAAAGGTATTTTTTAGTAACTCTGAGTTAACAAATGTCCTTTTTCAGTGCATGTACAATTATCTGCCGCAAACTCTATTGCATGTCGTAAAGATGGAACACCAAATTGGATAAATATAGTTTTGGACACGCTGGAGATAAATTTTACAATATGCTCAGATTTATCCTCAGACTCAAATAATACTAGCTTGGCAATTTAGTATAAATTAAAAAAGCATTTTTTAAGTGATTTTACTTAAGTAAGAGACTTTTAGCCTGCTTTATTTGTAGATTATAATCGTAGGCAAATCGAAAATTTGTAATAGTGGGTAAGACAAAGGTATTTCAGAAAATAAAAAAGTCAACTGGAATAATACTGCATTCAACCAGTTGACTTTTTGGTACGAGAGTAAAGTTATGAAAAACAGACTTGCAGAAACTACTTGAAATACTTAAACGTCGTAGAACCTGTATAACCAGAAATTTTCGCTAGTTCCGCGAGGTTTTGCACTCCGCTGTAGCTTTGGCCATTGATAATCCAAGTAGGAAAGCTTTCTATGTTAGCTGCTCTACACAAATCTGGTTTACCTTTTGGGCTATCACCAGCGCATTCTATCTTAATATTATTGTTCTCGATAATTTGATAAGCTTCTTGACCAAAAAGCAACTTCTGTTCGTGGCAGTGAGGACACCAATAAGCAACGTATTCTTTAGCACCTATTTTTACCAGATGACGTGCTAATTCAATTTCTGCTTGACCTGATGTAGTAGTGATTTTCCAGCCAAATTCGGGGTTAGGAATGTCATTGGGAGAGGGAAGAAAGGATATTTTCTCTCCTTGACCAGGAGTTGTAACACCTGATTGATTAACACCAGAATATAAGCCTAAAGTGCCAATCAGCGTCACCATTCCCACAATAATGGCAGTAAAAAAGATTTGTCCAAGATCTTCCCATTCACGTCCAACGATTGTCAGCACTAAAAGACTCAGGGAGAACAAAGCCGAACCAATACAGTAAGGACATAAGGCTTTAATTTGGAATGCCAGCAAGTACATCAAGTAACCGCTGAAAACAGACATAGCGATCGCCCCTACCAACAACAACCACCACGTCCTGTTTTCCAGTTGTTTGTTGGTATTGTTTTCTCCTGATTTTGAAACCAAGGGAGCCAAGGCAAATATCACCATACTGGTGTATGCCAAAAATCCAAATAAAGCTAATGGTTGGCCCAAAACTGTTGCCCAAGGACTAGAAAGCACATCGTTACAGCCTTTGACACCAGCCTGTGCCACACATGCTGCACTGCCTCCTGTTAACTTTTCTACAGTGAGATAACCCGTTATTAGGGCACCAAGTCCGGCGATCGCGGCAATTAATGGACGCGACCATTTATGAATCCAGGGAGTAGAACGGCGGCGAATCATAAACTGCTATTGGGGGATTGGGGATTAGGGATTGGGGATTAGAGATTGGGGATAGGGATTGGGGATTAGGGATTGGGGATTAGGGGAATCTATAAAATATATCTCTTTCCCAGTACCCAGTCCCCAGCTCCCAGTACCTAGTCCCCAATACCCAGTCCCTAAGAATGTAACTTCACTTGTTCTGCTGATTTACTGTCACTTTTGGAGTTCCAACTCCGATGTGCAGCTTCCACAAATTGACTGACGCGAATTGGGTCAATTGGTTGCTCGATCCGACCTTGGCGTTTCAAGGAACTGGAAACTATTACCCCGTCTGCTGCCTGCATCAGTGTAGCAATATTCTCCCAATCGGCTCCACTACCGATAAATACGGGAGTGCCGTTTGCCGCACCACAAGCTAGTTCCAAATCTTCTAGGTTAGGTGGACTACCTGTCGCCCAGCCAGACAAAATCACCGCGTCTGCCAAACCCCTTTCGATTGTGTCTTTCACAGCAACTGTGAGATTTGGCGAACTCAAAGGACGGGCATGTTTTACCAACACATCGGCCAGGATTTTGACGTTGCAGCCCAATTCTCGCCGATACCGAAGTAATTGATAAGCTTCTCCTTCAATCAATCCCTGATCGGTTGCCATTACGCCTGTCAGGACATTAACGCGGATAAATTGTGCCTGCACACAACTGGCGATGGCCATTGCACTTTTAGCATCGTTCCGCAAAACGTTTAAGCCTATGGGCAATGTCACCAAATTCTGTATCCTTTGCACCACTACGGTCATGGCACTCACAACTGCTGGATCCACTTGATTTTTCGTAAACGGCGCATCAAAAAAATTTTCCACAATAATGCCATCAACGCCGCCACTTGCTAGGGCTGTTGCTTCTTGTTCGGCGCGGTCAATTACCGCTTTCAAGCTACCTCCCCAGCGGGGCGAGGTCGGCAGTGGTAGCAGGTGAACCACACCAATAATCGGCGAGCGAGTTTTAAATATCTGATATAAGTCCACGTCTTTAATCTGTTTTGCAAAGTTCAGAGTCCAAAAGCCATAGTCTAAAATTAATTTTTTGACTGTTGACCCCTTCGGATTTGCCAGTTGCTGCAACTGGACTCACCGTGCTGGCTCACTTTTGACTCTTGACTTCGTTAACTAGCTGGTAAAATGCGTTTGATGATGGTCGTTTTACTGCCTCTGTCCTAGGATGGAATTTGGCGTAAAACGTCTCATAAGATATGTTAAGATAAAACCTGGCTACAAGAGGAGTTTGCCACTCACAAGACGCAAGGCAGCTTCCCGTGGTTTAGGCATCTCGCTGCGCATAGTCGTAGGCCAAGCCCAAGCTTAAGGGTAGCATTACTGCTTTACTAGGCGTAGTCGCGAGCGCGATTTCCCTGAGGGTAGCGACTTCTCACAACAAGCCCTTTGGGCGGCTTCCCGACGGGTAGATTAGCAACGCACACGCTCTTGGTAGTGTAAAATACCAACAGGCGATTTGTTAAAAAACATTACAAGTGTCAAATGTACCCAAAGACACTTAATATTACCCTGGGAAACAGACTAATAGTAGAAATATCATAACATGACCTTAAATCGTCAAGGTCATAACTCCGCATACAGTTGCTAGGAGAGGAAAAGTTCTTCTTAGCACTGTAATTACAAGGGTGTTATTCACAAAGTGCGATGATTATGGTCTTTGTATTTGACTGCAAGAAAAAATCGGAAAATTTTTCAAAATATGGGTGGAAAGCCAACAATTGCAATTTCTCACTTGGGCTGTGAGAAAAATCGAATTGATACAGAACATATGCTGGGACTGCTCGTAGAAGCAGGCTACGATGTAGATACAAATGAAGAGTTAGCAGATTACGTAATTGTCAATACATGTAGTTTTATTGAAGCCGCAAGGGAAGAATCTGTCAGAACTTTGGTAGAACTGGCAGAAACCAACAAAAAAATCGTGATTACTGGCTGTATGGCCCAGCACTTTCAGGCGCAATTATTGGAGGAATTGCCTGAAGCTGTGGCTGTAGTCGGAACGGGTGATTATCACAAAATTGTCAATGTAATTGAACGTGTAGAACAAGGAGAACGAGTCAAACAGGTTAGTGTAGAACCAACCTACATTGCCGATGAAACCACACCGCGCTACCGCACTACGACTGAGGGCGTAGCCTACCTGCGAATTGCAGAAGGTTGTGATTACCGATGTGCATTTTGCATAATTCCCTACCTGCGAGGTAAGCAGCGATCGCGTACCATTGAATCGATAGTTGCTGAAGCGGAGCAACTGGCTAGTCAAGGCGTACAGGAAATTATTCTGATTTCCCAAATCACCACTAATTACGGTTTGGATATTTACGGTAAACCAAAGTTAGCCGAATTACTCCGCGCTTTGGGCAAAGTAGACATACCGTGGATCAGAATGCACTATGCTTATCCTACCGGACTGACTCCGGATGCGATCGCGGCAATCCAAGAAACACCGAACGTTTTACCTTATCTGGATTTGCCTCTACAACATTCTCATCCCGATATTCTCCGTGCGATGAACCGTCCCTGGCAAGGACGTGTGAACAATGAGATTATCGAGCGCATCAAAACAGCACTACCAACAGCAGTACTGCGGACAACATTTATAGTTGGCTTCCCCGGAGAAACTCAAGAACACTTTGAGCATCTATTAGAGTTTGTCCAACAACATGAATTTGACCATGTGGGTGTCTTTACATTTTCACCAGAAGAGGGAACCCCTGCTTACCAGCTACCCAATCAGTTGCCTCAAGAACTGATGGATGAGCGGCGGCATAGAGTCATGGAACTTCAGCAGCCAATATCGTGGCGCAAGAATCAACAGGAAGTAGGCAAGATAGTTGATGTCCTGATTGAGCAGGAAAATCCTGAAAGTGGGAAATTGATTGGTCGTTCAGGTAGATTTTCCCCAGAAGTCGATGGTCAAGTCTATATCGAAGGTAAAGCGAAGCTAGGAACCATCGTGCCAGTAACGATCCATAGTGCTGATACATATGACCTTTACGGTCAAGTTGTCAAGAGTTACGCACCAGTTTCAGTATAAGAATCCAAAAGCAAAAAACTAAACCTAGGAGATTTGATGAACTTTTCTTTTCAAGAATTAGGCATTTCACAAGAACGCGTTGAGCAAATAGAAAAAATCGGTTTTACCACACCTACTAATATTCAGGTACAAGCCATTCCCCAACTGTTAGCAGGTCGGGATGTTGTAGGTCAATCCCAGACAGGAACTGGTAAAACAGCAGCATTTTCGCTGCCGATTTTAGAGCGGTTAGATGTACAGCAGAAAGCAGTGCAAGCCCTGGTTTTAACACCAACCCGCGAGTTAGCAATTCAAGTTCACGATGCCATCGCCCAATTTATGGGTAATGACGGATTGCGAGTATTAGCAATCTATGGTGGTCAATCGATTGACCGCCAAATTTTACAACTAAGACGTGGTGTCCACATGGTTGTAGGTACTCCAGGACGAGTCATAGACTTATTAGATCGGGGCTGTCTGAAGCTCGACCAAGTAAAGTGGTTTGTGTTGGATGAAGCCGATGAAATGTTGAGTATGGGCTTTATCGATGATGTGGTGAAAATCCTCTCCCAAGCCCCCCAAGATCGCCAGACAGCTTTATTCTCAGCGACAATGCCGCCATCGATTCGGATGTTGGTGAACAAATTTTTGCGATCGCCGGTGACAGTCACCGTTGAACAACCAAAAGCTGCTCCCAACAAAATCAATCAGGTAGCTTATCTCATCCCCCGTCACTGGACAAAAGCCAAAGCTTTACAGCCAATTCTGGAAATGGAAGATCCAGAAACAGCTTTAATCTTTGTGCGTACCAGACGTACAGCAGCAGAACTTACCAATCAACTGCAAGCAGCCGGACACAGTGTCGATGAATACCACGGTGACTTGTCTCAACAAGCGCGAGAGCGTTTATTGAGCCGATTCCGCAATCGTCAGGTGCGCTGGGTGGTAGCCACTGATATTGCCGCACGGGGTTTGGATGTCGATCAACTATCCCATGTGATCAACTACGACTTACCTGATAGCGTAGAAACTTACGTCCATCGCATTGGTCGTACTGGTCGAGCTGGTAAAGAAGGCACGGCAATTTCTTTAGTACAGCCTTTTGAGCGGCGCAAACAGCAGGCATTTGAACGCCATAATCGCCAAAGTTGGCAATTGCTGTCGATTCCTACACGGGCACAGATTGAAGCCCGGCACATCATGAAATTGCAAGAACAAGTAGGGGAAGCTTTGACAGGCGAACGTCTGGCTTCATTCTTGCCGATAGTCAGCGAACTAATTGAAAAATACGATGCTCAAGCGATCGCCGCAGCCGCATTGCAAATCGCTTACGATCAAACTCGTCCTGCTTGGTTGCAATCAGACGTTGAGATTCCTCAAGAGGAAGCTCCGGTTCCCAAACCCAAACTGAACAAGCGTCGTGATTCTTCTGGCGAGAGAAGCCGTTCTGCTTGGGTCAAATCAGACAGCAGTGTTGGCGAAGATGAAGGACGTGCTGCCTCCAAACCTAAACTGCGGACAAGCCGTCGCGAATCCATTTCACCTGTTAATCACAAGCTAGGTTCACCTACAGCTAAAGAGTCAGCTTCGTGAAGTGAGTGCTGAAGAGCTGGCCGCGTGGTGAGGCAGTCTGGTCTTGGGGGTTTCCCCTATGAGGAACTGCCGTTAGCGCAGCGAAGCGCGAGTCTTCTCCCAAGGGGAGACGCTACGCGAACGAGCGTCAAGGATTTCCCGACTTGAGCGGACTGGCGTTGCTGAGTGCTGAGTGCTGAGTATTATTCTTTCTACTCAGAACTCATAACTCATAACTCATCATTTAACTTTAAGAGGCAGCTAATACCAGTTTGGATTTTAGATTTTGGAGCCATTGCGTTTAATAAGCTTTTGACTGCTCCATCTGTCGCAATCATTTTTCAAATTGGTATAACTTCTACTATCAGCTTGTAGGAACATAGATTAAGATGTATTCTCCGTGATCTTATGTTCACCATTACAGACTTAGAGCAGCTACAAGCAGAGCATCCAGAATGGCAAATGGAACTAGTAGATGGGAATATACTTGTTATGGGCCCATCTGATTTTGTTTCTGAAGAAATCGGTGCTGAATTAATCAGATTACTCGGCAATTGGGTACGCCCGCGAAAATTAGGACGAGTGACTGGTTCTAGTGCCGGTTTTATTTTGCCTACATTAGAAACTGAAAACGGCAAGGAAACTGATAGCGAAAAAAGAAATCTTCGCGCTCCTGATGTGTCTTTTGTTCGTGCTGATAGACTGAAAAAAAGCCAGCGCGATTTTGTAGAGCTAGTGCCGGACTTGATGGTAGAAATTAAATCTAAGTCAGACCGCATCAAACCACTAGTAGAAAAAATTCAGCTATTTCTAGAACTTGGATGTACAGTTGGTATCTTGATTGACCCTGACAAATTGACGTTGACAGTTTACCGACTTAACCAAGAACCCATGGCTTTGCAGGATAACGAGAAATTGACATTACCAGAATTACTCCCTGGTTGGGAACTCACAGTATCAGAACTGTGGCCCCCTGTGTTTGAGTAATTGAGAATACTATAGCCACGGGCGGCTAGCTTTTTCTAACTCCCCAATTTCATCATCGTTCAATCTCCAACCTAAAGCGCCTGCATTTTGTTGTACTTGTTGGGCTGTTTTCACTCCAGCAATGGGAATAACGTTTCCTTGAGCAATTAACCAGTTGAGGGCTACTTGAGCAGGAGTGCGATCGTATTTTTTTCCTAGACTGGTTAGTAAATTTATTACTGGTGTTATTTTTTGCAATCCTTCTTTATTAAATCGTGGGTCTATCCTTCTAGCACCACTAGGCGTTTCTGCACGTTCAGAGGTGTATTTTCCTGTGAGCAAGCCTTGAGCTAAAGGACTGTATGCCAAAATTGTTACACCCAATTCACGGGCAGTTTTAAAAATACCGTTACTTTCAATTTGGCGACTTAGCAAAGAGTAGCGTACTTGATTCACCGCTAAAGGTACTCCACGAGCTGCTAATATCTGGTGTGCTTCTCGCATTTGCTCTGCTGAATAATTACTGACACCGACTGCACCAATTCTGCCACGTTTTACCTCGTCTGCTAAAGTATTCATCAGCGTTTCTTGGCTCAAAAAGAAGGAAAAGGGCCAATGTACTTGATACAGTTCTACTCGCTCTAATTGCAAGCGTTTAAGGCTATCTGTGAGAGCATCAGAGACAGATTGACCTGTAAATCGCCACGGTAGGGGACCAAATTTTGTGGCAATTTGCACGGGTTTTTGTGCTTGTTGGATGAATTGCCCTAATAATTGCTCTGACAGTCCTAATCCGTAAACTTCCGCAGTGTCGAAGAAAGTGACACCAGTCTCTAAGGCTGCTGTGAAGGCTTCTTGTACCTGTTCTTCGCCGTAGCGATCGCCGTAACTCCAAAAGAGTTTATCACCCCAAGCCCAAGTCCCAATGCACAGGGGTGTAACAGCCGGGCCACTTAGCCCTAATGTGATGGTTTCCACGGTTGTAAGATTTATTTTATTTACATTTCTTTACCTTTTTAGTGTAGCGTTACAGACAAGACTGCGAATAAAACATTGAGTCTTAAGGGTTTGATGCGTCATTTTTGAGAGTTCTAATAAGTCACAAGTAAGAAACGCTTGTGGTGTCAAAGTGAAAAGTCCACGATCGCAAGAGTTCTTTGAGCCGATGTTTCGCAACTTGCGCGGCCGCGGTTGAGATTGCGTTTCCCTATATTATTAGGTATTACTGGTTACTTCTGGAGATACATACAGAGTATATTTACTCGTCTATCTCTAGTTAGAATTAAAAAGATCAGAAATTTGTGAAACTGACTACTGAACCCTTGTTTATATATATGTAATTTCAAAATTAGTTTCACATCATCTAATTCATGCAATCTAAGTTTTTCGTCTCAGTAAAGGAAAAAGAAAAAATATTTTGCACAGAATTAGTGAAGCACGGTGTGAAATATGAAACCGCAATCAAAGCAGCTAGGATTTTAGCCTCTGGTCAGCCTGATGAGCTTTTGACAGTTGATGAAATCATTATTGTAAAAGAAGCTTGTGAAAAGTGGTCTGTTCAAAAGAAGCGCATTAAGCGTTTGAAATCTCTCATCGAAGATTTGGCGTAGAAAGAGCGCACATATCCCCATGTGTTGTAAAAAATTATTATCTATTCACTATACAAGGATTTATACAGCGATCCGAGGAAAGAGAGCGATCGCACATAATACTAATGCGATGTCCTCTAACTTGCCGCTACGCGTCTACGCACTCTAAATAATCTGGTGTGTTTCCAAAACAGATTATAGGTAAAACAATCTGTACGTATTAAAAAAAATAATACGGTTTTACACTAAATCATCTAGGGTAGGGTTGTTTTGAAAGCATGTCGTTTTACGCTTTTACAGCATAAACATTGTGTTCAACAGCCAGGTTTGATGTAACTGCTATTAACTCATCAGGATCAAATGGCTTTGCTAGGTATGTAGAAAAACCTTTATCTAGAGCCAGATTACGTGCTTCAACAGACACATGTGCTGTTAAAGCTATGGCTGGAATCTGTCTTATTTGTTGAGTGAGATTTCTAATTTTATTAATTAGTGAATAACCGTCCTCAATTGGCATCCCAATGTCGCAGATCAGAATATTTGGTTTTAACAGTGTAATTGCATTGAGAGCTTGATGGGCTGAAGTTACAATAGTTACTTGTACATTGTGTTGTTCAAGAATGAATTGGATCAATTCTAGATTATCGGTGTTGTCATCTACTACTAGCACCCGCAGTCCGTCTAAAACTTGTAGATTATCCATAATTAATTGGAAAATTTTTAGCTATTAAGCTGACTCAAAATTTAGCAGTTAGGCAATATTTAACTCAACAGATTATTTGAGCCGTTATAGTATTCCCATTCTTGTGGCGATGCTAACAATTTTTTTCGTTAAATAGTTGATAATTTAAAACTGTTTAGTTTGTCCCTAAGTCAGCTACGGTATCTATGCTATATCTGCCCTTAAAACTTCGACGGCGCGAAAAGGGTTCAAGGAAGCAAGTCCCAACTCCAACGAAGTCATGAAAGCATCTCTACCGCCAAATCCAAAAATTGATGCCCCGAAATTACTGGGTTTTTTTGGAATATCAAACAGTTTATCTTTAATTAAAGAGAGACTATTTTTGATAAACCATACGAAAAAGTAGCTATGGCAAGCGGTGAAGTGTTTGATAGTGAAACAAAATCCCTAGGAATGCCAAGGGTCAATTTGCTGACCATGTTCCGACTCGGCTTATTTCAAATGGGACTCAGCATGATGTCCATCTTGACTCTGGGGGTACTCAACAGAGTCATGATTCAAGAAATAGCAATTCCGGCAACGCTAGTATCGCTAGTTCTAGCACTGCCCTTATTTGTTTCTCCTTCCCGCGTCTGGTTTGGTCAAATATCCGATGCCAAGCCTTTATGGGGATACCACCGCACAGCTTATGTTTGGGTGGGGGCGGCAATATTGGCGATCGCAGCTTTTTTAGCTGTGCAAGTAATGTGGCAGCTGAGTACTGCTGCAAGTAGTGTCGGTGGCTGGGCATGGACAACCCAAACCATAGGCTGGACAGCGCTTTTGTCCTTAGTTTTTGCTGTATATGGTTTAGCAATTTGTGCTAGTGGTACTGCCTTTGCTGCTTTGTTGGTGGATGTATCCGAAGAAGACAATCGTCCCAAAGTAGTGGGTGTGGTTTGGTCAATGCTGATGGTGGGGATTATTGTGGGAGCGATTATTAGTGCCAGCTTGCTCAAGCAATTAACGCCAGAAGCAACTGTGGAAACCTTAAAAGCAGCGGTCAATAGATTATTTATTATCGTCCCAGCGATTGTATTTGGGTTGGCGATCGCAGCGACATTTGGCGTGGAGAAAAAGTACTCGCTTTACTCCAATCGTTCCACACTAGTAAACCGAGAAGACAGCATTACCCTAGGGGCTGCTTGGAAAATCTTGACGGCAAGTCCACAAACAGGTTTGTTTTTCACCTTTTTAGTGGTGATGACACTGTGCTTATTTATGCAAGACCCAGTTTTGGAACCCTATGCAGGTCAGGTGTTTAAAATGCCTTTGGCAGAAAGCACCAAGTTGAACGTTTATTACGGTATTGGTCTGCTAATTGCCTACGCCGTGGCTGGCTTTTTGATTGTGCCGCGTTTGGGTAAGCGCAAAAGCGCTCGCTTAGGCTGTATGTTGGTGGCATTGTGTGCAGCATTATTGGGTATTTCAGGATTTACAGCTAATGCAGCTTTCCTCAAGCTGGGTTTAGTTTTATTCGGTTTAGCTACTGGTTTCTTAACTACAGCAGCAATTAGCTTGATGCTAGATCTCACAGCAGCTGAAGCCGCAGGTACTTTTATTGGGGCATGGGGACTAGCACAGGCTATCTCTAGGGGAGTAGCAGTGGTCGTAGGCGGTACTATTTTAGACGTAGGTCGTAGGGTACTACCCAGTCTGGAACTAGCTTATGGATTGGTATTTGCCCTAGAAGCCGTGGGGATGGTGGTGTCGATTTGGTTTTTGAATCGAGTGAACGTCACAGAATTTCAAACGAGTACCAAACAAGCGATCGCCTCTGTTTTGGAAAGTGATTTAGATTAAACTGGAAACTTCTCCAGGCAAAATCCGAATTTACCTATCTTGGCTCAGGAACGCCTTTGCGCGAGAATTAATCAATGAATGATTTTTGGAAAACAATTCTCGATTTTGCCCAGACTACCACTACCAGAGTGGGAAGGCAATTGATGCAGGACTTTGGGCAGGTACAGGCTTTGCAAAAAGCTGATGGTAGTTTGGTGACGCAGGCGGATAAATGGGCGGATCGGGAAATTCGGGATGCGATCGCTTCTAATTTCTCTGGCTACGGAATTTTGAGCGAAGAAAGCGATCGAGTCTTTCCGGGTACAGAATGGTGTTGGGTAATTGACCCCTTGGATGGTACAACCAACTTTACGCGGGGTATTCCCATTTGGTCGATTTCTCTGGGCTTGCTTTATCAAGGCACGCCCATTTTTGGTTATGTTCATGTCCCACCACTAAATCAAACTTTTCACGGTTTCTGGGAGGGTTCATCTGGTTTAGCAACGCCATCCGGGGCATTTCTCAATCATCACCCCATCCACACCAGTGCTGATGCTCCCAGCAATAATCACTTTTTCAACCTTTGTTCTCGTAGCACTGCGGTCATCCAAAAAGGTTTTCCCTGCAAAATTCGGATGTTGGGTGTGGCTAGCTATAACTTTCTGACGGTTGCGACTGGGGCGACGTTAGGTGGTATTGAAGCAACACCAAAGGTTTGGGACTTGGCGGGGGCTTGGGTAATTGTTCAAGCTGCTGGCGGCGTTTGGTCATCACTGAAATCTGAGCCGTTTCCTTTATTACCAGGGCAAGATTATAGCGATCGCTCCTTTCCCACCCTGGTTATCAGCCGTCCGGAATTGCTGTCAACATTTGAACCGTTTCTGAAAGAATTGAAAATTTGAATAGGCCACCTTGTAAGTGGGGAGTAGGAGTGAGGAGGAGCCACTCCATTGCCGTGAATCAGCGCTGCGGGAGGGTTTCCCTCCGCAGGCGACTGTGAATCCGAAGGGGGGTTTCCATGGCAGTTCCTACCCTGCGGGTACTCCTTCTCCTAAGGTCGCCGCTAACGCGAACGGAGAACTCGTTCGGCAAAGCCGTTCTTGTACCCCTGCGGGGAAGCAAGCTACGCGTAGCGGCTACAAGTCTGGCGACCGAACGGACTGCCTCCTCTTTATAGCAAGGTGGCGTTGGCAGCGGGGAATGGGGGAAAGACCACTTTCATACTTGGCGGTGTCCGAAGTTTATAAGGACTGCCTTTAGACAAGGTATAAACTTTTGCTATGGAATTTAACAAAAACTTGAACAGACGATGTTTTTAGTATAAATTAGGTTGCGCTCATCCTGAGTGAAATGAAAAACTAGTGTAGCTACTAAATTACATAACATTGTGGTTTAGATCGCAATTGAGTAGCTGGATATATAGAATCTTATGTTGTCTAACCTAGATTTGATTCGTGAGTTTGTAGACAAATCTACCCAGAAAAAAGATGTTTTGTTGTCAAACTCTGCTTTGACAGCGCAAACTGTATACAAAACTAACCAACTAACAGCCAAGTCTGAAGGTTTAATTGCTACAGCGCAACTCAATAATACTTTACCTGAGTTTTTAATTCAGGCTAAGTCATCCCATTGGGAATTAATGAATCAAGCATTGGCAGAATACTGTTATCTCCTCAAAGGAGAAATAGATCGTCGTGGTTTTTATCAGTATCAACACTGCCAAGTGCCAAAAGGCTATCAAATGCACTGTAGCAAATCTGTGATGCTATGGCGAGCTTGGTGGAAATATCGCAAAAATGCTTTAAGAGGTGGTATTCCATTGGATCTTTTGATCCAGAATCGAGATTCATGGTATCCCATCAGAGATTTAGTTATTAGTGATGGACTTCTTTATATCAAAACTTTAGGAAGTGAGATAGAGGTTCATTCAGAAGACTTGGTGATTTGGTTAAGTAAAATCGAGGTAAAGTCTCAAAATTAGTACTAAGTCTTGGTATAGACTTTTAATCTAAAATCTGTCTTGAAAAGTTTGCTCAACGGGGGAACCCCCCGAAGTTGCTCCACTTGAGCAAAGACGACACTTGCTACAACGGAGGGAACCTCCGCAACGTAGTGTCTTCCCAAGACCGCACTTCTCTTTGCACGCAACTTTTCGCAAAATCCAAAATTAGTATGAAAGGACTCTGGCTCGAAAACAACCAATTGCAACTACGCACGGACATTTCTATTCCTGAGCCGCCATCAACGGAAGCACTGGTGCGTGTATTATATGCGGGTATCTGTAACACTGACTTGGAGCTTAAAAGAGGCTACTATTCCTATACAGGTATTTTAGGTCACGAATTTGTTGGTGTTGTCGAACAAGGACCAGAATACTTAGTAAATCAGCGTGTAGTTGGCGAAATCAATGCTGTTTGCGGGCATTGTCGATTTTGTCGGACTGGTCAACCAACTCATTGCGAAAACCGTACAGTCCTGGGCATTGTCAACCGTCACGGAGCTTTTGCTGACTATCTCTGTTTGCCAGTGGAAAACCTGCATCCCGTACCCGATAATGTGCCATCAGAGGTAGCAACTTTTACAGAACCATTAGCAGCAGCACTGGAGATTCAGCAACAAGTAGCATTGGGTGTAAATGACCGAGTATTAGTAGTGGGAGATGGCAAGCTAGGGCAACTCGTAGCGCAGACGCTAGCTTTAACTGGTTGTGAACTATTGGTCGTAGGGCGACATCGAGAAAAGCTGGCTAACCTAGAAGCACGGGGTATTAAAACTGGTCTAGCCGAGGCTGTTACAGATAGGGCATTTGATATCTCAGTAGAGTGTACTGGCAACCCCGAAGGATTTGCGATCGCTCGTCGCGCTTTGCGTCCCCGTGGTACTTTAGTGCTTAAAAGCACCTATGCTGGCAATATCAGCATAGATGCTTCTTCTTTGGTAGTAGACGAAATTACTCTTATTGGCTCTCGCTGCGGCCCCTTTCCGGCAGCCCTCCAATTGCTAGCCACAGGACAAGTTGACGTACAACCCCTTATTCATGCCCGCTATCCCCTTAGTGAAGGACTTTTCGCTTTTGAGTTAGCTCAACGTCGAGGTGTATTAAAAGTCTTGCTAGAAATTAGTTAAGAGTTAGGAGTTATTATTCTCTACCTTCCCCTCTGCTCCTTGCAGGCAAGTTTTAAAAAGTCAGCAGATAATGGAACGTTTAGTTAAAAGCGGATCTGGTTGGCGTATTGGTTGGAATCCCAATGCACTCGAATTTAAAGGTTTAGTCGGTACGGATGATTGGGCAATTGAGTTAACAGAAGCCGAATTGGATGATTTTTGTCGGTTACTCGCACAGCTAGCAGACACCATAAAGCAACTCGCGGCTGAATTGATGGACGAAGAGAAAATCGCCTGTGAAGCCGAAAGCGATTTATTATGGATGCAGGTAGAAGGCTATCCTGATGAATACAGTCTGCACTTTATCCTGAATACAGGACGGTGTGTAGAAGGGAAATGGAATGCTTCTGCTGTACCAGGTTTGTTGCAAGCGACTGCGATGCTCAAGGTTTTTTAAATTTGCCTCTTGATTATTCTAGCGTTTTGCAATATGATAGAAATTCTGACCGGGGCGTAGCGCAGCTTGGTAGCGCGCCACTTTGGGGTAGTGGAGGTCGTGGGTTCGAATCCCGCCGCTCCGATTCACAAAAGACCCTACCTGCCAGTCTCTTAAAAAGATTGGCAGGTTTTTTGCATTTATAAATTGCACGTCACCGTTCATAAATTTTTGTTGACACAGCAAAATATAAATAGACTTTCTTGGGTATTTTTTAATATTTGTATAAATTTATTTTATTAATTACTCAGTTATACTGAAAGGCAATAGCCATAACTGAAACATATTAGTTTTATGGTAAGTTGACCTACAGCATGAGTAATACTAATTTCTGGAAAACTGCGTACCAGTTATTCAAGCCAGAGGAACCTCTTGCTACACTTGAAGAACTGCAAAATTTTTATGTTCAACGAGATAATAGTCCTGTAGATAAGCTTATTAGCTTGTTGGCGATGGAAGATGACCCAGCACAATTTTTATTAGCAGGTCATCTTGGTGGCGGTAAAACTACAGAACTACGGCGACTGCAACACAAGTTAGATGATAGTTATAAGGCGATCTGGATAGATACGCAAACGGCATTAGATCGTTACAATATCGGCTATGCAGAAGTCGTAGTATTAATTGGGTTAGAAATCGCAAGTCAAGCTATTAAATCTAATTGGTTGTTTAAAAAAGATAAATTACTAGCAGCTTTACAAAATAGCTTAAAAACTGTAGTTTATCAGGATAAAGGTAGCCAAACCGAAGGTTTAGGAATCCCAGAATTTATAGAAAAAGCAGGGTTAATACTCAAACGTGGCTTAACCAGAGAAGTAACAAAAACCTTAAATGTCAGACCTTTCCTAAGTGAGATTATCAGCCGAGTTAATGACAACCAGAGCGTAAATTAGTAATGGCATTCGGGATTGACCAATTACCTACACCGCGCTTGGTCAATGAAATGCAACGCTTGAATTTAGGCAGGGATAAACTATTTGGTAGAAACTTAGTAATAATTTTCTGGGTCAATACATCTCAGTTTTTAGATGAGTTTCGTCACCGCGCACCTGATTTTTGGGATTGGCGAGAAAAAATAGTCCAATTTGAAACAAGTAATCATTTACTTTATCCCTATTTAGAGTGGCTAATTGCCGAAAACTCATATCTTAAAATGAGTGGCGTAATGCAGGTAAATCGCCAAGTTGATATTTTTCTTGATCAAGTTTATGTTTCTCTGCAAGCACAATGGCGACAACAAATTACAGACACTTCTGAGCGCAGTGAAAGAGAAATGCAAGGGGTAAGTGCATCACATAGGGTGAGTCGAATTGAACGGATGGGTGTCAGCCTTGATGATTGGGATGAACCCTGCTATTACGAACCAGTACGAGAAGAGTTAGTATCTGTTACAACTACTAAAACCGTTACGCAAAAAGTAGATTTATCTCAGGCAGTACGAGAAAATTGTTATAGTGTAATTTTAGGCGCTCCTGGTGCTGGTAAAACTACTTTATTGCGTTATTTAGCACTACATTTTGCCAAAGCAAAAAGAGACAATCAAGAAATAGTAATTGTTGGCGAAGAAAAGGAGGAATTAGGTAAAACTTTATTACCAATTTTCTTTCGTATTGCAGACTATGCAGAGAAACTTAAAGACCAACCAGAATTAACTCTACTAGAATATCTGCGTCAGTTTTATCGACAATGGGAAACTCATTTTCCAGGAAAGGTGGAAATAGGAACCGAGGTAGTAGGGTTGCTATTGGATGCAATGCGCCAAGGACAGTGTTTGATACTGCTAGACGGATTAGATGAGGTATTTGACCAAAAAAGCCGCAAACAGATTGTAAAACGTATTAATCAATTTGTAGATGAGTTTGCTACCAACAAATTTTTAATTACTAGTCGTATTGCTGGCTACTATGATGTGCAATTAAGCAGTCGCTTTGCTGAGTTCACTATTGAAGACATGGACAGCGAACATGTAGAGCGATTTCTGCATCGCTGGTGTCGAACAGTTGAAAAAGCACAGCAGCCAGATGCTGGTGAGGAACAATGGCAAAGAAGAGGAAATGAGCAAGCTCAGGATATTTTACAAGCAATTGAAGACAATGAAGGCGTGAAGCGGTTAACTGCAAACCCTTTGCTGTTAAGCATTTTGGCATTGATTCATCGTAATGGTGAACGTTTACCTAACCGCCGAGTGAAATTATACGAATTAGCGGTGCAAACTTTGACAGAAGATTGGCAACTCAGCAAAAAGTTACCTGATACGCCGAAGGTGGTGTTGAAGGAAACAGAGGTTGTGGAACTTTTAGCACCTCTGGCTTACTGGATGCATGAAGAGAAACCTTCTGGTTTGCTGACACAGGCGGAAGTGGAAGAGAAACTAGCAGCCAAGCTTGCGGAACTGAATGATGCTGAACCAAAATCAGATTCTGTACGTCAAGCAGTCGCTGAATTTCTGCGGAAGGTGCGAGAAACAACAGGTTTATTTGTCGAACGCACACCTGGGGTTTATGGGTTTATGCACCTGACATTTGAAGAGTATTTTGCTGCTCGTTATATTGCGGATAATGACCAAAGTGAGATTCTGCAATTAATTCAGAAACATCTTTATGAGCCACGCTGGAATGAACCAATTTTGTTGGCTTTGGGATATTACGGGATTCATTTTCCTACACAAGTTAAGAAACTAGTGGAGAAGTTGTTCAGTAACTTAAAAGATTATGAACCTTCACTGCAATATGGCAAGATAAAAATTAAAAATCCTTCATCCGATAACGCTACTCTTGTCTACTTAAAAACAGAATCAATCGGCAAATCAAAAGAATTTGAATTTCAACTACAAGATTTACTATTTGCAGGACAGGTAATTGCAGAAGTTGAAGTTAATAATATTATTATTCGGAAAAAGCTGATTCAAAAATTAATTATCACTTGTCTTTTTATAGATGATGAATATGAAGATGATACAACTAAGCAACTATTGAGACTGCTGCGTAAAATTGAAGCATTTTATCAAAAAAGTGAAGTTATAGATATATTGAAAGAAGCATCTCATGACTTAACACTGTCGGAAGAAATTCGTATTAGGGCAAAAACTACAATTCTCTATGTTGCTTGTGGCATATCAGTAGGGTTAGTTGATTATGTTAAAGAAATTGTTAATCAATTAGAGCCTTCTCTCTTTTGCAGTATTAGGAATTTAGTTCAAGAACTAGGTGAAGAAATGTCACCGGCACTTGAAGCTAGCCGTCAGCATTATAGTAAAGAAGCAGATTTTCAACATAACTTAACTTTTCTCACTGCAATGTCTTATGTGCGGAAAGATAAGTATGATAAAGCAATTGAGATTTTTGAGACAATAACTGAAAACTTAGATAGCGATCTTAACGCTTATATAGCTTGGTCTCTGGCTACCTGTTATCAAGAAAAAATGAATTTGATAAAGCAGTTGACTATTACCAAGCATGTTTTGAAAAACTTGTTCGATACATTGAGCCGTCAGCTTTTATAATTTTTTGGAATAATCGAGGTGTTTGCCACAGGTTACATAAGAAATATGAGCAAGCTTTAGATTGTTTTCAAAGAATGCTAGCTATTAGTAGAGAAATTCATAAACCTCAAGAAAAAGCACTAGCTTTATATCATATAGGTAGAGTATATCAAGATTGGGGCAAATACGAACAAGCAGTTAGTTATTATCAACAAAGCCGCGAACTATACCAACAATTAGGTCGAGATAATAATGTAGCTAACCAGTTGTCTTGGCTGGCTTATGGTTATCAAGGGTGGGGAAAATACGAACAAGCAGTTAATTATTATCAACAAAGCCGAGAACTACACCAACAATTGAGTCGAGATAATAATGTAGCTGACCAGTGGTACAACCTAGCAGGCTGCTATCTAGACTGGGGAAAATATCAGCAAGCAGTAGAGTGTGAAAATCAAAACTTAGCAATTCGTCAGCAGTTAGACGACCAAGTAAATATTGCTAGTGCATACTTTCAACTAGGATTAATTTACCAAGCTTGGGGAAAATACGAACAAGCGGTCAATTACTGTCAACAAAGCCGAGAACTATACCAACAATTGAGTCGAGATAATAATGTAGCTGACCAGTGGTACAACCTAGCAGGCTGCTATCGAGAATGGGGGAAATATCAGCAAGCAGTAGAGTGTGAAAATCAAGACTTAGCAATTCGTCAGCAGTTAGACGACCAAGTAAATATTGCTAGTGCATACTTTCAACTAGGATTAATTTACCAAGCTTGGGGAAAATACGAACAAGCGGTCAATTACTGTCAACAAAGCCGAGAACTATACCAACAATTGAGTCGAGATAATAATGTAGCTGACCAGTGGTACAACCTAGCAGGCTGCTATCTAGACTGGGGAAAATATCAGCAAGCAGTAGAGTGTGAAAATCAAAACTTAGCAATTCGTCAGCAGTTAGACGATCAAGTAGATATTGCTAGAGCATACTTTCAACTAGGAAGAATTTATCAAGCTTGGGGCAAATACGAACAAGCAGTTAATTACTATCAACAAAGCCGGGAACTATACCAACAATTAGGGCAAGATAATAGCGTAGCTAATCTATGGTACTGGTTGGCTAGTTGCTATCGAGATTCAAAAGACTATACAAAAGCGATTGAGTATTACCAACAAAGTATTGCTTTGCACCAACTGCTAGGTCAAGATGAAAGTGTGGCTAGACGTTATCGGCAACTTGCTACCTGTCAAGGCTTATTAGCAAAAAATACGCTAAATTTAACAGAAGCCTCTGAATTACTGTCACAGGCTGAGCAAAATATCCAACAAGCTATGACAATAGATACCGCAGGCGAATATCAAGAAAACCTTGCTTACGACTACACATCTCTTGGTTTAATTTGTTCAGAATGTCTACGCCTCTTATCTAGTAAAGATTTGGTGATACAAGAACAAATTGTCCTTTTTGAGGAAAACTGTCATAGAGGCTTAACATATCTTGATGAATTAGGGCAAACAGTTGATAAAGCCGATGAAGCCCTTGATATGGCTCGCGCTTACTTAAGAGATAAAATTTTTAGAAAATCTTGATCGTAGCGAAGAAATAGCTAAAGAATGTCTGCAAGTTTTTCAAGACTATAATCGCCGAAAACTTGAAGCAGCAGCACGCAAATTATTGGGCGAAATTTATCGAAAACTTGCCCAGCAAAATCAACCCAGTGCTGAAACAGTCGCTATCCAATTTTTAACTGAAAGTTTGCAAATATATCGAGAACTGGATTTAACGGAAAAAGCTGTAGAGGTAGAGCAGTTGATATCTGTGAACCAATAATAATCTTATTACTTTTCCACCTGCAACAGCCAAAAGCCACTGTAAGTCATCCCTGAATCATCAGGCTGCACTAACAGAAAATGTAACCCCTGACTTTGCTGTTTGCGTTGTTCATAAACTTTAGCTGCCGCTACAACTTCTGCATCTTCAAAAGTCGCTACAATCCACCTATCTACTAAACCAGCTTCTAGTACCAAGCCATCAGGCGCACCAGCTAGATAATTTAATGTCACGGGACGTGCTTCTTCTAACCATCTTGCCAAATGGAGCGATCGCCTGCCACCATAGATTACTACACCAGGAATAGGAAGTGTTGATGCCAAGCCCAGATTGATGGGTTTGAGAAATTCTGGTATGGACAAAATGGGAATTAAGCGTTCTGCAAACACATCCACGAGTTCACCAGCCTGAAGTGTAGCAAAGCGCCATTCTTCCCCCCACAAGTTTTCTGGTAATGGCGTGGGTGGTGGTTTATCCAGCGCTAAGGGATATTGTTTTTCCTGCAACCACTGTTTCAATGCCAAGGTGCGGCGGGTCGGTTCGACATTAATATTTAAATTACGCCCAGCTGCCTGAATTAAACTTAAAGACTGAGGGCGAAACACCTGAATCAAATCTGGCAATTTTTCATCAGCTGCTAGTTGAAGTTGATCTGCAACCCAACTTGAATTCGCTGCTGACTGGGGACAGGTAGCAGCATACTCAAAACTGCGAGTTGCATCACAAATTAATAACTCCCATAAAACTTGTCCTGATACCTCCTGTAAAGGACTACGATAAAAATCTGCCTGCCAAATTTTCATAAAGTTTTGTGACTTCTATATCTGATACCATTTTGAATTTTAGATTTTGGATTGGTAATCGCCTTCTGTGTCTGGGTTCATTTTTAATTTTTAATTGGCATCACCTGTCAGTATCGCGAAAAAAAAGGAGCAGATAACCCACCCCTTTATTTCACCAGGAGGCTGAAAATAAATTCTCTACAGCAAAACCTTAGCTAAAATTGGTTCTACACGAGTAGCAATTTCCGGGACATACACTTGAGAAACGTAATCGGCAATCATCCTGTCTGTGTTGAATAGTGGTGCATTGGTCTTAATCGATGCTTTCATCATCTGCACCCAGCGGTGGGGAATGCCTTGAGCATCTTGGTCATAGTATAGGGGAACAATTTCCTCTTCCAACAACTGATACAGCGATTGCGAATCAATGCGGTCTTGCAATTCTTGGTCGCTGGTATGAGCATCTTCACCAATAGCCCAACCGTTAATTCCCTTACCGTCTGAGCCAGCTTGGTAGCCTTCGCACCACCAGCCATCAAGGACGCTGCAATTAATGCCACCGTTGAAGCAGACTTTTTGACCACTTGTACCAGATGCTTCTAGGGGACGGCGGGGGTTGTTCAGCCATACATCCACACCTTGCACAAGTTTTTGTCCGGTGTAAATGTCGTAATCTTCAATAAAGGCAACTCGGTTGAGAATCCCTGAATTTTGACACCATTCCATCAAGCGCTGAATAATTCGTTTACCTTCTTCATCAGCTGGGTGAGCTTTACCTGCAAAGATAATTTGTACTGGACGTTTGGCATCACCAAAAATCTTCAATGCCCGTTGAGCATCGCGCAAAATCAGATCGCCACGTTTGTAAGGGCTAAAGCGTCTGGCAAATCCAATTGTTAGCACATTCGAGTCGAGCAGGCTGTCACTGGCTTGAATGAGTTTGTAATCTTCACCACGCTGTTCGCGTGCTTTCTTGACTTTATAACGGGTGTAGGCTATCAATCGTTCTTTAAGGATGAGATGACGCGACCACAGTTCCTCATCGGGAATCTCGTCAACCTTAGCCCACATCTTAGGATCGACAGCATGATTTTTCCAATCTCCTCCTAGATATTGATTGTATAGGTCAGCCAATAGGGGAGCAGTCCAAGTGGGTGCATGAACGCCATTGGTAATGTAACCAATTGGTACCTTGTCTTCAGACCGTTGAGGAAAAAGAACTGTCCACATTTTGCGGGAAACTTGACCGTGCAATTCACTCACGCCATTACAAGCACGACACATCCGCAGGGCTAAAACGGTCATACCGAAGGGTTCCCAAGGGTCACCTAGTCGTCGTGCGCCCAATGCCAAAAATTGCTCGCGGGAAAGTCGCAGTTGCGGCCAGTACTGAGCAAAGTAGGAGTCGATTAAATCGGGAGAAAAGACATCGTGACCAGCGGGAACGGGTGTATGGGTGGTGAATACGCAACTATTCCGGACTTTGGCTTCGATATCGTAGAAAGATTTGCCTGTACGCTCAATTTCTAGTCTGGCAATTTCTAAAGTGCAGAAGGCGGCGTGTCCTTCGTTGAGGTGATAGACGGAAGGTTGAATTCCCAAGGCATCTAAGGCCCGGACACCGCCAATTCCTAAGACAACTTCTTGAGCGATGCGAGTTTCTAAATTACCGCCATATAGGTGTCCAGTTAGCCAGCGATCGATGGGATCGTTGTCTTCGCGATCGCTATCGAGTAAATATAAACTTACCCGCCCAACTTGCACTCGCCAAATTTGCACTTTCACTTGTCGCTGGCGAATGTCTAGCTGGATAGTCAGCGGTTGCCCTTGTTCATTTTTAATTAACTCTATGGGCATCCGGTGAAAAGGATTATCCAAGTAGTAATCTTCTTGCCAACCGTTGCGGTTCAACCGCTGCCGAAAGTAACCTTGGCGATACAATAAGCCAACACCAACCATCGGTACACCCAAATCCGATGATGATTTCAGGTGATCCCCTGCGAGAATACCTAAGCCACCAGAGTACACCGGGAGGGATTCATGGATGCCAAATTCGGCACAAAAGTAAGCTATGGGGCGGTCTTGGGAAACTTGCGGTGCAACGCGACTCACCCAAGTATCTTGCTGCGCTATGTAAGTATCAAACTCCCGTGCTAAGGCGGAAATTTGCTTGAGATAAAAAGGATCTTCCGCTAACTGAGTCAGACGTTCGTAACTTGCCGCCTCTAAAATTGCCACTGGGTTATGCCCACAGCGTTCCCATTCTTGGGGATCGATAGTTTGGAATAGCGCTATGCGATCGCTAGTCCAACACCACCAATAGTTATAAGCTAAATCTGCTAAACGCTTGAGCGGAAAAGGTAACTTTTCACTCAAGCGAAATGCCGCTGTGACTGCACTGCTGTTAGTCATAGAAATCTCCGCCCTCTGTTAATTTTTCAAATGCTAGGTACTGGGGATCGAGAATTGGGGACTGGGATGAACAACTTACATCTTTTTTCCCAATCACTAAACCCTAATCTCCGATCCCTTATTGCTAATACCCAATCCTTTCATTTCCTCTTCAGGCTGATTGCGACCGAGTCTTCATTACTGAATCCTCCCCTGAAGTTAGAAACAGTTTATAGACATCAAACTTTATCCAAAATTAATGGTTGTTATTGTTTCTGCCTGTAGAGATTATCCCTGGTTTTTGACATTTATAATATTTTTTTCTATCAATTTAGTTGACTTCCTCTTAAATCATTTATTTTATTTTTAATATTTATTTATATTTTGATAAGAAGCTACAAAATTTCTATTTACAGTCTGAATAGCAGTAAATTACGACCGACATTTTTTGCTGAATATCAATATTTTTTATACAGCGGCAAGGGTAATTGCATTTTTATTTTTGGTAAAATTCATGTCTCTTAATAAAAGATTAATATTGAGTTGCATTCAAAAGATGTGTGAAGGATAAGGATGTAGAAGTTATTAGGGGCGAACGACTGTATCCTTCTCCTGACGGAGACGCTACGTGTAATTTGCTTCCCCGCAGGGGTACGGGAACGTTAAGAGCAAACACCCGTACAGGAGTTAGGAGTTAGTTGTCATTTCTCCCTCTGCTCCCCTTCCTCCTCTGATCTGCTCTTTGTCCCCCGAGCTAACGATTAATTCTGCTGTTGTACGCCATTCACAACTGGCTTAACTTGACCATCAGAAAATGGATTAGTACCACCAGTCCAGTTAAAGTCACTAATCCGAATACTGAAGCCACCTAGTTCCAGCACAGGATTATAACGCAACGTGATTCCATAAGTGCGGCGACTATATTCCACAAAGTAGTCGGTACTACTTTCTTCACCTGTATCTAAGTTAATTGATGTTTGAAAGCCTAAGCGAAATGGCCCGTAAATTTGTTGGGAGATGCCAGCACTTAGCACTCTATTATCAACAGAGCGATCGAACAAAAACGGTGATAATCCACTGTTTAAGCCCTGAAAATAAGTAATATTAAAAGCGGTGTAGTCTAAAAAAGGGCGAGAGAAGTTACCAATTTGCCCTACTAAGCCAACTCTACCAGTCAGGGTGCTTTGGTTGTCTCCATTACTGTAATAGCTACTAGTGCCTGTGATCCCAACGATCGCCTGCAAATAAGGAACTACAGGATTGGCTGTGTATTTTAATCCCTGAGTGGCAGTGGGTGGTAATGGTTTACCCTGCCAAAGCAAAAAGCCTTTACTAAGGTCGGCGCTGGCTTGTAAGCGACCTAGTGAAATGCGATCGTTTTCTCGATTTGGTTCTAGCAAATCTTGGCGGTCAGTGTTGGCGTTGATATATTGAGCGCCTGCTTGATAGGTGAGGTTAACGCCACTTTTACCCAAAGGAATCACCGGCGAGAGAAGGACACCGCCAAGACTACTCTGGACAGTTTGAAAGCCGAGAGTACCATTATAAAGGCGATCGCGGTAGCTATATTCTAAATTCAGGATATGGGGATTGGGTTCGCCTAATAACTGGCGTAATCGCAAACTTGCCCGCAGATTTTCGTCCACTTCATCTAAGTCAAAACTGGTTAACTCTCCAGAACCTTGGAGTGTAGTCCGCGGACTGAAAACGGCATTCAGCTTCGACTTCACGCCAAACACTGATGCTACATCGCTTATGCCTCCTTGTACGGCTTTTTGCACGAAAAACTGGGGCGTAATGGTAAAGTTTGCCTGTTCTGTATTCAGGGGTGTGAAGCTCCGTTCGACATACAAACCACCCCGTTTATCGCCATCAAAACCGGGAGACACGATTGTAGGTGTAACTTCCCGCTCTCGACGGTCAATAGTTCGTTGATCTAGTGGAATTGGCAGACTGAATTTTTGGTCAAATACTAAACGCTGGCGCTGTGTTTTAATTCGGTCTACCAAGGGAGCTTCGCGCGTCACAGTTACTTTATCTGCCCGTAACTCTAGTTCTGGGGGCGAAAACGGGTCATTGGTGAGCCGCACATCCCTAGCTTGCCAGCCTCGCGGATAAAAATCAATGTGTTTAGCTTCAAACCGTACCCGCCTGACTACACCACCTGTTTTTGGCGCTGGGACGTTGCTAGCGTCTCGACCACCACCCAATGCAAAGTCAATTCCTCCCGGACTGCTCACACCGGAAGTGGGCTGATTGGCTCTGATGCGATCGCTTGGCGGCCGCTGTGGTACTCCACTAGTTGTCACATCGGTGGAGTTGAAAGCAAAGTCTGTTGACGCTGAGGGTATGTAAATCTCCCCCTTGCCATTTTCTAGTTCGCCACTGTCTTGAACAAAGTTATAAGTAAAGCGTTGTCCTCGTAATACCTGATCGCCGCGTGTCAATGCCACATTGCCTTCCCCAACGGCGATCAAGTTATCCAAGTTTACTTGCAAGCGATCGGCATCTACCACTGCCCCGTCAAATCGCACTACCACATTACCTTCTGCGGTGACAATACGCCGTTGTTCGTCGTACTCCTGTCTATCTGATATGACTTCTACAACTCTCTCCCTAGCTGGCGGTGTAGTTGTAGGTGCAGGCTGTTGCGGAGTACCAGCAGGTGGTGGTTGGGTTTGCTGGGCTGGTGATGGTGACTGGAATTCTATAGTAGAGGGCGTTGAGGCTTCGTTTGTTTGGCTGCGAGACTTAAACTCTATAATATTTTGTACTGGTTGAGAACTTGGTGCATTGGGTGCGCCCTCAAAAGCAGATACAGAGAGATTACTTTCTCCTGAAGACTGTTGTGTACTGGTATCAACTGGCTGTACTTGTTGGGTTAATTCTTCAGCTAAGACTTGCGCTTTCGGTGGCAAGAAATTCTTATTGTTTGTCACCCTGGGGACAACAGACCTATCTGAACTACTGGTCTTACCGGGATTAGCAACTTTAACCTGCTGCATAGGATAACCAACTGCCTGAGGCTGGCCCAAATTTACGGCGCTCCTAGAGGCGGCAAGAGGAGAAAATTCTGGTGGGAAAGTTTCTGGTTTATTGGGTGCTGCGATTTTAGCGGCTACTAAATTATACTTAGTGACATCGTTAGAACTTAATAGCGGAGAATTCTCAGCGATTCCTGTATTTGGAATTGGCGGCGTTTCCCGTTTTAGCTCAGACTTTTCTTTATTTACTTGGATGCTAGGAGAAGTGGCCTCTGCGATCGCAGGAAACTGGATTGTACTAGCAGATGTGATGGAATTTACAGGTTGTACAGGTTCGAGGATAGGAGGCAGTGTAGGCGGTGGAACTGAATGAAGCATATTTGGGAACAATCAAGCTAGCAAATAGCCAATTGACAGCCGGAAGGATGAATTACACTTTTAGCCTTCCGACTTTTGCTTTTTGCTTACATGCAGCAAGCCGCCCGGAAGAAGACACTGCGTTGCCAAGAAAAGACTCGTTCGCGAGTTAGTTTTACGGCAAGAGCGACGAGCTTCAGAGAATTTCCTTCCGAACAAACTGCGAAAGATTTTCTCCGTTATAGCAACTGCCGTCTCGTTAAAACAAGTGTCTTTAACTTCTTGTGTTTTCCGCCTTCCGGCAGTCGCGGATAATTTATCGGGATTTTACTCTAAATCCCGACGACCGGGGTTGCGAGCTGGGTCATTCGACAAAAATCCGAAGACGAAGATAGTCACGAAGAAAGCAACAACAATATAAACAACGATTTTTAAAGTAACCATAGAAACAGCTCCAAGGGTTTTGAGAAAAGGCTCTCTCAGTATCTGCTACGCAGAAAAGATAGCTCCTTTATCTTACCCAAATCTCGTCCCTTTTTCAGATGACACTACTAGGAGTAGAGAAGTATGTGACTGCGACTTAATAGGTGCGATGTCTTTTGTTGACTCGCCCCTGCCGAACTTTTGATGCCCACCCTACTCTACGAGAATCTGCTTTGGAGTCACAGCAAAACGCATCTACGCACGCAATGCCTGTTATCTAGTCCTATGGTTTGTCTAATTTGTAGATGTACCTCAGAAAGTAGTTGCTAACTAGTTACTCTTGAGACGTTTACTAACAGCATAAGTTTCCAGTTGCAGCGAGAAATGAAGAAGCAGAGGCGCAGAGGGAGCAGAAGTAGAGACGCGATTAATCGCGTCTCTACTTCTACCGTGCGGGAAGGCGTTCCGCTTACAACGGGGGAAACGGCAACGCAGTGGCTACTCAGCACTGAATATTCAGTCGGAAGATATGACCAAATCCTTAGCTATTCGGTTTTTGATGACTCGCGCAGGCATACCTACAGCAATAGAGAAGGGGGGAATATCTTTATTGACAACTGCTCCTGCACCAATCACACTACCTTTACCAATAGTGACACCATCTAATACTGTCACTCCATGTCCTAGCCAACAGTCATCCTCAATCACAATTCCCTGACGAATAACTCCTTGATGTTTGATTAACTTCTTCGGATCTGCAAAATTGTGATGGTTAGCATATATTCCTGAGTGGGCTGCTATCATACAGTGCTTACCAATTTTGATGTCTCCAGGTCCAGCAATAGAGACATCAGGCCCAATGAAGGTTTCTTCATCAATGTGTATGCATGTGTCTTCCAAGCAGCCTATATCAACATTGCGTTCAATCACTACTCCGTCTCCGAGATAAATTCTGTTATTTTCATGTCCTTTAGCATCGATACGAACACCTTTGAAAATATATACACCCTTACCCATTTCTATATAGTTAGTCCCAATAAATTCCACACCGTTTTGAATATAAACTGGGCTACCCATCTGAGCAAAAATCCTACTATATGCCAGATTTCGTAACTTTGGACCGAAAGCGATCGTGGGAATATCTCCTAAGAAAGTAGTTACCAATAATTCTTGTAAGCGCTGCCATTTGGAAGAATATCGCTTATGATTCATGGCTAAATATCTCTCAGATAAATTGTTGTTGACAGTACTGAAGTGTTGTTGGGACTGTATCCTGTCTTCTGGTAGTAGCAATTATCCTAATATTTCTCAAGCTATGAATTTGATTTGCAGTGATACACAAATTTCCCAATATTTTTAGATAACTTTCCTATTGCTGGAAATACCAAAGTTTGGATTTGAATACATCAGCAATTCTCGAATTGCATCCTGCATCTAATATGCCTGAAGGACTGACAAAAAATACTGTGGCAATATGTCTATAATTAAAGCAAGACAATATACTGCTGTTCTGCCAGACTGAATTCCCAAGCGAATACTCAGTGAGTTGCAGTTTTCCATTTCAGACTATTAAATTGTAAAATTGGGTACTTTTAGACAGGCTAATTGTAGGTTTTATAGCAAATTTGAATAGCTTAATAATCAACTGATAATACAGTAATTGACGTTCAAAATGCTTCCTGTCAAGATGTTCTTGTTTTTTTACAACCCAATTCGACAAGTTTTATTCAACACAACTACATTTGTATTGGGCTATCTCGAACTTTGCGAAGAATTTTTCCCACATATAACAATGTAATTGTTGAACTTTTATTGGTATTGACCTGGAGCGAATCTAAATTAGGGTGGAGTATCTCCAACTTCAGCCATCACATTAAAGTTCACCATCGGTGCAAACAAGTAAGCACTTCCCCGACTGCGATGACGACTTTCTTGCAACGAATTTCTAGAGTATGCGGCTCTAATCATGTTGCACACCGATGAATTACAGCTCAACCAAATCACGATTACAGTTTCATGAAAGGTTTATAATGGTTGCCTATCAAGATTAACACATTTTATTTTTAGTGGATCGCTCTTAAGAAGTAAATTTACTTCAATATGTTTATCTAGGTTAAATTTAAAATTTAACTAGTATGATTACTTGGGTAATAATCTCGAATAAATATTTTTATACAAATTGTCAATAGTTAATGTCATACAGATAACACACATACAGCAGAATTCAGAAGTAAAACAGGCTTTATGCCTGGCTTTAAAACTTAGGTTGTGGACTTCATCAACTTGAAATCTGCTGTATTTGAGCAATTGATGCTTTCTGTTGTGAAAGATGCTCTGCGAACAGCAGCATTCATCATAAGTAAAACTGATAACTACAATCATGCTGTAGACTTATAGATTTGAAAATTATTCAAGTTAATATGAAACATTAAAGATTTATACTAATTTTCAGATGAATTAAACACATCCAACTCATGCTCTCAGTGTAAAAGGTACAGCAGATAGGAGATAGTTTTCCTTTCTAGTAACCGTATTCTGTGATACAAATTTGAACAATAATTGCGACAAATCCAAAACAGATTACTTGTTTGCTCATAGACTTTGCCAACGAGAGAGTACTATAGACGATTGAAAACTGCTGTAGCTATTATGAAACTGCGTTACATTCAAAATGATATCTGCGATACTTTTCATATCTAAAAATAGCCAAAAAGGTAAAAGAGTCTTCCTACTACATATATTAAAAAATTTGTAAATCACCCGATCGGGCTATCCAAATGGGTGATGTGTACTGGACATCGATCGTTATAAATTTTGAAGACAATCTAGATACACCTTGCGTCTAAAACACTCCATACAACAAGGTCAACTTGCAAACTAAGGCATTACTATTAACTCACACTTGGTTCAAAATTATGGTTTTAATTCAAGAAATTGTCCAACAAGCTTTAAGCATCGGCTATTTGAGTGTTGCAGATCAAAACCGAATACAAGTGCTACTTCAAACAAGTTATGACTCAGAAGACCTAGATGCCTTTATCATTTTGCAGCGAGCTGTTGTAGCTGGCGATGTTAAGCAAGAGTCACGCCCCCGCAAATCTTCCCTCTCCCATAGCAAGGAAGCTGCATATAATATTAAACTTGCTTATCAAATAGCAGCAGAGATTGCTTTTGCCGCAGCAATTGCTTTGACTATGCCAAAAAATACTCAGGATCGACCTTCTTTGGGTACATAAAAAAATACATTTAAGACAAGAAAAAAGTTAAAAAAATAAATTATCAAAAGATTTGTAGATTGCATTTAAGTAGACACGTTATCGTACTGCAAAGCAGAATCTGAAGGGTAGTAACTTCCCATTTTATTCTCATCTGTCGTAGTGCTTACGCTGTCGCTAATATGTTCTAAAAATTTAGATATGAGTATTGTTTAATTTGAAAATCATTAAATATTCGACCTTTTTTTCAAGACGCTAAAAAAATTGCTCAAACTGGCAAAATTCATATTGGTGCATAAGTATTAAATTATATTTTCCAGAAATTGCCTATAAAAATGTCCGCTATTGCGGACATTAATGAGGCTTTCTGTCACTTTAATCGACTACAATCATGTTGTACATGATATTTTTATTTTTAAGCCTAACCATAGATAATTCAAGGCTAAAACAACAGATATTTAGACATTAATCATAGAATTATATCTTTTATTTGTGAGATATAAAAACTTAGTATATTTAAGTATTTAGACGAAATACTAATATTACAAAAATGCAAAGAGTAAAGGATATTGAGTTCTTAATAAGAGTATTGATTAATATCAGGACTAAATACAAAGAAAAGTTATAAAGTAAGTATTTTTTGGACACAAATCAGCTAATTAAGTCTTTCAGACTTCACAATTTCATATCAGTTTCACATATTTTTCAATTACAAATGTAAAGGTGGTCAGGTTAACAACCCCAGAAATTCCCAGTTCTGGGGTTTTACTTTGTCCCCCTGGCTCTCTGCCCCTCTACTCCTGTTACATAAATCGCAACAATCTCAGGTTTGCGTTTTTCTTCGGAGATACTGAGATTAACTTCATCCATCTAGGGGTAGATTATGTACGGCTCAATGCGATCGCTACGTAAATCGACTTTATTTATGAGTGCGCTACTAGGAGGGGTAATTTTCAGCAGTTGTGCTTCTGTTCCTTCGCCATCAAATCAGGCATTACCTCCAAGTTCAGCCGATCGCGCAGCATCAATTAATGAGACTGCTAGCAGTGTCTCTCAAAAGGCGGAAGCTGCACCAGCACCTCGCACACGTGCCCAATTGATCAAAAAGGCATCAATGACTGTGATTGTGAACTCTGTAGATAAAAGTATCGATTCTGTCTCGCAAATTATCAGTAAGCAGCGAGGGGACTTGATTGGGTTGCGAGAACAACAACCTACAAATGACAGTTCGCGTCACACTGCATCAATACAGTTAAGAGTGCCGCAGAACTTACTGGAACCTACCTTAGAGGAATTCGTTAAACTAGGAACTGTAGAAAATCGCAATATCACAGCGGAAGATGTAGGCGATCGCTTGGTGGATTTTCAAGCCAGATTAACTAACTTGCGGAAAACTGAAGCCAATTTGCAAAAAATTATGGATCGAGCCGGTTCTGTCAGAGATGTGCTAAATGTTGCTCAAGAACTGAGTAATGTCCGGCAATCTATAGAGCAAATTGATGCCCAACTAAAAAACTTACAAAATCAAGTTGCATACTCCACTATCACACTGAATCTAGAAGCAGCAGTATCTAGTACCAGTCCTCAGCGTGCTGTAGGTTCGCAAATTCAGGAAACTTGGAACAACTCCACTCACTCATTTGGTGCATTCACTATTGGTTTACTGAAGTTGGGTATTTGGTTAATGGTTTACAGTCCTTATTTGTTAATTTTGGCTGCTGCTGTTTATGGCTTTATGCGTTGGCGGCGAACCCATTCATTACATTTGACACAAACACCAGAATCAGCTGATTCTGAGTGACTAACAAACTTAATTTCCTAAATCGTTTCCCTTTAACCGATATTTTACTTTTAGCATCTCTAAACTAAGCAATACTCAAGTATCAACTGAGAATTACCAAGTACTAAGTTGTAAGTCTGAAGATTGTACGAATTAACACGAATAATCAGCCTGATGAATGCCAAGATCGAGAAAATAACGCCCTAGGGGTATATTGAAAGTACTATGCCAGAAATACACCAATCAATTGCTCAGCACTACCACGAACGTACTAAATACGACCCTGAAACCCTTGCTTCTAAACATCAGGGGTTAGACTGGGCTAAACAGCCAGTGCCGTTTAAAGAGTACAAAATTGGCTCTTCTGTCGATCTCAAACCTTATATCCAAGAGATACCAGAAGTATTAGTTAACGATCCAGATACTCAATGGTGGCAAAGACTTTCACGGCTCCTGTTCCGCAGCTATGGACTGACGGCAAGAATGCCTTCTATGGGTAGTGCGGTGTATTTACGATCTGCCCCTAGTGCCGGGGGATTATATCCCGCTGAAGTCTATGTAGTATCCCGTGGTACGCGATTATTACCACCTGGATTGTATAACTACCAGTGTCGGACTCATTCACTGATGCATTATTGGGAAAGTGATGTTTGGCAGGCTTTGCAGGAAGCTTGTTTTTGGCATCCCTCCCTTGAAAGTACTCAATTGGCAATTATCGTTACTGCGGTTTTTTATCGTTCGGCGTGGCGGTACGAAGATCGGGCTTACCGCCGGATTTTTTTAGATACGGGACACCTGTTGGGTAATATCGAGTTAGCGGCTGCAATTACTGACTATCGCCCGCATTTGATTGGCGGTTTTGTGGATGAAGCGGTAAACGATTTACTTTATATCGATCCGCAACAAGAAGGAGCGATCGCCGTCCTACCTCTGGCAGACTTATTAGATATCAAACAAAATTTGCCGACAGGATGTACTGCTTTACCCTCTGCCACCGAAACTAGTTACCCAGAAATTCCTGATGGCGAATTACTGGCATATTTTCATCGGCATACCCAACTCCCAACAGGTATAGTCGGCAAACTCAATTTACCAACTGTCAAACAAGAAAAGTCCTTAGAGGATAAATACAATTTTCCTTTCTGTTTGAAAATTCCCATATCTACCACACCTATTTTTTGGGGAGAAGAACTGTCAGAGTTGGAAATGACTCTGCACAAGCGACGTTCTACCCGTGCCTACAGTGGTGATGATTTAACCTTCGATGAGCTAAAAGCTTTACTCGACTTCACTTATCAACCGCAAAATTATATCGACCAAAATTTAGATAATTCTCCAGATTACTTTGATTTAAATCTCATAGAAACATTTATTGCCGTTTGTGGAGTAAAAGGATTAGAGGCAGGCTGTTATTATTACGCGCCCAAAGCCCAAGAATTAAGACAAATTCGGTTCAAAAACTTCCGGCGAGAGTTACACTTTCTCTGTTTGGGACAAGATTTAGGGCGGGATGCGGCAGCAGTGCTTTTCCATACAGCCGACCTGAAATCAGCTATTTCTCAATATGGCGATCGCGTTTACCGTTACTTACACATGGATGCCGGACATTTGGGACAAAGGCTGAATTTAGCCGCAATTCATCTAAATTTGGGTGTCAGCGGTATAGGCGGCTTCTTTGACGATCGAGTCAATGAAGTTTTAGGAATTCCTACGGATGAAGCCGTTTTATATATCACAACATTAGGGCGACCAAGATAAAACGAACCGCATAGAGAAGTTGTGTGCAGAGAGAAGTCGCCAGGAGGAGCCACTGCGTTAATGTTAGCGTAGCGGTAGCGACGTAGGAGCGTCGGCAGTCGCAGTGCTGGCGGTTTCCGTCGGTTGCGAACTGCCGAAAGGGTTCCCGGCTTGTACCGCTAAAGCGGAACCCGGAGGGTAGCAAGTGGCGTGGTTTCCCTCCAAGCGAACTTCTCCTATGGTCGACGCTGCGCGAACGGAGGGTTCCCCCGTTGAGCAAAGTGTCCGTAGCGCAGAGATTCTCTGTGTCACGGGTAAAACCTGCCCATGCAACTGCCCTCTTTTGTGTCTTTGTGGTTGATTTTTCAACACTGTAAATATATTTAGGTATATCTGCGTTGAAGCGGCGGACATTCTGGTCTAACAGGTGATGAACTTGATACAAGTACGCGAGTAAAAGAAGCCACCCACGATAAGTGAGGTTATAGGGTTTACCCTTTGCCTCTTTCTGACCCTATGGCAAATTGATAAGATCGACTCGCATTTTCGAGTCGGTGTTTGCCAAAGATTTATTGTCATGCTTGCCTATGTAAATTTTATAACAAAAGCCATCAGTTATATTGCAAAAACTGACCATAGTCTGCTAAAAGTGCTGATGGGAGCTTATTAGTTTTTTAGACAACCACTCTCGATCGACCTCAAGCACCATTCTCATGGGGCAAATTTTTGCAACCAAAAAATCGCTATTTTAAGTGGCAATGCCGTTACCTGAAAATGAAAACCAACGACTAGAATTACTTTATCAATATCAAATTTTAAATACACCACCTGAAGAAACTTTTGACGATCTAACTCAGCTAGCGGCGGATATTTGTGAAACACCAATTGCTCTGATTAGCTTAGTAGATGCCGAGCGAGAATGGTTCAAGTCTAAAGTTGGATTAACTGCATTAGAAGTGCCTCGTAACAATTCTTTTAGTAGTTACACCATATTACAAAATGATATATTAATCATCCCAGACACTTTAAAAGATGAACGGTTTGCTGAAAATCCTCTTGTGAGATCGGCACCCTATTTTCGTTTCTACGCGGGAGTTCCCTTAATAATTGCAAGTGGTTTTGCATTAGGTAGTCTTTCTATAATTGATTTTGTACCTCGCAATTTAACATTGAAGGAACAAGCAATCTTACAAAAAATAGCACGACAAGTCATCCGTTACTTGGAGTTGCATCGACAGCAAAAAAATGATGCTAACCAGATAAATATCAATTTTCTTTTTATAAATCATCCGCATCCTATGTGGATTTATAATCAGAATAATCTGCAATTTTTAGAAGTAAATGAAGCTGCTATTGCTCAATATGGCTATTCTCGAGAAGAGTTCTTGCAAATGCGAATTTGTGACATTCGCCCCCTAGAAGATGTACCAATACTGCTGGAATATTTAGCCAAAAACCAAGCTGAATCTCACTTCTCTGGACGATGGCAGCATCGTTGTAAAAATGGACAGATTATTGATGTTGAACTTTTGACACATGCAATATACTATGCTGGATATGATGCTCGGTTAGTCGTCATAACAGATACTACAGAAAACAAACAAATAAAACGAACTCTTCGGGAAAGTGAAGCTAGATTTAGAGCAGTTACTGAAACAATTCCTGTACCATTAGTTATTTCTCGCGTGTCTGATGGATTAATTTTATATGCCAACATAGAGTTTATTCAAACATTTCGGTTTGCTCCAGATGATTTTGTTAGTTGCTTAGTTTCAAATTTATACCACGATGCAAAAGAGTTTAAAGCACTTTTAGAAGCTCTTGCTCACCAAGGATCGCTACAAAATTATGAACTCCCACTCAAGAGGGCAGATGGAACTTCTTTTTGGGCGATCGCTTCACTTCAGTACTTAACTTTCAATGGAGAATGGGCAATATTAGCTGTATTATCTGACATCACGGAGCGTAAAAATATCGAAGTAAAACTCCAAGAACAAAATGAATTTCTTCAGTGCATTTTCGCTCGTATTCCCTTAATGATCGCACTTATTGATACTGAAGGAAAGCTCCAGTGGGTGAACCAGGAATGGGAAGATGTTCTTGGTTGGCAAATAAAAGATTTTCAAAATAGCGATTTGCTTTCTGCGTTATACCCCGATCCTGAATATCGACAGTATGTCATCAATTTTATTCAGTCTGCACAACGCAGTTGGGGTGATTTTAGAACTCAGAGGCGGGATGGCCGTATGCTAGATACTTCTTGGACAAATGTTAACCTTCCCAATGGTCAAATCATCGGAATTGGTCAGGATATCACAGAACGCAAGCAAACTGAAGGAACTTTAAAGGCTCAGGCTGAGCGAGAGCAACTGATGCGAGCTGTTACTCAACGAATTCGTCAGTCTCTGAACCTCCAAAATATTCTTAATGCCATAGTTAAAGAAGTGCGAGATTTGCTTGAGGTCGATCGAGTTGTAGTTTATCAGTTTGCCCCAGATATGAGCGGTACAGTTGTGGCTGAATCAGTAGAGTCTGGCTGGACAGTTTCTTTAGGTCAAAAGATTGAAGATACTTGTTTTCAGACAGGCGGTGGAGTGGAGTATCATCAGGGGCGCAAACAGGCAGTTGCTAACATTTACAAAGCCGGACTAAGTGATTGTCATCTGCAATTATTGGAACAGTTTGAGGTTAAAGCTAATTTAGTCGTACCCATTTTGTTAGAAGTCGGTGGAGAAAAATCTGGTTTCCTTTGGGGTTTGCTAGTGGCGCACCAATGTTCTAGACCCCGCGAGTGGGAGGAAAATCAATTAGATTTTCTCGACCAACTGACAGTACAAATTGCGATCGCTATTCAACAATCCAGTATATTTCAGCAAGCTCAGAACGAACTTACTGAGCGACAGAAAGCTGAAATTAACTTAAGAAACGCCTTAGCCGAAAAAGAAGTTTTATTAAAAGAAATTCATCATCGAGTTAAAAATAACTTGCAGATCGTCTCCAGTCTTTTACAACTCCAGTCTCAAACACTCAAAGATCCAGAAGTTATTAGAGTTTTCCGAGATAGTCAAAATCGAATTGATTCTATATCTTTGATTCACAAGAACTTATATACTTCACCTAATATTGGACAACTTGATGTTGATGAGTATATCGAAAATTTGGCAACTAGTCTGTTAATTTCCTATCAAATAGTCCCTGGGCAAATTAGTCTAGAAACTCATATAGATTCAGTGAGCTTAAATGTCGATCAAGCTATTGCCTGTGGGCTAATTGTCAACGAATTAATTTCTAATGCCCTCAAGCACGCTTTTCCCCAGCAGCAACCAGGCAAAATTATTATTGCTCTACGCAATGTCGGTAATAACATTGAGATGATTATCCAAGACAATGGTATTGGTTTACCACATGATTTAGATTGGAATAATACTGATTCGTTGGGTCTTTCGTTAGTTTTTGACTTAGTGACAGCACAACTGGAAGGTTCTATCACTGTAGAAAGTCAACAGGGAACCGTATTTAAAATTCAATTTCCAAAGTTAGATTTGCAGCAGCCAATTTCAGATGGGTCAAGTGAGAATTTTAGTCGTTGAAGATGAAGTGATAGTGGCTAGAACTATTGCCAGCCAACTCAATCAACTAGGGTACATCGTTACGGGTACGGCTTCTTCTGGAAAAGTTGCCATTACCAAGGCATCAGAGACAAAACCAGAACTAGTTTTAATGGATATTATCCTCAAAGGTGAGATGGATGGTATTACAGCTGCTAGTCATATTCGCGAGCAGTTAGATATTCCTGTCATTTTTCTCACTGCTTACGCCGATAATTATACATTACAACGGGCAAAAATTACTCAACCCTTCGGATATATTGTTAAACCATTTACATTACAAGATTTACGAATCGCTATAGAGATCGGTCTGTTAAAACATGAGATCGAACGTGACTTGCGGGAGAATCGCGATCGCTTAGTCACCCTGTTAAACTCAATGAGCGATGCTGTAATTGCCACAGATGAGATGGGAATGGTGACATTCATGAATCCCGCCGCCGAGAAAATAACTGGCTGGCAGCAAGCAGAAGCCCTTGGACACGACGTGTCAAATATTTTTCAAATTGTGGATGAAGTTACAGAGGATACATTAGAAAACCCAGTATCCAAAGTGTTACGCGAACAAGAGGTTGTTTATTTAGGGGAATTTACATCTTTAATTACCAAACATGGAACAAGAGTTCCAATTGGTGATAGTGCTTCACCTATCATGCGGCAATCTAAACAGATAAGTGGTGTTGTAGTTGTTTTCTGGGATCTGAGCGAACGACGACAAACAGAATTACTAGAGCAAGCATTGAATAAAGAACGAGAACTCAACAATCTCAAATCCTTATTTATCTCTACTGTCTCTCATGAGTTCCGCAATCCCCTAACTGTTATTCAAACAGCAGTAGAACTGATAGAAATTCACGGGGCAAATTTAACAGAAACAAAAAAAAATACCTACTTAAAGCGGATTAAAAAAGCTGTGCAATCTATGAAACAACTCATGGAAGGTGTGTTGTTTATGGGTAGGGCTGAGGCAGAAAAACTTGTGTACGAACCTGCTCAACTAAATATTGAGAATTTCTGTCGAGAGCTAATTGCAGAATTTTCTGCGGTTGCAACTACCGGGCATCAAATCATTTTTACCTGTCATAGTAATAATACAGATGCTTTGATGGATGAACGGCTCTTACATTACATCTTCATGAATCTGCTGTCTAACGCAGTTAAATATTCTCCTACAGGTAGCAATATTTGGTTTAATTTAACCTGTGACCAGATAGCAGGAGTAGCTATTTTTCGGATTCAAGACCAAGGAATTGGCATTCCTGAAGAAGACCAAACTCGACTTTTTGAATCATTCTATCGAGCCTCAAATGTCCAATCAATTCAGGGAACTGGGTTAGGGTTAGTAATTGTTAAAAGGTGCGTTGTCGCTCACGATGGTCAAATCAATGTCAGCAGTCAAGTTGGTGTTGGAACTACATTTACAGTGATTCTGCCATTAAATTCTGAACAGAGCATCTCACTTTTGTAAAGGTGCGGTAAGCTTCTAGTGCTGATTCTTTAACTGTTTCATTCACAAGAGGAAAAGTAGTGAGTATGTAACTAAATTCCTCTTCGGTTAAACCGTAAAGATGTGCTATCATTCCATCGAGTTCTGCTCTGAGTTTGGTGCGTTCTGTCTCATTGGTAACACCTTGTTGATAGGAATCTAGACCGACTTCTTGCGCGAGTTCGTCAAATTCTGGTGTTGTGCAGATGAGTTTGGCGGCGCGTTCGACTATTTCGTTAAAGTAGCGATCGTTTTTTGTTAGTCGTGGAACAGGTAGTTGGTAAATGTAAAACATTGTGAGATTTTGACTAATTCTTTGCCGAATTAAAAAGTCAAATATAAAAGAGTTTAAACAAGCTGTAACAAACAAAACCTCAGATGAATTAATGATTCGTTTGCGGTCACTGCTTTCTTCATCGAAGATGATACTAGCATTCATGGAGTGACCAAAAAATATATTTTGAGGCAGTACAGATGCTATTAAAGACCTTTCATTTGTACTTGCTGCAACAGAACGATAAGCTAACCGATATGTTTGGTAATTTAACTTCTGCTCTTTATCTTGACGACGACCTAATAAAGCTTTCCTTCCTTCTGATTCATTAACCCAGTATCTCGGTTCAGCATATAAGTGAGTGAACTGATGAATCATCTTGCCTTCGTAAAGTGGTAAACTTCCTTTACCAGGCTGTTGTTTGAACAAATGACTATCATTCGTCATATCAAATTCACGAGTTAAGCGCAAATTCCACTTACCCTCAATCTTTTCCCCTAACAAGGGAAATTTAGCCATTTTTTCAGCCATCTGGATGTCTATCTCGTTCTTAAACTCCATCACCGATAGAGAGTCAGGAGACAAACCGCGAATAAGTGGAACTGAAATTTTAACTCGTTCATCTTGGTTTTTGAAAAAAGTCTCTAACTGATTTACTCTAATAGCTTCACGCGAATTGATACGGAAAGCTGCTGTAAATGAATCAGTAAAACCACCTTTTTCAAAAGTCACTAGTGAAAACTTGAAACGATGGTCTACCCCTTCAAAAATAAATCTTTCGTTTGATAACCCAAAAATGGTATTAATATAAGTGTGGGAAAATAACATTTCCCATAACTGCTTAGCTCCAAGGTCAGTATAAATACCGGAAGGTACTATAATTCCGCACTGTCCACCATTACATAGCAGGTTAAAAGACTGTTCTAGAAATAGTTTATAAAGATTAATATCTGTACCAGCTTTTTTACCATTAACAATAGATATCTGATTTTTATACTGATTAGATGAACGGTAGTAAGCACTTATATAAGGAAATTGGCTTTGATATCCTAGCCAAGCAGTAGTAATTTCAGGGTCTTCTAAAAGCTGCTTTTGCTCTTTTTCAAAAGCCTTGATATCCATCTTGCTCTTTCTCACAAGATCATTATGGTGAAGAAAGAATTCTCTTGCATAAGGCTTAAATATTTCCCACGGTGGATTAGTGATAATTGCATCAAAACTACCGCGTTCTAAAACCTTGTCAAAGTGATAACCCAGTGACTGGTTCAACATCAAACCCACGTTGTAATTTGTAGGCAATTTCTACAACAGTTGGTTCACTATGTTCTAATTCAGTAATATCAATAACTAAAGAACCAAGTTTACTTAAAAATAAGTCTCCTGGTTGACCTTTTACATATAAATGGTCACGAACGTAGCTTTTACTTCCTTCTCTTTTAACCCAATACCAAAGACTACGTGTTCGTGGTTTATCAATAAAAATCAGCAGATTTTCAGCTATTAAGTTAGTAATTTATTTATGAATAGCAGCCCGAACTTTAGCTTCTGGAATTTTCCCATCTACTGCTGTGATTTCAAAAACTGCAACCCCTGAAAGTTCAGCAATACCTTGATATTGATACGTCTTATTCTCAATCTCCAACAAAACAGCTTTTTGCCTTGAAGGTTGCGACCAACCTAATTTCTCTATAAACAAATCACTGAACTAGAATTTATAAAGTAAATCGCGTGTTCATTGAAAATTAAGCGGCATAATTTACCTTCTCAGCTAATTGGGAAAAGTGAGCATGGCAAATTCGCCCTTCAGACTTTTAGTCTAGGGTTATATGAATTAAGTCTGGCAGTACGTACTTTATGAAACCCTTATTCTGGGTTTATATTTTTACCGATGCTTTTTTACACTTTATAGATACTTTATAAACGGTAAATTATTAAAAATGGTTCAGCACCCTTACTGAGATTGTGCCCTTCCCAAATAAATAGAATTCAGCAAATATTCGTAATCGCTTGACTACTCCCTTCCTACTCTAAATACCAATACGGTTCAGTTAAGGGTTATTGGTGTAAATAATTGGTATTTTAAGACGCGATAAATCGCGTCTCTACATGAGGGTTTTGGGCTTATCTGAACTGTATTGCTCTAAATACAGCATTTCATTAATTAGTAGCCAATGGAGCGAAACAAACTTTGCGCTACTCTGCGCTCAACTCTGCGCCCCTTTGCGTTTCAATTTTCAACCAACTAAATATATCTGCTGGCGAAACCTGCCAATCTGCTAATACATCAAGAACAAGCAATTTATCTTGATCGTATTTTACCTCTGGCAACTGATTAGGTTGAAACACCATCACCGACTTATCATCAGGGTCAATTAACCAACCTAATTTAGTCCCCTGCTTCAGACAGAAAATAATTTTATTAATAACACGATTAGCAAATTGATCAGGCGAGAGAATTTCAATAATCCAATCAGGATAAATTTCAAACCTGTTAGCAATCTCTTCATTGTCATCAACAGGAATTCGTGACCAATCAAATACAGCAATATCTGGAACTAAAGAACTTGCATCAAACGTACAGCGTAACTCAATTAATGCTAACGCTTTGCGCTGATATTCACTTAAATTATTAATAGCAGATGATAACTCAGTTCGGATTCTGCTATGTTTGCCTTGAGGCATTGGTTTTTGGTATATTTTCCCATCGATATATTCGCTAGCTGGTTTAGTTTCTGGTAATTTAAAAAAATCTTCAAAAGAAAGGTTATATGATAAATGAGTAGAGAAAGTCATAAGTAATTACTCCTCGAATAATCCCAACGAACAAATAATCTGCGGTTCGCGTTTTTCTACTTCTTCACTGACAATACACAAACGGTCATCCATTCGTAGTGCCACCACTAATTCAGCTAACTGCTGATTACTAATGCCGCTTCTGAGTTGCCGATTGAGAGTGTCAATCGCTGACTGTCGTAAAGGATAACGATAAATCTCATCAATAGCTTTTAAAAGTTCTTCAGTAACAAAAAGCGTTCCTTTCATTTCTTGAACATGACTTTTAAGCCGTTCATAAGTGCGGAACCTTGCGCCCGATGGTCGCCCTAGTTGACCACCTGTATTTTTTTCTTCTTCAGCAATTAGTTCAGCACCCTTTTTCACTAACTCGTGATGTTGTTTATCTCTAGGTATCGCTGGGGTAGATTCTTCACACGCCGCCACCCGCAGAACTGCTAATTGTGATTGACTAACGCTATTACCATTGCGGTCAACATAAATCAAAGAGTCATTACCTTCAGTGGTTTTCATGTAAAGTAATACCCCCTCTGGTTGGACAGGTTGGGGAGTATGGGCGCGGGTAGAATACACCACTTTCTGCATTTCCTCAATCGTCTTTTTCAAGCCCGGATTGCCATCAGTAGCTTTTTTCCAAATTTGAAACGCTTCTGAAGTCAAGTCTACTTCTGTATCCTCTTCACCATCCAAAATTCCGGATTTCTCATTGTAAAGGTCTAGAATTACTCGTACATCGTCGTCTTCAAAAAATGCTTCATCGGTTCCGACCACTTCAGCATTTTCTTGCAATCGTTTGCGGAGTCGTCCTCGCAAATTAATAATGCGTTCTACTCCCTCGGCTGGCAAAAAAGAATAACAGAGAATTTTGTCAGCATTTTGTCCAATGCGGTCTACCCGTCCTGCACGTTGAATTAAGCGAATAATAGCCCAAGGCAAATCCCAATTGACGATAATTGCACAGTCTTGGAGATTATGACCTTCACTAAGAACATCGGTGGCAATTAAGACACGCAATTCATGTGATGATGAAATGCGATCGCGTTTTCCATTACTCACCGGACTAAATCTTCCTGTCACTTCCGTAGGGTCTTGAGACTGTCCAGTTACCCCTGCTACATTTAATGGCAAATTATCAGTAAGATAGCGTACTATATCAGCAAACTGTGTGAAAATTAGTACCTTCTCTTTGGGATGAGTTTCTGTTAGCAGTTTAATCAAGGCAGCAAGTTTTTCATCTTCTTGTGTATTCCATTCGCCACAGTGTTCTAGCACATTAATAAGTGCTTTGGCATCCGTTAGTAAATCTCTTTTCAGCTTTTTAATGTCAAAAAGTGTAGAACGCAGCCACTTAAATCGCCGTTGATATCTCGTTGTATATTCTTGGTAAATTGACTCCGCTCTTTGACGAAAGCTTTTTTCGGTTTTAGATGCCTTTTCATCCTCGTGAGAAACAGGAATTGCTTCTTCTCCTCTTTCCACTTGCTGCGAGGGAGTGGAATCATCATCTTCTGTTTCTGTATCAAACAAAGCTGCTTTTACAGAATCAGCATCTTCATCGTTATTACTTGTGTCTAATAACTCAGCATCTTGAGTGCCAATAGGAATATCAAGTCCTTGTTCTAGGGCATATAAATAAATGAAGTTCCGTAAAATATGGCGTTCAATTGATTGAATAAAAGCAATACCACTACTTTCTAATCGTTTAAATAAATTAGTGCGAGAAAATCCCATCAACCTTCTACCGCCACGAAATAAGCTGTTAAGCAGGCGTTGTTCTGTATCTGTTAGAGGCTGTTTGTGTTTAGCAATAACGTAATTTCCTAGCCCATAACGAGGTAAATTAAGTTGATTAATTACTTCTACTATTGACTCAGAGTAAAGACGAGAATAAAGGTCAGTGTTAGCACCTTCTAAAGTAAACTTGAGAGTACGAGGTATGCGGTGTGGAAAATAAGAACGTCTGCCATCAGAAAATTCTAAATATTTACGCCCAGTTTCATCAGGTTGGGCATAATTATCTTTAATAAACGATCGCGTCCGCCGCACCATGTAACGTTTCATTAATTCTCGCCAGTCATCAGGATGTTCGCTTTTTTCAAAAGCAGCTAAAGAACGTACAGAACATTGATGTTTTCTAATAAACTCTAATTCTCCTACCGAACTACCGCCAAGTTGATTAATTAAAGCTTCTGGCCGCAACCCCAAATCTTGGTCTTCTGGCACAAATAAGCGCAATTGGGCAGAAAGATCAAGATAAGTTTTGTTGTAAGGTGTCGCAGATAAGAGAATGCATTTACTTTCGTTAACAGCAATATATTCTGCGATCGCCCGATATCTTTTCCCCTCCCGATTACGTAAATTGTGACTTTCATCAATCAACACAACTCGGTAACGGCGTAGTTTTGGTAACTTATTTTGTACTTGACTTATTGGCATTACTTCGGCAAGCAGCCGATAATTATCAACATATTCCTGCCACATTTGCACCAAGTTTTTCGGGCAAATAATTAGCGTTTCTAAAAAACAATCTTCTTGTAATATTTTGGCAAGGGCGGTGCCAACTAAGGTCTTACCCAAGCCAACCACATCCCCTACCAACACACCACCACGTCTAGTTACATGACGTGCTGCTAACTGCACGGCAGCTTTTTGGAAATCAAACAAATTATTAAATTCGCGGGGGATGCGGAATTCTGAAAGTCCTGCGATCGCTTCATGAGATAGGTGATAAGCAATCTTTAAATAGATGTGGTAAGGAAGTATTAATTCTTGCCTCGCCCAACTCCGATCGATAATTTCTGCCAGTTCTTGAGAAATATCTATACAAACATAATCTTGCCAGCGATCGTCAAACCATTTTTGCAATTTATTGCAAGCATCGCGATCTAAAACATCAACATTCAATTCTCCTTGTTTCGCCAATCCTGGAAGAGTTAAGTTACTGCTACCCACGAATCCCACTGTTGGCGTGTTGGGGTCATGGCGATGCACAAGATATAACTTGGCGTGGAGGGAGTGGCGCAGAAACAGTTTAATAATGAGTTTCTGAGTTTTTAGTTGATAACTTAACCTTCGCAAGCCCGCCTCATCTTGATTAGTAGGCGCACCAATAGCCAACTGCTGGCGAAATTCAGATGCCATGAGTTTTTTGAAGCGCACGATCGCACTATTATCAATCCGCCCATCGCCACTACCAAGGGTAAATGCTGCATGGACTCCATCACTGGGCAAACTTTGCATCCCTATTAGCAGACGGCAACAAGCCTTTTCACTACCAACATACTGTTCAATCAAATCATCTATTTTCCGCCAACCCCTGAGATTGAAGTAGCCAACGCAAAAATCCGCCCGATAAGAGACTTTGAGAGTTTCTCGCAAAATCGGTAGCAGTTGCAAATCTATATTGTCAAAGATACGGGGCATTACTTAAAAACTCTGTAAAATAGAGCATTTATGAATATTTCGTACCTCTGTTATATATTTAAAAAACTTTTCTAGCCAGAGAAGGGTAGCTCTGTAATTGGGATATTAGTATTAAGTAACCCGCATCAATCACTATTTGCGAGATGAGACATAGTACAGCATTTCATTAGTTCGTAGCGAATTAAATGGGGATGGTCTTGTAAATATTGTTTGAGTTGTTGGGCTAGGGTGTCGGGTAGGTCAATTGTGCATTTCATAACTTTCAGGAATTTTCTGAGTTTACCTATTTTAAATTTAGTATTTAATAATCACAGCTGAAACCAAGCCGTTAAAGCCACTGCTAAACCATCCGCAGCATCATCTGGCTTGGGAATATATTCTAAATTCAACTCCCGCGCCACTGCTTGTTGCACCTCAGACTTATCTGCATTACCATACCCCGTTAAAGCTTGTTTAATTTGAGCAGGGGTAAATTCCACATATGGTAGATGATGCTGTGCTAACGTTAGCATAACTACACCTCGTGCCTGTGCCACGAGGATAGTACTTGACATACGATAGAAAAATAGTTTCTCGATCGCAACCAAATCTGGTTGCAATTCTTGAATCAGGGTGTGTAAATCGTCAAACAAAGTACATAACCGCTGTCCCATTTCCGCATCTGCCGACGTAGTGATTACCCCAAAATCCAGCAAATCTACTGTTGCGTCTTCTGCTTTATTTGGATTTTGTTTGCAGGTAATTACCCCAAACCCTAAAATTGCCAGTCCTGGATCTAATCCTAAAATTCGTTTTTCCATTAAATTTACTTTTACCAAGCCAGGTACTGTTTTAGTGGGAACACTGGCAAATTTGACAACTTGCTTTTAGTCTAATGGCATTAAAAGATTTCATAATTGCTCACTTGGTGTTAAAACCAGGTAGTGTACATTTTCTGTTAATCATTGTTTGTACCACTGCTTTGAACTAGGTATGTCAATCGGTTTTCTCAGACAAGCCCTCAACGCCCTGCAAAAGCAGTCGCGCAGTCGCACTTCCCATCGGGTTAACCAGTGGTTCAAGTGGTTATCTCCTGGACTATCGGTCAAACGTTGGTTGCTAATCAGCGTTGGAGGTGTATTACTGGCAAGTCTGGGGTTGGCTATTTGGATTAAGCTGACCCCAATTTTTTGGATGATCGAGTTGCTTAGGGGCTTGTTGGGAGTAATCACCAATATTTTACCCAACTATATCAGCGGTCCTTTGGTGTTGCTATGTGGCTTGCTTTTGCTGCTTTGGGGGCAAACTCGCACCGTCGGCTCAATTACTAAGGTACTGAGACGAGAAGGAGAAGAAGAACTGATTGATGTGCTGTTGGCCCATCGCCGATTGTACCGAGGTCCCAAAATAGTGGTGATTGGTGGTGGTACGGGACTTTCTACGTTATTGAGGGGATTGAAAACCTATAGCGCTAATATTACTGCTATTGTCACCGTAGCCGACGATGGTGGGTCTTCTGGGCGGTTACGCCAAGAGTTTGGAGTTCTACCACCAGGGGATATTCGCAATTGTTTAGCAGCGCTAGCAGATGAAGAAAAGTTATTAACAGAATTATTTCAATATCGCTTTCGTGCAGGTGATGGGTTAACAGGTCATAGTTTTGGCAATTTGTTTTTAACGGCAATGAGTGAGATTACTGGGGACTTAGAACGGGCGGTGGCTGCCAGTTCTAAAGTGCTAGCAGTACGGGGACAAGTTTTACCAGCAACTCTCAGCGATGTTCGCCTCTGGGCAGAATTAGCTGATGGTCGTCGCATTGAGGGTGAGTCTAACATTCCCAAAGCTGGGGGGAAAGTTGTCAAACTGGGCTGCATACCTGCTAATCCCCCAGCGTTGCCAGCAGCGATTAAGGCAATTAAAGAAGCTGATTACATTATTATTGGTCCAGGTAGCCTTTATACTAGCCTAATTCCTAATTTACTAGTACCAGAGATTGCCGATGCGATCGCCGCCACAAAAGTTCCACGTATCTATGTCTGCAATATTATGACCCAACCAGGAGAAACTCAAGGCTATACTGTTGCCGATCACATTAGCGCAATTGATACCGCTTGTGGACACAGACGGCTTTTTGATGCTGTACTGGTACATAAAAAATCACCCTCTGCCCAAACACTCCTGCGCTATGCCCAACAAAATTCTCATCCCGTTTTCCTAGACCGGGAAGCCGTATCTTTGCTAGGACGGCGAATTGTCCCAGCTAATATTTTGTATGAAGATGAAACCGGCTGCGTGCGTCATAATCCCCAAAAACTAGCACGAGTTCTGTTGCGTTGGTACGGTGGAGCTCATCATGGAAGATAGTCCAAAGTAATAACTATTGACCGTTGATTCTTGACCCTTATGGTTGACGCTACGCGACCGAGCGTCGAGTCTCAAGCCACTTGACGGCAGTTGCTACAACGGGGGGAACCCCCGCAACGCACTGCCTCCTCCACTTGGGGAAATCCAAGACCCTACCCTGCGGGTTCTGCTTTAGCAGTACGGGTGACGCTCCTAACGTCGCGCTTCGCTGCGCTAACGGCAGTTCCTCTACTTAGGGAGACCCCAAGACCGGACTGCCGACGCTCGATGACTCGCTACCGCTTCGCTAACACCGCCAAGACAGCAAGTGCTTCACCGCAGTGGCTCCGGAGGGAAACCCTCCCGCAGTGCTGGACTCACCGGACTGCCTCACTATTGATTCTTGACTAATTATGAAAATTTTGCTCACAGATGCTGAGGCGACGCTGCACTTGGGAATTACTCTTGGTCAAACTCTCGACGCTGGTAGCGTTATTTTACTAGAGGGTGATTTGGGTGCTGGCAAAACTACGCTGGTACAAGGTATCGGACAAGGGTTAGGCATTATTGAACCAATTGTTAGTCCTACTTTCACTCTTATTAATGAGTACACAGAAGGACGGCTTCCCCTCTACCATTTAGATTTATACCGTTTAGAATCACAAGATGTCGTAGCCTTAAACCTAGAAACCTACTGGGAAGGTTTTGAAGCGATCCCAGGAATTGTAGCGATTGAGTGGGCGGAACGAATGCCCTACAAGCCAGATAGTTATCTCAAAGTACATTTGACTTATGGGGATGAGGGCACTCGTCAAGCCCAAATTACATCATTCAATTGTGCCATTAGCGAATACATTGCTACCATGTGATTGGTTTTTTCTGAAGTTGGGAAAAAACGCTGACCAATAATTTTAAGTAGCATCTGGTGATGAGGATTCGCAGTTGGATACAATGCGTCATTGAATTTATTTCGGTCGATAAACGGATTGCCCACACTGCATCATTATTTACATTAATTGACTAATGCTACATGCTACTAGTGTCATACCCAAAAAACCCTAACGTTATTACAACACTACAAAAGTTTTACCGATAGTCGAGGTAAAATCACACTCTTTCTATCTACCGCTACCACGCTCATCCAAAAAATTCACTAACATTATTGCCCTCATTATCCAATAATCAATGAAATACTGTTCAACAAAAGATCCGGTGAAGATTCACATCTACTACTAGCTTTCTGGCTGAGGTTAGCTATGATGGGCATATTCTCGCAGTTAATATTGCAGTAGATGGATTAAGACTTAACTCAATACGTTTTGACAGAACAATGCTCTTGCAGCTTATATCTAGCAAATCGCTAGATTTTTAGAACACTTGTACTCAGAAGAAATAAAATTCAAATGAGAATTGACATAACCCTGTCCTTCGGTAGATGATCTTTTTGATAAGGCTCGTAGATGAATTGGAGTATCCAGTAAATACTGGTAAATTTTTTCCTCTACTTGCACTATGTATGGTCGTACCTATTAATTCATTGCTCTGACTGTCTGTGGAAATTAGTTCTTGAGTTTGTTTGAGTAGCTGCTTATTTGTCGAGTAATGATAAGCTCTCTAGCAACATCACTTCTGGTAACAAAAAGTAATCAGAAGTTTAAAAACCTGTTTTAAGAGCTTAGTAATTAAGTGCATATAAAGTTTTTATATGTATAAAACAGAGTTTTCATAGAAAGTTGCCCGTTTACTTAACCCTATTAATTCTCTACAGTTATTTAGAAGAAAAATCCGGATAGTTAAACACCAAAAGCTCATCCCAAAAAGTTAAACGATTACCAATTTTGATATTTGTCGTCTGACTTATCTGTGGTACTTAGTATTCCCATGTCAGCTTCAGAACTACACAGAAAAAACCGCTAATTATAGCTATATGAGATAAATTAATTTATTGATTTTTTATTAAAAGATATTCTTATATTTATTTATGTAGCTATTATTGACATTTCACCGTGGATACACTAGTTAGCGTCAACAAAAGAAGCGATCGCATCCTTCACCCGAGGCCCGCAATTGTCTCTGGTATAGTATGTACAACCTTCATCGATAAATTTAGATGCAGTATCGATTAACTTTTCAATCGTTGCGTCTCTAGCGTTATCTATCTCTTCACTAATGTAGGTTTTTGTAAATTTGTTGCATCGATCCTTTGGCTGCAATAAAGTGCGAGTATCTTTATAAGTCTCACCTGGTTTAGCTTTAAATCTCTCATTCAAGTCAAACTGAAGACGCAAGTAACGTTTAGACTCGTATCCGCCCATAATTTGGCGGCTAATTGTGCTATTAATTTCAGATGTAGGCTCTATAAAAATATCAGTCAGATGTTGCGCCCAGTCTAAGCTCTTCCAACTTTTGATTTGCTCAAATAAATATGGTTCACCAGTTTGGCCTGTACCAATAGATAAGATAGCAATATCTTCCAACTGCTTAAGTTTATCTAGGTTATATTTTTGCTTGATTGTCGGAGAGATTGAAGACTGACTGAGCCTCATGACTAGACTAAGCGCCGCCAAAGTCGGATTGTTAGCAGAAACTCCCCCATCAATGTATGGAAATACCCAATGGCCAAACTTTTCTTTATCAACAGGCTCTAATTTGTAAGGGGGAAAGAAAGTGGGAGCTGAAGAAGAAGCAGCACATATCTCCCATAAATAACAGTCATCGTACCATCGATCTCCTTGGTCGGGATGACAATTGGTAAAAAATGTGGTATTTCGATAAAGCGTATCATAAGCAAGAATTAATATTATCGGTCTTTCAATATCTTTAATTCTCTTGTACGACAACTCATTTTGGAGGACATTAATCAATCCCTGATGAGAATATTTAGGCTGTGAAAATACTTGAAAAAGCGGTCGGATAATAGGCGGGATTATTTTGTAATGGTCTTTTTTTGGAATCGGAAATATATATTTACCCTGCTGTTTATAAAGTTGAATCAAATCGGCACTCTTTTTTCCACTAGCAATGCCTGCCGTTAAAATTGAGCCAGTAGAAGTACCGGCAATCAGATCGAAATATTCGTGTAAAGACTGACCTTTGCTTTTGTAAATTTGACGCTCAATTTCTTGAAGGATGCGTGCTGCGATGACTCCGCGCATACCGCCACCATCCAAACTCAAGATTTTGAAGGACATAAGTAGTTTATCCCTGATGATATTTTGTGGTTATTGTTCCCCTTATAAGTTTGGAAGTAACATCAAGTTTATTGATTGGGCATTGGGGACTGGGGAATAGAAAAATATTTTCCAATACCTAATACCCAGTCCCTTTGAAATCTTTTAACCCTACCCTTTATCCCTCAAGGGGGTATTTCACCTTAGCCTTCATCGGTTGCCTCCATTTATCGAAAATTAGTTATCAAGGAGACTCGTCATAATCAAATTTGTATGCTATTTTAGGAAAGGATTGAAAAATTAGGCTCAGTAGCTCAGTTGGTTAGAGCACGGGACTCATAAGCCTGGGGTCGTCTGTTCAAGTCAGACCTGAGCCATTTTAAAAGTCACAATAGCGGTTTATAAGTATTTTAGAGCCGCAGCAATTGCTCTATAAGGGGCAGTTTTTACTCGAAAATTCATCATTCCATAACTCTGTACGGGCGCAATACCTTGCACTCCTCCTAACTCAGCAACGCCAGTTGCTACAATGCAGGAAACCTCGCTCCAGGTGACGCTCGTGATACTCGTTCGCGTAGCGTCTCCCCTTGAGAGAAGACTCGCTAACGCTTTTAGCGTCGCCCCTTGGGAGAAGACTCGCACTTCGCTGCACTAAAGGCGGGAACCGCCAAGATGGGGGCTACCTCACCGTACTGCCTCCTCAGCATTACTTCATGTGGCGGATGACTTCAGCAACTGACCAAGCTTGAGCAACCGCACCTTTGGGTGCATGAGGTGCATCACCGTCAAAAATTTCAGAAATAGAGCCAAGACAACCATCAGATAAAAGGTGTGCCAATAGAGGTTGCCAATTAAAAGGCAGTGGCTGCTTGGGGTAAAAACGCTGCCAAGCACGGATAAAAGGACCAATTAACCAACACCAGACACTACCTTGGTGATAGGCGCGATCGCGCTCTTCAAGGTTACCCATATATTTTCCTATATATTCTGGGTCGGACGGGTCGAGACTGCGAAGACCATATGGAGTAAGCAAATGCTTAGTTGCCAAATCGAGTATCGCACACCCCTGCTGTTGCCCAAATCCACAATGGTACAAGGACAGGGCCAAAACAGCATTAGGACGAATCTGAGAATTGCGGCGATCGTCTGGCTCAATACTGTCATAAAAATAGTTTAGCTGGGGATTCCAAAACTTTTGTAGGGAGACAGTAACCTGCTGTGCTTGCTGAGCATAACGCTGTGCCTGCTTTGTCAAACGCACCGGGTCGCCCAACTTCAGTTTGCTCAATTGTTCTGCCCACTGACTCATCCAACATAAAGTAGAATACCATAGTGCGTTGATTTCTACTGGCTTCCCGCGACGGGGTGTAATAGGCTGCCCCCCAACCACTGCATCCATCCAGGTAAGGGCTACACCGCTGGCATCCCAACCAACTAGCCCATCGGTAGCATCTACCTGGATATTGAAACGTGTACCACCAATAAATGCTTTGTGGATTTGCTGCACAACTGGGAATTGCTCTGCCAAAAATTGCCAGTCCTGAGTGGCTTCCAAGTAAAGCCCTAAACTTTCAATCCACCACAGCGCTGCATCAATACTATTGTAAAACGGTTCGCCGTCAGCATCGGGAAAGGCATTGGGAATTAGACCTTGGCGGCAGTAACGCCCAAAAGTTTGCAACAACCCTTTTGCCAGGTCAAAGCGCTGTGGTACTAATGTCAAACCCGGTAAAGCAATCAAGGTATCCCGCCCCCAGTCATTGAACCAGTGATAACCAGCAATAACCGTGGGACCAGTAATTGAGGCTCGATAAACAATAAACCGATCGCTTGCTTTTAATAATTGCTGCCAAATTAGGGACTGGGGATTGGGTATTGGGCATTGATTATTCTCTTTATCTTCCTTGTCACTAGCCCCGATTGCCTCTAATCCCCAGAGAGTGCCGCGAGTTTCCCATTGCCCCTTATCCTCAGAGGGAGCCACGAGTTCCTCAGTCCCCCCTTGATTCCATCCAAAAATCTGGCAAAGCCTTTCTTGGTCTGCCTTTACAGCTGCTGCAAAGGTTTCGGAAGTGAGGATATTTTGCTGAGGGTCGGGAAAACCTATCCGTGCTTCTAAAGTCACTGCATCTCCCGGACGGAGAGCAACTGTCAAATAACCGGGGCTGTAGAGGTCTTCGCGATCGCCTAATCCTCGCTGCGTCTCTTCTGGCAACTCATAATTCCAGTACCAAACTGCGTCTGGTTGATATTCTCCTTGCGTCCAGCGCAAATGCCAGGGTGTGCCAAAATGCCCAGATATAATTGCTTGTAAGCAGACTTGCTGTTCGCCAAGCATTTGCGAGAACTGTAAACCTGGGCTAGCAGCTTGCTGGTGGTGAAAATCGCGATCGCCTATCAATAGTCGCAGCCTTAAAATCCCAATATCTGTGCCGTCATAGCGATACTGAATTAAAATTCGATGGCAAAATCGGGCGGAGGGGTGAAGGGGCGGAGGGGCAAAGGAGAGTGTAGATTTTAATTCTCTCCTGCTCCCCTGCTCCTTTGCTCTCCATTCCCTGCTCTCTTCTAATCCATAGGGCATGACTAATTGCCTGCTTAATTGCCAGGTATCTTCACCCCATATCCATTTAGGAACAGGATTAACATCAAAAGAATGCAGCAGTTGGTAGCCTATCGGCTCAATCTTACCGTTGCCCCAAAAATTCGTCCCCAGTGCTACAACTTTTCCGGATACTTCCAAGCTAGCTTCTAGGTGCGAAAGCAACAAGGTACGTCCAGAAGGCGGATTTGTAGCGGCAAACAGCCAACCGTGATAAGTGCGGGTGCGAACATCAGAAACGGTACCGCTGGCAAAACTTCCTAAGCCATTTGTGAGTAACCATTCTCTTGTATCTAAATCAGCCATTTGCTACTCAAAATCGTTATGACTATGATATAGTCGTAACAGATCGTAATCAAACTGTGAGACAGTCCTGATGTTGGGTTAACCCGACCTAAGAGACTGCGTACCCGACGGGTGACAGCGTGGATGGGTGAGTTTTACCTAACCCGAATTCCAACGCTACTAAAAAAATAGAAGTTGAAGGAGAATTAGGTTAATGTCCCTCACTTACGGAACAGAAGGATGCCTCCGCGTTGGTCAACAGGCTCCCGATTTTACAGCAACGGCTGTGGTGGATCAGGAATTTAAGACGATTAAACTGTCCGACTATCGTGGCAAGTATGTCGTCCTATTTTTCTACCCTCTAGACTTTACCTTTGTTTGTCCCACTGAAATCACAGCCTTTAGCGATCGCTACGATGAATTCAAGAAAATCAATACGGAAATCCTTGGGGTTTCCGTAGACAGCGAATTCTCTCACCTCGCTTGGATTCAAACCGATCGCAAGTCTGGTGGTGTCGGCGACCTGAATTATCCTCTAGTCTCCGACATCAAAAAAGAGATTAGCGCTGCTTACAACGTCCTAGACCCAGCAGCAGGAATTGCCTTGCGCGGTCTATTTATCATCGACAAAGATGGTATCATACAGCACGCCACCATCAACAACTTAGCTTTTGGTCGCAGCGTCGATGAAACCCTGCGGACATTGCAAGCAATTCAATACGTTCAGTCTCACCCAGACGAAGTTTGCCCAGCAGGTTGGCAACCAGGCGATCAAACAATGGTTCCTGACCCTGTGAAGTCCAAAGTTTACTTCTCTGCTGTCTAGAAAATTTTGAGGCGCAAAGTTAAGAGTTATTATTCTTTCTCTGTTTCTTTGCCCTACTTTCTTGCTTTCTGCCTAATTTTCAAATCAAGTTTATTAGAATTGAGAGCAAAAGCAATCAAAACCACAGATAAACACACATAAACACAGAGATATAAATCAGTGTTAATGGCAGTTTAAATCTGTGGTTTTGTCATTTCGTCTTGATAGCGGTTGGCGTTTGGATACAATATGCAGTAGAGGCAAATGTATCTACCCCTAATAAACTGTGTTGCCTCGAATTAGAAATAGCAATATATAAATTAGGAGAAAAACATGTTAACTTCAACTGATTTTAGTGGTTTATTTAATGAGCGCTTCTTTCGCAATTTTCTGCCAAGACCAGCTACAAATAAACTCAGATTGGATGTAGGAACACCAGATTTTCAATTACCAGATATTACTAATGGAACTTTGGTAAAATTATCAAATTATAGAGGAAAGCAACCAGTTTTACTTGCCTTTACACGGATATTTACTGAAAAGCAATATTGCCCTTTTTGCTATCCTCATATCAAAGCTTTGAATGAAAACTACGAGCAATTTAAAAATCGTGGCATAGAAGTTTTAATGATTACTAGTACCGATGAGCGGCAAAGTCAAATAGTAGTGAGGGATTTAGGCTTACAAATGCCATTGCTGAGTGACCCAAGTTGCCGCGTGTTTCGTACTTATCAAGTAGGACAAGCATTAGGCGCACCTTTGCCAGCACAGTTCATATTAGATAAAGAAGGAAAACTTCGCTACTGGCATTTATTTTCTTTCTTAGATAGCAATGCTAGTGTTAAAACATTGTTAGAACAATTCGATCTTCATAGATAAAGCTAGCTAGAAGTGAAATAATTGGAGGTGAGAGACAAGAGCTCTTGCCATCTGGCCAAAATCATATCAGTGTAATTTTTTCGATCGATTTTGTTTGCTCCAATAGCAAAACCATCATTCATTTCTACCAGAGCAGTTTCTCCAGAGTCTAAAACTCCAAAATCAATTGCATATCCTGAATAAGATTCTCGTGCGTTATCAAGAGCTTTGATAGTGTACTGAACTTTCTCAATATCTAGTGGAATATTGGCGTTTCCATCATAGCAATTGATGCTTCTAATTTCCGAGCGAACAACATAGACTCGGTACTCACTCACCCAAGACACTACTTCTGAACACAACAACTTTTCTTGACGCAATACTCCGTAAACTCGGTAAAAGTCATATTCCGATTCAAAAACACAACCGGTAAAGCGTTTACGACGTGCAGCAGGTTTAGCAAATGTTGGAGGATAGTTACCATTTTGAAATCCCATCTCCAACTGTTGTAGAGTAGATGTCCATGTACGACGGTGCATGAAATTCCCAAGTGAAGCGGGATAATCATTAGGCAGAGGTTCTGGAATACCAAGCTGTTTTAGTGCGCCTAACACACATGGCATATCGCCAACAACTAGAGACTCACGATCGAGTGAAAGTTGTCTTCTATGAACACGTTTTTCAGTATAAAAAGTAATTGGGATGCCTCTTCTTGTCAGTTCTTCGGTAACGAGTTGTTCCTCGTGCCGGAGTAGCCCATTACCCTGTTCTTGAATAAAAGCTTTAGAAATCAATGGGTAATTAAAAATTTAATCTAAATTGAACACCAATTAATTCGCCGTTCAGTTGTGCTGTAAAAACTCGACTTTTGGTAGTAAAGGGTCACTCACAATCCCCACACCGCTAAAACCCCAACGTTTGAGCAAGCCTCCTAACTGCGTGCCAGGAATAGATTCTACAGCAAAGCGATTTGCCACTTCTGCCGCATGGGTGTTGAGATAACTTAAAGCATCAAAGCTTTCCCGAAACAGCAATAAATAACCTGCTGTCTCAGCAGTAGGACGAGCTATGAGATAACGTCCATCTGATTTGGAACGCAACAGATAATAAACTTCGGACAGCATGGATAGAGAAGATGAGGGAGATGAGATAGCAGGGGAAGCAGGGAAAGCGGAGGAGATGGGAAGCAGAGGAGATAGGGTACAAGAGTGTAATAAAAGTTTTTCTTCTTTCCCCTCCGCCCCTCTGCCTCCTGACAACTAACAACTGACCACTGACAACTGACTATTAAGATTCCAACCGAATTCGAGGGTCGGCTACTTTCAGCAACAAGTCAGCTAGCAAATTACCCACATTTAGCAGCACTGCACTCATGACCAGACTTGCCATTACTAAATACTGGTCTTTAGCTATAACTGCCTGCAATGTCAACCTTCCTAAACCTGGCCAGTTAAAGAACTGTTCAGCAATAAATGCACCACTGAGTAAACTAGCTAACTCGAAACCTAACAAAGTAATTAGGGGATTGATAGCATTGCGGAGAGCATGAACGTAAATAACCCGATTTTCTGGCAATCCTTTGGCACGAGCTGTTTGGATGTAATCTTGACGCAGAACATCCAATAATTCACCGCGAGTAATCCGCTGTAAACCAGCAAAGCTAGTGATGCTCAAAGCGATAGTGGGTAAAATCATGTGCCAGCCAATATCTATAATTTTACCGAACCACGATAAATCAGCATGGTCGATGCTAGTCATGCCGCCGACTGGAAATATAGGTGAGGTGATTTGGGCAACTATTAGTAAGAATAAAGCAGTGATAAAACTGGGAAATCCTTGCCCAGTGTAGCTAATCACCTGTAAAACTCTATCTGTAGCTCGATTTTGCTTAACAGCAGCGATGATGCCCAAGGGTATAGCCACTGCCCAAGTGAAAATTAAAGAAGCGATCGCTAACATTAAAGTTGCAGGCACTCGTTCCCACAAAAGAGAACCCACAGAGCGTTGATAAACAAAACTTGTGCCAAAATCTCCTCTTGTAAAGATTCGCCACAGCCACAGCCAAAACTGCTCTACCCAGGACTTATCAAGACCAAACTGCCGCCTTAATTCCTCAATTCGCTCTGGAGAAATTTTCGGATTTTGCCGCAGGGTATCTATATAGTCTCCTGGAGACAATTTCATGATGAAAAACGACAGTGCTGATGCTAAAAACAAGGTCAGCAGCGCCTGCAATATGCGTTTCACCACATAAATAAAAGTCTCGCTCGTAATGAACCTGATTAGCCAATCGCGACTTGTCTCCAAGGAAATTCTCGTAGAAGTCATAGCAGTTAGTTGTCAGTTGTCAGTTGTTAGTTGTTAGTTGCTCAAAACCGCTGACTACTCAGCATTGACCAAACTAATATTCAATCAGGGAGATAATTGGCACATTCGGCAGATGTTTGCGCCCTTGTAAATCCCGTAGCTCGATAATAAACCCAAAACCCACCAATTCGCAGCCAATCTGTTGCACCAGCTTTGCCGTTGCACTTGCCGTCCCACCTGTGGCAATCAAATCATCTACAATCAAGACTCGGCTACCTGGTTGTAGTGCATCCTGATGAACTTCCAAACAGTCAGTACCATACTCTAATTCATATTCAATTGAGTGAACAGCTGCTGGTAATTTACCTCTTTTGCGGACGGGAATAAAACCAGAATTTAATTTGTAGGCTAGAAGAGAGCCAAAAATAAATCCCCGCGATTCCATACCTATAACGTAATCCGCTTTCAGACCAGCATCAGAGCATTTTTGTGTAAAAAAGTCAATACTATAGCGCAATCCCTCTGGATCGCGCAGTAAAGTAGTGATATCACGAAATAAAATTCCAGGCTTAGGAAAATCTGGAATGTCACGAATCAGAGATTTCAAATCCATAAACGGGGATTGGGGATTAGGGATTGGGGATTGGGGATTGAGGATTAGGAATTTAAAGAATTTATGACTACATCTCTTTCCCAGTACCCAGTCTCCAGTCCCCAATCCCCAATTCCAGATACCTGAAAAATCGTACACTATAATGTCATACGCAGGATGTCATATGCTTGGGTTCACAGCTTCTGTTTCGCAATCCATTGACGATACTGAGAATCTACACCAAGCTAAAGATGGACTGGTTATTACAAAAGAGAGGGTAAACTGATGATTTAAAAACCTAAATTATAGGTGTACGGAAACTTTAAGTAGAACAAGTAAGTAATGTATATATATCAGGTAGCCCTGCTACTGCCAAAAGTCTAATGTTCTTGTTTAGCTACTTAATCTTAAATTAGTTGCACTAGTTTTATCTAGTCTGTTGGAAGCGCACAAGGTATTTTAGAGAATGAATGTCTCCGCGAGCTTATCGCCGTTGAATAGTCCGACCCCTCAATCACTACCGATGATGCTGGACACTTTACCCGAGCCTGCGATCGCAGGACAGGGATGTCCCCCTAGAACCAGGTTGCAAATCGATCTCATTTTACTGGCAATTGAAGCTTTAGAACTTGGTGGTTCTGAAGCTATCCTGACTTTTGCTGAAGAGTTGGAATTAAAAGGAATTGTTAAAGATCGGGTGAATTTGTGGCGAATGCGTAGCTCCAATCCCATGCGACGAGCGCATATCCGCCGCCCGTTAACCATTATTGAAGCAAAAGCTTTAGTGGTAATTGCTTGTTACATAGCGCGGCGTTTAACAGTTGTCATCCGCCAGTTGATTGCGATATATCAGCAAATGCATGAAAAGCAGCTCCCACTAGAGCAAAATTTGCGACTATCTAATTATTTAGAGCGGTTTAGAGCGCATTTTAAAAGTAGAATGAATGCCCGACGTTCTGGTGTGCTGGCATTAAGTTCTGACGAAAAATTAGATGAGTTAGCTATCAATTTGTTGGGACAATTATTATTTTGTACTGGCACTGCTGGAATGCAGCGATTCTGGATTAGTCTTTTTGATGGTGAAGTAGATTGACACTCCTCAAATACGAGTCGGGGGGATTATTAAGAGCGGCCGACAGGCGGTGCGCCACCCGCTATGAATAAAAGAAACACTTTTTCCTCCCCTACACCCCTACACCCTTACACCCTTACACCCGTGTTTCTTCAGAGGTTATATGAATATACAACGTAAGTACAGTCTTCCTAACTGTACGCTGCTTTTAGAGGGTTTAAGTGATGCTTCAAGGGCTGCACACTTTCAGGAATTGCGCCCGGAACTATCAATATTGGTAAATGCAGAATGCTATTTATCTAACCATAACCAACCCTTGGTAGGAGGGCGAGAATTTTTTGAAAGTTTGGTAAGGGCAGTAAGTGGCTATGCCCAAGAATTTTTGAGTAATGTACCGAACCCACAAGCGCACAACCAGGACTCAGAGTTAGTAGAGTTTCAAAAAATTGACCCTAATCGGCACAGACTAATTGTGCATTCTGAGAGTACGCCAGATGGTTTTGAGTCTAATCCTAACTATAATAAATCGCCTATTCAAATTGATTTGAATACGGTACAGTTGTTTGATTTAGTGGAAGCTGTAGATCAGTTTTTCGCTGATACGCAAACTTTACCAGAGTTATCACTAGAATTACAACCAGTTGCTAGACGTTATGGTGGTGCGAATCGAGCCTTGCTCAAGCAGGCAGTACCTGCAACTATTGGAGTTTCAAGTTTAGCAGTTGCTGCGATCGCCTTTAGTCTGATTCCGCCTCCAGAGGTGCGTCCTCCACAGCCGAAACCAGAGGAACAAACTAGTTCTGCAACACCAAGCAGCAATTCTACTACACCGCCTACAACAACGCCCACAGACACTTCAACTCCCATAAATGCTGCGACTCCTACATCGACTCCCATCGCTGTTGCCACTCCTACAGCAGCTGCAAAACCCACAGTTACAGATTTAGAAGCACTTTTAAATACAGTTCCTGAAATTACTGATGCATCCCAGCTACGTCTGTTGAATCGCCAAGTTTATAATCAAATCAATCCAGCTTGGACTAATCGCACAGCTTTAAAACAAGATTTAGTCTATCGTCTGGGTGTGGCGGCAGATGGTGCGATCGTTGGTTATAAAGCAGTCAATAAAGATGCAAATCAAGGAATAGAGTTAACTCCTTTGCCCAACCTACTTTACAATCCCGCTAGCCGTCCTTCCGTTTCCAACGAACCAATTGCTCAATTTAAAATAGTATTTACTAACCAAGGTGTATTGGAAGTTAGTCCTTGGCGAGGATACCTTAAGACACCTGAAGTAGTCGGTTCAAAAATCACTGAACCCAAGGCAGTTAAAAATTTAAACCAAAAGCTTTACAAGGCGATTCGGCAAAACTGGGGTGGTACTCCTACTTTCACGCAAGATTTGCAGTATCGAGTAGCTGTCAACAAAGATGGCACAATTGCCGACTACGAACCGCTTAACCAATTTGCCTATGACTATTTTCGGGAAACACCGCTACCTAAAATGTTTCAAGCAATTTATGGTTCAAATGTAGCAGCTCCTAACAACAAAGAACCTCTAGCTCATTACCAGGTAGTCTTCAAACCTAGCGGTAAACTCGAAGTCACTGCTTGGAAGGGATACAAGTAATTCGTAATTACTAATTCGTAATTCGTAATTGGAAAATATGAATTACGAATTACAGATTTAGCGGGTAATTCGTCCCATGTAATTCCCCCACAATTGAGCCGCTTGGGCACTGCTGCCAGATGTGGGTGAATTATTGTCATTTCCCAGCCAAATACCAGTCACGAGTCGCCGATTGGGAATAAAGCCAATGAACCATAAATCAACGTTTTTATCAGTTGTGCCCGTTTTGCCAGCTTCCCCTAGTCCAATGGCAGCACTGCGACCAGTACCTCTTGTGACCACTCCACGCATCAAACTAGTCATCTCGTCTGCTACCCCAGTTGATAAAACTCGCTGATTAGCGTCTGGATCTTGGTCAAAGGAATAGACGACACGGCAGGTTTTTAAATCATTGCGATCGCTACAATCACTACTGTCTAGAATCCGGCTAATGGCATGGGGAGGATTCCATACACCACGATTGCCAATGGCACCAAAAGCACCTGTCATTTCTAAAACATTGACTACGCTTTGACCTAGCACCAAACCAGGAACTGGGTCGAGAGGCGACTTTATTCCCAAGCGCTGCGCCATTGCTACTACTTTATTTAGTCCTACATCCCTCGCAACCCGTAGAGCGATCGGATTTTCCGAAAGGGCAAGCCCTGTAGCTATATCTAGACTAATATCAGCACCAGAACGACAGGGTTTGTAAGTAAAGCCTTGCCAAGGCAAAGGGGCACAGGAGTAACTTTTAGATGCTGGAATTCCCTGCTGAATCGCAGCAGTGTAAGCAAAGATTTTGAAGGTAGAACCTGGTTGTCTTTTAGCTTGGACGGCGCGATTGAACTGACTTTTTTTGTAATCAGTTCCACCTACCATCGCCAGAATCGCGCCAGTTTTAGAATCAAGAGTAACAAGCGCTCCTTGGGAAAAACGGAAAGTTGAACCGGCGTTGTTGACTGAATTACGCAATGCTGATTCTGCTTGGGATTGAATTGTGGGATCGAGCTGAGTTTCAATAATATAATTGCCTTCTCTTGCGGCTCCTGACCCCAAAATTGATTCCAATTCTTGAAAGACGTAACTATAAAAATAAGGAGCGATTGTCTTTGCTTGCTGTTCGCAGACTTTGGGGCTAATTTGGATGGTTGAACGCCTAGCTCGATTCGCTTCTTCTGGTTTGATTTTGCCCATCTCCAGCATTCGCTTAATGACGCGATTGCGGTATTCAGCAGCTTCTAGTTTATTCGGCCCATCTCCACAAAAATCGAAAGCATTAGGCGCAGGTAAAATTCCCACCAACGTTGCAGCTTCTGAAAGAGTTAATTCTTTAGCTGACTTGCCAAAGTAATACTGTGCGGCATCCTCAAAGCCAGAAGTATCAGCCCCCAGAAAAACCCGATTTAAGTAAGTCAGCAAAATTTCATCTTTGCTATAGAAAGTTTCTAGCTTCAGGGAAACTATTGCCTCCCGCACTTTGCGTCCAAGAGAGTCCTGGCTACCAACATAGTCGCGGAATAAACTGCGAGCTACTTGCTGGGTAACAGTACTGGCTCCTTGCTGCACGTCTCCACTGCGACTGTTGATCAATACAGCTCGCAAAATTCCCAATGGATCGACCCCAAAATGCCAGTTGTAACGACTATCTTCTGATGCAACCACAGCGGCGGGCAAATAGGGGCCAAAATCCTGCAACCGCTTCATGTCTACGTGAGCGGTAGTCCGCGGCTCGCGCAGAGGGGTTGCACCATCACGGGCGTAAACAATTACTGGGGCACGAGTCGCTGTAGGTAAAGGTCTGACAGAAAATTTCAGCCATTCTACGCCAATCACCAATGCCAAAAGACCACTAACACCGGCAACACCGTAGGCTGTCCAAGTTGCGGCTTTGACATACCAAGCTGGTGGATCGACGTATTGCAACCGCACAGAAGCAGCGAGTTCTGGTGGTCCCAAGGTGAGAATATCGCCATGACGCAGTTCTAAGGAAGTGAGCCGCCGCTTACCCCGATAAATACCATTGGTTGAGTTTTCATCTTTGATGACGAAAACAGGGGTACGCTGAGTAGAATCTCGCGACAGTGACAGGTGAATTTGGCTGACTACTGGATTGCGAATGACTATATCGCAGGATTTGGAACTGCGACCTAGTACGTAGCGATCGCCCAACAGCGGATATATTTCCGCTTTATCCGCCCCCGCATCCTGCACCCAGATTTCTGGTACTTTGGCATTAGGCTTGAGCGCCAGCTTAGAGAAGTCAACCCTAGCTTGAATTGTATGTACTGCTTGAGTCAGTTGACCAAGTAACGTTTGTGGCTTGTGAGGGGGTTGGGGGGAACTCATCGGCTATTCACATCACAACTAATTTAGGGAAGAATCAGGCGAATGGCTGTCTCAACACAAATCTTTCATCATTTTACTCATAAGCCAAAGCAGAAATTTATTTACTGAATTTTCATAGTATTAATTCCAACATTATATTAATCAAAACTACGAATTAACATTGAGTTATAATTATTACTCTTTTGCATATTTTAAAATTCTAACCCTTACTCTGTAATGCTTATTTTATCTACTATTATCTGATTAATCGCAAGAGCCAGGATTTTTAGTTTTGTATTTCTCAAAACCAGAGTTGACTGCTTTAGCATATTCACACCTTTGCAAGCAAAGCTAAACATCTTCATTTAGGAAGATTTTCTATAAGCTAGAGTCTGTTTTAATGGGTCGAGAGTTCCGTTTCCGTGTGAGGTTAATTTTATAATGAAGGGAAAATCTCTGTCTTTGATTGGTACAGCCCTAACTTTGGCACTCACAACTAACGTTGCTGTTGCCCAATCCAGTAAATCCCAAATCGCTCAATCCAGTGACTCATCCACTAATTCAGCAACGGAAATTAAACTCTCACCAGAAGGTTTTAAAATCCTGTGTGAACGTTCTCCCCTAAATTCCCGTTGTCAAGGCGGTACATCAGCCACGCCCAGCGCACCTGGCAGTACGACAGTACCAGCAACTGAGCCTTCTGATAGCAGTACTCCTGGCAGTACGACAGTACCAGGTACCGCGCCTTCTGATAGTAGTACCCCTAGCAGCCCAACTACTCCAGATAGTACAACCTCGCCAGACTCCACTAGTCCTGGTAACACAACCCCAGCACCAGGAACAGACCCCACCAGTCCTGGTAACATAACTCCAACACCAGGAACAGACCCCACTAGTCCTGGCAACTTAACTCCAACACCAGGAACAGACCCCACTAGTCCTGGCAACTTAACTCCTGGGTCAGAAAGCCCAACAGCACCTGAGCCTAGCAATCCTAGCAACTTAACTCCTGGGTCAGAAAGTCCAACAGCACCTGAGCCTAGTAATCCTAGCAACTCAACTCCTATGCCAGGAAGCTCAACATCACCAGATTCTAGCACCCCTGGCAGCACTAGCGAACCAAGCGCTAGTCCCAGTACAGTTCCAGGCTCTGATTCACCAAAAACTCCCACTACGGGTAACTAATTGAGGTATCATCTGATGCCCGTTTACCACAAATAATAGTTGGTGCATCTGTCATATCCAGATGTAAATTGCTGAAACCCTTTCTCAGTATTCTTAAATATTAAGAATGAGAAAGGGTTTTAGTATTTATCGGCTTGGGTTGAGAAAACTACTGATAAAAATTGATTTACAGCAAAATTCAGGGTAAAAAGTCAGAAGTAAAACAGGCTTTATCCCTAACTTTGAGACTTACACTGGTGTACTTAACCCTGCGGGTGATGCTCGTGACGCTTGATGACTCGCGCTCCGCTGCACTAACAGCAGTCGCTCATGGGGGCCAGTGCGTTGGGCGGCTTTGCCGACTTGTAGACGCGCTCTGCGCGGCTACCCGCAGGGTAGCAACTGGCGTGGAAACCCCCAAGACCGCGCTCTTCACCAACTTGAAATCCGCTGTATCTAAAGCTATTCTGCAATTCTCCAGATTTACAGTAAGGGTTCTAGAGATTTTTGTTGGAAAGTGCGATCGGGTACATCCCAGTTTTTATTTTTTAATAAGAGAATAGCTGTCATTGCTTCGTCGTTTCTCCTCGCAATGACATGCAAAAAAGTGGGATGCTCCAATGCGATCGCCATAAAATGAATGATGTAAAGTGGCTACCCAAAGTCTAGATTAGCGCGACCTGTGATTTGAAGTCGGTGTTTTTTTGAAAGAAGCAATCAGCAAACAAACAATACCAATACTGATACACGAATCTGCAATATTAAATACAGCAAAGTTAATCAAGCGAAAATCAAGGAAATCAATAACATAGCTTAAGACAAACCGATCGATACCATTACCAATAGCTCCACCTAAAATTAAGCCATAGCCTAATTGCTCCCAAAGATTTAATACTGGGCCAAACAATGCAAATGCTATTAATGCCAAACTTACTGCCAATGATAACCAACGTAATAAATCTACTCGTCCGCTAAGTATACTAAAAGCTCCGCCATCGTTTGTGACGTAAGTGAAGTGAAATATACTTTGTATTAAGGGCAGTGAATGCCTGTATATAATATTGCCTGTTTTCGAGTCAATTACGGTTTCTAACGGCCAAGATTTATATACTTCCACTACCCAGTTTTTTGTTAGTCGGTCTAATATAACAGCTAAGAAAGCAGCAATCCAGAAAAGGCGATTTTTCAATAAAACCATGGTGAATTAGTCAACAGTCAACAGTCAAAAGCCAACAGTCAAAAGCCAACAGTCAACAATCAACAGCCAATCTCTAGACTATTGAACCCTTGACTAGGGACTAATGACTAATAAAACATTAAGTGACGCAATACATATGCTATTACGGTAACAGCACATACTACAGTTAGTTGCCCTGGTATTGCAAACCAGGAATATCTGAGGATTGCTTCTATAAATGGTAGATTTTCTGTGCCTTTCCACTGAAAGAAATAACTAATCATCAGATAAGTAATGCCGCAGATGTGGATAGTTAAAAGTCCACAAATACAACTAAAGGCGAGAGTTTCTAGGCGAGGTCTAGCTTTAAAGGCAAACAAGCCACAAATCCAGGCTCCAGGAATAAAACCTAGGAGATAGCCAAACTGGGATAACTTAACATAACCAATACCGCCACCGTCAGCAAATACAGGTAGCAAAGTTAACCCCATAACTAAATAGGCAATTTGTGAGAGCGCACCCGCATTTTTGCCCCCTAAACAACCTACCAACAACACCGCACCAACTTGACAGGTGACACCTAAAGAAAAAGTCTGAATTCCGTGCTTACTCCAACTCCAAGGGAAAGTAATGCCATGGGCTTCTAGGAATGTGCCACCCATTGTCAGAAGTAAGCCAATCATCGACCATAGTAATTGATTGGAAGCAGCAAACATTTATTAGGCAAAGACGAAAAGTCAAAAAAGAAAAGCAACAGCAACCAGTATAGGCATTAATTATCTAATTTAAATTGGTGTAGAGACATTAACAGGTAGCATATTTTCTTTTGCCTCTTTGATGAGTGACTTTTCTGTTTCTGTCATTCTGGCTTAGGTAATATATGATTATTCTTTTTCTCTAGACCGGGGCATGGTCTGTTAGTTATGCTGCCTGAATTAATACTGAGTTATATAGTAAAATAGTTAACGATGAATTCTGGACTTATATTAGCTTTTCAGTGCATTAACCACAGTTGTCCCAAAATTATTAAATGTCTTGTGTAGACTTTTTGTTCGGGCGATCGCTCTGCTTAACTTGAGACACTATTTGATGTTGAGTATAAATTTTGTCTGACATCTAAAATTCAAATTTGTGAAATTTCTTTAAAAGAATACCTTTTTTTTAGTTTGTTAACCTTACGTTTACCTTTACCTCTATCTTTTAGGGGTATCTTAGAAGCGCTCACCTGGAAATTTATCAAAAATTGACAGCGATGCTCTCACGTCTACATATGAACAAAAAATACAGCTTTCCAGTTTATATCTCAGTGTTTACACTGTTAATTAGCCTAGCAGCTTGTGGCGGACAGCAAGCCTCTGACAACAATGCTAATACAGACACGCCATCTGGTACGGCTAAAGATGCTACAGCCTCAAATCCAGCCAAATTAGATCTTGGTGGCAACGTAGCCTTAACTGGTGCAGGTGCTTCATTCCCGGCACCACTGTACACAAGCTGGTTCACAGACTTAAACAAAAAATATCCGAACCTACAGATTAACTATCAGTCAGTTGGTAGCGGTGCTGGAGTTGAGCAATTTATCAAAGGTACTGTAGAATTTGGTGCCAGCGATGTTGCCATGAAAGATGACGAAATCCAGAAAGTACCACAGGATAAAGGCGTACTTTTGCTGCCAGTGACTGCTGGTAGTATTGTGCTGGCTTATAACCTGCCAGATGTTCCGGAACTGAAGCTACCACGGGCAGTTTACACTGATATCTTACTCGGCAAGATCAAGACCTGGAACGACCCGAAAATTGCTGCTGCTAACCCAGGTGCAAAGTTACCCAATCAACCCATTATAGTTGTGTATCGTTCTGATGGTAGTGGTACTACAGGTGTATTTACTAAACATCTCAGTGCCATCAGTCCAGAATGGAAGAGTAAAGTTGGGGAGGGCAAGACTGTCAACTGGCCTGCGGGAGTTGGTGGTAAAGGTAATGAAGGTGTGACCGCTCAAATCCAACAAACTCAAGGTTCGATTGGTTATGTCGAGTACGGCTACGCCAAACAAAATAATATCAAGTTTGCTGCCTTGGAAAACAAAAGCGGCAAGTTAGTTTTACCGAATGAGCAATCGGCTTCTAAAACTCTGGAAGCAGTAACTCTGCCGGACAATCTCCGTGCTTTTATTTCCGATCCCGAAGGAGCAGATTCCTACCCCATTGTCAGCTACACATGGATTCTAGCTTATAAAAAATATCCTGATGCTGCAAAAGCTAAAGCTATGGAAGCGATGATCGAGTACGCCTTGACTGAAGGTCAGAAGATTGCTCCAGAACTAGGGTATGTTCCTCTACCCCAAAACGTAATTTCAAAAGTGGCTACTGCTGCCGATCAAATCAGCCCAGACTATAAAATTGCTGTTACTGGTAGTGGAACCAGTGCTAGCAAATAGGAGATTAATAGCTTAGAGTCATAGCATGAGACATCCGTAATCAACTGTAGATAGATCTATCTACAGCATTTGTAAACATCAATTCTGGTTTACTGATGTCTCAGGTTTCAAAGATGACGCAGCGACAATTTTACTAATCTGGCTCCTCTCACATTTTTCTCTGTTTAATCGTTAAAGTCAGTATTCATGACTACAAATTCTCAGAATCTGCAAGCAGCAATTAAAAATCGCTCCGAAGTAGAAAAGTCGCTAGATCGAAGCTTTATTTGGCTGACTCGGATTTTTGCACTAGCTGTCGCTGCTACTTTATTATGGATTGCTTTACAGGTTGCTCGTGATGCTTGGCCTGCTATCCAGGAATTTGGTTTGGGCTTTTTAGCTAAAAGTACTTGGAATCCTGTCAATAATGAATATGGAGTGCTGCCTCAGGTTTATGGAACTTTAGTCAGTTCTTTTCTTGGTTTACTGATAGCTGTACCCATTGGTGTTGGCACCGCTGTTTTATTGAGTGAGAATTTTCTTCCAGGCAAGGTGCGGCTGGTACTGGTGTTCTTGGTAGAACTTCTCGCAGCTATTCCCAGCGTTGTCTATGGTGTATGGGGCATTTTTGTTTTAGTGCCAATAATAACCAACTTGGGAAAATGGCTCAATAGTTATTTTGGCTGGTTACCAATCTTTAGCACGCCTCCCACAGGGCCAGGAATGTTGCCTGCTGGAGTCATCTTAGCGATTATGACTTTGCCAATCATCACAGCCATATCTCGTGATGCATTGATTTCCGTACCTCCCAGTTTACGCCAAGCATCTGTAGGACTAGGAGCAACTCGTTGGGAAACAATTTTTCAAGTTCTCATTCCAGCCGCTTTTTCTGGCATCGTTAGTGCTGTGATGCTGGCACTTGGTCGGGCAATGGGAGAAACAATGGCTGTAACAATGTTGATTGGCAATTCCAACAACATTAGTCTCTCACTTTTAGCTCCAGCCAATACGATTTCTTCTCTATTAGCAAACCAATTCTCGGAAGCTAGTGGTTTGCAAGTTGCGGCTTTAATGTATGCTGCCTTAGTTCTGTTTGTCTTAACGCTGATAGTCAATATTATGGCCGAGTTTATTGTTCTCCGAGTGAAGCGACTGTAGCATACTTGTGGTTTGAATTATGACTTCTCATTTTCCCGAAAGCAGTCTGACTCGCGCCCCTATGTCTCGCAGGACGCTATTTAATACAGCGATGACTGTGGTAGCATTTATTTGTGGATTATTGGCGCTTTTACCTCTGCTGGCAGTACTTTCTTACGTTCTGATTCAAGGCTTTAGCAGTTTAAGTTTGAGTGTGTTTACTGAACTACCACCCGCACCCCTGAGACAGGGAGGTGGTTTTGGTAACGCTATCTTAGGAACATTACTAATGGTGGGAATTGCTGCCCTAATTAGCATCCCACTGGGTGTAATAGCAGCAATTTATTTAACAGAATTTAGCTCTGTTAAGGTAGCTAGATGGATACGTTTTGCTACTAATGTCCTCAGTGGAGTTCCTTCGATTATTGCTGGGGTATTTGCCTATGGAATTGTAGTTTTAACCTTGGTAAAACTCAACTTAGGTTCCTACTCTGCTATAGGTGGAGGATTTGCATTAGCAATTTTGATGTTACCAATAATTGTCAGAACCGCTGATGAAGCTTTACAGTTGGTATCGCAAGATTTGCGACAAGCATCTGTGGGGTTAGGCGCAACCAACTTTCAAACGGTAACACAAGTAGTATTGCCAGCTGCTCTGCCAGCAATTGTCACAGGATCGACTTTAGCGATCGCCCGAGCAGCCGGAGAAACTGCACCTTTATTGTTCACCGCACTTTTCTCACCATTCTGGCCTGATGGTTTATTTAAACCTACAGCTTCCCTTGCTGTTTTAGTTTACAACTTTGCCATTTCTCCATTTAAAAACTGGCAGTCACTAGCTTGGGCTGCGTCTTTGATTTTGGTATTGATGGTTCTCATCACCAGTATCATTGCTCGCTGGGCAACTCGCCAGAAAACTTATTGAAATAGTTCACCAGGGTTCATTACTCATCCCTAAAACTTACACTAGACCATTTATGGCTACCAATACTAGCACCGCTAATAGCACAGACACTGTTTTACGTACAGAAAACCTCAACATTTACTACGGTAATTTCTTGGCCGTGCGGGATGTTTGGTTAGATATCCCGAAACATAAGGCTACAGCCTTTATTGGGCCTTCTGGTTGCGGTAAAAGTACGTTGCTGCGATGCTATAACCGTCTCAACGACCTCATTGAGTCGTTTCGAGCAGAAGGTAAGGTTTATTATTACGGTAAAAACTTGTACGCACCTGATATAGATCCTGTAGAGGTGCGTCGTCGGATTGGTATGGTATTTCAAAGACCTAACCCATTTCCCAAATCAATTTATGAAAATATAGCTTTTGGTGCTAGAATCAACGGCTACAAAGGTAATATGGATGAACTGGTAGAGCGGAGTTTGCGACAAGCAGCTTTGTGGGACGAAGTGAAAGATAAATTGCGGCAAAGCGGCTTATCTTTGTCTGGTGGACAGCAACAAAGGTTGTGTATTGCGCGGGCGATCGCAGTGCAACCTGAAATTATACTAATGGATGAACCTTGCTCTGCTCTTGACCCTATCTCCACCCTGCGAGTTGAAGAACTGATTCACGAATTGAAAGAACAGTACACCATCGTGATCGTTACCCATAATATGCAACAAGCAGCACGCGTGTCTGATATGACTGCGTTTTTCAATGTCCAGACTACAGAAAAGGGTGGTCGGAGCGGTTATCTAGTAGAATACGACTCGACGGAAGTAATTTTCAACAATCCCAAACAGGCAGACACAAGAGATTACGTCAGTGGCAGATTTGGTTAAATATTGCACATAGCTTGTGTTAATACAATTAGGGATGTTTTGCTTCCCAACTTTGCAAATGTGAAAATGCTTTCATCTAGCAATCCCAATCGATTTGTGCAAATCTTATGCATGACTGTTAATTAATAGTCATGCAATATTTATATCAATCAGGATTACTGTCGCAGATGTCTTTTTCACAGATAGTTTAACACAGCGGGCGGCAGGAATCGAACCCGCATTAATAGCTTGGAAGGCAAAATCCTTTATTTACAATGGTGTCAACTTATTTGTACAATTTCTACACCCAAATTGCACCTAACATAATAATATTAAGATTTCCTTTTAAACAAATCGGCGATCGCTCTGGTGAAGGTACTAACCTTAGTAATAATTCATTTATTCTATTTGGTAATGGCGATCGCATCACTTTACGCGACATCCAAAACACCTGTTTTTTAACCAACGTTGATTTAATGGTGTTGAGTAGTTGTGAAACAGGATTAGGTGGAACATTAGGCAATGGCGAAGAGATTTTGGGATTTGGCAACTTGATGCAAAATGCCGGAGCAAGAGCTGCGATCGCTTCAGTACCTGAATTTTAAGAACAAGTTGTCAGGGCAGCACCACACTGATCTTCTCTTGCTAGCCAACCGCGAATACCTTCGTATTCTACCTGTGCCCAATCTCCCTGACAGCCTAATAATTTGATACTGACACTAGAGGGAACTCTCCTTATTTTTCGGCTTTGTTGACTAGTACTGGCATAAAGATCCACGCCGTTAGTACCATAACCCCGTGTTGATATGCCTAACTTTGGCACAAACACCCATCCAGTTCCTGGAAAACCATCACTAGCATCAGTAATTTGCACCCAATCTCCAGCAGCAGCGATAATCTTAACCGTTTCGTTGATAGGTATTTGTCCGAGGATTTTGTTATTTATACTTGCACCACTCCGCACATTTAAACCCTTTGGATCTGTATCAGTGACGTAGGCGAAAATATCGCAATTTTGTGAATTAGTTGATTTAGCTAACACTATTCGATCGCCTATACCACTATTGATCGCCATACTGATACAACTGAGTGTTACTCCCATGATTAAATTTGATGCTGCATTTTTCACTTTTCTATTCATAATTTTTCCAATTTCTAGATATCAGCCTACCAGGCTAAAATCATTATTTTACAGACAAAGCCTACATTAGCGGGAGGCTTAGCTTGTTGACGTGGGGATTAGCCTGTGCGCTGATATGAGAAGTACTAATTTTTACTTCATATCGTAGCCAAACAAATTCGGATCGACTTCTCCTAACTGCAAATCTGCTAAACCATACTCTGCCCATCGTCTTTCTACCATTGCTGCCACATCTGGATCTGACTCTAGAGTAGCACCCCACTCATGTTCGGTTTCTGGCGGAATTTTAGTTGTGGCATCAATTCCCATGCGTCCACCTAAACCAATTTTCTCACTAGCAAAATCTAAGGTATCAAAAGGCGTATTTGGCAAAATAAACACATCCCGCACTGGATCGACTTTGGAACTAATTGCCCACACCACTTGACGGGGATCGCGAATATTTATGTCTTTATCCACAACAATGACAAACTTGGTGTAAGTAAATTGTGGCAAAGCACTCCAAAATGCTAAAGCTGCCCGTCTCGCTTGTCCTGGATATGCTTTATCAATGGAAATAATCGCTGCTTTGTAACTCAAAGCTTCCATTGGTAGGAAGAAATCGACAATTTCTGATACTTGTTGCCGCAGAATGGGGGTGTAAATGCGATTAAGTGCGATCGCCATCATCGCTTCTTCTTTGGGTGGACGACCGCTAAATGTTGTTAAGTAAATCGGATCTTTGCGGTGCGTCATACACTGGAAGCGAATCAAAGGCGAATCTTCCACGCCACCGTAATAACCCATGTGGTCGCCAAAAGGGCCATCTGGCAAGACTTCTCCTGGTGTAATTGTCCCTTCCAAAACAAATTCTGAATCTGCGGGAACTTCCAAATCTACTGTTTTACACTTTGCCAACTGCACGCCAGAACCGCCGTAAAGTCCAGCAAATAGCCATTCTGATAAATCTACAGGAATTGGTGTGGCAGCTGCCATGATAATTAAAGGATCTACACCAAGTGCGATCGCAATTTCTAATTTCTTCCCACGTTCGGCGGCTTTTCGCAAGTGTCTCGCCCCACCCCGCACTGATAACCAATGAACTGTCATTGTATTCTTAGATTGCAGTTGCAAGCGATACACACCCACATTTGGCGTACCTGTCTCACAATCTTTAGTAATTACTAGCCCCAGCGTGATAATCTTGCCAGCATCATCAGGATAAGGACGTATCAAGGGTAGCTTGTGCAAATCCACTTCATCTCCTTGAATCACCACTTGCTGACAACTGGGAAAAAAGTCACGTCCTGGCTTAGCTTTTACCACGTCAAACAACACTTTCCCAAAGTCTATCGCCTGGGAAATCTTCTTCGGCGGTTTTGGTTGTTGCAACATACTCAGCTTTTTCCCCAAAGTTTCCAACTCCTCTGGATGCTGCATATTCATCGCCCAGCATATCCTTTCCACGGTTCCCATCAAATTCACCGCCACCGGAAAGGAAGCACCTTTGACGTTTTCAAATAACAACCCTGGACCACCTTTTTGCAGCATTCGGTTGGAAATCTCGGCAATTTCTAAATCTGGAGCGACTAAAGCTGAAATCCGCTTTAATTGTCCTTTTTCTTCCAGAATTTTGATGAATCCTCGCAAATCTCTCGCCATTGTTCTAATAAAGCTGATTATTTAAGAAGTGTGAAGCGCTTTCTTATATTATTAATCATTTACCAGTTATTATTTCTCCCTTATACCCCTCATATCCACGGCAGTTGCCATAACGGAGGAAATCTCCCTTCGGGTGACAGCGTTGATTCACCGCAACGCACTGCCTCCTCATCTCCCTAAAAATGATTATCATTATTGTTTAAATATGGCTTCTTGGTTTTTGTTGATTAATTTATTCTTTGGAAGTCCCTGATGCAGTGAAGCTGCTCTCAGGTCAGCGTAGCTCAAGTTTGCCCCAGTTAAAACCGGGTATCCCAAATCTGTGCGTTAATTGGAACTGGGACGCAAGTCTGCTTGAATTAGTAGAGAACCAGAGAGTTTTGCAGCATTCAATTTAGCACCACATAAACTAGCTTTGATTAAGTTAGCTTCATCCAGGCGTATCTGAACCAGCTTTGCACCAGTCAAATCAGCCTCATGCAGAATAGTGCGATACAAGTCTGCTTCACTTAAATCTATTCTCCAGAGGATCGCTTCACTCAGGTTGGTCTCCCGCAGACATGCTTGGCTTAAGTTGGTTTTACCCAGCCGTGTCTGACGTAAATCGGCATTGCTAAAATCTGCACTTCTAAGGTTTGCATTCGTCAACTCTGCTTCTTGCAGATTTACTCGCTGAAAGCTGCTTTCTCCAGCAGCATAGCGTTTGAGAATTTCATCTTGGTTAACTTTTAAGAAACACATTGCGTAGGGTCAGAAATATTTAAGTAGCATCCTGTAAAGTTACTGATAATTCGTGCTGCAACAAGTTTTTCCCTTGTTTTTTGGCAAAGTACATTAAATTATCTGCCTTTTCTATCATGTCGCTAACCGAATTTGGAGGGTTGTTAAAAGTAATAGCACCAATACTAACAGTTACTGAAAAACCTTTTTGATTCATAGATTCTAAAAGAAGTCTTTGGACTCTATGCAGTACTATTTCTGCTGATTCATAGCTAGTTCGTGGTAGTAAAATAGCAAATTCATCACCACCAATTCTCGCAATAATATCAATTTTACGTAGGGTACTCTTAGAGGACTCAGCTACTAAACAGAGAAGGTTATCCCCAACATTATGTCCAAATTGATCGTTGATTTTTTTAAAATCATCAATATCTATATAAGCAAATGTCAAAGTTTCTTGATGCCTTAGAGCTTTATTAATTTCATGTTTGGCTAGCTCCATGAAAAACATTCTATTTGTTAATCCAGTTAAAGCATCAGTTCGAGCCAGTTTTTCTAGATTTTTTAATGTAAATTTAAGTTCTGAGATTAAATAATTAGTAAATAGGAAAAAAGCTAAATTAACAATTGTATTCCAGTAAGGTACTAAAAAGTGTGAATAGTAATTTATTGGTCTGGGATTAACTATAAACCATGTAATAGAACTAATAATTGAGATTAATAAACCAGTACAATTACCTGCTTTCCATGTAGCGAGTCCAATAGGACATAAATAGAAAATTGATACAGAAATATCTGGTGGTATGTGATAATCAATCAAGCCTATCAGAGCAATCAGGCAGATACTTAGTAATATTGAGAATGATTTCGGCTTTGCGTCTAATATTTTAATTAAATACATATTCCCCTCATTTTAACTGCACCATTATATGCAGTCTCTTGTGGGTGCTGAACGCACTCCGTTTCGGCTGTTTTCTCACCGAACCACATCTTGCCTGCGTTGTCAATAATTAAAATTATTAATATAGCCGTTTCCAGGTGACTCGTAAAATTTTTTTCTCTCTGTAATCTCTGCATCACTATAACTTAGCAGTGATTTATTTAACTAAATGGATGTAGAGAAAGATACTTGCATGGTAAGGTAGCTGGAACTTTTAAACCCTTACTACTAAAGTATAATCCAGAGGTTAAAAAGACGCGGATAAAATTTAATAATAAGTAATTATTCTGAAATTTATATTAATCAAAAGTTACATTAAAAACCTTGTTAATCTATGTTTTACAAGGGTTAAGGTTCTTGTTGAGGTTATTATTAAAATAGGATATGAACTGAAAAATGTATAATCAAAGCCACTCAGAAAGGTAAGCTCAGCCCAAGAATAACTATATATACAAGTGAAAAGACTCAATAATCAAGTTACTTTAAGCAACACGACGGCCATGACATATAGTTATATTTAACCGAAGTAGCATACCATCATTATGAACAGTGATAAAATTAGCTTTTTTAGCTACTTACCTACTTTCAGGCTACCGCGATCGCGGAATAGATAAATAGCTTTCGCTGCCAAAATGGAAAGTTGTCACAAGTCCTGTACTCAAATCACGCAATCCGAAGCCCAACATCAAAGGTTGCTGCATAGCCTTGTCCATTCTTAGTAAGATTGAGCAACATTTGGCTGCCACCATCTTGAAAGATTCCGTCATCAACATTTTTCTGTGTACGCTGTCCCTTGCTGGCGTAAGGTTTCTGTGTATGCACTCGATCGGCGATCGAGTCATCAAAGTCATAGCTGCGATGTAAACTCATAACCCTGCCCTGATGTCGCATCTGTGCGAACCTTGAAGTGGATACGGTTCTGCCTTGATACCAACCAGGATAAATAGTTGTGAACTGGACAGTTCTATTTGCGTCTGTCTCAAAATGACAACTTGCCTGCTTTCTAAATTACACTTTTGTAATTCGAGTCAAAGGGTAATGAATCTAAAATGGAGCTAGTTGAGGCAGCTAGGGAAGGCAAAGGGAGCAGTCCGGTGAGTTCAGTACTTATGAGTAATCAAGTGATAAATACATCTAGCTATGTACCAGGTTGGTCATTAACAGAGCGAGATCCTCAGTTTATTGAATTATTAATGCCTGTATGGGAATGGTTTTACCGTTATTACTTTCAAGTAAAAACTGACGGATGGCATCACATACCAACACAAGGGAAGGTACTACTAGTTGGCTCTCATAATGGGGGAATGGCTTCTCCCGACCTAGTAATGATGATGTACGATTGGTTTTATAGATTTGGAACTAAGCGTTTGGTCTACGGTTTAATGCATCCTTACGCTTGGCAAGTAAGTCCAAAAATAGCCGAACTAGCTCAAAAAATAGGAGCCATTATCGCACATCCCAAAATGGCTAGTGCTGCTTTTGATATGGGTGCTAGCGTACTGGTATACCCAGGAGGACAATATGATATGTTTCGTCCTCACAGTCAACGCCATAAAATTCATTTAGCTGGTCATAAAGGCTTTATCAAGCTAGCCTTAAAACAAGAAGTTCCAATCATTCCTTTGATATCAGTAGGCGCTCATGATACCTTGATTGTTTTATGTGACTGTTATGATTTAGTAAAACAATTGAATGAGTGGGGATTGCCGTGGTTTTATCAAATAGACCCAGGAGTCTTTCCGATTTATTTAGGTTTACCTTGGGGGTTGTCTATTGGTCCTCTACCTAATATACCTCTACCTGTGCAAATTCATACTCGTGTTTGTAATCCAATTACTTTTGAAAGATATGGCAAAGATGCAGCTAGAGATCGTAACTATGTGAATGCTTGTTATGAATTAGTTCAAATAAAAATGCAGCAGGAGTTAGATAAATTAGTTAGAGATACTTATAAATCTACCTGACCTCTAGATATTTTCTCGTTCAAATCTACTAAAATTACATATTTTGAAAATTCTTTTTCTCCTTTTTGTTCTGCAAGCTGCGAATTTTGACCAGTACTTGAATATAAAGTACTCAAGTGCTTCATCGCGGTGGCTGCGGAGGGAGACCTTACCAAGAGCGCTGATTTACCGCAACGGACTGCTCATCGCGTCTTTCCACGATCCCATCTCCCTCTGCTCCGCCTGCTCCTAACTTTAGTCTCCCAAAGTTGTGGTTTGCAGCAAATTTTCGCCACGTTGATAAATTTCCCGCGCGTAGTCAGTCCAAGCACCTTGTCCCCAATAACGAAAACAGCTTGTTTGTAGTAACAAGTTGTGTAATAAAATCTTGCGATAATCAGATTTTCTAGTAATGCTTTCGCCAGTGTCAGTAGAAGTTAATTTATCAAGTTTTCCATGAAATAAACTACTAAGTTGATTCATCGGAGATAAAACATTTTCATATCCCTGTACCCAACTGATATGATTTGTCCATGAAGCGCCATCCATGTGAAAATTTGGATTAATTTGCTTTAATTCTCCAATGGCTCTTTCTACAGCTTCAGGCTGACAATTGTCTGGTGAGACTCGCTGCCAAATTTGATATTGTCCCACTGGCTGACAAGTTGGATATTCTCCAGGTTTGCAACCAGCAGCCTCGATTAATTCTAAATATTCTGTACCACACACTCCAACAACGCCAGATTTTCCTCCGCCGTTATGCACTATATCCCACCAAGCTTGTTTAAAAGCGCTGGGAAATTCGTTCATCATCACGCCGCCATTTTCACCATCTCCAATTTGGCTAACTATTGGTGGGACAAAAACACTCCCTAATAGTTGTTTAGATAGAGTTTTGGCTTCATAATAAGGCTGCATTTGAGCAACTAATTTGGTGTCGGAACCTTGGGTTTTAATCAAGGCTGTGATGCTAATTGTTTCACCTTTGGAATTACGAGCAATTAAACGGTGTGGTAAATGTTTGTAGGTGAGAGATTCACCATTAATTGTTTCTACAGAATGTTCTTGTACGAGTAGCCAACGATATCCACATTCTTTGAGTGCTTTAACAAATTCAAATAGGGTATCAGGATGATTTGGTAAATGCATTTCTGGCGGAGAAAATCCTTTGACTCGCGCTAGTGCTTCCCAACCAAAAATGGCTGCAAAATGCTGTTGCCACGCCACGATGTGCAATTTAATGTCTGGTATAGGAGTGGAAGGAACAACAGCATGGCTCCACATTGTACCCAGCCACTCTACATAAGGCTGATAGGTGCGATCGCAAGTAATCCGCTTGAGGTTATCTATGATGTCGTCGCGTCCCATCTGCCTGAGTCCCCACAACAGATTCCCAGAGTAATCCAGCATCACACGCGGATTGCAACCTTGATGAACGAGTTCGGGAATGAATTCCCCCATACGGCTATAACAATAGGCAAATGGCCCGGCATTATGGTTATCCCCTTCGTTGGGATGTTCAAACATATATTGCAGATTGCTAATGAGCGAACCACCATGTCCAGCGGGTATAGTTGGCTGGTGCATGTGCAAGGCGATCGCAAATACTGCATTCACATCCTCTAACTTAATATTGGTTGAGGGTAAGAATATAGGTGCATCATGGTTGACGACAGAGAGAACTTCTTTCTCCCATCCAGAAATATTTGGCAAGCCATCAATAATTTCTGGCAAATCTGTGGTATTCAAGGACAGCATGAAGGATAAAAGCTGAAATTTTATGTTTACACTCTATCGCTTTATCTTGAGTGCAGACGTGAATTCTAATTAATGCATAAAATGGTGGCGTTTTTAAACGCAGAGGGACGCTGAGGATTTTCCCTACCAACTAATGAATTGTTGTACTGAGCCAAGGATAAACAATGCGATCGCCTTGATGGTATATGTTTGGCGATCGCTTCTAAAGATTTATTTCTCAGAACTTAAGTGCAGACACTAATGAATCTATGTTTCTGGATAGCCAAAAATCATTGAAACGCTGGATTCGATTTAAGAAACTCGGTTTTTCCTCCAGCTGCTTGTTTGGCGCTGGCGGCGTTGCAATCCGTAAAATCATTTCTAGTAACCACGGGGCAAAACGTTGACACCACACAGCTAAATGACTTTGCCATCCGACTAAAATTTCTGGTGCATCTTTTTGCAATCCGGTGATGAATGCTTCAGCTACTTGCTGGGGAGTCATCGGGATCACCCAGCGAAATAATTTTAAGTCGCGCACCATGTCTGTGTCGGTGAGAGAAGGTAGTAATGCTATTACTCGGATATTGTATTGGGCTAGTTCCCGACGCAAAGCTTGGCTAAACCCTAAGATTGCAAACTTAGTGGCTGAATAAGTGGCCATCGTTGGTGCAGCGACTTTCCCCATTAAGCTCGATACATTGACAATTGTCCCTTGCCTTTGGCTGGCCATGCGTCGGGCTATAAGACTAGTAAGGGTGTACATCCCTAATAAATTTACAGAAAGTTCTTCTTGAACTTGGAAGAGTTTCGATTGCAGAAACGAGTTTTGGTATGCTACGCCTGCACAATTAACCAGTAGATGAATAGGGCCATAACTGCGCCAAACTTGAGCAACAGCAACGTTTACATCTATTGGCTTACTTAAATCTACTGGTACGATCGCAACTTCCACACCCATCGCCTCGATAACGCTTGCTACCTCGGCTAACTTTTGGCGATCGCGTGCTATCAATATCAGCCGCTTCATGCCCTGCTGCGCCAATGCCAGAGCGATCGCTCGTCCAATACCACGGGAAGCCCCAGTAATTAGGGCAACTTTACCTTGCATATTCATCGGTTTTTACCTCCAAAATCTCCGTCTTACCGTACTCTTAGTTACTACTGACAGACAAACCAGAGCTACTTGCATCCCGGTCAGGGTAAGACATATCAGTTGTCATTGAAATCAAAACGTCAATAAGTCTTTGGCAACGAGACATTCCTGGGCTAATCTGCATTTTGCTCATACAAATCAGATTAACCTCGCTTCCCAGATTGAAAATCAACACTTCACGCAATTGACTGAATGGATATAGCTCATAGGTTTACCTCTCTTAGATTTAGAGCAATCACCAGTATCGCTGCCATACACACACTAACAATTAAATCAAGGTATTGCAATATTTTTTAATAAGTATTTCTTAATACTTCTTTACAAACAGTATATATATAAGAAATAATTTGGCAAATAAGTTTTTATGAATACTACTAGATAAATATCGAAGTTTCTTGACAATCAGTAAAAAAATCTGTAATAACCTAGAAATCGTTACACCTAAGTCATAGTTGAGACATAAAAAAGACACATAGTTTGGGAAACATTCCAGAGCGGATTGTCGTCAGCAGATTCACTAGATTTTTGTAATGAATACTCCCAGCCATGCCATTCTCAATCTGTTTATTATCAATCAACAATTGCAAACTCAAGCAAATCGGGCAATTTTTATTGGCGCAATCTTGCCTGATATTCCAATATTTTTATTCTACTTTTTGATGAAATTTAGGTATCGTCTGCCACCACACCAGATTTGGTCAGAAGTATATTATCAGCCTTCTTGGCAAGCTATTTTCAGTGCATTTCACTCTATTCCTTTAGCAGTGATTGGAATAGTTACAGCCCATTTTTTAAGTTGTAAATTACTAGAAGTAGGATTCATCAGTGTATTGCTACACTGTCTTCTAGATTTACCTGTACACAATAACGATGCCCATCGGCACTTTTTTCCTTTTAGTAATTACCGCTTTATCAGTCCTATTTCTTACTGGGATCGCAAACATTACGGTAGTATCGTAGCTTTTGTAGAAATTTCGCTGGTATTTATGACCAGTATTTATCTTTTTATGACTATGCGATCGCACCTCAGCAGAGGCTTACTACTGATAGTTAACCTGTTTTACTGGATTGGGTACTTTCGGTTTTACTTAAGAGGTCATCAAAATTAACCCACTGCTATTGCGGCTTTTCCCTTCTGCCTTGAAAGAGGGTGTAGGGGGAATTTTTCCCTTGTCCCTTTTTCATGCTTGGCGATAAAATTTTTTCATTGGGACTGCTTTCTACTTATCAAGATAAAAATTATTGTGACCTAACGTGGGGTAGGGATCAATTTAAGTTGTAGTGGTTTGGCAGACTGAGGAGTTGGTTCATTAACTGCTTGAGTCAACTGATCTGCGGTCAGCGATTGTAACAAACTGAGATTGAGGGGAGCTTGACTGATAAATTGGGCATAAGATGGTTGCAAATAAGAGCGGTATTCAGGGCGGTTGATAAGATGAGTTTCTAGGAAAGCTACACTTAGGGCTTTGAGATAAGAATAGGCAGGAGTACGGTCGGGGCCTAGTAAGCTAGCTGGTACAGGTAACACACCATTATTAGCAGGAGAATCTGCAATGGCGGTAAAGTGGGTGGCATTTTCAATTAAAGCTAGGTACTTATTGGGATTAGGAAGCCATGTGAAAGGGCGAATCTGCTCAGATATTGGTGGGGCGAAAATATCTTGGCTACCAGCCACCAACATCACAGGAACTGGAATTTGACCGATCCCGGTTTGACCTAGAACGGAACTGTCAATGGGATTAATCGCAATGATGGCCTTAATGCGATCGTCGTTAAGCGGATAATTTGTCGCGGTTAACTCAGTTGCTTGACATTGCAAAATCAGCGACAAATTCAAGTTTGAATTATCAGGATTACAGTCTCGCTGGAGTTGGTCAAAGTTAATCTTTGCTCCTGCCAAAGTTAAAACTGTATAACCTCCAAATGACTGACCGATCGCTCCGACTTGCTGAAAATTTAGTTTGCCTTGGAGGGTGGGATCGAACTTTTCTCGGCGCTGGAGTTCATCGAGGAGATATTTAATATCCAAAGGTCGGTTGGTAAATTCCGTTGCATCTGGTGGGGCAGCCAAACCCACAAAATATTGCTGAATGCGTTCGGCATTACTACCAGGGTGTTCTAGTACAGCAACCGCAAAGCCATAAGATGCCAGATGTTCGGCCAAGTAGGCAAAGGCATAGCGGTCTGAGGCGATCCCATGAGAAATCACAATTAAAGGAAAGGGAGATCCTCCACCACTCTCTGGTGTTGCTTGAGGTAAATAGATATCCACCGGCAAACGGCGATCGCGAGAAACATCATTCAGTTCCAGGGATTTTTTATCCCACTTGAATTTTCCAGGCACTCGCAAATCTGGTTGTTGGGAAAAGTCAATATTAGAAGTGGCAGCTTGGGCGATCGATGCTTTTTGCAGAGAAGCAACAACTTTATCTCGTGTTTTAAGCAATTCTGACAGATCGCCGACTATCTTTAGCCCTTCTGTGAAATTCAGTCGTACAGTTTCGCTAGGATACCTGCGTAGTAAATTCACGATTGTTAAGCCTTCTTTATCAGCAGCAGCCACAATCAAAGCACCGCGTAAGGCATAGAAACCATTTTTGCGAGATTCAGTCAGCACCAAATTTCCTAAACGCTGCATTAACCTTTCACCTATAGGCGAGTAGGTAACTTGAGATACTAGGGTTGGAGTGATATTGAAACGCTGCTGAAGTAGTTCTCGCAGTTGAGCAAGTTGTTGAGGAGTCGCACGACTGGCATAAAATCCCAAGTCATCATCGATTTTGCCTTCTTTGGCAAACTTTTCTAGCGAGTCCACAGACAAAGAAAATTCCCCAAAGGGAGGGTAAAAAAAGCTGATGCGTTCAGCGCCCAGTCCGGGAGTAGCTGTCAGAAACGTAGATAGCAGACCTAAACTTAGGTATTTCAAAAATTTTTTCATCTGCAAAACCCGCAATCTACGCCCTCCAAACAAGTTTGGCTGGTGAGGAAAACGGGGCGGGATCTGTGCCGTTTTCCTATGTACTAGGTTTACATATATCAAATAAGTTATGAGTACATTAAAGCAAGTACTTACAGCCACAATCTTTGATATACGCAATAATCCGCGCTGAAATATAAAGGTCTCGGTTGTGTATATTACACTACAAATTGCTATGCTTTACGCCTCTATGAATATTTGTGTTGAATACAATTAAGAACAGCTATAAATTATTGGCTGGCTTTATAAATTGTTTTAGCAAGGTGAATCACCAAGTTCAAAGGTGAAAGATGAAACTTTGCTATGGCTATTGTAGAGTTCGCCTATTTCTGTCAGGCTTCCTATTTTGAATCAAAGCACAGGTAGCAAATTTTTCATCCAAACGAAATTAGCGATGCGATAATAGATGTAGAGATCAAAGTATCTGATATGTCGTTACCTTCATGCGCTTGTAGTGTTGTTATCCTTAATCAACAACAGGAGCAAAACATCTCCCACAAAAACCAGTGTCAGGATGTTCCAGTTCACCACAGCAAGAGCGCAGTTAAAAATTGTACTGTGGTTGAAAATGGTCGCGTTGTGGTTAAACCATTACAACCGCCAGCTAACGAGACTTCTGGTGAAGCTTAATTTTTTGAACCTTAAATTAAGCTAGTAACCGCTCAACTAAAACTTGGACTGTAGGAAATGTTAGTGGTGCTATGTAACCTTGACTGATATCCTGTCTTGATAAATAGTCAGTCCCTGTTGGTGAGCGAAACACAATTAATTGCTTAGACTTTAGATTTATTAACCAATACTCTTGGATGTTGGCTGTTGCGTATATTTGTTTTTTCAACTCCAAGTCCTTTTTCAAACTTGATTCGGAAACTTCAATTACCCAAAAAATATCTTCAGGGTCGGGGTGGCGATCGCGGTAATTTTCTCGCGGTGGTTTCACAATGGCAATATCTGGCTCAGGCTCAGAATCTGCTAATGTGATTGGTCGAGCTTCTCTAATCAACGCTTGGCCAGTTAAGCAAGAACGCAAATAGTCTGCTAATTCTTCACCATAAAATGTATGGGACGGCCCTTCTGGGGTCAGTTCTACAATCTCTCCGTTTAATAACTCTACTTGGCGATCGCATAATATACCAGCTTCTATCATCCGGTGGTAGTCTTCTATTGTCCACTTTGCTAAGGTCTTCATGGTGTAGTGGAGACAAGATTTAGTTCAAGTATAAGCTTAAAGGAAAGAGTAAGAGGGTGCGATCGCGCTGAGGTCAGGATCGCACGATATACCACTTTAATCATGATGATATGCTGTTGATAAAAGCTGAAGTAAGACAACATGGAGAAAATAGTAACCTTAGAAGAAGCTCTTGAATTAGTAAAGCAGCTTTCATTAGTAGATAAAGTGCGCTTGATTGAGCAAGTTGCACCCCAAATCGAAAGAGAGTTGACAAAAGTTCAATCAAATCCACGAAGTTCTTTAAGGGGACTGTGGAAGGGTAGTAATATAACTGAGTCAGATATTACAGAACTAAGACAGCAAATGTAGGCAAACTTCCCTCGTGAGGATGTTTGATGTCTGATTTGGTGGACGATACTCATGCTCTAATTTGGTATTTAGAAGATAGTCCGCGTCTTAGTCCTGCTGCTAACCAGGCTTTTGAACAGTGCGATCGCGGTGAGATTATTATTTACATCCCAACAATTTGTCTTGTAGAAATTGTTTACTTACAGGAAAAAGGGCGTATATCAGCAGATATGAAGCTTCAGCTAGATACTGCATTAATAGCTGGTACTAGTGGGTTAATTCTATCGAATCTCACAGACGAGATAGTTGCAGCATTGGCAACAATACCACGAGATAGTGTTCCTGATATGCCTGACAGAATTATTGCAGCCACTGCTAAACATTTAGGTTTACCTTTGATTAGTCGAGACTCCAAGATGCCTTTATCAGGAGTAAATGTTATCTGGTAACTCGCCATTCGCGCAATCGAGAATGAGTTTGATGACTGAAGAAAATTTTAGGTTCTGATGAAGTTGTGGCTAAAGTCATGAATGGTCAGTTAGAAATCTTTGAAGAACATGCTATGGCTTTGGCGAAGTTTTTTAATCTTGATGCAAACTTGTTGATTTTGAAGTAGGCGATCGCTCTTAAGCATTAGATACATAACTACGGGTACGTTGGGTAAGCCTTCATTTTGTCTTACCTAATTTATGTTGATAAATTAATTCTTTTGTATACTAAATTACATAGTTGATTATAAAAAGTAGCTAAAGCGACAGAGAAAATGCCAAAGGACAGTCCAAAAGTGAGCCTAGATGCCCTCATCTGTAGAGAAGCATTTGAAGTACAAGGGCAACAAGGTCAAAACATCGGTAGAAATATACCTATGATATCGATTCGCGATCTAGAAAAAAGTTCTTTTTTTTATCCCTTTTTACGTAAACCTGATTTTCAAAGAGAAACTAATGAGTGGGAAGCTCAGAAAATCTGTGAATTTATAGAAAGCTTTTTAGATGGGGATTTAATACCGTCTGTCATTCTTTGGAGAAGTTCTAGTAGTTATTATTTTGTAATTGATGGCTCCCATCGGCTGAGTTCTCTAATAGCGTGGATAAATGATGACTATGGTGATGGTAAGATTTCCAAAGAATTTTATGATGGAGACATTACAGAAGAGCAAAAAGCCGCTCATCTAGAGACAAAGAAACTAATTAAAGCAAGTATAGGTTCTTACAAAGATTATCAATCATTAACACATCATCAAGGACAAGCAGACCAAAAATTTCTTGACAGAGCAAGAAACTTAGGAGCTTTAGGTATCCAGCTTCAGTGGGTTGAAGGTGATTCAGAAAAAGCAGAAGCGTCTTTCTTCAAGATCAACCAGAAAGCAGCACCCATTGGTGAAACCGAGATGCGTTTATTGAAAGCACGAAAGACACCTAATGGTGTTGCTGCTCGTGCAATTATGAGAAGTGGCAATGGTCACAAGTATTGGTCAGACTTCTCACAAGAGAAACAAAATGAGATTGAAGAACTAGCCCAAGAAATACATCAACTTATTTTTGAACCTAAACTGAAAAATCCTATAAAAACTCTAGACGTACCAATAGTAGGAAATCTATCGACTGCTGAAAAACTTGAAGTCATATTAGAATTTGTAAATATGGTTAATGGTATAGAAGTAGACGACCAATTGGGAGAAGATTCAATAGGAGATAAAACCTTAGAACTGCTAAAAAATTGTAAAAGAATAGTTCAGAGAATAAATAGTAATCATCCATCATCTTTGGGTTTGCACCCAATCATATATTTTTACACTAGCGCTGGAAAGCCTAAAATTGGCTCATTCTATGGCATCGTAACCTTAATATTACACTTAGAAAAAACAAAATATTTTTCTAAATTTATAGAAGTCCGAAAAGACTTTGAATGGGTAATTTGGCAAGATGATATGGTTCCACAAATTGTGAGTAAACATGGAAACGCAATTAAGGCAAGAGAGAAGGTTAAAGATTTTTATGTAAAAATTATTGAAAAATTACTTCAAAAGATAGATAAGAAAAATGTCATTAAAGAAATCATCGCTGAAAAAGATTTTGGTTCTTTAAAAGCTAAGACAAAAAGTAATACAAGTGAGATACACAGTAAGGATTTCTCACGAGAAACAAAGGCAGCAGCTTTCATCAGAGATGCTTTACCTGGTTCTCCACGATGTAAAATTTGTAGTGGCTATATCCCCAGTCGTCTTAACTCCATAGACCACATTAAAAGAAAGGCTGATGGTGGGCTGGGTACATTAGATAACGCACAACTGACTCATTTATACTGTAATACAACATTTAAAAATTAAATATTTTTAGTGAAATTTCACACACTCTACTGACGCGACCGGACTGAATTAGTGCATAAAAAATAGTAAGAATCTTCTTTTCTCTCTGTGTTCTCTGCACCTCTATGGTTTATTAATGCATTATTTTAGTCCGGTTACACTACTACTTTTTTATAGCTGGGTACTGCTGCAATACTTGTTGCAAATATTGCCCAGTATAAGACCTAGGATTCGCTGCAACTTCCTCTGGCGTACCCACAGCAATTATCTCTCCTCCTTTATCGCCACCTTCTGGCCCCAAATCTATCACCCAGTCAGAACAACGAATCACATCTAAGTTGTGTTCAATTACTAAAATTGAATTGCCTTTATCCACCAAACGTTGCAACACATCTAACAATTTGTGGACATCGTAAAAAGATAGACCTGTTGTCGGTTCATCTATTAAATAAAGTGTCTTACCTGTAGCACGACGAGATAATTCTGTTGCCAATTTTACCCGCTGCGCTTCCCCACCAGATAATGTAGTTGCAGGCTGTCCCAGTTGAATATAACCCAAACCCACATCAAATAAAGTTTGCAAACGGGCGACAGCTTTGGGAATGTTTTGAAAAAAGTCTAAACTCTCCTCAACTGTCATGTTGAGAACATCAGAAATAGATTTATCCTTATACTTTACTTGCAAAGTTTCGCGGTTATATCTTGCACCTTTACAAACTTCGCATTGCACGTAGACATCAGGCAGAAAGTTCATTTCAATGACATTTACACCCTGTCCGCTACAAGCTTCACAACGTCCACCTTTAACGTTGAAAGAAAATTGTCCGGGTTTATAACCTCTGGCTTTGGCTTCTACTGTTTGCGAAAATACATCCCGAATAGCATCGAAAATGCCTGTGTAAGTTGCAGGGTTAGAACGTGGGGTGCGTCCTATAGGAGATTGGTCAATAACAATTGCTTTATCAACAGCATTTAAACCCTGTATTTTATCCAAATCTTTGGGTAAAGGAACTTTCTTAGTTAAATGGTGTTGCAGTGATGGATAGAGTAATTCGTTAATCAGAGTTGATTTACCAGAACCAGAAACACCAGTGACGGCGACCAGTTTACCAAGTGGAATTTCTACATCTATATTTCTTAAATTGTTGCGATGGGCATTTTTAATTATTAAACTTCGCCCATTACCTTCTCGGCGTTCTTTTGGGGTAGTAATTACCTTTCTTCCTGATAGATATGCACCAGTTAAGGATTTTTCTGCTGTTAGTAACGCCTCTAAATCACCTTGGGCAATAATATTTCCGCCGTGAATTCCTGCACCAGGCCCAATATCAACAATGTGGTTGGCTGCACGGATTGTTTCTTCATCATGCTCAACCACAATTAATGTATTACCTAAATCGCGTAATTTAGTTAAAGTTTTAAGCAGCCGTCCGTTATCTCGTTGATGCAAACCAATACTCGGTTCATCTAAAACGTAGAGAACTCCTGTTAAACCAGAACCAATTTGTGTTGCTAGCCGAATGCGTTGGGCTTCCCCACCAGAAAGGGTCATGGCGGGACGGTCAAGGGTGAGGTAATCTAAGCCGACATCTAACAAGAATTGCAATCTTGCTTTGATTTCTCGCAATACTAAATCGGCAATTTGAAACTGGCGATCGCTCAAGTTTAATCGATCAATTTTCTCACGACAATCTCGAATTGATACCGCAGTCAAATCTAAAATTCGCGATTGTCCCAACCGTACCGCCAACGCTTCCGGTTTTAACCGTTTCCCTTCACATACCTCACACGGCTGATCGATTAAATACTGCTCTAACTTTTGCTTAATTAGCTCCGATCCACCCTCATACTGCCGCTGCAATATAGGAATTACCCCTTTAAAACTCTGCTTTTTATTCTCTTTGGTTCGTTCCTCTTGCTCGCCATGTAAGATAATCTGCTGCTGTTCTTCTGTCAGCTTGCTCCAATTTATCTGCAACTCAAATCCATGAGCTTGCCCTAAACTATAGAGTAATTCCAAATAATAAGAATTATCTTTTTCTGACCAAGGTGCGATCGCAGCATAAACTGGCGCTTCTGGGTCAGGTACGACCAAATCCGGCGCAAATCTTCTTAAAGTTCCGAGTCCATGACAGTGAGGACAAGCACCGTAAGGTGAATTAAATGAGAATAATCGCGGCGATAATTCTTCCATCACCGCCCCATGTTCTGGGCAAGCAAAGTTTTCGGAAAATACTAATTCTTGTTCGCTCTCAGTATTATCTTCAGAGGACAGACTGACGAGAATGTTAGCAATACCGCTTGATTGCTTGAGACAAGTAGAAAGTGAATCGACCAAACGCTCCTGAATACCAGCTTTTTTCACGAGGCGGTCAATTACCACTTCAATTGTATGAGTAAAATTTTTATCTAGTTCAATCGAATCTGACAATTCTCGGACTTCGCCATTGACGCGCACGCGCACAAAACCTTGGGATGCCAGACTCGATAACAACTTGCGGTGAGTCCCTTTTTTACCCCGAACAACAGGGGCGAGGATTTGGAAACGGGTGCGGTCTGGTAGTTCCATGATGCGATCGACCATTTCATCAATGGTCTGCGGGGAAATACAGCGATCGCATATCGGACAATGGGGTTCACCCGCCCGCCCAAATAACAGCCGCAGATAATCATAAATTTCCGTTACCGTCCCTACAGTCGAACGGGGGTTATGAGAGGTAGACTTTTGGTCAATGGAAATCGCCGGACTTAAACCTTCAATAGCCTCTACGTCCGGCTTATCTAATTGTCCTAAAAATTGTCGTGCATAGGCGCTGAGGGATTCTACATAGCGACGTTGGCCTTCAGCGAAAATTGTGTCAAACGCTAGGGAAGACTTACCCGAACCAGAAACGCCAGTGAACACAATCAGGCGATCGCGTGGCAATTCCAAGTCAATATTTTTCAGATTATGCTGCCTAGCACCCCGAATACGGATAGTATTCAGGCTATTTTGGCTGGAGTACGGAAGATGCCCGTTTAAAGATGCTGCTAGCTGTTTTTCTGACATATTAACTGGCTGAGAGGGAGTTTCCCGTGAAACAGTCCTTAATAATACTATCTTTAATCTGTTTATAGTAGAACAAGAGTACTGTTTTAAATAGTGTATGCTCTAGATTCAGTCCGCAGACATCTTCCTCTGTCTGCTCATTTGGAAGCATCCCCATTAAATATCTCTCTGAGGGTGAAGGTATAGTATCTCAAATCCGAGTATAGAAACAGCCAGAGGTTATCTACCCAGATAGCGACAGACAGCCGATGGCGAATAACACTATATAGTTTCGCTGGCTCGTAGAGATTCAGCAGAATTGAGATTGGCTGTTTGTTGACGATCCTAACGTATTTGTCGGTACAACGAAATACTATTATCAACGCACCAGACTGGATAAGAGGGGGAAAGGGCAAAGCGATAGTTCTTTCCTCCCCCTTCCCTTTTGCCAATACCCAGTCCCCAGTCGCTTTTTCAATAGAAAGCTGAGCGAGTATGGCACAGGATGACACCAGCCATCGCAAAGCTCCAAAGACTAGCAAATAACCAAGAATCTGACACAGCTTTGAAAAAAGATACTTGCAAATACTGTGTTACAAAACAAGTTTCTTGAGATTCTATAAGTCTTTCTATCTCCAACATTCTAATCCCGTAACGAGTAGCATTGGACTCATCTTTAAGTTTCGCTACTATGTAAAATCCTCCAGGAATACCTCCTAAAATGACTACACAAAGAGGAATCAGAAAAAATTCGCTCCCCATAAAACTTAAAAAAATAAAACTGAAATTTAAAAGAAAAAATCCGCTTCCCATTAAAATCCAAAATAAAGCAAATGCTCTCCTAGAAATTAATAAGTGAGAACCACCAAAATAATACTGTAAGGCATGACCACACTTATGAGCGCTAGTTGCTATGGCACGCAGAGAATTACCTTCAAAAATTTCTGGAGGAAGGTGTATGATTCCTCGCTTTCCCTCTTGCGGACTGAAAGCTGCACTTTTAGATGTTTGAGCTTTTTCCACAAATATGTTGTCCAGACCATTCTCGTTTAATAAGATTCTTGCAACTTCATAGCCAGTCAATCTACAAGTTGCTAAACGATCTACGCAACGTCGTTGCAGTTTGTCTTGCTGACTAATTGACCAGAAAGATAGAGCAGAACAAACAACTGCACTTCCAACAAATAGATAAAACCAAAAGCTCATTAGTTTAAGAGAAACCAATTAGTTTTATTTATCAAACTATATTCTCCAGGTACACAAGCAGATTAGATTAAAGATTGTAATAAGGACTTCAGTGCTGATAGCCCTGAAAAAGCGATAAATCGCTTACTACGAACTAGTATTTTATTGTATGTTGAATATGTCTACATACTTAACAAAGATGAAGGCGAGGAACTATTGCTTTAGAGTTCAGAGTTAGCAGCAAAAAACGGTAACAAAAACAATTATCTCATCAACATATAGAGCAATTAGCAGCCCAGTTAGGAAAGTTGGGAGTGGAACCAGAGTTTTGAAATTTTAGCAGAAGCGATCGCCTCACTGTTCCAAAAAATCGTGACAATCTTGCTTTGGGGCTAGAGAAGACAATGGCAACCAGGGGGATAAAGAAAATAATTCCTGCTTTCTGCCTCATGCTGCCACTGTCTCGCATCACGAGGTTAAGCCACAGTAGCCAATTCGGCTTTCACAGTAGTGTATGCCCAGTCCAACCAGGTAAGTAAGGCTTCAATATTTGCAGTTTCTACTGTTGCTCCTCCCCAAATCCGCAATCCGGGAGGTGCAGCACGATATGATGCAATATCGTAAGCTACTTCTTGCTTTTCTAGAATTTTTGCCACTTTATTGGCGCATTTTGCCTGTTCTTCTGGACTTAAGCCAGTAAACCAAGAATCCACAATCTTCAAGCAAATGGAGGTACAAGAGCGAACTTCCGGTTTCTCTGCTAAAAAATCTGCCCAACTGCTTTGCTCAACCCATTTGGCGATCGCTGCTAGGTTAGCTTCGCTACGACCAATTAAACCAGAGAGTCCGCCAATACTTTCAGCCCACGTCAGACCATCGATGGCATCTTCTACACACAACATTGATGGCGTGTTGATAGTATCTCCTTTAAAAATGCCTTCAATCAGTTTGCCTTTCTGTGTCAGGCGAAAAAGTTTAGGTAGTGGCCAAGCTGGTTGATAGCTTTCTAGTCTTTCTACAGCACGGGGTGAGAGTACAAGGACTCCATGTTGTGCTTCTCCACCCAATACTTTTTGCCAAGAGTAAGTAACCACATCTAGCTTTTTCCAGGGTATATCCATGGCAAAAACAGCAGATGTCGCATCACAAATGGTAAGTCCCTGGCGATCGTCCTCAATCCAATCACCATCTGGTACTCTGACACCGGAAGTTGTGCCATTCCACAAAAACACTACATCATGGCTAAAATCAACTTGGTCTAAATCCGGTAAACTGCCGTAGGGTGCTTTTAACAAGCGAGTATCAGGTAACTTTAATTCATCTACGACATCTTTCACCCATTCTTGACCAAAACTTTCCCATGCCAAAATATCCAGGGGGCGTTCTCCCAGTAGTGACCACAATGCCATTTCTACTGCACCAGTGTCGGAAGCCGGAACGATGCCCAAGCGATAATCGGCAGGAACGCCTAGGATTTTCTTGGAGCGTTCTATAACTTCTGCTAATTTTGCTCTGCCATCTGCGGAGCGGTGAGAACGACCTACACAGGCGTTTTGAAGATTAGAAACAGACCAGCCAGGGCGTTTAGCACAAGGTCCAGAGGAGAAATGGGGAACGCGAGGCTTAGTTGTTGGAGGAGTAAGATGTTCTGACATTGGTGCAGGGAGCTGCATTAGGTAGCGATCATATACATAGTACCGGAGAAGGGGGATTAGGAGAGCAGAGGGAGTAGGGGGAGATGAGGGGGATGAGGGAGAATAATTACTGATTCCTGACAACAGACGCGATTAATCGCGTCTCTACGACAACTGCCTCCTGTCTACTACCTCGTTGATTAGTATATAATGATGGATCGTGTCGAATTAAAGCCAGCACATGCCTAAATTAAAGACTCGTAAAGCAGCAGCGAAGCGATTCCGTGCCACTGGCACCGGTAAAATCGTGCGTCGTAAAGCTTTCAAAAACCACCTTCTAGAACACAAAAGTTCCAACAAAAAGCGTAAACTGTCCAAAACTACACTTGTACACGAACGCGACGAAGAAAACGTACGTTTGATGCTCCCATATTTGTAAGTCTTTCAGGAATTAAATTATGACTCGGGTAAAACGCGGTAACGTAGCTCGTAAACGCCGCAATAAAATTCTCAAACTAGCTAAAGGTTTTCGCGGTTCCCACTCAACTCTGTTTAGAACCGCCAACCAACAAGTGATGAAGGCACTACGAAGTGCCTACCGCGATCGCAAAAAGAAAAAGCGCGATTTTCGTCGCCTCTGGATCGCTCGGATCAATGCTGCTGCAAGGCAACATGGACTGAGTTATAGCCAGTTCATCGGCAATTTGAAAAAAGTTGATGTGCAACTAAATCGCAAAATGTTGGCGCAATTGGCAGTTCTCGATCCAGCTAGCTTTAGCAAAGTCGCTGAATTGGCCAGCCAAGCCAAAGGATAAAGTGTGAAGTATGAAGGCTGAAGTGTATCCCACAGCTAAATCTGGGGGCTGGAAAAAAGAAGTTGATGTACGGCAACAATTCTTTTTTTCATCCTTCATCCTTTATTCTTCTTTTTTATTATTAATCGCGGCCATTTTTTGCTTTTCTATTTTAGGAACAGGATGGAGCGCATCTGCCGCTCAAATACCAGAAATTCAGCGGCGAGGCTATTTAAATATTGCTGTCAAAGATAACTTGCGTCCTTTAGGTTTTAAAGATGCCAGCGGCAATTTGCAAGGTTTAGAAATTGACTTAGCAAAGCGCTTGGCAGCTGACTTGCTAGGTAAAGCAGATGCTGTCAAGTTACAACCTGTAATGAATCGCGATCGCCTGTCTGTTGTTTTAGACAAGAAAGTTGATTTGGCGATCGCTAGGGTAACAGCAACCAATTCACGCGCTCGCTTAGTTAGTTTCAGTGTTCCCTACTATTTTGATAGCGCTGTATTAGTGACAAAAGATACCTCTATACAGCAGCTAAAAGATTTGGCAAAACAAAAAATTGCCGTACTCCAAAATTCCAGCACTATTGCTCAAGTGCGGTACTATGTGCCCAATGCCGAGTTACTAGGCGTGAATTCTTACGAAGAAGCGCGAGAGCGAATAGAAAGCAGTGCTGCGGTAGCATTTGCCGCAGATGCTAGCGTTCTCAGCGGTTGGGTACAAAAATATCCCGAATATCGGCTACTGCCAATCAAGCTATCAACCGAACCTTTGTCAGTGGTGATGCCTAAAGGCTTGCAATATGATGACTTGAGACGGCAAGTAAATGAAGCGATCGCTCGTTACACAGCAGAAGGTTGGCTTGAGGAACGTATTAAATATTGGGGTTTACTCTGAGTAAGTGCTGAGTTTGGAGTTCTTTCTTTCCTTTGTGTCTCTGTGGTTAAATAAATTACTTTTAAACCACACAGCCGCAGAAGAAGACACTTCTGTGCGGGGGTTCCCCCCCCGTAGAGGAAAGTGTCTGTCGCGCAGAGAGAAAAGCAAAGACTTGATTTACCGATTTCCCAATACACTACCAAGGGCACGCGCCATATTTTGTGGTTGCATTGCATCCATTGCTGCTGTGGGTTCGTAGCCGCAGTGAACCATGCAGTCGGCACACTTGGGATTACCACTAGCACGACCGTATTGACTCCAGTCAGTTTTTGCCAATAATTCCTTGAAGGTGGTGTAATAACCTTCGTTTAGCAAATAACAGGGTTTTTGCCAACCGAGAACGCTATAACTAGGGCTACCCCAAGGCGTGCATTCATAGTCTTTTTCACCGATGAGAAAATCTAAGAACAACGGATTGTGATTAAAGTTCCAGTTTTTTGCACCAGTTTTGTATGGAGTTAGAATTTCTTGAAAGAGGGCGCGAGTTTGTTCGCGCTGGAGAAAATGATCCTGGTCTGGTGCCCACTCATAGCTGTAACCCGGAGAAATCATCATTCCATCAGTATTTAGTGTTTCTAGGAAGTCAAAGAACTCCTGCATTTCTTTGGGGTTGCAACCTTCAAAGATGGTAGTGTTAGTCGTGACACGAAAACCTTTAGCTTTAGCCGCCCGAATGGCTTGCACGGCAATATCAAAAACGCCTTTGCGGTCTACACATTTATCGTGCCACTCCCGCATCCCATCTAGATGCACGCTAAAAGTGAGGTAAGGAGAAGGTTGAAACTTATCTAGGCTCTTTTCTAATAACAAACCGTTGGTACATAAATAAACATACTTCTTGCGCTCAACTAATCCTCGTACAATCTCAGCAATCTGGGGATGTAGCAGAGGTTCTCCCCCAGGAATTGAGACAACTGGTGCGCCGCACTCTTCCACAGCGGCAAAGCACTGTTCTGGGGTAAGATTTTGCTTGAGAATCTCCGTTGGATGCTGGATTTTACCGCAACCAGAGCAAGCTAGATTACACCGAAACAGCGGTTCTAACATCAACACTAATGGGAAGCGTTTACGCCCTAAAAGACGCTGCTTGACTAAATACTTCCCAATATCCATAGCTTGTTGTAAATTAATCGCCATTGTTTCTACCACTCCTGTATTGAGCAAAATACCACTTTCCGAAGCCCTAGATTTATCTATAGGATTTTTAATTTTTAATTTTTAATTCCCCGTAAGGGTTGACATAGCCCTCAGAAACAAACCAATCCACAGCCTCCTTGAGTGCCACATTTAAAGAAGATTGAGGTAGACCTAACTCTCGTACTGCCTTCGAGGCATCGTAATACATAGGTTGTTTAGCCATACGAACGCCATCTAAAGGGACTGATGGCGGCTTCCCTAACGGTGCGAGAATCTTTTCATCAACCCAGGCTATACCTAGAGGTAACCAAGTAGGTACAGTTTGTTGGGGTGCTGTCAAACCTGTAATCTGGGCGAGTTGGTCAAGCAATTGCTTCAAAGTCAGATTCTGATGACCTAAGATATAGCGATCGCCCGATTTACCTCGTTGTAAAGCCAGTAAATGTCCCCATGCCACATCCTGCACATTGATAAAATTTAGACCAGTATCTAAATAAAAGGGCATTTGCCGCCGCAAAAACCGCAGGATAATATCCCCAGTTGGGGTAGGCTTGATATCCAATGACCCTATGGGGCTACTAGGATTGACCACAACTACATCCTGACCTATAGCAGCGGCTTGCATAGCTTCTCGTTCAGCCAGAAACTTAGACTTTTTGTAGTCACCCACCAATTTATCTAAAGGACTCTGATAAGTTTCGTCTATAACTTGACCAAACGATCCCACCCCAATAGCCGCCACTGAACTGGTATAAACGGTGCGCTCAATTCCGGCTTTGCGGGCTGCGGCTAGCACATTGCGCGTACCTAAAACATTATTTTGATAAAGTAATTCTCGGTCGCTTTGCCACAGAGAATAGTGCGCTGCCACATGAAATAGATACTGGCAACCCGCCATGTATTGCCAGAGTTCTGAATCGTTTAAATCGCCCTTGACAATTTCCACCTCCAGACCGCACAGATTCTCCAGGTTGCTGCTAGGGCGTACCAGCGCTTTAACTGTGTATCCCTGTTGCAGCAACAACCGCACCAGATGAGCGCCAATAAAACCCGTACCCCCCGTGACAAAGACTTGCATTAACTTCTCCCCTGCTCCTCTGCTTTCCGGCTCTCCATCCTCTGAAAGCGGGGAAACCAATCATCTAAAATCGTGTAGACCACGGGTACAACAATCAAACTGAGGATAGTCGAGGTTACTAATCCGCCGGCAATAGCTACAGCCATAGGCGATCGCAATTCTGAACCTGCCCCTAAACCTAAAGCGATCGGTAGCATTCCTAAGATAGTGGAGGCAGTCGTCATCATGATTGGTCGCAGGCGCACTAATCCAGTTTTGAGGATTGCTTCGGTACGCCCTAAGCCAGCTTTGCGTAGCTGGTTGATGTAATCTACAAGCAAGATGGCATTTTTATTTGCTAGCCCCAGTAAAAAGACAAAGCCGATCAATGAGATCATACCAAAGTCACTTTTGGTAATTAGTAGCGCTAACATTGCCCCCACCAGTGCTAGAGGCAAAGAAACACCAATAACTAAAGGATCTACCCAGCTTTTAAACAGCAAAATCAGTACCACGATAATGCACAAGGCCGATAGAGCCAAAGTAGTGCCGAAACTGCCAAAAACCTCTCCTTGACGGGCAGAGTCTCCACCCAAATCTAGGGAAACATTGGGGGGCAACACTGCTTGAGCTTCAGCTACCAATTTATCAGTAGCATCACCCAAAGATAAATCCTTGCCAAGGTTAGCACTGATATAAGCTACCCGCTGATTATTCAGCCGCTCGATTTGAAAAACTGTGCCCTGTGGATTAGCTTCACCTGTAACTGTGACATCAGCAAATCCCGGTAGTTTCTGAATTCTTTCTTTAATTGCCTTGGCTGCTTTGCTTAGGGCTTGGAGATCGTTCCCTCTTAATGCTGCCTGGAGAGGTTTTTGACCACCAGTATCGACAAATTGAATGTCTTCAACACTAGTAGTCACCCCAGGCAGAGTAGGCAAAGAAGAGCGAAATTGGTCTTGTAGAGCTGCCGTTGTAATATTGCGATTATCCTTGAGTTTCACATAGACAGTACCTTTATTAGGTTCGCCCTCACGCGACCCTACTGTGGTAAATACCGTTTCAACTGCTGGCGATTTTCTGACCACCTCTTCTAGTTTCTTGGCAACTTCCAGAGAATCATTCAAGGGATTGGGAGTGGGGAACTGGGTACTAGGATTTCTCCCCTGCCCCTCTGCCCCTCTGCCCCTCTGCCCCTCTGCTCCCCTGCTCCTCTGCTCCCCTACTCCCCCAATACTCGGCAAAGGAGCCGTATAAGTAATATTGAACTCGCCCCGGTCTAGTTTAGGAATAAAGCCTTTGGGAATTAGTGGAATCAGTACTATACCTGCGATAAAGCTAATTAAAGCTAATCCGATAACTATCCTTCGGTGATTCAAAGACCATTGCAGCAAGTATGTGTAAGATTGGGCAAAAGCTACCCAAATGTTTGCTTCCCGGCGGCGAGGAGAACGTGAAGATTTAGGTTTTAGCCAGTAGATAGCCAGAACTGGAGATAAAGTGCGAGCAACCAGCATAGAAGCGAGCATTGCCGCTGAAACAGTGATCCCAAAGGGCTTGAAGAACTGACCGATTACCCCACCCATCAAACCTATTGGCAGAAACACCGCGACTGCTGTCAATGTAGCGGCGGTGACTGTCAACCCGATTTCATTCGTAGCTAAAAGCGCTGCTTGGCGAGGGCTTTCCCCATCTTCAATGTGCCGCATAATGTTTTCCACATCAACGATCGCATCATCAACAATACTGCCAATTACTAAAGCCAAAGCTAACAGCGTGATCGTCTCTAGGTTGAAGCCGTAAATTGCCATGACGATAAACGTTGCCAACAAAGATGTCGGAATCGCCAAGGCAGAGATGAGAGTTGCTCGCCAGTTCCACAAAAAGGGAAAAATTACCACAATAGACAACAAGACTGCTTCCATCAGAGCATCTATTGTTGACTGGGTGGCATGGCGGATATATTCTGCCTGGGTAGCGGCTAAAGTAAGTTTGACATCTTTGAGGCTAGACCGCAGCTTTTGAACTTCTTTCTCTACCAGACTTACAACTTCTATGGTATTGGCACTACCGCGTTTAATCACCTGAAATGCTAGTGCGTTTTGACCGTTAAACCGCACTAATGTTACCCCTGCTTGGGGGATGGCAGCAGTATTTACATTATTTAGGGGAGGTGACGCAACAGGAGTGCCTAGCAGAGAGACTTTGAGAACTCCTGGCAGTTTTGCGATCGCAGGTACGATTTGGTCTTTCGCCAGCTTAGTTAGCGCTGTCAGATTCTGTGAGTTACTTTCAATGGCATAGCTAATAGCAGCTGACTCGTTCAGATTCAGAGGAATAATTTTGTAACTTGCTCCCTGAGGTAAAGTCACCTGCTTCAGCGCAGTTTCTACCTTACGGGTCGATGTTTCTAAATTAGTACCAACAACAAAAGACAGACTAACCGCAGTTTGACCAGGATAGCTGGATGCGCGGATATCCTCAAGTCCTTCCAGAGAGCGTAGTCGTTCCTCCAGTGGCTTGGTAAGTTTTGCCTCTGTATCCAAGGCAGTTTTCAAAGAGGTGGCTGTAGCATTCACCACCACCACTGGAAAAGTAATATCTGGAAACAAAGCATACTTGAGGGAACTGAAAGCAAGAACACCAGCTACAGTTACGGCAATCCAAAAACTCACCGTCAACCACGAAAAGTCAATTGCCAATCTGGAGATATTGAAGCGCTCTCTTGCGGAGCGCGAGCTATTATGCTTGACCATCTTGGAAAATTATCGTGTGGGTGAGTAGGTGAGTAGAAGTGCAGGGGAGCAGGGAGAGCAGGGGGAGCAGGAGAAGTTACAACAGAAATTCTTCCTTGTCTCCGTGTCCCTGCATCTCCGTGTCCCTTACTCCTCTTAGATGACACAATTATTTGTCATGCTACATTAATCATCTGAAGTTTGCGAGTTTTAGTTACCAAGAAATAGCAATAATGCTTAATTGCCTTCTTAAAAAAGGATAAAGGATATAGATTCCTAGTTGTATCATTCCTTGCGTAGATTCAATGACTACTATCAATACGGTTCTGGTGCCTCAGGGAGCAGAGTATAAAGCTGTGTGTAGCGGCTTAAGTGGAGTCACTGGCTTAAAGCCAACTGTGATGCCGATACCCATTGGCATCACACCCTTAACTAAGTATCTGCAACAATGGTCAAAGGATAAAAATTTGCTGAATCATCCACAACCAAGAGTCTTGGTGATGGGTCTATGTGGTAGCTTGAGCAAGCGCTATGCTATTGGGGACATTGTGCTGTACCAGGATTGTAATTATCAGGGGAATTCGCAAGAGTGCGATCGCACCTTCACAGCACAGTTACACTTTTTGACACAAGAAAAGGTATCTTTAGTCAAGTCTATGACAAGCGATCGCATTATTTACTCAGCTGCTGAAAAACAACATTTGGGTGAGACGTTGGCGGCTGATGTTGTTGATATGGAAGGATTTGCTGTCCTCAATTTTTTCAACGATATGGGGATAGCAGTGGCAATGCTGCGAGTGGTAAGCGACGACTGTCAGCACGATATTCCTAATTTAACCTCAGCAATAAGTTCAGACGGTTCTCTTCAACCTTTACCATTGGCACTAGGTTTACTGCGACAACCTATTGCCGCTACTCGACTGATTCGAGGCTCATTAAAAGGACTAAAAGTGTTAGAAGAATTTACAAACTTAGTCTTTAGTCATTAGTCATTACTTATTCTTCCTCTGCCCTCTGCTCATCCAGGATAAACTCGTCCCTTCCAAGAACCGCCGCGCCCTTGCCAGTGACGGATAGCCGAGTCTAGAGTCATCAGCGTATAGAGAAAAGCGATCGCGCTCAAGCTAAAAGCGAACCAAGGCGAACATTTATAAAAGCGGATTGTGGGGTAGTAAGCCAAAGACATTAAAAGCCATGCTGATAAACCTGTAAATGCGATCGCCCAATTCCCCAAAAATGTACCCAGAATCACACTCACAGGTGGAATCAGATAAATCAGAGTCATCCCCAACAAAGTACCTAGTAATAGCAATGGGGAATAATTCAGTTGAGTATAAGCAGTACGAGCAACCATATCCCAAATAGTTTCCAGGGAAGGATAAGGACGCAAGCTGCGAGTCAAAGTACTCAATCCCAGCCAGATACGCCCCTTAGACAGAGCAGGGGGGGCAGGGGGGGAAGAATTACTTTGGCTGCTAATCTTGTTAACTGATTTAACAGCTTGAGCCAAGGCGCAATCGTCGATTAAAGCTTGGCGAATAACTTGAATGCCGCCAATTTGCTCTAAAGCCGCTGCACGAATCAGAATAGAACCTCCGGCGGCGGCAGCAGTTTTATTTTTTGGGTTATTGACCCAGCGAAAAGGATAGAGTTTTTGAAAGAAAAAAACAAAAGCTGGTATCAAAAATTTTTCCCAGAAGTCCTCACATCTGAGTCTGACCATTACAGAAACCAGGTCTAAATCTTCCTGCACGGCTTTGGCAACAAGTCGGCAGAGATTGCCAGCATCATGTTCGATATCTGCATCTGTGAGAAAAAAATAGTCTGGCATGAGTGCTTTAGCTTGCTGAATGCCTTGCTCAATAGCCCAGAGTTTGCCCGACCAGCCAGGAGGTAATGATTCGCCAGAAATCAGATGAAATTGCTGGGATTTATCTACGGCGTAAGCAACCCCTTCAGCACAACCTGCTGTGCCGTCTGTGCTGCGATCGTCTACCAAAAATACATTGAAAGTACCAGGATAGTCTTGGAGTAGGAGCGATCGCAAGGTAATTGGCAACAAGTCAACTTCGTTACGGGCAGGAATCACAGCACAAACTGTCGGTAACGATTTTATCTGAGTTTCTCCTACCTCTAATTGCTGGTCTGAACGCCAAAACTGTCCTCGTAAAGTCAATAATCCCACCCAAATTATCAACGATAAAAGCGTTAGCCCTAGTAGAATTGCACCCATGATTAAAGAAAGCATGAAGAATAAAAGATGAAACCTTGATATTTTATACTTGGTATAAACCGCAGCGTCTAACCGTGGTATCTTTCCTTCATACTTAACACTTCATCCTTTCAGTTGATGCAAACACAAGACAGGGTAAGAGTCAAGAAAGTCACAGCGGCGATCGCAGCCAGCCAACAGTATTTGCTTTCGATGCAATATCCAGCAGGTTACTGGTGGGCAGAGTTGGAATCCAATGTCACCATCACTGCTGAGGTCGTCCTCCTCCATAAAATTTGGGGAACAGACCAAACAAGACCTTTACACAAAATTGAAGCCTACCTGCGTCAACAGCAACGGCAGCATGGGGGCTGGGAACTTTTCTATGGAGATGGCGGAGAACTCAGCACCTCGGTTGAAGCTTACATGGCGTTGAAGTTGCTAGGTGTACCAGCAACCGATCCGGCAATGATGCGGGCGCGGTCTTTTATTCTCCAGCGAGGTGGCATCAGCAAAACTCGTATTTTTACCAAATTGCACCTCGCCCTGATTGGATGCTACGACTGGCGCGGCATCCCTTCGCTACCACCTTGGATAATGCTCTTACCCTCAGCTTTCCCAATTAATATCTACGAAATGTCTAGCTGGGCACGCTCTAGTACCGTACCACTGTTGATTGTATGTGACAGTAAACCTATTTTTCTGACTGACCCGACTATCACCCTAGATGAACTCTATGCTGAAGGTGTAGAGCAAGTTCGATGGGAATTACCCCAAAGTGGCGATTGGACAGATTTATTCCTGACTCTAGATCGCGGGTTTAAGTTAGCAGAAAGCTGGAATTTAGTACCTTTTCGCAAAGAAGGTATCAAAGCAGCTGAAAAGTGGATTTTAGAGCGACAAGAAGCTACAGGTGATTGGGGTGGCATTATTCCCGCCATGCTGAATTCGATGTTAGCTTTGCGGTGTCTGGGTTACGACCAAAGCGATCCCATTGTGGCAAGAGGTTTGCAAGCAATTGATAACTTTGCCATTGAAACAGAGGATAGCTACCGAGTACAGCCTTGTGTTTCACCAGTCTGGGATACAGCTTGGGTAATACGTGCCTTAGTAGAATCTGGTTTTGCACCGGATCATCCGGCTATCGTCCAGGCTGGAGAATGGTTATTGCAAAAGCAAATTCTAGACTACGGTGATTGGACTGTAAAAAATCGCCAGGGAAAACCAGGCGCTTGGGCGTTTGAGTTTGACAATCGTTTTTATCCAGATGTAGACGATTCCGCTGTGGTTGTCATGGCTTTATATCTGGCGAAACTTCCTAATGAAAAATTAAAGCAGGCTGCGATCGCTCGCGCTCTAAATTGGATTGCATCAATGCAGTGTAAACCAGGCGGTTGGGCGGCCTTTGATTTGGACAATGACCAAGATTGGTTGAATTCCATCCCCTATGGCGACTTGAAAGCCATGATTGACCCAAACACCGCAGATGTCACCGCTAGAGTACTAGAAATGCTAGGTGCTTCTAACCTGTCAATTGATGGTCAAAACCTAGATCGAGCGCTTGCTTATCTGATGGACGAGCAAGAAACTGAAGGATGTTGGTTTGGTCGCTGGGGTGTCAATTATATCTACGGCACTAGTGGCGTTCTCTCAGCCCTAGCCTTAATTACTCCTGAGAAGTATCAACTCAGTATAAAAAGGGGAGCAGCTTGGTTAGTCGGATGTCAAAATCCTGATGGTGGTTGGGGCGAGACTTGCCGCAGCTACGACGATCCCAGTCTTAAAGGACAAGGAAATAGTACTGCATCTCAAACTGCTTGGGCTTTAATTGGGCTGATGGCAGCAGGTGAAGCAACTGGTAAATTCGCTCTAGAGGCGATTGAGCGAGGAATTAATTACCTTTTGGCAACTCAACAGCCAGATGGTACTTGGTTTGAGGCAGACTTTACTGGTACTGGCTTCCCCAGTCATTTTTACCTCAAGTATCATATGTATCAACAATACTTTCCTTTAATTGCTTTGGGTCGCTATCAAGCAGTAATTAAAGAAGGTTAAGTCTCTTTGCTTGTGTAAATTATAGATTGTTCTTAGGGGCACATAGCTATGTGCCCCTAAATATATTTTATTTGCATGATAACCGCTGTAAGTCTGAGAATATTAACATACTTCCGTTTGGCTGCAATACGGTTGATAGATAGTTGCGATCGCAGTGGAAAGTAATTTGGAGGTTATCATTGAGATTCAGAGCTAGATGGGCAAACGCGAGCTAAAGAATCTTTCCGTAAGCTAATTTATAGCGACAGCGATCACTAGCACCCAGTTAAGAAATGGATGCTGGCGATCACATTGATTTGATTATTATTTACTTTTTTGACGCTGTTTTTTGAGCCACAAAAGTAACAATGCTTTAACTAACCCTGTGATTGTTCCAATTAAAACAGCTACTGCTGTAATAATGTCGGCAGCACTGTTACCATCTCGCAATTCAGTTTGGGGATTGTTGATAGTTGGTTGAGGTAGTATGACTTCAATAGGTAAACCTGTCTGTTGGGTGCTAGCAAGGTAATTAGTTCTATTGTTATTCATAGTTGGAATCTAATTTCGTTTGTTCTAGTAGAAATTAGGTTCGATTTAGGGTACAGCCCGAATGCAAGTATGGTGGTAGAGCTACGGATAAAATTTATATGAAATCAAGGTTAGCAGTTTGGGGTAATTGCTAAGATGTGAATATTGCCACCTAAACCTAAACTTTTTGGAAATTACTGAATTCGAGTAGATGCCACGAGCTACTTACGGTGATGATGTTAAAGCGAGAGTAAAGCGATTATTTGCAGTATTGTTGTCCTTGAGCGAATTGAATGAGGATAACTGCGGCATCACCTTCAGGTGGCAGGCCCTAGTGAAATTGACCAACGGGGCTATCAGCGACGTGTTATCCAGTTCTTCCACCAGTCATTTCAGGAATACTTTGCGGCACAGGCATTGCGTCATGGTCGTGGAATATATGACGGAACAGGCATTTTAGATCGTCTGCGTCAGCAAGTACATGAACTTGCAATTGTAGAGCAGAAGATTGAATCTATTGGTACAGGGCAAAAGACCGAGCCAGTTGTCGCTGGTTACTGGCAAGAGGCTGTGCGTTTCTGTATCTCTGATCTGGATCGGAAAGAGAATGAGCAGAAGGGGGTGGACACTGCTACCGCCGATGATGCGATGCTAATGCTGCTGCCATCCCACAACACGCCAGCGAAAGAAGCTCGTGCTTTAGCTGTTTTTGCTCTGCAATGCTTAGCAGAAGAGCCTGATGTGAAAAATGAGACAGTCTACGCAGTGTTAGATACAGCCATAGATAATCTCAACGAACTTGATGGTTCCAACACCAAGCAAAATACGATGATGGACGAGGCAGTTTATGCAGTAATGCAGTCTCGTTTCGGAAAGCTATGCCATGACCGATTGCTACAAAGCTATATCCAGGCTCGTGATGCCCGTCGGAATAGGATTGGCTGTGTCTTTTCTTTGGGGAACAGTGAAAGCCTCAACGCAGAAAATGCCGCTCAGATGCTACGACCTCGCTTGGAAACACTGCTGTCTGGTCACTCAATTGAAGAACGTGTTGACGCAGCACTACAGTTGGTCGAAGCGTTCTATCGTCCACATGCTCAAGATGCTAACGCAAGAATAGATTTTCTGCCCAATGAACTCTTGCACGAAACGATCAATACCTTGCTCACGGCGGCTGAAGAAAAGATACCGAGTGACGATTCAGCATCAACCGCAGCGATGTGGGCGCTCGGATGGCTGACCAGCGCCCGCATTAGTAAGCCTTACGCAACTTACACATTTACTAAAACTGAGCTAGAACGCTTACGAAAAATCGCAATGGACGATAAGCGGGATGCTTTTGCCCGCAGTTGGGCTGCCCTAATTTTAAGCATCTGCGCTGCCGAAAAACCTGTATTTGCCCAAGCAGACTGGATTCTGGAATGGGCACAGGTGGCAGACGGAGATAAACCTCAGCGGCAGCTACCTGTCGCACAACCCCTTGCTCGTCCGGAAGATATCCAAGTTTTTGAACACCTAATTTCTTCGCATTTACCGATAAGAGGCAAGGGTAATGTTGCAATTGCTCTTGGTCGATTAGGACATTTTATGCCTGAAATGGTGGAACCTCTTCTACATATTTTTGAGAATGACATTGGGGGTAAAGAATACCTTGATGAAGCGCTAGTGTATTTAGTGTTAACAGGCGGATCTCAAGTTGCTTCTGCACTCATACAAGGGCTATTTCGCTTGAAGGATGATACTGATGAATACGGTTTATCGGATCGTTGCTTTTTAGGATTAATTGGGATGGGCGATGTAAATGCACTTAAGCATCAACTTGATCTTGGTAAAGAGGATTATATCAGTGCCTCTGCTTATGCCTTAGCAGGTGTTGCAGATCCACAGGGAAAAGAAATTCTTCTTTCTATGGAAGAACATACGAAAGCAGAAGTTCGCAAGGCTGTAGTCAAGGCATTGGCAAAATCAACTCAATGGAATTCACCAAATGAAGAGTAAATTAGTCCAAACCTATCTAGCAATGATGGTGATATGTATTATGTAGCTAAATTTTTTGCAATACAAGGTAGGTTAATTCATAAACTCAAAGCCAAAGATAGTACTGGACAATGTGCATATGAATTGTAATTCCACCTGTCTCTGGTATTGTAAGTAGCGCTGTAGGCTTTCTGGTTCCGCTTAGTAATGCATTAATGCATTGGCAATTTACAATACGATAAAGGCAGTAGTAACTTTGTAGCAGCTAGATCCCCATGAAACAGTTCAAAATCGTTATTGAAAAGCATTCAGATGGATATGTTGCTTATCCTATTGGTGTTGTAGGCGCTATTGTTGGGCAAGGAGACACTTATGAAGAAGCTTTATCAGATGTGAAATCTGCGATCGCCTGCTATGTCGAAGTTTTTGGCAAAGAAATGCTAGAGGATACCCCTTGCGTAGAAGTTTTCATCGCTGAAGCAGTGATTGCGGTCTGATGCCAAAGTTTCCGGTCGATGCATCAAAGAAACGAGTTGTCAAAGCATTTGAGTTATTGGGTTTCGAGATCGTTCGCGACCGAGAACATATTGTTATGAAGCGCGAGAATGAGGATGGGACGGAGACACCACTGGTCATGCCGAATCACTCAAATATTAAAAGCGGGACGTTGAGAGCAATTTGCACACAGGTTGGTGTTTCTAAAGAGGAGTTTTTGGAAGCGTATAATCAAAGCTAAGTTGCAACAAACAGGCTAACAACTCAGTGGAGCGGACATACAGGGTCTTCACGCTTCGTTTCGGTCATACCTGTTGCCGCTCACTTTCGCCGTTAGGTTGCTTAAGTTCTCGATGGAGACAGCAGCCCTAGACTTGTTGGTAGTTGTTCAGTATCAAGTTACCAGAAGGTTTTCGCTGGAGGCAACGATTTAGAAGAGTGCCTTCGCTTTGTCCATGAAACCCGCTCCAAGGCTCAATTTTAATCTCCTGCAATAACATAAATTTTGCCACAAGTTTCATGAAACAGGCGATGTCTAACGACAAGCCACTGCGCGTCTACGCTTACTGCCGTCAACTCATTGTGTAGTTAATTTGCAATTCCCTTTACAGCTAATCTTGCTTCATAATAAAGAAATATTAAGCTAGATTTAACAAACTCATAATGAGCCAGACAGCCTTAAACTTAGTTGCCATATCTATATTTCTCATGACTTTATCGGTGCTGCTGGGGCCATTAATCAACTTATCCCCCACCATACCAGCACTTGCTACATTCACTATCTTGGGAATAGCCACTTTGGATAGTTTCAGCTTGCAAGGTAAGGGAGCTAGTATCTTTTTAGATTGGATTGCTAGTTTTTCTCCCGAACACCGCGATCGCATCATCCACCACGAAGCTGGACACTTCCTCGTTGCTCATCTGCTGGGTATTCCCGTTACTGGCTACACACTCAGCGCTTGGGAAGCCTGGAAGCAGGGACAACCAGGGCAAGGTGGCGTTACCTTTGATGATGCTGAATTAGCAGCTCAACTAGCACGGGGTAAAATCGGCGCTCAAATGCTGGATCGCTACTGCACCCTTTGGATGGCTGGCATTGCTGCCGAAACCCTCGTTTTTAATAATGCTGAAGGTGGAGGTGACGATAAAAGCAAGCTAGCAGAAGTCTTGAAAATTGTCGGTTTTTCCGAATCAGCTTATCAGCAGAAACAGCGTTTTCATGCTCTCCAGGCAAAAACTTTACTGGAAGAAAATTGGTCTAGTTACGAAGCACTAGTCCAAGCCATGCGAGAACGTGCTTCAGTAACGGATTGTCAAAGCGCGATTAGTACTTAATCTTAAGTCATGAGTTTTTAACTCCTAACTTAGCAAAGCCAGTCCGCTCAAGTCGGGAGACCCTTGACGCTCGGTCGCTTTTAGCGTCGCACGCCACTTGCTCTACTTGGGGAAACCCCAAGACCGCAGTGGCTCCCCTTGGGCGAGGACTCGCGCTTCGCTGCGCTAACGGCAGTTACTCCTGGGGGAAACCACGCCACTTGCTTCAAGTCGGCAAAGCCGCCCAACGCAGTGGCTCCCCAAGACCAGACTGCCTCACCACGCGGCTGGCTCCTCAGCACTATTATGAAGAAACAGCTTGCAAGTGCGAAAAGTGAGATAAGTAGTCCCAACTAATAGCTTGGTTACGCCCAGCCGCTTTCGCATGAAATAAGCATTGATCGGCACGATGCAGCAGGCTCAGCCCTTTGTCATCATCATCCGCTTCCAGACTGGCAGCACCTAAACTAATCGTAATATCAATAGTTAGTTTACTATTGATAGTGAATGGTTGTTCGCTAACTATGCGATTGAGACGATCTGCTACTACTAGTGCTTCGTCACCAGTAGTGTTAGCCAAAACCACGACAAACTCCTCACCCCCATAACGAAAAGCAGTATCTTGAGAACGCAGGTTTTGCCGCAGACGGCTACCCAACAACTGCAAAAGGCGATCGCCAGCTAAATGTCCATAAGTATCGTTAACTTTTTTAAAATAGTCTATATCTAAAATAATTAAACTCAAGGGAGTTCCTTGAGTGCGAGCTTTTTGAATTTGCCTGGGTAAGTCCCATTCCAAAGCCCGACGATTATTAAGTTCCGTCAACGAATCAGCTAAGGCGATCGCTGACAATAAATCATTTTTCTGAAGCAAATCTCGGTATTTTTGCACTTTACGCAAACCGACTGCCAATTGAGCTAGGATGAGGCGCTGGTTTGCTGTTACACCTGCCAAAGTATGTTCTGTTTTTTCTTCAGGAAGATGCCGTATATAAGCATCAGCTCCTTGATTGAGTACAGTGGCGGTCATTTGCAATTCCCACTCCCAGCCATGCTTGCTTCTAGCAGCCAGTTTCTGGGGACGATCCTCTAGAAAAATACAGTATATCCAAGATAGCTGAGTCTGTTCTTTTAACCAAGAACACAGTTTCATACTGCCATCCAGACTAGCCTGCACAAGCATTATATCGGGCGGCGCAGTTTGAATGTGTGATATTGCCTGGTGGACATCGGCAATAACTTCTAAATTAAAAGCGGTTGTGTCACGGATCTGATCGGGAAGTGTGGCGAGAAAGGTATCACTTCCAAAGACCAGAATGGAAATCTTCATTGCTGTGCTTTCTGCCCTATTTCAAGTTAAAACTTACTGGTATTTATTCCGAATATTGAATCTACTCGGTATTTATTTCACAGGGTTATTACCCTATATTTGATAGTCTTAACGCTAAATTCACAACCACCTACTAATTTTAATCTCGTCTTAATCCCTGACTTTTAAGACAGACCATGAAAGTTTAAACTCTGATAATTAATTTCTGCTTTTCTATATTTCTTTTGAAACAGTAAAAATACTGAATATTATTTTTTAATATTTAAATTGCTACTGTGTTTTACAGGCCTTATTTATTTAAAGGCATCATAAGAATAAACGTTTAGCATTGCTTATTACTTGAAACAGCACAATTTTTAGCTATCTATAATCTTTAAAAAAATATAAAATTTGCATTTTATCCGTAAAAGCCGAGATGCTTTCTGAATATGGAAAATGTTATATACAAAAAACTTACAAAGCTATATTCTTTTCTAAGAAAGACTTTTATCTATTTTAACAGTATATTTACTGAAATATAACAAGTGATGAATAGTCTGTTTGCAGCATAGAAGGGGTAGCTTGTCTACAAGTGTTTAATTGACTGCATTTTTTTAAATTTTAGTAAATAAAATAGTAATTACAGATAAAATTTCAATAAAAAACTACTTTATTTTTTTATTAAATAAGAATTACTGATTAATAATCCGCCTATTTTATAGGCGGATATATCGGTAATAAATTATGTTCTTGGGGCTATTTTAGCTAAATTTGATGGAAAACTTAGGAATATAATTAATAGCCTTCTATGCTGAACCCAGCAGATTCAATTATCTGTTTGATGGACTCTTCTGAAGCCGCAGATTCTACAGTGACCGTTTTAGCGTTAACGTCCACATCTACTTTTGCATCAGGTTCCATAGTATGAATAGATTTGGTTATCTTTTTTGCACAGTCATCACCCTTAATGTTGGGGACTTTTAATTCGAGTGCCATTACTTACCTCATTACGTGAAGTTTAATTTCTACCTGATAAATAGAATATTAGGTTAGATAGCGATCGCACATCTTACTAGAGTAAGGTAATTGAGGCATGACAGAGATAACAGTGAATAATAGCTGCACATAAACCCTTATTGGCAGAATTTGCTGGCAGCAAACCGAAATAAAATGCAAAAATATATAAAGCTACTTATGAAAATACACCTAGTGCTACTACCTCACGCAAAGCCTTTTTGAAGTTCATTGCCAGGAATCTGTCATGTTTTGCAGGTTTTCCTTGAAGTTTTCCTGTCCGACGTGGCATTCCCGCAGCGCTACCTCACAGCACAAGCGTCTACGCGAAAATTACAAGACCTTTTTGTTTGTAGTTTTCAACATATTGTTAGATATCAGTTACTTCTGTCCAACTGCATTAGTATGTACGCATCCAAAAAACAGCTATCTTATGGCATAGATGTTTTTTCCTGCGGCACACTTTGTCCAAAGAAAGGGCGAAGGATAAAGGCTGTAAGCACATTTGGGGCGGCTTGCCGTAGGCTAGGATGAAGTACGAGAAAATAAACAGTAACTTCATATTTCACACTTCATACTTCAGTCCAACCATGTCTTCTAATCCCCAGTACCTCAGCGGTAACGAAATTCGCAACCTATTCCTTAACTTCTATGCCCAACGGGGACACCAAATTCTCCCAAGTGCTTCCCTCGTGCCAGAAGACCCAACCGTGCTGCTGACGATCGCGGGGATGCTACCATTTAAACCGATATTTCTAGGACAGCGCACGCCGGAGTTTAATCGGGCTACCACTTCCCAAAAGTGCATCCGCACCAATGATATTGAAAATGTCGGACGCACCAAACGGCATCACACTTTCTTTGAGATGCTGGGTAACTTTAGCTTTGGTGATTATTTTAAAGAACAAGCGATCGCTTGGGGTTGGGAAATCTCCACACAAGTTTTTAATTTATCCCCAAAAAACTTAGTTGTCAGCGTCTTTGAAGATGATGATGAAGCCTTTAGCATTTGGCGCGATCGAATTGGTGTGCCGGAAGCGAGAATTAAACGTCTAGGCGCAGATGATAACTTTTGGGTATCTGGCCCTACCGGCCCTTGCGGCCCTTGTTCTGAGATATATTATGACTTTCACCCCGAACGCGGTGACGAAAACATTGATTTAGAAGACGACAGTCGGTTTATCGAGTTTTACAACCTCGTCTTCATGCAATATAACCGGGATGCATCTGGTAATTTAACACCGCTGCAAAACAAGAACATCGATACCGGCATGGGTTTGGATAGGATGGCGCAAATCCTCCAAAAGGTTCCCAACAACTATGAAACTGACCTAGTTTTCCCCATTATCCAAACAGCAGCACAAATTGCTGGCATTGGTTACCACACTAGCGACGAGAAAACCAAAGTTTCACTAAAAGTTATTGGCGATCACGTTCGTTCTGTTGTCCACATGATCGCTGATGAAATTCGCGCCTCCAACGTGGGACGGGGTTATGTGCTGCGGCGATTAATTCGGCGGGTGGTGCGTCATGGGCGATTAATTGGAATTTCTGGCGAATTTATCACCCAAGTTGCGGAAACTGCGATCGCTCTTTCAGAATCAGCTTACCCCAACGTGCGAAAACGGGAAGCAGCAATTAAAGCCGAACTGCAACGAGAAGAATCTAATTTCCTCAGAACCCTCGATCGAGGCGAAAAACTGTTGGAGGAAATCGTCCAAGAACTGAAACAACAAGGGCAAACTGAAGTCAATGGTAAAAATGCCTTTAAACTCTACGACACCTATGGTTTCCCCCTTGAACTAACTCAGGAAATTGCTGCTGAAAACAACCTCACAGTTGATGTTGAGGGATTTGAGACGGAAATGGAAATCCAAAGAGGACGTGGTAGAGACGCACACGAAACCATCGATTTAACTGTACAAGGTTCCCTCGACAAGTTAGCAGAACACATCCACGCCACCGAGTTTTTAGGTTATACCCAACCTGCGACAACAGCGAAAGTGGAAGCAATATTAGTAGAAGGTGTTTCTCAAGAAGAAGCAGAAGCGGGGACAGAAGTGCAAGTTGTCCTCAACCAAACGCCATTTTATGCCGAATCCGGCGGACAAATCGGCGATCGCGGTTATATCTCCGGTGATGGGATCGTCGTCCGCGTTGAAGACGTGAAAAAAGAATCCGATTTCTTTGTCCATTTCGGACGCATCGAACGCGGTACAATCCGAACAGGAGATTCTGTAACTGCCCAAATCGATCGCGCTTGTCGTCGTCGCGCCCAAGCTAACCATACAGCAACACACCTGCTACAAGCCGCGTTGAAGAAAATTGTCGATGATGGCATATCTCAAGCGGGTTCTCTGGTTTCCTTTGACAGGTTACGCTTTGACTTCAACTGTCCCCGTGCTTTGACACCAGAAGAAGTCCAACAAATTGAGGAACAAGTGAACACTTGGATTGCTGAAGCCCATACTGCGAACGTGGAAGTATTACCTTTGGCAGAAGCAAAAGCTAGGGGTGCTGTTGCCATGTTCGGGGAAAAATACGGTGAAGAAGTACGGGTGATTGATTTCCCCAGCGTTTCGATGGAATTATGCGGCGGTACTCATGTCAGTAATACTGCTGAGATTGGTGTATTCAAGATTATTTCAGAAACTGGTGTAGCTTCTGGAGTACGGCGCATTGAAGCTGTTTCCGGCCCGGCGGTGTTAGATTATCTCAACGTTCGGGATAAAGTAGTCAAGGATTTAAGCGATCGCTTTAAAGTCAAACCCGAAGAACTACCAGACAGAATCACAAGTCTGCAAAATGAAGTGAGAACTAGTGAAAAACAGCTAGCAACTCTGAAATCACAGCTAGCGATCGCTAAATCTGACAGCTTGCTGCAAACAGTTGAATCTGTGGGCGATTATAAAATCTTGGTTGCCCAGTTGGAAGATGTCGATCCCGAATCTTTGAAAACAGCAGCCGAACGCTTGCTACAAAAAATCGGTAACGGTGCAGTAGTGCTGGGTTCTGTTCCTGAAGCTGGGAAAGTTAGCATAGTTGCAGCTTTCAGTCCTGAAGTGAATAAAAAGGGACTGCAAGCAGGTAAATTCGTGGGTGCGATCGCAAAGATTTGTGGCGGTGGCGGTGGCGGTAGACCAAACTTAGCCCAAGCCGGCGGACGCGATGCGAGTAAATTACCAGAAGCTTTGGAACAGGCGAAATCTGAGTTAAGTGCGGGGTTGCGTTAAATTTTTAATTTAAACTTACTCAACCATAATTAACAATTTGACTAGTGGGTTAGACATTTGCGATTGGCTGTGTCTTACCCAATTTTTTTAGTCTCAGAACTTACGCAAAAATCAGCAAAAGGCTTAATTTATCGAACTACAGAGGTGCAGAAGACACGGAGAAATGAGAATTTTAGAGAGTCGTTGCGTAAGTCCTAAGTCTATTGGGGTCATAAAGAAAGAAAAATTATTGTAGCAGGACATAGTGAGTCAACTAATGTAATTTTTGGGAATTATAAACTAGCAGTTTTTAATCCCACTAAAACTATGTCTGATCGTGAAATCGAGATTCTGTACTGGCGAATCAGCCTTTTATTCGTTCTTATTTCTCCTTGGTGTATTTATTTCCTTAAAACAGTAAAAGTTACTTTTGCATACAATTTATATATATATACGTTGCTTCCTTTTCTAAGTATCCCGATTCAACTTATTGTAGTGATAGCTTTAGTTGCAATTAAGGAAGGTAAACTAACTACTAAATTTTGGTTGGTAGAACCCTCTGCGTGTAGCCAAAATGAAATTAAAGCTCATAACTTGAAAGCCTGTATAACTAATATATCCACTAAATTAAATAACCTTGGATTTCAATTTGAAATTTTGGAAGATGGAGATGAATCTAGTTGTATTGCTTTTTGCAAGGAAAAAGACAAACAAGTTCTTAAATTTTTAGGACATGCGTTTTCTGGAAAAATAAACTTAGAAAATCAAAAGGGCTGTTTAATTAAATTAGAAGCCAAGGTGGTGTTACACGACACTTTATTGATTGAAACAGGAGAGTTGTCAAAAATCCAAGAAATATGTGATTCTTTGTGCTTAAAAAGTCAAGAAAATAATTTCAAACAAAAAGATTTTCCATTTGTTTTGAGTTGTGGTGTTACTATGTCATTTATCACAATCACAATGATTGTGATAAATAGTTTTTGGTCTGTTGTCAATAATGCTTGGTTATTTGGCATGTCTACAACAGCGATTGGAACAATTTTGTTAACATTAATTCATTTACAAAATAAACAGTTATCTAGTTTCAAGTATAGATTAGTATTTACAGGTCTTTATCTAGGTTCCATACCTTATATAGCTTGGATAACAAATATTAGGTTAGGTTAATACTATGAGAGTTTAATATGGAGAAAGGCTATAGCTGGCGATCGCACTAAAATTGAGTCAGGAAACACCCTATCCTTACATAACTACGCCGAAATACTAAGATGCAGAGAGTTACAGTTGATGAAATCCAACAAGATCCCTTAAAGACCTGAATCAAGTTGAGGCAGGTGAAAGTTTTATTATTATTCAAGCAGATAAAGAAATTGCTGAACTAAAACCAATTCAAAGCACTAAAAAGTCGCTATGACCTTTTGGTTTGTGTGCAGGAGAATTTACAGTACCTGATGATTTTGATGCACCTTTGCCTGAAGAAATTCTAAATGTATTTGAGGGCAGATGAAAATTATCCTCAACTTTTAACTCAGCTTACAGCAAAGAGCGATCGCACTAACACAACATAAAATTAAGCTTTAATATTCTTGCCAATTGCCCAAATGATTCCTGAATATTTAATGCGATGTAAAACTGAGGGAAGAAATACTACTATAGAAAGCATTTAGAACTTGGGTACGAGAACAAATCGTTAGTTAACTTGCAGACACCAAAATATTTCTGCTAAAAGTCAAATAAAAAAAGGGTTGATTATCTCAAACCCTTTTCTAAAAAGAAATTTATATTCAATTGGTGCGATTAGAACACTCTAAAAATAAACGGATAACGGAAAGGTTCATCAGGCTTGCTCAAACAGTGCAAAATTGCCCAAATTGTCAGTCCCCAGTGCAGTGCAAAACCCAAAGCAACTACGGGAAAGAACAAAATTCCGCCAAGACCAAAAGTTATCCAAGATATAATCCCAAGAGGGATTCCAATGACAGTTGCCCAGAACCAAACATTGAAGTGAAAATTAATAGATTCTTTAGCATTACTTTTAACAACTGGGTCGTCGGAAAGTAAGTTAATTACAATGGGAACTCCAATCGAAAACAATGTTGTACTAAAGAAAATCGCCCCATGACACAGAGATGATAGCAACTTACGTTTATCCGAATCGTATGTACCTTGCATCCTGGCGGCTCCTCAATTTGCTTTATAGCTTTGATTTTAACGGACATCTAATCGGTATAGTATTGCAGTTTACCGTACTCAGGAATTTTTTAGGCTTTGCCTCTAGATAGATTAACTTTGACTGCTACTTATGAACTATGGGTTATGAGGTTTACCGAACTCCCACAGGAAAGGAAGAGTTTGGTCTGATTTCCCTGCTTCCTCTGCGATTCTTCAGTCAGTCTCTACCCAGAATTTCCGGTTTGACAGATTAAGTAGGCAAAAGGCCTACACCTCAACTAACATCAGATCATATAAAGCAGGTATCTTGTTTGCCCTAAAAATTACTTTACAAAGGTAGAAAAAATGGGTCGCATAAATCCCTACACGCTGCAAATGCAGATTACCCGAATGTTTGAACAAGGGCAATCATTCTTTGCCACAACCAAGGTGCAAGAATGGTTGAAAGAACGCAATCACAATCCATTGGATTATGACATTGTTTTTAATCAAAAACCCGCTCCTCCTGGTTCAAAGGAAGTGATGGTAGTAGAAATTGAATTGCGTCGCAAAGATGGACAGCCTGTAGATCCGTGGTTGCAAGAACAAGCTAACCTTCATGCCTGATTTTCCAAAGGGACTTGCATCTCAATTACCAAAAAGCGATCTATGTTAGATGTGCCGAAAGCAGATCGTAAAGCAGAACTACGGCGGACTCTGCTGAAAGCACGGCAATCAATGTCCGTTCGAGACTGGAGAGAAAAAAGCGATCGCATTTGCTCTCATCTGCAAACTTCTATTCTGTTCGCCCAAGCAAAAACAATACTTGCTTATTTCAGCTTTCGCCAAGAACCTGACCTCAGTCCATTATTTGCAAACACCAAATACCGTTGGGGATTTCCTCGTTGCGTTGGGAAATCCCTTCATTGGCATATCTGGGAACCTAACGACAATTTGCAAATTGGTGCTTATGGGATTACCGAACCTCATGCAAACGCGCCAAGCATAGATCCAATAGAAGTGGATTTAGTTTTAGTCCCTAGTGTTGCTTGCGATTATCAAGGATATCGTTTGGGTTATGGCGGAGGATATTACGATCGCTTGCTCAATTCACCGGAGTGGTTCGCCAAGCCAACTATCGGCATTGTCTTTGATTTTGCTTATTTGCCCCAACTACCTATCGAACCTTGGGATAAACCTTTAAAAACTGTTTTTAGTGAAACTGGCTTGACTCAAAAAGACTAAAGGTTCAGGATGATGAAGACACATCATCAAATATTTTCCATGAGTAATCCAGTATCATCTACTACTGAGCAGGAAGCACTAATCGACGAGATTATAGCAAGTAGCCTGCAAGTTCAGCAGCAAAATGGCCCAGACCTCCGCCAAATTCATAGCAAAAGTCATGGACTCTTTTGGGGAGAGTTTATTATTGAACCCAATCTTCCTGAAGACCTGAGAGTAGGTTTGTTCAAAACTCCTCAAACTTATCCTGCCTGGATTCGTTTCTCTAGTGGTGGTTCGCCTGAAAAACGTGGTAAATTCCGCTCTGATAGCCAGCCTGATGTCCGGGGTATCGCCATCAAGGTGATAAATGTGGACGGGCAAAAAGTGCTGGATGACGAAGAAAAAACTCAAGATTTTATACTCAACAATTATCCTGTTTTCTTGACCAAAAACGTTCGTGATTATGCCGATCTCTCCAAAGCAGGTAGCGGACAACTTACCCCAGAACGAATGGAGGAACTTGCTTACGTCTTTGCTATTTTGCAAAAAATTAATAGCCAGAAGATAAACAATCTACTTTTGATTCAATATTGGAGCATGGCTCCGTTTAAGTTTGGCGATCGCATTGTCAAATTGTCCGTCAACTCTCAACAGCCAGAACAACCTCCTGAAACACTTCCAGAATCAGAAAACTATCTCCGGGAAGCAATGGTCAAATATTTGACGGTAGAAGGACAAGAAGCGTCTTTTGACTTCCTGATTCAGTTTTATGTAGATGATGAAAAAACGCCAATTGAAAACCACGTTCAGGAATGGCAAGAAGCAGATTCACCATTTATTAAAGTTGCAACTGTCCGCATTCCCAGTCAGAAATTTGACTTTGAAGAACGCAAGCGTCTCGATGAGGGCATGTTATTTTCACCTTGGCATACATTGCTAGAACATGAACCTGTTGGCAGCGTAAATCTCTCTCGGAAAAGGCTTTACAGCGAACTTGCAAAGTATCGCCGCGAACAAATTGCCCAACGCTTGCGAGAACCACAACCTTATGCAGTAATTCAAGATCAACCAGTGTAAATCAACCAAGAAAAACTGTTTATTTGAGATAAGTAGATCGGCGCAAATAAATATAATATATTCTGTCATTGCGAGGAACGAAGCAATCGCAAAGACTGGGATTGCTACTCTGCGAGAAGGCTCTGCCTACGTCGTTCCTCCTCTCTACGAGACGCTACGCGAACGCAATCACATCTTACATTTAATTATGTCTACCTACTTAGTTCTTAGTTTTGATTAACACTCTTACTGTTCTTCGATAAAGAAAACCGCAGTTGAAAGTATTAAGTATTCAGAGGAGGAGAAATACAAGTCATTTGAAAATATCTTGCGCCAAGGACAATTGTCCTTGGCGCGTCAAATACAACGTTATGTAGATAGACAAATACAATTACTATATTATGATGTTTTGAATATAAAAACAAGTAGATAGCACGATTATTTTATATATTTTTATTGCCAAATTCCGGATTAATTGATTAAGGTATTTCACAGTTTATAATTGGATTTCAAATCAGTAAACTCAGGTAAATTATGAATTTTTTCAAGCGCAATTCACAACTGAATATTGTGTTAATTTATGTAATTTTAGGTGCGATCGCCCTTGTAATGCTCTTTCCACTGCTGTGGCTAATTAGTACAGCTTTAAAATCACCAACAGAAAGTATCTTACAGTCACCGCCGCAGTTATTGCCAGTTCGACCGACACTAGAAAATTTCTCTAGGGTGTGGCAATCTTTACCTTTTGGACAGTACATATATAACAGTACTCTGGTGGCTGTGCTGACTGTAGGCTTGAATCTCCTGTTTTGTGCTTTAGCAGCATATCCTTTGGCAAGATTGTCATTTCCAGGGAGGGATTGGATTTTTATTGCGATCGTCTCGACAATCATGATTCCCTTTCAAATCGTTATGATTCCCCTGTATATTTTGACAGTCAAAATAGGTTTACGAAATACTTATTTGGGAATGATTTTTCCCAGCTTAGCTTCTGCCTTTGGCATTTTTTTACTACGACAAGCTTTTATGGGTGTCCCCAAAGAAATAGAAGAAGCTGCGCGGATGGATGGGAGTTCGGAATTAGGTTTGTGGTGGCATATCATGTTACCAGCAGTTCGCCCAGCACTAGTCACTTTGGCTATTTTTGTATTTATCGGTTCTTGGAGCGACTTTCTCTGGCCTTTAATTGTGATTCAAGACGAAAGCTTATACACACTGCCTTTGGGCGTAGCGAAACTGGCAGGTACGTTTTCCCTAGACTGGCGTTTAGTTGCCGCTGGCTCAATAATTTCTGTTGTCCCAGTACTAATATTATTTGTATTTTTACAGCGCTATATTGTACCTACAGAAACTGGTAGTGGAGTCAAGGGTTAAAGTATTTAATTCAAAATTCACAATTAAAAATGCCAAAATATTAAATTTGAAATTCTTAATTTTGAATCAGTTTAATAATAGGCAATCTTAGCTATTTAGAGTGATAATTAACCATTTACAGCAAGTAATTTTCAGGTCGATCGATTGCCATTTGCAAAACTCTGTAATCAACACCTAATAAGCACCGTTCTTTTTCAACACCACCCAGATAGTTTTTAATATCAAATTCAAATCGTAAGCTACAGACCACTTACGCTGATATTCGACATCCATACTCACAATAGTTTCAAAGTCTTTGATGCTGGAACGACCGTTAACTTGCCATTCGCCGGTCATGCCTGGCTTGACCCGCAATCTTTCCCAGTGGTGCGGTTCGTAATGCATGACTTCATCAGGAGTAGGTGGACGAGTACCAACTAAGCTCATGTCCCCCATAAGAACATTCCAAAATTGAGGTAATTCATCTAAGCTGGTGCGCCGCAGGAATTTACCTATAGGTGTAATGCGAGGATCGTCAACGGATTTGAAAATATGACCTTTAGCTTGGTTTTTGACCAGATGTTTGAGTTTATCAGCACCAACTACCATAGAACGAAATTTCCAGATGCGGAAAGGTCTTCCGTTCAAACCACAGCGAATTTGAGAATAAAATAGCGGCCCGGGATTGCTAATAATAGTTGCAATTGTTACTGGAATTGTTATTAAGGCTGTAATTATCAGCCCAACAACGGCTCCTACAATATCAATTGTGCGTTTTGTAACACTTGCAGTTGAACGATGTAGAGGTTGTTGGGAAAAATTAACTGAATCAAGATAAGTTAATATGGCTAAATTATCCACAGCACAACCTCTTTCATCAGAAGTAAAAGTGGGCAGGGACATAACTTCTTTTTAATTTTTACTGTTTTATTGTTTATTGCTTGATACAGGCTGTGTACTGAGTGATAATATAGACAAAATTTTAATCAACACACAACATAAACCCTAAAGTTTACACAATCTTTCAATTAAACTAGAGTATTTTAAATTTTGCGTATTATTCCCTAAAATAAAAAAATAACATGCTGTGCTAACGCGCACATCAATCTAAAAGCGCTTAAAAATGCTGCGAAGCGAATGCTTTGCTTTAGTTCCTCAAATCCGCCAAAAGACTGGGCATTCAGCTTTGCATATTTATTTATTGAGGCTGCCCTGAGTCATTTAACTCAGGACTAATGAGTAACTTCTGAGACAAAGTTCACAGTATAAGGTTCTTCCAGCGACTGCTGAATACTAGCTTTAATGGCATCCAGATAGTGACGCAAAGCGAACATCTGTTGGGAATTGGGACGATAAGTGAGATTCCCTTGTTTTTCAAAAAGTGGTGCGGCTGCGATCGCTTGGTAATCAGGATTTTCATCGGAACTGTGGGTAAGCCAAGTAGCAGCCTCTAGAGTCGAAGGTATCAAACCCGGAGGTAATTCACCTTCTAAGAAAGCCAACAGGCGTTGCTGACAGATACTAGTATTGATGCCACGACCTTCAAAGAGTTGCAGAACTTCGCTAAAAGATAAAGTACGGTTGGGCAAAAGCCGCAGCAACTCCGTAAACAGGAAATAGTCGGTGTACTGTTGCCTAGATTCTTCTAAAACCTGGGGATGCAGAGGCAGCATAGCTAAACCATAAGCAACCCGACTACAATTGGGAGCGCTGTTTTCGCCAAGATAAAAATCTTGAATAATCCTAGCATTGGGAAGTTTTTGCCGTAGCCAATTGTTCACGACTCCTAAAGAAGCGACTCCACCAGTCAAAACAGCTTGGTTAATTGCTTCTGTGGGTATGCCACGCGCTACCAATAACTTATTGAGTTCGCGGTTGAGGCGGCGCACGAAGGGGACAAATACTTGGTTTTCTAAGTCCCGTCGCTGCAACACCCACCGCCGATCGGCTAATTCTAGGGTAAAAGAATCTTGATGTTGTAAAATCAGCTTCAGAGCTAGGGCTGCATCTATTACAGCTTGTCCTAACAAAGAGCTTTCTAAGCGCTGCTGGAGGCGAATGCGAGCTGTGATATCTGGTTCGCCTACTCTGGGTAAATCCAAGTCTTCTAACCCCAAACTCTGCCAACGCATCTGGTCTAAACCAACAAAGGCGGGTTGCCATTGCCAAGGGTTACTGGGAGTAGTTTTGTCATCATCCTGGTTTTCAAAGCGCGATCGCTGATACTTTGGTGGCAACAGCAATTGGCAAATAATATCCTGCTCAATTCCTTTGCTAGCATAGGCAAAACCATGCAGCATAAAATCTTGATGTGCTAATTGCAGCAAACTTTCTGGCAAGTCAACCAGTGCCATTTCTGTGGCAGTTGCCCCAATGTTTATGGCAAGGGTATTACCTACCAAAGGACGATCGCTGGTATTGACTGGACGCAACCCTTGGCGATCGCTGATTTGTACTGTTTCGCCATTATCGCCATCAAGTATGCTCAAGAGACTAGCGATCGCTTCTTCCACAAAAAATACTTGCTGGGGATGTTGAACTAATTTGCTAGTGAGTAAAGCTTCGCGCACATTGAAGCGATATTGTTCCGACCAGCTAGATGGACAGGTGCAGATCGCGCCAGCAATGTTATTAATAATTTGATGGAAAGTCTGTGCATCTAGACCAATTGCTGTGGCAATTAAACCCTGAGTTGTGCTGTGGCGGTCTGACTTCAAGGTTAACAATAATTTCGAGAGCGATCGCACCACCCAAATCAAAGGCCCCGCAGAAAATTCATTGAATTGCAGTACGGGTTCCCACTTTTGCTGTCTACTTTTGTAGGGGATAGCTACCTGTAAATACGGTTTTAACTGCGCTGAATAGAGATTTTTCCTTGGATTTGTAGCTTTTGACTCCTGCACTTGTGTAGTTTGAGTTTCCGCCTGAGGTACAGAAGCAGCCGGCAGATAAACTTCTGCTGGTAAACGAAACGATTGCTGGAAGGAAGTGGCTCCCGGTTGGTTTTCTGCTGACCAGTAGATTGGATGAACAACAAAAGTGGAGCGATTCAATAGTGCCGCAGAAATTCCAGTTGTACCTAAATCAATTCCTAAATACCAAACTGAATCAAGAAGATTATTTATAGATGGGGAATCTGAAATGATGGAGTTGTCTTCCCCAGAAGGTGTAACTTCCTTTTTTTTTTCGGTTGTAGGGCTAAAGTCTAAGTCAGCTTCTGTTTGCGGCAAAGATATAGGCGTAATCTTGGAGACTTCTACACGAGAGAAAGTAACATTCTGTTGTTCAGGGACAGATTCTAACTTGGGCAACTGTGGAAAATCGTCAGCTAAATCATTGGTACTAGCAGTTGCTGACAGGAAGTGTAGCTGTTCATCAAATTTTGCCAAATCTTGATGCAATTGCTGTAACTGCTCTTCGTCCAAAGAAATATCAGGTACGTTGGTCGGATGGTTTATTTCTGGCGAGAGCAAATTCTCCTGAGGCGAAGCTGGAATGTAAGTATCTAACAACTCCTCTTGCTTTTCGTCTTTGTTAATTCTTACTTCCAACTTTTGGGCAATTGTTGGCATTGGTGTTACAGTTGGTGCTGCTAAACGAGAAGAAACTTCCGGCAACTGTTCCTCAATTTCTACATCAGCGAATAAATCGGTCAAGGTTGTAATTGTATCAGCGCTGCTGGGCTGAAATTGGACACTGTCCCTGGCTAAACCTACTTCTTGTTGCCAGCTAGAAAGACCTGGAGGTGTGGCTAGGTCATTATCTTCCTCAAAAAACAATACTTGCCATGACTCTAATGGGGATGTAGGTTCTATTGAATCATTTGGTGTTTCTTGTAGATTAGTGTCGTTTAAATTCAGAAGACCTACGTCTGATTGTTCCAGCCAAGGATCTGGCGTATTTACAGCAGCATCTATTTGTTCTACTGGATTATCTAAAGGTACATTATTGGGAATACTTGCTACCGATACATCCTCTGTTTCTATTAGATTTGTGGGGAAAGTAGCCGTAGTTTCGGCAATATTTGACGACGATAAATCCTCTTTTGCAATCTCCTGGTTGTCTTCTAGGCTGGATTTAGCCAAGCTACTAGTACCAAACAAACTGGCGTAAAGTTGATCTACTTCATCACCAATTAATTCCAAACTATCGGGTGGCAATTCTACTGCGGTAGTAGTATTGGAACTAGAGAAAGGTGCATCTACGCCAAGCTGTAAAAGCACTGCATCCAGATCTTCTTCGATCGCTGTGTCCGCATCTTCTTGTTCAAAGAGGCGATCGCCATCGACATACACATTTTCTTCTTGGTTACTTGCAAGTGCAAATAAAGCCTCTGACTCGATCGGCTCCAACGCTTGGCTGGCAACTTCATTACTTGGAGTTGGTTTGACAACTTCTGGAATAACAGCATTTGCCCGATTTAACAGGGATGGCGATCGCGCAAGCGTTTCATTTTCTCCTGTTAAGACAGATGGCTGAATGAGAGCTTGTTGCTGCAAATACTGCGTCAAATTGTTAAGAAAACTTGACATCAGCTGCTCGCCTTGCACTCCCGTACTATGCATTCTGGCTAGTGCTTGAGATAAAGACTCATGATAAGTATTAATATTGCGCTGTAATGCGTCAAAGACAACATTTACAGTGCCATCCAGTGATAGTAAACGTCGATCTAATTCCTTGGCTAGCTGTGTTAACCGTTGCGCCCGATCTGATGATTCTAAGAAAGGTTGAGTCGTTAGCTCTGGATCGCTTGCTTTGACAGAATGAGTGGAATTTGCCAAATTCTCCGCCATCTGAGGTGTTAAATTTGGTACTAGACGATTTGTAAGTACTTGTAAAAATTCGGAAATCATCTGCTCCTGGTTTGCCCACTGCTGGCTTAAGGAGTAGTGATGCAGTCGCTTTTGCTCTAGTTGCCTAATTTCCTGCGCCAGAGTCGCCCGCTCTTGCAACATCGCTGTTAATTCTGCTTGCAGCGGCTGGAGAAATGCCGACAATTCGCTTTTTAATTCTTGGGGTATAAAATTACTTTGTTCTTGGTCGGGTTGGTTGTGCTGTGTCGAAGATTGGTTATGACCTCGATCGATAAATTTTGTCAACAAAGGCGATAGTTGTGGCTGTTCGGCGGACTTTTGAATATCGTTTTCTAGCGCCTGACTCTGGTTTAGCTGCACAAGAAAAGTGCGGATTCGTTCTAAAACCTCTCGGGCTTCCGGCCCTTGACTAGAAATAAGCTTAGACAGGCGCTTGCCACTACTATTAAGTAAGTTGTCAATGTCTGCGATCAGTTTTTTTATTTCATCTTCGCGGGAAGTCACTTTGAATTACCTTAGCTAGAACTGTACGTTAACTGGTGTGGGAATTACTTTACAATTATTAAAGTATTGAAGTTTAAAAGCTGTCTTTTAGACTCTAGAGTGCAATTATTTTGGGCTCACTAGGAGTCGTAGCGATCGTCAATCAGCGCAGTTGAGAAAAATTAGCTTGGAAGCTAGTTAAAGTCTAGAAATACAAAAGGTATTTTGTAGTTGTCAGCACAAGGTGGTTTACAAGGCGCTGTGACCTTTCACCATACAGGCGATGTTACAGTCTCTCGGCTCGATCGTTATCAAAAACATAAAAAATGCAATAGCCAAGCAAATAGTCTTAGATAGACGAACTTTGATTTACGGATCCGGATCTACAAGACAAATATCCTCCTCTTTGCACCCACACGAGCAATTAATGTAGCCAAAGAGTAACTGAAATGGCAAGATGGGATTTTTTACTTGATTCTCTATTACGGTCAACAGGTAAAAATTTTACCTTAGCAAAAATTAACTACGTTGAGTATCATTGATGTTGTTTGCATATATTTTTAACTAATCATCTTTGCAGTAAATACCCAAATAATACTCTAAGAGAGGATAAACTGCTGTGTGCCAAAGGTTGACTTAATTTCAACCCCTACTAAATGAAGATTGTCTGTAAAAAACACTCTCCTCGTTTTCTTGTGTCACATAGTTTTATTTTTGAAAATGGCTGTGCTTTGATCGCCTAGGCTGAATATAGCGCTCTTGTTTGTTTTATAGATAGCAGCTTTAATAAAGATGTCGTAATGGAAGATCGATATAGCTTGCAAGCACCGACCAATCCTTGGATGTTCTCGGCTCCCTTTTTTCAAGGGTTGCCAGAACCTGTTGTGGAAATAGCCCTTACCAATCTTGTTACCCGCACGCACCCAGCTAATCAGGTGATTCTCTTGGAAAATGACTGGGGTGGTTCGGTCTATTTTATAGTTGATGGATGGGTAAAAATTCGTACCTACAATATGGAAGGGAAAGAGGTGACGCTGAATATTCTTGGTAAGGGAGAATTGTTCGGTGAAATGGCAGCGCTAGATGAAGTACCTCGCTCTACCGATGTTATTACCTTAACTGCCACAGTAATTGGCAGTATGCCCTCTCAGGATTTTGTCAAGTTACTTCATACAGAACCAATGGCAGGAGTCCGATTGTCACAATTGATGGCACGGCGCTTGCGGCAAGTGAATCGGCGACTGCGCTTGCGGGAATCTGATAGTCAGTCGCGGGTAGCAGACACGTTGTTGTTTTTGGCAGAAGGACAGGGAAAACAGGCACAGACAGGAACCGAAATTCCCAATTTACCTCACCGAGAATTGAGTAGTTTAAGTGGACTAGCGCGAGAAACAGTTACAAGAGTATTGACAAGGCTAGAAAAAAAAGGCTTGATCAGACGGGATCAGGACACAATTTGTATTCCCGATCTGTCAGCCCTGGAAAGAATGATAGTTTAACAAGTCCAAGAATGAGTATTTTAGATTCGCTGCCAGATGAGCCAGAAGAAGATCAATCTCCTGAATCTCCAACTCCCCCAAATCAATGGTTAGATAAACAAGAGCAGTTAAAGCCTCCCCAGATGAAAGTTGATGCACCCTTGAGGATGGTAGAAACAGCCTTTTTAGCCAGTACTGCCAGCCTGATTTGGTTTATTAATTACTACTTTCCCTTGGGACCAGTTTTGCGGATATTTTTTCCTGTACCGATCGCTTTAGTTTACCTCCGTTGGGGCAAACGAGCAGCATGGATGGCGGCAGTTACTTCTGGGCTACTGCTGTCGGTGTTGATGGGGCCAGTCCGCAGTCTACTATTTGTTATGCCCTACGCTTTCATGGGCGTGCTACTAGGAGCAACCTGGTATCGTCGCGTTCCCTGGATTGTTTCTATCACTTTGGGCACGCTGTTGGGCACTTTGGGATTCTTTTTTCGGATGTGGTTGCTGTCTGTGTTATCGAGTGAAGATCTGTGGATTTATGTAATCAACCAAGTAACAGAAATTACAGAATGGGTATTCCTGAAGCTGGAATTATTAGCGACTCCTAGTGTGTTTTTGATTCAAATGGGAGCCATCGCCTTGATTGTCCTCAATAACTTTATCTATCTGTTTGTAGTACATCTGGCAGCATGGTTATTATTAGATCGCCTGGGAAATCCTATCCCCCGTCCGCCACAATGGGTACAAGTTCTCATGGATTATGAAGGTTAGTCAATGGTCAGTTGTCAGTGGCAAAAAGACACAACTGACAACTGATAAAAAACTTATGATTAATATTTATACTCAAACAGAACAAGGTAAAGAATGGATTGCGAAGTATCGCGGCTGCTTACCCTTGTTTGCCTGTGTTTTAGGTTTTACTGAAACAGGCTTGATTCCAGGAATTTCAGCAGCTGGACGCACTCCTGAGGATCGGAAATATACTGCTTGTGCTGATGCCGAGTTTTTATATTACGGTCCGGAACAAAAACCCCAACATCCTCTACCACCACTAACAGCGGGAGCATCGCCCGTACTGATTTCCCGTGCTGTAGTTGAAGCACTCAACATTCCAGTTTATTTATTTGATGCTGGTTTACCGCAGGCTGCTGCTGTGCCAGCAATTGATTTGGGTGGCACTCCTGCTAGATGTTTAAGTGAAGGTGCTGCTATGGAACTAGCAATAGTACGCCACCTACTAGAGCAAGGATTGCTTTGGGGAGAACGCCTTGCAGCCGATATCCAACAAGGGTATCTGATTATAGGTGAGTGCGTCGTTGGGGGAACTACAACTGCCCTAGCAATTTTAACGGGCTTAGGCATAGACGCAGTAGGAAAAGTTAACAGCAGTCACCCTGTTTGTAACCACACGCAAAAGTGGGCAGTAGTAGAAGCTGGGCTGGAGAGGTGGAGGGCAGGGGAAGCAGGCGGAGCAGGCAAAGATAAATTAACTTCTTTATCTCCCTCATCCCTCTCATTCACCACGTCCCCGCGTCCCCCTTCGGGTGACGCTCGCAGGCTCGCTAACGCTACGCTAACGCAGTCGCTTGATGCCACTTTCTTCAACGGGGGGAACCCCCGCACAGAAGTGGCTCCGGAGGGAAACCCTCCCGCAGCGCTGTCTCACCGCGTCCCGGCGTCTGTGATTGACCCCCTACAACTAGTAGCAGCGGTAGGCGATCCTATGCAAGTGGTTGTAGCTGGGATGACGATCGCTGCTAGCCGCAGTTGTGGTGTTATGCTTGCAGGCGGTACGCAAATGCTGGCAGTTTATGCTTTAACGAGTGCGATCGCTCAAGTTTACAATTTATCTTGGCAACCAACAGAAGTAGTTATAGGTACAACTCGCTGGGTAGCAGAAGACCCAACTGGCGGTACTGTTGATTTAGCTCTCAACTTAGGAGCAAAAAATCCTCCCCTACTGGCTACTGGAGTCAGTTTTGCCAATTCTCGTTATCCCCAACTCCAAGCTTATGAGCAGGGCTTTGTGAAAGAGGGTATGGGCGCTGGAGCTGCTTGCATAGCCGCCCATCTCAGCCACGATTGGTCACAACATCAACTTTTGGCTGCCATTGAAACTCAACTGGAGCGGCTAAGCCGAGTCAAGAAATAGTTGAGTTTTGCTACTCCAAAGATATTTGCTGCTACTTTTGTGAGTTAAAAATGCGATCGCTGGGTAATAGAGCTAGCCTAGAGATTAGATTGTCAGGGTAAGCACCAAAAGACAATGCAAGACTCAGTATTTATCATCTTCATTGTCTTCGGCTTTATCTGGGTACTGATGGGAGTCGTTGGTTTAATTGCTCTTTTCAAGTCTGAGGGTCAAGAAATTCGCTTTGATAAATCGGGACTAATAGTATTCTTGCCGATTATTATCCCGATTGCGATCGTCCTGTTATATCAGGTAGTAAGAACGTTCATTTTACAATAAGCTGTCTCATTCATGCTGCTGTTACAACTTTTTCAAACTACCAGTTCCACTTTCATCGCCTTTAACTAGCCTGCTAATATTTCTGCTGATGTTGAAGGCAGGAAAGCGATCGCAGTGCCAAATTCAAGAGAAAATTATTTTGAGGAACCCGTCCACCGATCTGTCTCCCCAACGCACTGGCTTATGATGACGGACGACAGACAGCGCTTGGTAGTCAACTGTCTAGTTGAGTCAATGTACAATTTTGTTAGCGTAAAAGTTTAATAGGCTTGTTTCTCTGAAAGATTCCTGTGATGTACATTAAAAATAGGGAATAGACGGACAAGAGTAATAAGTGCTGCCTCTCCTGCTCCCCCTCCTCCACCTGCTTTCTTTAATCAGGCTTGATTCGCACTAATTGCTGCCCAAATTCTACTGGTTCACCATTTTGCACCAGAATTTCGACGATTTGTCCAGATGCTTCAGCTTCAATTTCATTCATCAGCTTCATAGCTTCAATAATACAGACCGTTTGACCAGCTTTAATGCGATCGCCTACTTCTACAAAGGGTGGTTCGCTGGGAGCAGAGGCACGGTAAAAAGTCCCCACCATTGGTGAAACCATATCAAACAACTTTTGCCCAGTAGGCAACGATGCAGCTATTGTTACCTGCTCTGGGGCTACATTCCCAGTATCCACAACCCCACTGATTGCCATATTAATTTCAGAACCTGATGTTGTGGCGATCGCAGCACTTAGGGTTGAGGGTGATGCCAAAACACCTCCTTGCTCCAATTGCTTGTCAGACAGCAGTTGTTCTCTGACTTCAACAGCTTTACGCACTGTCAGTTCAAAATCATCAGTTTTAAGCGTTACTTCTGCAAAGTTGCTTTGAGCAATTGTAACTAGAAGTTGGTTGAGTTCATTAAAGTCTATTGTCACAGATTGTCTAACCTTACCTAATGTATATACAAACTATTTGAGTATTTGAGTTTGTATTCTTGATTCAAGAAAGCATTTATCAGATAAAATACCATCTCTTTTATCAAAAGAAGAATGGCTCAAGTATAAATAAATTAAAACATTATTTTTCCAATTAATTTATACAATTCAATATGATTAAGGTATAGAAAGTTAGGGAAAATTATAGAATGTGTTATGAATAATTGCGTTCGTAAAATTTTTATGTATAAAATATATCTAAAATTGAATAATAGTTAACATAAAATAAAAAAAATATTTATAAAATTCACATATTTGCTTTGTTTCCAAAACATCAATTAATTTATAATAGGTCATTTTGTCATGGCTGAGATTAAAAATAAGTATTTATATGAAAACATAAAATATTCTCTAAGAATTTAATCTTATCTTTAACAAGATTCAACTACTGCTTAATAATCGCTGTATTAGCTGCTACGAATAGGTAATTACAAAACAAGTGTATTCATCTACTGTTTAAGCAATAAGTTCATGGTTACCGTTAAGTAAGAGTGGCTAATTGCCAACCCTGCCAATGAACCTTTGAATTAAAGATTAGGCAATACTTTACTCTACAAAAATCGCAATAATGATATTGGTGCAAGATGTGAATAGAATGACGATAAATGCACGCAAACGTAAGTCAAGAGTACAGTCTCAGGAGCAATGGATGAATTCCAGCACCCTTTCGAGAGATTGGTCATGGCCGTTTTGGCCTGCTTTACCACTCTATCCTTACGGCAGACGGCGGACAGTTTGCAGAGAAATAGTTAAGGATACTATTTGGACATTCGATCAGCCTCACGGCATTCTTTACACCATCGTGCCGATTCGGGCGATCGTCGTTAAGCTGGAAGCTGCTGGACTCCTCGTCTATGCACCTGTTGCACCAACAACCGAGTGTATACGGCTGGTGAATGAGTTAGTAGTAAAGCATGGTGATGTCAAGTACATTATTCTGCCAACGAGTTCTGGTTTGGAACACAAGGTTTTCGTTGGCCCGTTCGCCAGATGCTTTTCACAAGCGCTGGTTCTGGTTGCCCCGCACCAGTGGAGCTTTCCGTTCAATCTGCCACTGAGTTGGCTTGGTTTTCCCCAGAAACGGACACAGGTGCTACCAGAGGATTGCAGCCAAGCTCCCTTCGCTGATGAATTTGATTACGCAGTGTTGGACATCAACTTGGGACGGGGGTCTTTTGCAGAAGTCGCTCTGTTGCACAAGCGATCGCGCACTCTACTCTTGACCGATTCTATACTGTCTGTGCCAGAAGACCCACCTGACATTATGCAGTTAGACCCGTACCCCTTACTGTTTCACGCTAGGGACAATGCCCTCCAGGTTATCGAGAACAACGAAGTAAACCGTCGCCAGGGATGGCAACGGATTTCACTGTTTGCGATTTACTTTCGTCCTAGTGTGGTGGAGATTGCTGGACTCAGGCAAATATTTCGCGATGTTCTCAAAGCACCAGATCGTTCCCGAAAAGCTTACTTCGGTTTATTTCCATTTCAATGGCAAGAGAACTGGAAACAGTCATTTGATGTCTTACGAGGAAATGGGCGGCCATTTGTCGCGCCGATTCTGCAAACCCTAATTCTACCTCAAGCACCCAGAGAAGTACTTAACTGGGCTGACAAAGTTGCAACTTGGAATTTTCAGCAGATTATTTCTTGTCACTTTGACTCGCCCATTGAGGCAAGTCCGCATCAATTCCGGCAGGCATTCACTTTCCTCGAAAAGCAACTCTCTGTAAGTCAGGACTCGTCTGGAAGCGGAGGCTACCCCCTGTTAGAGGAAGATTTTAGATTCATCAAGGAGCTGGAAGCTAGTCTAGTTAGGCGTGGCATCGCTACACCAGCCCAGGAAAAAGTTTAATACTAATATCATGTCCGTATAATTGCTAAGGTTAAAAACAGGGAGTGCAAATTTACTGGAGTAAATCTTCCATCGCCGCCCCAACCACCCGATGATTGGCATCCTGTCTAAGTTGAGCTAAGGCTTCTTTGGCATCGGGGTCATCAAAATGTTTTAAGGCATAAGCAACCTGTATCCGGATACGTTCGGACTGCGAATTCTTGAGTATTAAGAGTTGGGATAAAGCAGCTTGATGTTGACGGGAGCCAGCTAGACTGCCCAGCGTATCTACTGCGGCCTCTCGCACACTTGCATCTTCTCCTTCTAGCCCCTGGACACAAACCTCAAGTATTTCTTCGGGGCACTCCAGTTCAACTAAAGTTGCCAGTATCGTGCGGCGCAACAGCCAGTGTTCATCCATAAAAAATGTTTGCACTAGATGGGAAACTGAGAGCCTGCCAAACAGAGATAAGGAGTTAGCAGCTTCTGCTCGCACATTGGGGGTGTTATCAAACTTGATAATCTCAAGTAAAGCAGCAAAGGATTCAGATGTCTGGTGCTTACCCAACCCCCTAGCAACAAACGATCGCACTAAAAATTCTGGGTCGTGGAGGTGCTTGGTGAGTAAGGGAACAGCTACTTCAGAGGGATAATCGTTGAGAGCAGCGATCGCATCAAGACGATATTTAAAATCCGAGTTTTGTAAATCGGTTTCGATTTGATGGAGTTCCATGAGAGCGAATGATAAAAGTTTCCTTCACTTTAATCTGAAAGCGACTGAGGATAAGAGAGCAGGGGAAGCAGAGGGGGCAGAGGGGCAGCGGAGAAATCCTAGTCCCCAGTCCCCAATCCCCAGTCCCCAATCCCCAGTACCTAATCCCCAGTACCTAATCCCCAGTACCTAATCCCTGCCTACTGCACATCAAATCGCGTGCGAAAACTGCCATATTTAATCCAGTATTGCCTTAAGTTATGACAAGGGGTATGCAAACTGGCCCTAGCACGATACAAAAAAACTTGACGATGATCTCCCATCCATAATTTGTCAATCGGTTCAACCGAAATTATGGTTCCTCCCAACGCCATAACGCATTCCGAAAAACGCTCGACAGCGCTATAGTCTACCGTTTCAAAAATAAAAAAATTACCTGAACAAATCAAATGACGGCTCCGGAGCCAGCATTGCATCTTTTTTTGAGCTTCTGGTGGCAACATTTTTGCTTCAACCCGTTCCAGACTCTTCAGGGAAGCGTCATAAGATAGCTGGGACTTCATGGGCAAAACTCTCTCTTTTTTCAAACCGCAAGGGTCCAAAAGTTGACCCCCAAACTTGCTCATGTGTATTGATATCCATGCCTCTATCCAGGCTGACCCAGGTGGTTTCTGTGATTTCGACATCGCTCACCAAGTAAGTCTGACAGCCATTGCGCTCAATTAAACACAAGTTGCCAGGTTCTACACTGCCCCGAAACAGATCGCCGTCTCGTTTGAAGATCATGGCGCAGTGATATCGTCGTTCAATGCAGTCGGTCGTAATTGTTTTGAGAATGTCTAATTCACGTGCCGCACCAGCATAGAGAAATGCATCTTTTAGACCGTAGTTTTCTACATAAATGTGGTCTTCACACTCCACTAGCCGATGCACACCCTGACGGTAGGGACTCCAAAGGTCGTAGTCATAAACTTGCTCGGAATAAAAGCCAATGCCAGAGAAGAATTCAAATGGCAACGGGCGAAAGTAAACATGGATATGAGCGTAATTTTTAGGATTTTCACAAGACTGTTTGTAGTTACTGAAATCACCTGCCATACAACGAGCCAGGGTTAATAAATCCTTTGATTCAGACTCAGAAATATGCAGCGGAGTAGTCATACTAATTCGTAATTCGTAATTCGTAATTCGTATTTAAGACATACTTTAGAAAGGCTTGATACAATCGCTTTCCAATATTTTAATCTGTGGGATTAAACAATATATCCTTTTTAAACTTGGTGTTACTGTTATGAAATTGGATCAAGTTGATAATTTGAAAAATTTGCAATTCATGCTATGAGAATTTTTAATTATTTATTTTTAATTTTTAATTTCTTGTCGAATTTCTGATGAAAAAGAGGCTGTAACAATTCCTGTACCTGCGCTGGTTTTGATCAGAGAAACTCGACAGCGCACATTGGGGTTAACAAACCAGATTTTTTCTTCGGCAGCAGCGCGATCGTATGCTGTAACCAAGACGAAGGTATCATCTTCAGTCAGGTAGTAGTCACCAGCAGCGGCCATAGTTTCTGCATAGCCTTGGTCGCGTAAAAGTTTACCGCGATTGGGGCGATCGCGATCGGGAACGGGAACCAGAATACAACTACCTTTGAGGACTTCGTTTTCATCCCAGTCCGATTGACCGTCCCAACTCATACGGAATGGAGAAACGGCTGCTTTTGTGTCAATGTTATAGGACTTGCAGAGGTCAACGACTGCTGGATCGTCTAGGGTCATAGCAACGATGTCGATGACCGATTGTATGGCTTCAAAGTGACCAAAAGCTAGGTGATGGGCGCTGCGTTGCGATCGCCAACGTCCAATAGAACGCTCAACAAATTCTGTAATGTTCATGACGGCTTAATAACTAGGTAAAGCATTTCAGAGATTTAGATTAAATCAGAGTAATATCAAGTTCGGATAATCACTTATTTTTTAGAATTCTCTGCTTCTTTGCGTCAGTCCTAATAATAAGTTTTCAAACGAACTTGATATAGTAAGTTCTTTGAGTTGGGTAGAGATGCTTACAGAGTATCTGCAAAAAATGCAGAGGAAAAGAGAAGCAATGTGCTAACCAAGGTTTGAGCCGTCTACATTGCTACCAAATTGTAAAATTATACACTAAGCTACTTCTGCAATACTGAGAATCTTACCACCTGTCTTGTGAATGTTTTGAATTTTTTGGGACAGTTGAGCATACCCCACTTCAAATGTCGTGGTGCTTTGAGTGACCCGAGGACCACTGGCTTTTGTGATGGTGATGCGGAAACGCTTACCAGTATTGTTATAAGCTCCAGAACCACCAGCAGGAGCTGCTATTTTGGTGGGCAAATTGCTTGCGACATCACTAATTAGCTTTGCCGATTTGCCAGCATCACTGGTTGCATATCCCCGTATCAGAGCGAAGGTGCGGTTAAAATCTATATTCTTGAAGCCTGTTTGGGTGCGATTTCCCCGAGCAGAGGGCACGATATTCTCACCAAAACTTGCCACATATTCGTCGCTGTCAATGTAGGAGTTAATGTCAGCTTCGTAGCCCTGCGTATTGTAAATTTGCACATGCTCGGAAATTTCAGCCTGGTCTTGTGGGGCACGACCGAGCAGGTGCTTAAAGTTCAATTCAATAAAGCGATAGGGGGAAGAGTTGTCAAAAAACAGCGAACGATATAGATCGGATTGAGCGATCGCTCTTACAAAGCCTCGGACTGTGATATCGCTGTTTCGTAACTGGGACTCAGCACTGGTGAGCCTTTGGCTGTCCATTACATGAGCATTACCCAAAACTTGTCGATATGCTGCCCGGATGACAGATTGTAAATCATCTTCGGTAGCATTGGGACGCAGTTCAAAGGACTCTGCTTCTATCCAAAGTGCCATATCAACGTCTCCTAAATTGTATTAATGCTTGGTTTTATTAAAGGAATTATGAGCAGGGTGGGCATTGCCCACCCTCTGGAAGATTATACGATTTCAGTAATGCTGACAATTTTCCCGCTAGTGCGATTAATCCGCTGAATTTGCGGAGTTACTTTACTAGCAGGGACAATATATTCAGTTGTGCTGATGCGGCGGGGAGCGTCAAATTTTGAGCCGGTAACAACAATCTTGAACCGCTTTTCAGTACCTGAGCCAATCACAGTTGCTGAAGACGGCTTGATCTTTGTGCTAGCGTTAGCGGCGATCGCATAGACTAGCTGTGAAGATTTGACTGCGCTATCGACTTGAGCAGGGCCGCGATCGAGGGCAAAAATGTGATTGTAGCCTACTTGCTTGATGTTAGCTTCGCTGCTTCTGCCGCGATAGTAAGGCACAACGTTTTCGCCAAAGGCTGTTTGGTATTCATCGCTGTCGATGTAAGAGTCGATTTCTGCATCGTAGCCCTCAGCAACAGTGCGAACGATGTGTTCGGAAACTTCTCTCTGGTCTTGTGGTGCCCGACCGAGCAAGTGCAAAAAGTTCAGTTCGACAAAGCGGTAGGGTGCGCTGGACTCAAAGTAACGGGCGCGATAGAAATCAGACTTAGCGACGATGCGGACGAATTCACGCACGCTAATGGCGCGATCGCACAACTGTGACTCGGCTGTTACCAACCGCTCGCTTTCCATCACATGAGGATTTCCTAAAACCTGCTTGTAAACAGCCCGAATCACTGTTTGGAGGTCATCCAATCCGTTGTTGGGCAAAAGTTCAAAAATTGTGGGGGATGCCATTGAAACTTATCTCCTAAGATGCTTCAATTTTTCGGTTTGCTTAAGTTCATATAAAACAGTGCTGAGTTGAAAGGAGCTACTGCACAGCGAAGCGCGAGTCCTCTCCCAAGGGGAGACGCTACGCGAACGAGCGTCAAGGCTCTGCCGACTTGAGAGAACTGGTATGGGGAAAACCCACGTTGTAGGCAGAAAGCCTTCCCGCTGGGTTGCAAGTGGCGTTGCTGAGTAAAGAAATAACACTAACACTGTCAATTCAGCTCATGAATTTAGAGCAAGAAGAAACAAAAAAATTTCTTCCTGACTCAATTTCCTAGCTTGAGCTATGGATGACTACTCAGTACTCAGCAACGTTATTTGCTACAACTTGGGTAACCGAAGCAACACACTGGCTCCACACTGCGGAAAACCGCGCAAGCGTTTACAGTAATCAGCACTCAGTACTGCTGAAAGCCTATACTAAACGACTGAAACACTGGCAATAATACCGCCTTGTTGATGAATCCGCTGATACTCCTGCGATAGCTGATCGTAGGGCACCAGAAAGACTTGGTTGGAGCGGCGGAACTTTGAAACTGCGTTGACGGCTTTCGACCGATAGCCAGTAACTTCGATGCGGTATACCTTGCCGTCAGAGCTAGCACCCACTCCTTGACGATAGCGGGAACCCAATGCTGGTGTGCGGAAGGTTGCACCATCACTAGCAGGTGACACCACCGGAGTGGCGATGGACTGAATGACTAAGGAATTCAGTTTAGGACTCTTTCCTGCTAGGTCGCCCTTCAAGCTGCTGCTAGAAGCACCGCGCACCAATTGGAAGGTATGAGTAAACTGAACCATGTTTTGAATAGCGACACTTTTGTAGCCCCGGATGTAAGGTACAAAGTTTTCACCAAAGTTATCTTGGTATTCATCGCTGTCGAGATAGGAATCAATCTCGGCTTCAAACCCCTGAGTATCTAGGATAGTGCTGTGTGCCCGTGTTTCTTCCAAATCGCGTGGGGCACGACCGAGAAGATGTCTGAAATTGAGTTCAATAAAGCGGTAACGAGCAGTATTGTCGAAAAAGCGAGAACGGTACAAGTCAGATTTTGCCACAGCGCGCACAAACTCGCGAACGCTAAACTCACCCAGTTTAAACTGCGACTCCGGTATGGCAAGCCTCTCACTTTCCATGACGTAGGCATTACCCAACACTTGCCTGTAAACTGCTTGAATAATCGACTCTTTCTCTTCTTCTGATTGACCGGGTATCCATTCAATAGGAGGGGTTTCATCAAATAGGCTGACCCCCAAGCGTGAAGCTGGTCCAAAAGGCATTAACGATATCTCCTGCGTTAACGACAGAGTTTAAGAAATTTGTTTCAAAAAGTGAAGAAATCTCAGATTGTTCACCCAGGCAAATCAAGCTGTTGGATTGATTTGTTGAACAACAAAGCTTGAATTTCTTCACAGAAAATCTTACCCCGCGAATTATATAAATTTTCGGGGGTTTTATACGCTTTGTTATGATCAATCTTCATATGAGTCTGTAACGAACAACATGAAGATTTATGAATCTTATTGGATATTGGAGACTGGGTACTAGAAGAAATCATTTTAGAACAGGACTTACGCAACTGTCATAAGCGAAGACACTGCACAACTGCTAGGAAGAATAATTACTGATAACTATACAGACGCGATTAATCGCGTCTCTACTAATGACTAATGACTCTTGACCATCGATATATTATTTTTCACAAACCCTACGGCGTTCTGAGCCAATTTACTCAGGAAACTCATCAACATCACACTCTCAAAGATTATATTGATGTACCTAACGTATATCCTGTAGGACGTTTGGACTGGGATAGTGAAGGCTTGCTGTTATTGACGAATGATGGACAATTGCAACATCGCCTTGCCAATCCGCGTTTTGGTCATAAACGAACTTATTGGGCACAGGTAGAGCGCATTCCCGATATAGATGCTATAAACAAGTTGCAAACAGGTGTGGAAATTCAAGATTACCGCACTCGACCAGCAAAAGTGAGGCTATTGCCAGAAGAACCACCTGTATGCGATCGCAATCCACCAATTAGATTTCGCAAAAATGTCCCAACAGCATGGTTAGAAATGATCTTGACTGAGGGCAAAAATCGCCAAGTGCGTCGAATGACTGCGGCTGTGGGGTTTCCGACTTTAAGACTAATTAGGGTGAGCATAGCCCATCTACACTTAGACAGTCTACAACTAGGTCAGTGGCGCGATCTGACTCCATCCGAACTCAAGCTTCTGCTTTAACTAGGACTGGGGACTGGAGAGACAAGGAGAGAAGTAGCAAGCAGGGTTTCCCTCCGGGCGAACTTCTCCTATGGTCGACGCTACGCGAACGGACAGACAAAGGAAGATAATTCTTCACTCCTGATTTCTAACTCCAAAAAGCTTCGTATGACTTTTTAATTGCCTTGTTTGACAAAAATTAGATGAAAAGTAGTATAATACTATTTTTTTACTTACGCCGAATAAACATTAGCCATTGGGTGCAAGTTTAAGTCTTATGAGCCTTAATCAACAATCGCTCTGGCATCAAACGCGCCAACAACAGGATATCTTGTCGGCAACACCTGTACGCTTGGAACTTGTGCCCGAAAGAGCCTCCGATTTAGAACTGGGCATAGCAGAGAAACTACGTCGCACCCAAGAGGAACTCCAATGGTATCGCAAGCTTTATGAAAATGCCCCTGCTATGTACTTCAGCTTGGATGCGACAGGGATAATTATGTCTGTAAACCAGTTCGGTGCAAACCTTCTTGGTTACACACCAGAACAATTGATACAACAGCCTGTCTTTAACTTGTTCGATCGGTCAGACCAACAAAAGCTCTCTGATGTATTCACAAGTTTATTAAAAATTGTGCCTCACGAAACTACCGGAGAGTTTCGTTTAGATTGCCCTACCAGTAAAATTATATGGGTAAAAGTCTTAGTGCGGATATTGCCGAGTGTGGACGAACACTTTCTGGCGGAGGAAAGTCAACGAACACTTGCTACTTTATCCTATCCTTTAGGTACTGCAAAGCAGTATGGAAACGATTTCGGTGTTGAGCGAGAAGGCGTTTCACTAACAACTGTGGAAACTCCCATACCACTATGTTCTCAGAAAAGTCCAGTCATACTCATGGTATGTGAGGACATTACTGCTCGCAAACAGGCGGAAGATGCTTTAAGAGAAAGCGAACAACGCTTTCAAACTCTGGCTAATAGCGCACCAGTAATGTTGTGGATGGCAGGATGTGACGGGCTGTTTACCTTTTTTAATAAGTCTTGGCTAAATTTTACAGGACGCAGTATAGAGCAACAGCAAGGATGGGGCTGGTTGGAAGCAGTACATCCACAAGAGCGAAATTTCTGCCAAGAAAACTATGATTCTGCCTTTCATGCACGAGCCAAATTTGAGATAGAGTATCGCCTCAAGCGCCACGATGGTGAATATCGTTGGATGTTAGATACTGGTATTCCTAGATTTACACCTAGCGGCAAGTTTGCTGGTTACATTGGTTGCTGTCTTGACATTACAGAACGCAAATTAGCAGAAGTAGCCCTCAAACAAAGTCAAGAAGCAGCGCAAGCGCGGTTAGAGGAGATGGAAAACCTCAATCGCCTAAAAGAAGAATTTCTCAGTACGGTTTCCCACGAACTACGCACACCATTAACTAATATGAAAATGGCAATTCAGATGCTGGGAATTGCACTGCATCAAGAGCAGAACTTTTTAGCGGAAATGGCAAAGCCAGCACCAGAACGCTCAAAAGCAGCTCGCTATTTTGAAATTTTAGACAACGAGTGCGATCGCGAAATCAATTTAATTAACAACTTCTTAGATTTGCAACGACTAGATACCAGTGCTAAACCTTGGGTACTGGAAACAATTCAAATACAGCAATGGCTTTGGCGGGTGGTAGAGCTATTTAAAGCACGTAATGGCAATTCCTGTAGACAAAAGTTACGCCTCAGCATAGCCTCCAATCTTCCTCCTATCGCCTGCGATCCATACAGTTTAGAACGCATCTTGATAGAATTGCTTACCAATGCCTGTAAATTTAGTCCTCCAGATGCAGAAATTACCATTTCCGCCCAACTGAAAGCTCACAACATCCAGTTTCAAGTAATCAATTCTGGTGTAGAAATTCCAAGCTCTGAATTACCGCGTATTTTCGACAAATTTTACCGTATTCCCAGCAACGATCCTTGGAAGCAGGGCGGCACGGGATTAGGACTGGCATTAGTACAAAAACTTACGAAACATTTAGGAGGAACAATTGAGGTTGAAAGTGGGTCAAACCGTACTTGTTTTGCTATCCAACTAGCCCTGAATAGTGAACGAGAATGAAAGCAGGTGCAAGAGGACACGGGGATGCGGGGACGCGAGGACACGGGGAAAGTCCTGGATAGATTCTCCGCGTGTCCCAATTCCACGTCCCCGCGTCCTCTTTCCTAGTCCCCACTTTTCCTTTTATCAGCAATTGTCTTGCTGATGTCTGAAATATTTAGCTAATATACGTCACAATTAATACTGCCACCAAAATTCATTGGAGAAACCACAATCTCTTGTTAGGTCTACTGTAGGCAGGGGCGGCCAATTGTGGCACTTTGGATATTAGTGGCTAGAAGCACCTTGGAACCGGAATTAAGGAACTTCCACTATGCTGATTTGCCCTCAGTGTAAATTTGAAAACCCCCACGCTAACAAATTCTGTCAAAACTGTGGCACGTCCCTGACTCACAAAGTCTGTCCTGAATGCAGTACTGAAGTACCTGTAAATGCACAACTTTGTCATCAATGTGGTGCGGAATGCGGAACAGTTTGGTGGGCAATTATTGCCAAAGAACCTACCGTTGCGGAAAGTAGCTTTATACCTGCGGGAATAGAGGGAGATGAGGGAACAGTATCTGCCACGTCTTCCTCATCCTCGTCTCCTCTACCCTCTACTTCTCAGCTAGCAGTAGGTTCTTATTTAGACCAAGAGCAGCGCTATCAATTGTTAGAATCGCTATCAACCCCAAAGGAAAACGCTGTTAGTACAGAATTGGGCGTGAGAGTTTTAGACTGCCAGCCTTATCAACTATCACCGATTGAGGCAATGTTAGCCAATCAGCAACAAGGGCTAACACCGTCAGTAGAAACAAATGAAATTCCCAGCCTTGCTAAAGCTTATATTTCCTTACAATCTCAAACTCACCCAGGAATACCATTAATTCATGATGCATGGCAGCAGGATGATATGCAGGTAGTAATCATCCAAGATCGTTCAAATTGGCAAAATTTACTCGATTTGTGGCAAGAAGAAACAACGAGTTCGTTACAAATTTTACACTGGTGTTATCAGATGACCCAACTCTGGACGATACTAGAGCCAGTTAAGTGTCGTCAAAGTTTGCTGGAGTTGTCGAATCTGCGATTGGATGAAGACCAAACACTGGCATTACAACAGTTGTACGTGGAACCCTTGAATAGTCAGTTGGCGATCGCCGAATTGTCAGACGATGAAGAAGCAGATACATTTGCTTTGCAAGGGCAGCCTTTTACTATCCAAGCTTTGGGTCGGATTTGGCAGACGTTATTTAGACAGTCTCAACGCACTCAATTTGGCTCTATAGTGCAGATTTTGGAAGATTTGCAAGTAGGTAGAATTCAGAAGATTGCACAGTTGCGCTCGCGTTTGGAAGAAACTGCGGCTGAATTAGAAGCACCCCTTACCTCAACTTTTCAGCCAACGGAAGAACAAGAACCAGACGCGCCTACTATCCTGCAATTAGATGAACTAGAAGATATCTCTGTCAAAGCTGACGACCTGCCGACAGTTGTACTGTCAATGCAGTTAAGTAGCCTGGAAGATGCAGGACGCACTGATGTAGGCCGTCAACGTCATCACAATGAAGACTGCTTTGGCATTGAAACCAAAATTGAGAAGTTAGAATTACCTAAAAACCGAGTCTTACAGGCCCGTGGTTTGTATATTCTTTGCGATGGTATGGGTGGACACGCTGGCGGTGAAATCGCCAGTGAGTTGGCAGTCAACACCCTACGGAAATACTTTCAAGAACACTGGATTGCCAACCAAATGCCAACGGAAGACAGTATCCGTGAGGCAGTCTATTTAGCGAACCAGGCAATTTTCCAGATAAATCAACAAGATGCCCGTTCTGGTGTCGGACGTATGGGCACAACCTTAGTCGTGCTTTTAATTCAAGGCACGCAAGCAGCAGTTGCTCATGTAGGAGATAGTCGCCTTTACCGCCTGACTCGCAAGCAGGGACTGGAACAAATCACAGTAGATCACGAAGTTGGTCAACGGGAAATTGCTAGAGGAGTGGAAGCAAGTATAGCTTACGCCCGTCCAGATGCTTATCAACTGACCCAAGCCTTGGGGCCTCGGGATGAAAACTCAATCAATCCCGATGTGGAATTTTTTGAAATCAATGAAGATAGCCTCCTCATCCTGGCCTCGGACGGTCTATCAGATAACGATTTACTAGAAATCCATTGCCAGAATCACCTGATTCCCATACTGAGTTCTGACACTAACCTAGAACGGAGTGTGACAAAATTAATCGATTTAGCAAATGAATACAATGGTCATGACAATATTACTGCTATACTTGTCCGGGCAAAAGTACGCCCGAATATGGAGGGGACTGGAGAGTAGGGAGTGGGTACTAGGGACAAGGAGGAGCCACTGCGTTGCGCGGGTCCCCAACGCACTCCGTTGGGGAGGCAGTACGTTGCGGAGGTTCCCTCCGTTGTAGACGCGCTTTACGCGGTGAACCAGCGCGGTCTTGGGGAGCCACTGCGTTGGGCGGCTTTGCCGACTTGTTCGCTCTTAGCGTTCCCGCAGGGTAGCAAGTGGCGTGGTTTCCTCCATGAGCGACTGGTGTTAGCGTAGCGGTAGCGACGTTAGGAGCGTCACCCGAAGGGCTTCCCGCAGGGTAGTAACTGTCGTCGGCTTTACCGACTTGTTCGCTCTTGGCGTTCCCGTACCCCTGCTCTTAAGCAAGCTACGCGCAGCGGCGACCTTAGGAGAAGCGCAGCAAGTGGCGTAGTTTCCCTCTGGGCGAACCTCGGTGGGACAAGGGAGATAATTTTTGACACCTAACTTCTGATTTCTAACTTCTAACTCTAATTCTCACACTTTTATCTTTTAGGTTGCATTGTGGTTACTCTGACCCTGTTAGAACCGCAACAAAAGACACCGCTCAAGCAGTGGTGCTTTGAAAATTCCTCCGTGATTCGGATTGGTCGAGCGGCTGACAATCATATTGTTTTAACTGATAGTTTGGTTTCCCGACATCATCTAGAACTGAAGCAAATTAGTGACAGTAGCAATAGTGGTTCTTGGCAAGTGACTAGTCAAGGCACAAATGGTACTTTCCTCAACGGCGTTCTTGTGTTGCAAAGTCCGTTGCCAAATAATTCCCTGCTGCAACTGGCACAAGGAGGGCCAATTTTGCTATTCCAAATTCAGGAGATGACAGCAGAGAGTGGGCTGCGATCGCAAGAGATTGGCGGGACGAAGGAAAATACTGTTGTACCAATATTCTCAGCAAACAAACCTGCAAGTGCATCTTACACTTGCACCCACGAAGGTAATTCTCCCAAAAATCTATTTTGCATCCACTGCGGTCAACCTTTATCAGTGCAACATACGATTCGTCAGTATCAGGTGTTGCGAACACTGGGACAGGGAGGTATGGGTACTACCTATTTAGCTTGGAATGCAGCAGGTTTAATGGCAGCACACCCACAACTACTGGTATTAAAGCAAATGAATGCTGATATGGCTAAAATTGCCAAAGCTCAGGAATTATTTGAGCGGGAAGCGTACACGCTCAAATCCCTTAATCACTCTGGAATTCCCAAGTATTATGACTTCTTTGTAGAAGGCGGCAAAAAATACTTGGCAATGGAATTAGTTCACGGACAGGATTTGGAAAAGCGAGTCTATGCTACTGGGCCAGTAACGCCAAACCAGGCGATCGCTTGGATGATCCAAACCTGTGACATATTAGATTATCTTCACAGCCAAGATCCACCACTGATCCACCGTGATATTAAACCCGCTAACCTAATGGTGCGAAATTCTAATAATCAGATAGTAGTGTTGGATTTTGGGGCTGTCAAGGAAATTGGTACGACACCGGGTACTCGTATTGGCGCAGAGGGTTACTGCGCTCCCGAACAAGAACGAGGACAACCCGTGACTCAATCTGATTTATACGCCATTGGGCCAACGCTAATTTTTCTGCTGACAGGCGAAAACCCTTTCAAGTTTTATCGCCAACGAGGGCGAAATTTCCGCTTTGATGTGGCAAGCGTTCCCACAATTACTCCCCAATTAAGAGAGATTATCGATCGCGTTACCGAACCATTGCCACGCGATCGCTATCAGACTGCCAAAGAATTGGTTGAGGCATTAGCTGCTTGCCATTGAGAGGACTGGGAGCTGGTGACTAGGGAAGAGTTAACAGTTTTCCCAATCCCCAGTTCCTAATACCTAATCTTCGTCCCACGCTTCTACAGCTAGCAATTCGCTAATTGGGTCTTGCATACTAAACCCAAAATCTAGCAGTTCCTGTTTCCAGTGCTGCCAATCATTGCCATAGAGTAAAGCAATCTTCCAAATGCTATCAGTTGGCTTGATAATATTGGATTCTACGAGTGATTGCACATTACGTTGCAATTTCACCATAGGGTGAAGAATCACTTGCTGAGTCATAACCTAAGTTCAATTCAGATTTTGTTTGGTAAATGCTTAATCAAAACTGCTTTCCGTTTTGCAATTGTCACCGATGCGTAGAGTGTTGTAATTGGCAAAGCTAGTCTTAACTTTCTTACTATACCATAACAAACTCTACTTATTTGCTGACAAATTCGGTCTTGTACGGTAATTACCACCACAAAACTGAAGTTTCGCCGAGCTGCGATCGTGGATGCCGAACGCCAAAACTAGTCGCTCTGTGAAATTGCACTGACAGCATCGGTGGGGATGACATGTAAAGTCTTAATTCTTTGTAGACACCAGATCTGCGTGTTTGTGGAAAAACCGTAGAATCAGGGCTATTTTGAAGGTTTTTGTGCAACAGATAAAGAATATTTTCAGTGCATGTTTATAACGTTATATACGATATCGCAAACATCTAGGTTTAGACAAATTCATTGCAAATCTTTATATAAATTTAATTTTATCTCAGATATTTAGCGCAGATGTATTTACAGCACTTTTCATCTAAATGAAGTACATTACCCCACCCGCCCTATCGGGCACCCTCCCCTTACCAAGGGGGAGCCACTTGTGTGGGCGGGTTTCCCGACTTGAGCAAAGTGGCGTAAGGGTTGGGGAGGGGCGTACTCCATTAACTTACAATCTGCTGTAATTTCCATCTTTGGACAGAGATAAGGAAAAATTGATACTTATTCTCCAGACGGAAAAATACAAAAAGAGCTTGGGCATGACAGCTTAAGTTCTAAGAAAAAATACGGGTAGCAATTGATTACTTCAGAACACGTATAATTTGCCAGCAGCGTCTCATCTAGTATTTCTGAATGAGGTGAATTCTGAAATTAGTTTGTCAAAGTACCGAAAGTCGTTGACTAGTATACATTTTTAGTCGAGTATTGGCATCTCTTAATATTCAACATGACCTAACTGTGAAAAATTTGTAGTTTAAATGTTAGTTTCTGATGAACGCTGGGTATTCTCATAACTAGAGATTGCTGTTACCTAAGTATTTACTACAGCAACCATTGAGATATGTCTAGTTCTGGAGAAGACTACCTAATTTCCCGCAACAAGAAAATTGAGCGGCGAAAAAAGCTTTTAGCGGTAGTGTCGATCATTTCATTCTTTGGTTCTACAGCTTTTGCAGTGATTCCTGCTATGCAACATGCTGTTCAGAATCCTAAGTCAGCAACTGTGTCCATTGAATCTTCATTGCAACAAGAGGCACGGGGTTACGAACTAGTTTTACAGCGAGAACCAGAAAATCAAGTAGCGCTGGAGAAACTCTCTTTATTGCGGTTGCAATTGAAGGATACGAAAGGTGCAATAGAACTTGCAGAAAAGCTGGTGAAGTTGCATCCAGACAGACAAGATTACAAAGTTGTTTTAGAGCAAATGAAGAAACAGCAGAGTAAGAGCGATCAGTAAGAATAATTAAAACTAAAAATAAGAGTAGAAATATGAATAATGATATTGCTAATTCTGAATTGAACCGTTTAATTCCTCCTGAAATCAAAAACGATGAATTTTATGCAGCTATTCAACGTATTGCTAAAGAAGAAGATATTAAAACTGTTTTAGAAATAGGTTCATCTACAGGAGAAGGAAGCACAGAAGCATTTGTAACAGGAATGCGACACAATCCTAACAAGCCAATCTTGTTTTGTATGGAAGTTTCAAATAGTAGATTTAATGAGCTAAAAAACAGATATAACAATGAAAGATTTATTAAGTTTTATAATATATCATCTGTACCTTTAGAAAGTTTCCCTGACGAACAAGAAGTTATTGATTTTTATAATAAAACTGATAATAATCTAAAATTTTATCCATTAGAGCGTGTTATTTCCTGGCTCCAGCAAGATATTAAATATGTAAAAGAATCTGGACTCTCTGATAATGGTATTAGAAAAATTAAGCATGAAAATAATATTGAGTATTTTGATTTAGTATTAATTGATGGCTCCGAATTTACTGGTAGTGCTGAATTAGATGAAATCTACGGAGCAAACTATATTATTCTAGATGATATTAATACATTTAAGAATTATAAAAATTTTAATCGTTTATCAAAGGATAATAATTATTCGCTTATTAGCTACAGCCATAAAATTCGTAATGGTTATGCTATTTTCAGACGTGTTAGTAGTAATCAAAAAATAGTATCACCTATTCACTTTTTTACTATTGTCCTAAATGGACAACCATTTATCCGTTATCACATTGAAATTTTCAAACAATTACCTTTCAAATGGCATTGGCATATTGTTGAAGGTGTAGCCGAGTTAAAACATGACACCAGTTGGAGTGTAAAACTAGGTGGACATATCAGTGATGATATTCATAAAAATGGGCGTAGTTGTGACGGTACCACAGAATATATAGATGAATTGGCGCAACTTTTTCCAGAGAATATCACAGTTTACCGTAAACCAGAAGGTGTTTTCTGGGATGGGAAAAGAGAAATGGTAAATGCACCACTTGTCAATATTCAAGAAGAATGTTTGCTTTGGCAGGTGGATGTAGATGAACTATGGACATTAGAGCAAATTTGTAATGGTAGAGAAGTATTCATTAGTAACCCTAATAAAACTGCTGCTTTTTATTGGTGCTGGTACTTTGTAGGTGAAAAACTCATCATTAGCACTCGTAACTGTTATGCACAGAATCCTCAACAAGAGTGGCTAAGAACTTGGCGCTTTAAGCCTGGATATATTTGGGCAGCACATGAGCCTCCTGTCTTGATAGAACCTTTAGCTGATGGTCAATATAAAAATGTGGCAGCCACAAATCCTTTTTTACATCAAGAAACGGAAGCACATGGTTTAGTTTTTCAGCATTTTGCTTACGTAACACAAGAACAATTGAGCTTTAAAGAAAAATACTATGGTTATAGTAATGCTGTTTCTCAATGGCTTTCTTTACAGAAAAATACTAAACTGCCGATTTTATTAAAGGAATATTTTCCTTGGGTTCAAGATGTAACTCAAGTAGACATTGCACATAGACACGGAATAATCCCAATTGCTCAAAGAGACGATAGCAAAAACAATTGGCGATTTTTGCAACCTGAAGAAGTACAGCGACAAATTGCTAAAATCAGTAATTCATCACCAATCATTATTATTGATGCAGTCTTTTTTCAACTCTACCAAACTGGGATTGCACGTGTCTGGAAGTCTTTATTAGAAGAATGGTCAAATAATGAGTTTGCTAAACATATTATTGTGCTTGACCGTGCTGGAACTGCACCTAAAATTCCTGGTATTAGGTATTTGAATATACCACTTTATGACTACGAGAATGCTGATTTTGACCGGGAAATACTACAGCAAGTGTGTGATGAACAAGGAGCAGATTTATTTATATCCTCTTATTACACTACCCCTAATACAACACCTTCAGTATTCATGGCTTATGACATGATACCAGAAGTTATGGGATGGAATCTGAATCTACTTATGTGGAGAGAGAAACATAAAGCTATTCAGAACGCCTCCGCCTATATAGCAATTTCAGAAAATACAGCTCGTGACCTTGTGAGCTATTTTACTGATATACCATTAGAGATTATTACTGTAGCTCATTGTGGAGTTAAAAATACTTTTGCTTTAGCTAAATCTGAAGATATTAGTGCTTTTAAAACTAAGTATGGAATTACAAAACCATACTTTATTTTAGTTGGTGCTGGATCGGGTTATAAAAATAGTATTTTGTTCTTCCAGGCTTTTTCACAACTTGTTAGTAATTATGGGTTTGATATTATTTTAACGGGTAGTGGTGGAGTATTAGCACCTGAACATAGAGTTTATACATCAGGTAGTGCTGTACACATGTTGCAACTTAGTGATGAAGAGTTAGCAATAGCTTATTCTGGTGCTATAGCTCTAGTTTATCCATCTAAATACGAAGGTTTTGGAATGCCTATAATTGAAGCAATGGCTTGTGGTTGTCCTGTCATTACTTGTCCTAATGCTTCAATTCCAGAGGTAGCTGGAGAAGCCGCAATATATATAAATGATAATGATATAGATGGACTAGCAAATGCACTGTGTGAGATACAAAAACCTACTGTCCGTCAATCATTAATCAGTGCGGGTTTAGCACAAGCACAAAAGTTTTCTTGGTCAAAAATGGCAGAATTTATCAGTTCTGCTTTAATTGACACTACTCTTATAGCATTACATCTAAAAGAAATTAATTTAGTTATCTTCCCTGATTGGTCAGAATCGGAAGATTTAATAGGTTTGGAGTTGGCACAAGTAATCAAGACACTAGCAATTCATCCTGAAAATAGGAATACTACTTTACTGATTGATACGACTAATATTTCAACTGAAGATGCTGAGTTGTTGTTATCTAGTGTAACAATGAGTCTTCTAATGGAGGAAGATTTAGATATTACTGATGGATTAGAAATTTCTCTGCTGGGAAGTTTGGCTGATATTCAGTGGAAAGCTTTACTATCTCATATTCATGGCCGAATATTTTTGGAACATGAAAATCAACAAGCACTAATCCACACCAAAGTAGAAACTCTCACATCTTATGAACTCGCAAGCTTTAGCCAGGTAAGAAATGAAGAGTTTTTTTTTGCTTGAGTAACAAATTGTTTGCTCAGGGAAGATGGCAAGAAGCGATCGCCCAATATCAAAACCTCTTAGAAATATCATTAGGTGATATAGAAATTTATTGGCGATTAAGTCACTGCTATAGACAGTTAAACTTACTGGATGAATATTTCCAAACTCTCCAGCAAGGGATTCAACTTTACCCTACAGACGCAAGACTACATTTTACCTTAATCATCGACTTGCGACGCAATGGGCGTATAGAAGAAGCCATTTACAGCGCAGAAAATGCTGCTAAATGCTTACCTGATGATTACACTTTTCAAATTCTCAAATATCTGACAATTCCATCAGTCTACGATCATCAAGAGGAAATTAACTTCTATCGCCAGCGCTTTGTTGAAGGATTGCAAGATTTAATTCAGCAAACCTCTCTCAAAACTTTTGAAGAACGAAATAGTGCTTTAGCAGGTATAGGTCGTCTGACAAATTTTTACCTGTCATATCAGGCACAAAATGATATAGATTTGCAACGCCAGTATGGGAAATTAGTACATGAAATTATGGCAGCTAATTTTCCTCAATGGGTTGTTTCTTTATGTATGCCTAAGCTTCAGCCTAATCAAAAAATTCGTGTTGGTTATATTTCTAATTACCTGCATTCCTATAGTGGAACATTATGGTTGACTGGCTGGCTGCGTTACTGCGATCGCCAAAATTTTGAAATCTACTGTTATTACATAGGAAACGAGCCAGATCCGGTCACACAGCAATTTCAAGAGTACAGTGATGTTTTCCACCATATTCCTCATAATTTACCAGCAGCCTGCGAACAGATAATTGCCGATCAGTTGCACATCTTGGTTTTTCCCGAAATTGGGATGAATCCACAAACCATGCAAATGGCTGCATTGCGGCTTGCACCTGTACAATGTGTCGCTTGGGGACATCCAGTGACAACTGGCTTACCTACAATTGATTACTTTATATCTAGCCAGTTAATGGAACCAGAAAATGCTCAAGAACATTATTCAGAGAAACTAATTCGCTTACCTAATATTGGCGTTTCTTATCCAAAACCATATATTCCACCTGTCGTCAAAACCCGTTCAGATTTTCAGTTATCAGATGATGCGGTCATCTATTTATCTTGTCAAGCTCCTTTCAAATATTTGCCGCAATATGATTTTATTTTTGCAGAAATTGCTCGCCGTGTTCCTCAAGCTAAATTTGTATTTTTGCGTGGTAGTTTACTTCAGCCGCGTCTGAAGCGTGCTTTTGCTGCTATCGGATTAGACTATGAAGATTATTGCGTATTCCTGAGCATTCCAGAGCGGTTAGACTATTTGATGATTAACTTACTTTCAGATGTTTATCTGGATACATTTACTTGGTCTGGTGGTAATACTAGCCTAGAAGCGATCGCTTGTAATCTTCCCATAGTTACTTGTCGTGGAGAATTTATGCGAGGTCTTCATTCTTACAGCTTCTTGAAAATGCTAGGAGTGACAGATACCATCGCTGAAAATGAAGCGGAATACATCGAAATTGCTGTCAAATTAGGACTAGACCCAGTTTGGCGACGTGATATTTCACAAAGAATGAGCCAACGTCACGACCGACTTTTTGACGATAAAACCTGTGTTGAAGGTTTAGAAGCTTTTTATAAACAGGTTGTAAGAGAAAGTTTGTAGTAAGCACTTCAGTGCTGATTTGAGGAGAGGACTAAAGTCCTCATTACCAACAAATTTAAAAGTTTGTAGTCAGCGGTTTTAATATACGATGCGATGTAAATTAAGATCGGAGCTAGGTATGTTATGTCTTAAAGGCTATACCTATATCTTAAAATATTGCTATGACCGCTATTACCATTAACTTTAACAATGTTGTCAAACTTAGCGACGACCAATTTTATCAGTTATGTCGAGATAATCCTGATGTTAAATTCGAGCGTAATGCCAATGGAGAACTGATAGTAATGCCACCTACAGGGGGAGAAACTGGAAAACGTAACGCCAAACTGACTGCACGATTTGTTTTGTGGAATGAACAAACTCAGCTAGGTGAAGTTTTTGATTCCTCTACTTGCTTTAGACTCCCCAACGGCCCAAACCGTTCTCCTGATGTTTCCTGGATAGAACTCAGTAGATGGAACGCTCTTTCAGCAGAACAACGCGAAAAATTTCCTCCCATCGCTCCTGATTTTGTTTTAGAGCTAATGTCCCCATCTGATAGTTTGAGTGAAACACAAGCCAAAATGCGAGAATATATGAGCGCGGGAGTCAAGCTGGGTTGGCTAATAGACAGAAGAACACGCCTTGTCGAAATTTATCGACAAGGACAACCAAAAGAAGTATTAGAGTCCCCCACAAGTTTATCTGGAGAGGATATATTAGTTGGTTTTACTTTAGACTTGCAGATTATCTGGAGTTAACCCACTGCATATTCTGTAACTTTCCTCATAAAAGTAGAATGAAAATCTAGCACAATAATTATATTTACTCTTTTTTTACTACTATGCTTGGTAAATTAATTAGACACTTTACGATGAAAGAATCTTCTGTAAGTAAAAGTATCAATTTTATCATTCAAACTGAAGTTTAAACCTGATTTTAAAAATTTGTAGTAAGAGTTTCAGCCCTTAGCAATAGATGATAGTGAGGGCTAAAGCCCTCACTATCAGCTATCCTTCAATATATTTCTGCCACATTTGCTCATAAGCTTTTTCCATTTCACGGGTAAACTGTTTGCCATTCCATAAAGGTGATGTTTTTCTTGATTGTTTTAATTTCCAAGCAATTTGCTGTCTTAATGCTTCATCTTTACCCAAGCGCACACCCCACTCTACGTATTCTTCATCAGTCCAAGCAATACCTTCTGTAATACCAGCATTCATCATCATGGTGTAGCTGTTGCGTGCAGCAAATTGTTCACCAACTCGTGTCACCATAGGAATACACATCCACAGAGTTTCTAAAGTGGTTGTCGCTCCATTGTAGGGATAAGTATCTAATACAATATCAGCAATAGCTAAATTAGCTCGGTGAATTGATTCTGAAGGCACACCTGGAATAAATCGCAGTCTTGAACAATCTACACCTTCTTCTTGTGCCAACTGATAAAAGAATGTTTTAATAGATTCTTCATCAGAAGATATTCCTTTAATCAAGAAATAGCTATTGGGAACTTCTTTAAGAATCCTTAATTGCAGTTTTGTGATAACTGGATGTCGCTTAAACCCTCGCTGACCGCAAAAATATACTACTGCATCATCAGGAATATCCAACTGTTCACGATGTACTGTAGGTACACCCACTTCAAAACCATCTACAGCTATATATGTTTGAGGTAAACGCCAAATTTTTTCTCTGTAGTGTTCCTGTGCTGATTCTGGTAAGACATGAGGGTCAGCAATAAAATAATCGACTGATGGACTGCCGGAAGCATCCCAACCCAACCAAGTAGCTTGTATTGGTGCAGGTTTGCATTGTACAACTTCACAGGTAGTATCTAAAGTAATGCTATCTAAATCAATTAATATATCAATTTCATCTTGATATATTTGTTCTGCCATAGACCAAACATTTGTTGATTTATATGCTTTATCTACTTGGTCAATATACCACTGATGCAGAAAATCTAACATATTATCTGCACCCATAAAATAGCCGTTAATTCTAAATTTATCTCGGTCGTGATGTTGAAATATCCATCTAGCTAACCAACCGACAGAATGTGTTCTTAGACAATAAGATATGTACCCTATGTTTAATTTCTTGTTATATATACTTTGTTGCTTTCTTTGTAAGTGCCCCTGAGAATATTTTTTTAATTGTTTCCGAGCATACACAGCAGTATTATCATTACACAACTTAAGTATTTGATTTTGAATTTTCCTATTTTCCTGCAAATTATCTTCAATATAAGGTGCAAAATAATTAGCACCTAACAGTCTAACTATCTTAATTTGATCTAAGTTTTGGGGATTGACTTTGATAATTTTTGCTATTAAATCTTGCTGTTTACGATTGGCAACACAAGATTCTTCCCAATAACCACCAGCACTAATTAAACCACGTAATATCTGACGATTGGCAAATATTTTTTCTGCCAGAGAATCTACTAAAGAATAAAATAGTTTAGCAGTTTTTATGCCCAAATCAAAATTACCTTCATTTTGATAAAAAGCTGTTAAATGTCCTAATATTTCCGTATTTTGAGGGTCTAAACGTAAATACAATTCAGCTAAATTTGTTGCTATATCTGAATGCCCATGAGAGTAGGCAATGTCTACAGCGGCGGGTATCAATATACTTCTGAGAATTTGTAGATTGTCTACAAAATAAGATAAACTAGCTTCCAAAAAATCTAGGGAAGAAGACTCTAAATATGCATAGTCCAAAATACTCCGCAAAACTAGCGTTAACAATTCTAAATTAACTTCTAGTTTTGGCTCTGATTGGAGTATTTCAATCAAACCATATTCTTGTAAATCCTCACTTTTATATGTTTTTGATTCTATTGCTAGTTGTACCAGATGCAATAAATTGTGAACATCTTTAGGAAAAAGTTCTTTAATACTTTGTCTAATCTTCCAAGCAACTGAATATTCTTCTAGCTTTTCTTGGCGTTCTGCTTCTGTTTTTAATATTTCTCTTAATTCTGCATTCTCAGCCCCGATTTGTTCTGGTTCTTCTTCCATTATTGCCATTAACCAAGTCGTCTGGGCTTCTATTTCTTGTCCCTGTAACAACAAGATTAAGCCTAAATACCAATAATTGGACTTGACATCGGGTTCTCTAGCAATTATTTGCTCGTAAATACTAGCAGCCTGAAGGTAATTACCTTGGAGTAGTAACTCATACCCTTTTTGTTGCAATTTAACTTGAGGATCAATCAAATCAGATTTATTCATATTATCTCACTCAATATATAAGACAAAAGTGAGTAGCCTTTACACTACTCACTCCTACAAAACATCAGCTAGAAATAGCTGTAATTTTCAGATAAATCAAATAGATTTTGTCTTATCTAGCTAAACTCTTGTAATCGTTAGCACAAGTAGTGGGACCAGCTGTATTGATATCAGCAGCGGGCGTATTAGCCACAGCTGCAAAGTTAGCTACATCTTTGGGATCTGGAGATTCACAAGCTATTGCTACTGTCAGTGCTTCAGAGGTAGCACCGGCACCTGTTTGAGTACCGACTGCTCCATAGTATGATTTCAACGCTTTTTTATATGCCGAGGCATAAATGATTCCTAGATCAGCGGTTGTAACAACAGAGTAGAAGAAATTTTCAGTTTGGCTCTTAACCCCTACTTGCAATGTTGACATATCTTTAGCAAAACCTTGGTATTCTAAGAAGAAGGCTTGCTGGGCGCGGTTGATTGTACCGACGTTGTTCTTGGCTTCAGCTTGTTTAGCTTTATTTACCTGACCGAGTAGTGAAGGCAACGCAATAGCTGCAAGTACACCGATAATAATTACTACAACTAGCAACTCAATTAAAGTAAAACCTTCTTCTTCTTTATTCTTACGGTTGCTGAGGTGGTTGAGGAATTTAGCTTGTAATTCTGGCTTGAGCATGGGGTTTCTCCTGAAGTTTGGGGGTAGAAGGCGATCGCTGTTTCCTACAAAGAACTTACCCACTGGCGATTGCCGATCTATCACCTCTGGTAAAAAAATTTCCTCCTAAAATTTAATCTCAGTAATTTCCGCAGGAAACTGCTTAGACATGAAGGGGCTTGTCGTACCCCTACAGGGAAGCAAGTTAAATGCAGCATCGATCGCCCCAGAAGATATCGCTCTCGCGCCATTCCTCATCTTTCCAATTGGCGATCGCGATTTATTATGTTATATTAAGCGTAGTCGTTATGAGTTCATTTATAACTGTCATGACTAACCCGACTGTAGAAAACTTGGTGATTATCGGTTCTGGGCCAGCAGGGTACACAGCCGCTATTTATGCAGGACGAGCTAACCTGAAACCCGTTGTATTTGAAGGTTTCCAAGCCGGGGGGTTGCCTGGTGGGCAACTAATGACAACGACGGAAGTAGAGAACTTTCCTGGGTTTCCCCAAGGCATTACCGGGCCGGAACTGATGGATCAAATGAAGGCGCAAGCAGAGCGCTGGGGGGCTGAATTATATACTGAGGATGTGATATCAGTTGATTTAAGTCAGCGTCCTTTTACCGTGCGATCGGAAGAAAGAGAAGTTAAAACCAATAGCATCATCATTGCTACTGGTGCGACGGCAAAGCGTCTGGGTTTACCTAACGAACATGAATTCTGGAGTCGGGGTATCTCCGCTTGTGCAATTTGCGATGGTGCAACGCCAATTTTCCACGGTGCAGAACTGGCGGTGATTGGCGCTGGTGACTCAGCAGCGGAAGAGTCAATTTACCTTACCAAGTATGGTTCTAAGGTAAATATGTTAGTGCGCTCCGATAAAATGCGGGCTTCTAAAGCCATGCAAGACCGAGTTTTGAATAATCCGAAAATCCAGGTGCATTGGAACACAGAAGCCGTGGATATTTTCGGTGACGGTCATATGCAAGGCGTGAAAATCCGCAATACCAAAACTGGTGAAGAGAGCCAACTAGACGCTAAAGGATTATTCTACGCTGTTGGTCACACTCCCAACACTTCTCTATTTAAGGGGCAACTAGAACTAGATGAAGTGGGTTACGTTATCACCAAGCCTGGTTCTGTGGAAACAAGTGTAGAGGGCGTTTATGCCGCTGGTGACGTGCAAGACCATGAGTTTCGTCAGGCAATTACAGCTGCCGGTACTGGCTGTATGGCAGCGATGCTGGCAGAACGTTGGTTGTCGTCCAATGGTTTGATACAAGAATTCCATCAAAAGCCAGAGACACCAGTTAATGAATTAGAACATCAGCAAGCCGCAAGAAAAACTGAAGCCGAGGAAGAAGCCGGATTTAATTTGCAGGCGACACGCCATGAGGGGGGTTATGCTTTGCGGAAACTCTTCCACGAAAGCGATCGCCCACTCCTTGTTAAATATGTATCTCCTGGTTGCGGCCCTTGCCATACCTTAAAGCCAATCTTAAATAAAGTAGTGGATGAATTCGACGGCAAAATTCACTTTGTGGAAATTGACATCGATAAAGACCGCGATATTGCCGAAAATGCTAATGTCACTGGAACGCCGACAATTCAATTGTTCAAAAATAAAGAACTGTTGAAGGAAGTCAAAGGCGTTAAGCAAAAGAGCGAGTACCGCCAGCTAATTGAAAGCAATCTTTAGGGAGCGAGAAATCGGGATTGGGGAATAGGAAAGAATTTTTCCAATTCCTACTCCCTACTCCCCACTTCCTACTACCATATGTACAATGGTCAGCGTATCTTGCTTGATGCAGGCGATCGCTCATGACCATTACCAAACGTCAGCTGCCAACATTTTTACGACTTCCCAAAAATTCCAACCTTTCTCAAAAATTAATGCTGATTGGGTTGGCAATTACTCTGTTTTTCATCTTCCTGGCTTTCTTTGCACCTGTATTTCAGGCTTGGGGATGGCTGCAAAACCCAAAGGAATTTCTCTCTAATCCAATTCAGAATCCGCCATCAGCCCAACACTGGTTCGGTACAAGTCGTTTGGGGCATGATGTATTTTCCCGCACGATATTTGGCGCTCAAGCTGCGCTGCAAGTGGTAGTCTTAGCAACAGCGCTGAGTATGATTATTGGTGTGCCATTAGGCATGGTGAGTGGCTATCTCGGCGGGAGATTAGATAAAGTATTGCTGTTTTTAATGGATAGCATTTACACCCTACCGGGGCTACTGCTGTCGGTGACGCTAGCATTTGTAGTCGGGCGGGGAATCTTGAATGCTGCGATCGCCATTAGCATTGCTTACATCCCTCAATATTACCGCGTTGTCCGCAACCACACTGTAAGCGTGAAAACTGAAGTTTTCATCGAAGCGGCGCAAGCAATGGGCGCTTCCACTTGGATTGTACTTTCTCGATATCTATTTTTCAACGTCATTCAAAGCGTACCCGTACTATTCACCCTTAACGCCGCCGATGCGATTTTAGTATTAGGCGGCTTGGGCTTTTTAGGCCTAGGGCTTCCCGAAGAAGTGCCAGAATGGGGACATGACTTAAAACAAGCTCTAGAAGCACTACCCACAGGCATTTGGTGGACTACGCTTTTCCCTGGTTTAGCAATGACATTCATGGTGGTAGGGTTATCACTACTTGGTGAGGGGCTAAATGAATTTGTCAATCCCCGATTACGGCGAGAAAATGGAATCCGGAAATAGTCAACAGTCAGCGATCGGTTTTTTCTTTTCTACCAACCGCTGACAAAGGACACCAAAAAACTGTTTCGTCGTCTAAATATTTTTTGTAGTTGTTACAGAGAGATTTGTGTGAAAGATAACCTTTCTTTAATTGCCGCTGCTGCTGGCGGCTTCATGCTTTCCGTCGCCCTTTCTGGTATCTTACGAGGTACACCAGTGACAATTTGGCAAGGTCAAGTGGATATAACTTCATACAGAGTCACTAATTTGCGACTTGCATCCGTGCGTTCGGGTGAACCAGAGAGTTACTTTCAGGAAAAACGGAAGTAAACTACTGTCATTATTCATGAATAGCACTTTTGTAACTTGAGCGATCGCCCTCCAACACCATCAAGGGGGTCGCCTTTCTCAAGTAGCTAAAGAACTACAAATTCTGGTAACTTGTACTAATTCGTAATTGAGGATGAGTCAGTGGTCAGTCGTCAGGTATGATTTTTCGTCCCCTGCCTCCCCGTCTCAGCCATAGTATAAATACCTGAATGTTTCGGATGTGCAATTGTGGTTAAACCTGAAGTAATTGGCATTGATTTGGGGGGAACAGCGATTAAGCTGGGACGATTCAACGAAGATGGCACTTGCTTGCAATGTCTGACTGTACCAACCCCCCAACCTGCGACACCAGAAGCAGTTACAGCTGTCATGGTAGATGCGATCGCTCAAGTTGACCCAGATAATCAAACTATTGCTATTGCTGTTGGTACTCCTGGCCCTGCCGATGCCACAGGACGCATTGCCAAAATCGCCATTAATTTGGCAGGATGGCACGATGTCCCTTTAGCAGACTGGTTAGAAGCCAAAACTGATAAACCTACCATTCTTGCTAACGACGCTAACTGTGCGGGTCTGGGAGAAGCTTGGTTGGGAGCTGGTCGCCGCTTTCAAAATTTTATCCTGTTGACTTTGGGGACTGGGGTTGGTGGTGCGATTATTCTGGATGGCAAACTGTTTACAGGATGTCAAGGAGCAGCTGGAGAATTGGGTTTAATCTCCTTCAACCCTGATGGGCCAATATGTAACAGCGGCAATCAAGGCTCTTTGGAACAGTATGCCTCGGTGATGGCTATTCGTCGCCGCACAGGGAGAGAACCAGCGGAATTGGGCGCTCTTGCTGAAGCAGGAGATATTAATGCTTTGACTTTTTGGCAAGAATATGGTAGCGATTTGGGCGTTGGCTTGACAAGTTTAATTTATGTCCTGACACCAGAAGCGATCGTGATTGGTGGCGGTGTCAGCGCTAGTTTTGAGTTTTTCTTGCCAGCTGTTAAGGCAGAAATTGAGAAGCGAGTCATGCCTACATCTCGTCTGGGTTTACAAATTTTGCCAGCAGAATTGGGCAACTCGGCGGGAATGGTGGGTGCAGCGAAGTTGGCATGGCAACACCTTTTAAGATATTAGATTATACGCTATTGGTGAAGCGAGCAGGTATAATACCAACTAGACGGGAATTTTAAGAAAAAGAATATCCTGTTGCTTTCTGAACGAATTGTAAAACTTTTTCATAAGAATCTGGATTACTCACAGGGTTGATAATGATTGGGATAGTGCCATCAGGCAACCAAAAAGTTATCCTGCCATTAGATTCCTGACAAAAGGAACTGATGCAGGTAAGGTTAATTACATATTCATTTTTTTCATAAATGATTTTTACCCAGTGAGCATTTTCTATTTCTAAGCCAGTAACGCATTCTAGATAATTCAGAACTTTTTGATAGTCGTCCAGGTTATTTTGTGGGTTGATCACAATTGGAATAGCACTATCGGGCAACCAAAAGGTAACCCTGCCATTCTGTTCGTAACAAAAAGCATTAACACTGTCGAAATTAACTACATATTCTTTCCTCTCGTAAAGGATTTTCACCCAGTACGCCACAACATCTCCTTAAGTCCGAAGTTTATGAAAGATAGTCACCCTGTATGTCAAAATTTACTCAAGTTCTAAGTCAATGTTGTTGTGCGTCGATTCAAAAATCAAAAAATTTCTTTTGACTTTTGAATTTATCAAGATACCTCCACAGGAGTTTGTAAGCCAGTGGTTGGATGGGTACGGGCGATCGCGGCTTGCATAAACCCTTTAAATAAAGGATGAGGGTTATTCGGACGCGATTTAAACTCTGGATGAAATTGGCAAGATATAAAAAAGGGATGTTGGGGAAATTCCACAATTTCAACTAAGCGTCCGTCGGGGGAAGTACCACTGATCAGATAACCAGAATCTAACAATAACTGGCGGTAATTATTGTTGAACTCGTACCGATGACGATGTCGTTCGTTAACTACTTCTTCTTGATACAGCTTGAAAGCTAGACTGTTGGGAAGAATGTGACAAGGATATAGTCCTAAGCGCATTGTGCCGCCTAAATCAACTACGTCCTGTTGTTCTGGCAACAAGTTAATTACTGGATAGTTGGTGGTGGGGTCGAATTCAGCACTGTTAGCACCTGTTAATCCGCCTACGTTCCTGGCCCATTCAATCACGGAACATTGCATACCCAAGCATAAACCTAGGAAAGGAATTTGGCGATCGCGGGCATATTTAATTGCGGCAATTTTGCCGTCTACTCCCCGAACACCGAAACCTCCTGGCACAAGCACACCATCTACACCAGCCAGATAAGTTTCACCTGGTTCAGTCTCCAAATCTTCTGAGTTTACCCAACGTAAGCGCAAATCGCCGTGAGTAGCAATGGCAGCATGACGCAGTGCTTCGACTACAGAAAGATAGGCATCTCCTAAGCTGACATATTTGCCGACAATGGCAATTTCTACAGTGTATTTGGGGCTGTACAATCTATCCACCATGGTTTGCCACTGCACCAGATTTGGTTGCCGCTGTTCCATGTGCAACAACTCTAGCGCTTGCTGTGCTAGTCCTTGCCGTTCTAAAATCAGCGGTACTTCATAAATACTGCTGGCATCTTGGCATGTAATTACACATGCTTCGGGAACATCGCAGAATTCTGACAATTTGCGTTTTAATCCCACAGGTATGGGGCGATCGCACCGACAAACTAAAATATCCGGTTGGATACCAATGGATCTGAGTTCCTTTACCGAATGCTGCGTCGGCTTAGTTTTCATTTCACCAGCAGAGGCAATCCACGGCACTAAGGTGACGTGCATATACAATACATTCTGCCGTCCTACTTCCTTACGCAACTGGCGGATAGCTTCCAAAAATGGCAGCGATTCAATATCTCCCACCGTACCACCTATTTCTGTAATTACTACAGATGGATTAGTATCTTTGGCAACCAATAAAATCCGTTCTTTTATTTCATTGGTGATGTGGGGAATCACCTGCACCGTGCCGCCATCATAGTCTCCACGACGCTCTCGATTGATTACCGCTTGGTAAATCGAGCCAGTGGTAACGCTGTTCAGCCGGGACATAGAGGTATCGGTAAAACGTTCGTAGTGCCCCAAGTCCAAATCTGTCTCAGCACCATCTTCAGTAACAAACACCTCTCCATGCTGAAAGGGACTCATCGTACCCGGATCGACGTTAATGTAAGGGTCGAGTTTCAGAATCGACACCGAATAATTCCGCGATTTGAGTAAACGTCCTAGGCTTGCTGCTACAATGCCCTTGCCGATACTGGAAACTACACCTCCAGTGACAAAGATAAACTTAGTCATAGTAGTTTGAATTTTTTAGCAACTTCTCAAAGTACATCTGTGTGAAGTCTGAAGTTTGAAGTCTGAAGTTTGAAGTATAAAATTTATCCTTCATCCTTGACACTTTGGTCTTCATCCTTATCTTGGTCATTGTGCCACAGTCACTGTGGTAAATCTTCTGTGATTTTGCCGTGAAAAAACTTCTAGGATTAGTAGTATTAAGCTGTATTGCCACCTCCTCTGTAGCATTGGCAGAGCCATCTCTTGTAGTTGTTTTTCCCCAGACAAACTACCAGACGAGTGCGGAAAAAATCTTCTTTCTTGGCACAGCACCAACAGATGGTCAGGTTCTGATCAATGGTAAGCCAATTACTCGCAGTCAGGCCGGGCATTTTTCCCCAAGTTTACCTTTGCAGTTGGGAGAGAATCTCTTTACTGTGCGTCACCAAAATCAAGAAGTTCAGATTAAGGTGATTAGGGTTTCCACTCAGGCTGAGTTACCACAGGGGTTAGCCTTTGCTAAAGGTTCTCTCACACCAGCATCTGATATTGCCAGACTACCTGGGGAACTAATTTGTTTTAGCGCGTTAGCGAAGCTGCCCGAAGGGGTCGCACCCCCCAATGCCAGTGTCTCTGTTAACCTGGCTAATCAAACTATTGCGCTTTCGCCCCAGCCACAGCAGGCGCAATTACCAAATAATTTGGCAGCCCTCACGGGACGAAATCAGCCTACTGCCCAGTCTACCGCAGGAAAGTACGAGGGTTGCACGACGTTGCAACCGCCTGCAACTATACTCTACGGTAACAACATCATTACTGGTGTTGTTGTACCAGATGCAACTCAAGAGGTAGATTTAGGACAGCCTCAGTTTCAACTGACGCTCAATGGTAAGACGATAACTCAACCAGGGACTGGCAAAATTCAAATCCTCTCACCCGCACAGTTGCCAGTTGCTGAGGTGATAGTAGACTCAGGCGTTGCTCGCACTGGCCCCAGTACCGATTATTCTCGACTCACCCCACTGCCTAAAGGAACACGGGCAGCAGTTACAGGTAGGGAAGGTGAATGGTTACGCCTAGACTATGGAGCTTGGATAAATAGTAATGAGACTCGCCTCTTACCAGGTGCAGTTCCGCCACGCACAATTATTCGCAGTGTCGGATACCGTCAACTCTCCAATGCCACAGAGATAGTTTTCCCGCTGCAAGTTCCTGTACCTGTCAGCGTGCAGCAAGGTGAGCGTAATATCACCCTCACACTCTACAACACCACTGCCCAAACAGATATTATTCGTTTGGATGATGACCCACTAATTTCTCGCCTGGATTGGCAACAAATAGCTCCAGGACAGGCACAATACACCTTTAACCTCAAAAAAGCTCAACAGTGGGGATATAAGCTGAGATACGACGGTACAACCCTGGTTTTGGCTTTGCGTCATCCGCCTGCAATTGGGCAAAAAAGATCAAAGCCTTTATCTGGTATCAAAATTGTACTCGATCCAGGTCATGGCGGTAAAGAATCTGGTGCTGCGGGGCCGACTGGGTATTTAGAAAAAGATATTAACTTGACAGTATCCAAGTTATTGCGCGACGAATTGGTACAGCAAGGAGCAACGGTGGTGATGACTAGAGACACTGATAAGGATCTCTCTTTGCCAGAACGTCAAGCTATTCTTAGTCAAGAAGAACCAGCGATCGCTATTTCTATTCATCACAACTCTCTACCTGATGATGGCGATGCTGAAAAAACCAAAGGATTTGCAGCTTTTTGGTATCATCCCCAAGCTCACAGCTTAGCAATGTTTTTGCATAACTATGTCGTTAAAAAACTAGGCAGACCTTCCTATGGTGTATTGTGGGATAACTTGGCGCTGACACGTCCGGCGGCTGCGCCATCAGTGCTGCTGGAATTGGGTTTTATGAGCAATCCCAATGAATTTGAGGAGGTGGTAAACCCAGCAAAACAAAAGAAGATGGCAAAAGCTTTAGCCCAAGGCATTACTCAGTGGTTTAGTAGTGTACGTTAGCATTTGACTAAGTTAGAATTCGGTAGGTCTATGACAAAGCTCAACAGTTCCTCTAGCAGTCGAAAGTCGTTGAGACCTATGCAACAATGGAGCTTGAAGTCGAAAACAACTGCTTGGGCGATCGCCTTGACTATGCTGCCAGTGCTGACAGTTGGCATAGCTAACTACTTCGGCAGTCAGTCCATAACTAGGCAAATTACCCAAGCAAGACTTGCAAGAACCGCAGATGCCACAGAAGTTGAACTGGCACTTAACAAATACCGCTCATCTCTGTTGCTGAACACTGGGGTAATGGCTGTAGCGGCAGGAGCGATCGCCGCTTTGATAGCAAATCGTGCTACTCGTCGAGTTCTTTCTGCTGCCAAGAAATCTAACGCTTTAGTTAATAGACTACGGCTAGAGGAAGTCAGGACTCAACTTCGCGTTGTTGGTCAAGATGAACTAGTCGCTTTAGAGACAAACATTAATTTACTACAACAACAGTTGCCAGAGTTACTCTCAAAACAAGAAGTTGAGGCCGGGCAATCCCAGACATTAATCAATATTACTCGTCGCATTCGCCAAGCGCTCTCTGAAGAAGACGTTCTCAGAACAACTGTTGAAGAAGTGCGTGAAGCTTTTAGGCTAGACCGCGTGGCTATCTTTCGCATTGACTCCAATGGCAGTGGAACGTTTATAGAAGAAGCAGCAGCATCTGGTTTGCCTAAGACCTTGTGGGCGACCGTCTCCGATCCCTGTTTTGAGGGTGAGTATGTCGAACAATACCGCCAAGGACGCGTCCGAGCGATCGATGATATTTATCAAGCTAACCTCAAGGATTGTCACATCGGATTATTGGAGCGATTTGCCGTTAAAGCAAATTTAATCGCCCCCATTATTAAAAATAATCAGCTATTCAGTTTACTGATTGGGCATCAGTGTGCCACCTCTCGTGTTTGGCAACAGTTTGAGATTGATTTGTTCGCCGAAATTGCCACGCAAGTAGGATTTGCCCTGGAACATGCCCAGCTTGTAGAACAGATAGATACCAGAGCCGACCAAGCCCAATTAATCATAGATATTACTCGGAGAATTCGGCGATCGCTCAACGAAGAAGATGTACTCAAAACCACCGTCAACGAAATTCGCAAAGCAATTAGTACTGACCGAGTAATCGTTTATGGTTTTGACAGCAACTGGTATGGCACAGTCATTGCCGAAGCTGTACTTCCAGGCTTTCCCAAAGTATTGCAAGCCAACATCAAAGACCCTTGTTTTGCCGAAGGCTATGTCGAGCAATACCAAGCAGGTCGAGTGCAAGCCACCAATAATATTTACGAAGCCGGACTGAGTAGTTGTCACATTAGCCAATTGGAACCGTTTGCAGTCAAGGCGAACCTGGTAGCACCGATTCTCAAAGATGACCGCTTGTTTGGCTTGTTGATTGCCCATCAGTGTGATGTACCGCGGGAGTGGCAGCAATTGGAAATTGATTTATTTGCTCAATTAGCCATGCAGGTGGGATTTGCTCTCGACCATGCCAGACTGCTCCAGCGGATTGATACTGAGAGGACGCGAACCCAGTTACTTGCGGACATTACCCGTAAAATTCGGCGATCGCTCAGCGAAGAAGATGTCCTCAAAACCACCGTCAACGAAATTCGCAAAGCAATTGGTACTGACCGAGTCATCGTTTATGGTTTTGACAGCAACTGGTATGGCACAGTCATTGCTGAAGCTGTACTGCCAGGCTTTCCCAAAGCATTGCGAGCCAACATCAAAGACCCTTGTTTTGCTGAGGGCTATGTCGAACAGTATCAAGCCGGGCGAGTGCAAGCCACTAACAACATTTATGAAGCAGGATTGAGTGCTTGTCACATTAGCCAACTCGAACCTTTTGCAGTCAAGGCAAATCTGGTAGCACCGATTCTCAAAGATGACCGCTTGTTTGGCTTGCTAATTGCTCACCAGTGTGCTGTACCTAGGGAGTGGCAGCAGTTTGAAATCGATTTATTTGCTCAATTAGCCATGCAGGTAGGATTTGCTCTCGACCATGCTAGGCTCTTAAATCAGATGGAGCAGGCGTATGATTCTGTTGAATCAGCTTTAAACGAGCAGAATCAACAAAAACAAGTACTCCAGCATCAAGTATCAGAACTGGTGCAGGGTAGCGAAACTGTTGTGGAAAGTCTCTGTTCTGAGACATTGAGCCAGATAAAGTATGTGACATCTACCTATAATCAAATTCAAGCATTGACTAATTCAACTCGGGAAATGCTTCTGTGTGCCCAACAAGCTGAACCCCAAAAGCAGCAACTCAACCAAACAGTACAAGATGGGCAGCAGGGCATAAACCAGATTTTAGAAAGCATTTCTGCAATTCGAGTCACGATTGCGGAAGCTGCTGTTAGGGCTAAGTGCTTAGACCAGCCTTCTCAAAAGCTCTCCCAAGGAGTGAGCCAACTGAGTAAAGTTGTGTCACAAATCAAGTTGTATACGATGAAGCTTGCACTGGTCACAACCCGTACTGGCGAAGCACATCGAGAGTTTACTACAACCACCGAGCAAATCCTGTCTCTGGCACAGCAATTGGAAGTCAATATTACAGAAATCCCATCCTTGGTTGCAGATATTGACACAGCAAATAACGAGGTGGTGGCGTTAATAGAGACTGGAAAGGAAGAGGCGATCGCTCTTACTCAAAGAGCAGACGGAACTCAGCAAATACTCAATCAAATTAATGCTATCAGTGACCAGGTGAACGCACTGGTTGAAGAACTTACCCAAGCGGCTGAAAATCAATTAGAAACTTCAACTGCTGCCAGCCAAGCTATTTTAGAAGTTGCGAGTATCGCCGATCGGACATCAGAACAAGCTGCAACAGTAGCTCAATCCCTAGCTGAGTTGGCAGCAATTGCCCAAGATATCCAGGAAGAGGAGTAGGAGGCAGGGGGGCAGAGGGGCAGGGGAGTGGAAGAAATCACTAACTTTGACAACTGACAATCTTACAAAGAAACTGCAACCCGAAAACCCAGGAGATTGCCCCGACCATCTCGAGGATTCCAACTGCGGTATGCAGATCGACATAACTTCGCAGAACTTTTCCAAGAACCACCTCGAACCAGACGAGAGCGATCGTCATCGCTATCCAACCACACAGTACCATCCAAAGGTGCGCCTTCATAATTTTCGTGCCAGCGATCCGCGCACCATTCCCACACATTGCCGTGCATGTCGTATAACCCAAAGGCATTTGCCGGGAAAGAGCCTACTGGGCTTGTTTGCCCATAATTCGACCCTTGGGAGCCAGCACCATAGCTTGAGTTGTTACTGTGACTATAGTTTGCCAAGCTAGGAGTGAGAGTTTCACCAAAATGAAATGAGGTAGTAGTTCCAGCACGACAGGCATATTCCCACTCGGCTTCGCTAGGCAATCCATAGTTTCGCATTGTTTTCTGACACAGCCTCGCACAAAACTCTACGGCATCATCCCAAGTAATTTGCTCTACCGGACGGTTTGCCCCTCTAAAATTAGCGGGTTCAGGTTCGAGATCGCGGTTGATTGAGGGAAGCATTGCGACTGCCTGCCATTGTGCCTGAGTAACTGGGAACTTACTCATAAACAAGGATGGGACTGTCACAGGATGCTGTGGGCTTTCAGAATCAAATCGTTCTCGTTCATTGTCGGGAGAACCCATAAGAAATTGCCCACCAGGAATAGAAACCATTTCTAAGGTGATGCCATTGCCCAGTTCTTCGATAAAGCATAGCCCCGATCCACGACTATGGGTGATGTCACAAGTGAGTGTGGAGGCAAACGAGCTTTTCCCTGAAACAGTGGCGATCGCAAACTCAAATTTTTTTAGAGGTAGGATTGCAGTCTCTAACTCACTGCGATCGAACTCAACATCGAGATCGGATTGTGAACTGACCATTGAGTTGAAGTTGAACGATCGCGGTGATAAAAATGATTGCAACAATGGCGATGGCGATAATACTTTAATTGCAGTCAGTGCTTGCAATGCTTCCACTGCTGATGGATAGCGCAAATTGCAGTCGTTACATACCATTGTGTCTAGAACATCGGCCAGGCGATCGCTTACGTGCTGTACGCGATCGCGCCAGAAGAGTTGCCCAGTACTAGAATCTTCTGGCAAAAGATAGGGAGAAATTCCTGTTAAGGCTTCAATGCCGATCGTTCCCAGAGCGTAGATATCACTGCATAGGCGAGGCTTACCCCTGGCTTGCTCAAAAGGCATGTAGCCTAAAGTACCAATGAATACGGTGGTACGAATTATCCTCTCAAAATCCATTGAGAGAGTGCTAAGCTCTTTCACAGAGCCAAAGTCTATCAGAAAGAGCTTGCCATCCTGTTTGCACCGCATCACATTTTCGGGTTTGATATCTCGGTGAATAACATTGTTTTGATGCACAAAGACCAGCACTTCCAAAATTTCTTGCAATAGCTTGATGACATTGCTTTCTGTAAGTGGCTTTCCGCGCCCTAGTTCTGTTCTGAGGGTGTGTCCCTCCACGTAATCTTGAATAATGTACAGTTGATTGTGTACAGCAAAGTGAGCCAAAAGCCGGGGAATTTGAGGGTGTTCGCCCAACTTCTCTAGAATCACTGCTTCCTGCTCAAAGAGTTCCAGTACTTTTGGATGGTTATGCTTTGGCTTGAGTTGTTTCACTACACATAAAGGTTTGCTAGGACGTTTTTCATCTCTAGCCAAGTAGGTTTCACCAAAGCTGCCTTCACCTAGCTTTTTTAGGATTTTGTAGCGTCCATCCAGTGTTTTTTTATAAAATCCATACTCAAGTGCCATCAATGTAGTAACCTCCTGTTACTGAAAATTATACTTAATAATTAAAATTTTTGAATAATTATTACAGTAATTTGATTATCTCTAGGACTTACACATTGACAAAATAGACAAGTAATGTAGTAAGAGGAATAAGGAAAAACAGGTCATAGCTGCGCCAACGTCTTCTCTTCGAGACGCTACGCGTAGCTTGCTTCCCCGTAGGAGTACGACGAACACTAATCGCTCTGGAACTGGAAAGATGGATAATTTATGTCCAGAGCATATTTAGGGTTCAGCCAATCAGAGCGAATACCAAACCATCAACAACCAAATGTGACTTGAACACTTATACTTTGTTCTTACTGGCAGAATTGATTAACAGTTAAAATTTTAAGTTGTAATTGTCTAACAATTGCTCTCTCATCAACTCTTAATAACACTCTCAGCAGACTATAGAATTCATAACTGATAATCCAAATACCGATCGCCAGAAACAGTGTTGACTTATGTGTATTGAATTTGGGCGGGAAATCTGCGGCAATCTCGACACCGCAGAGTCACGGGAATGGTTGGTTACTAATAGCATTGGTGGTTACGCCTCTGGAACGGTGGCAGGTTTGTTGACCCGCCGCTATCACGGCTTACTAGTAGCGGCTTTACAACCGCCTCTAGGTCGCACCTTACTGCTGGCAAAACTAGATGAAACTGTCCTGTATAATACTCGCTCTTATTCTCTCAATACGAACCGTTGGGCAGATGGTATCGTCAGTCCCCAAGGCTATCGACACATCGAAAGTTTTTCTCTAGAAAGGACAATTCCCGTATGGCGTTTTGCTGTTGCTGATGCTTTGTTAGAAAAACGAGTATGGATGCAGCAGGGAGCCAATACAACCTATGTCCAATACACTCTGTGTCGTGCTACCCAACCGCTGAAGCTGACACTTAAAGCAATGGTCAACTACCGCGATTATCACGGCGACACCCAAAGCAACGGCTGGCAAATGAGCGTTGAGCCAGTTACACGAGGGATTTGCGTGACTGCTTATCCTGATGCTGTACCAATATATCTGCTGAGCGATCGGGGTAGTGCGTCGCCTATTCACAACTGGTACTATGGCTTTGACCTAGCAGTTGAACGTTATCGGGGATTGAGCGACAAAGAAGACCACCTCCACGCCGCTACTTTTGAAGTTACACTCAATCCTGGCGAAGCGCTGACGTTTGTTGCTAGCACTGAGAAGCAACCAGACTTCAATGCTGAAGCAGCCCTCAAACACCGCCAGACTCTAGAGCAGAAATTAATCGGACTCTGGAAATCTAACCGACCTGTTAATGCTGCCGATTCTCCTGCTTGGGTCAATCGTTTAGTGTTAGCTGCTGACCAGTTTATCGTTGACCGCTCCGTGCCAAAAGACCCTTATGGCAAAACTATTATCGCTGGTTATCACTGGTTTAGTGACTGGGGACGCGATACTGTGATTAGCCTGCCAGGCTTGACCCTTGCTACTGGTCGCCCAGAAGTTGCACGCTCGATTCTTCGCACCTTTGCTAGGCATGTAGATCGGGGAATGTTGCCCAATCGTTTTCCAGATGCAGGTGAGACACCAGAATACAACACAGTCGATGCAACTCTCTGGTATTTTGAAGCCATTCGTGCTTACTACAACGCCACCGAGGATAATGATTTGCTGATGGAACTATTCCCCGTGCTGGCAGATATCATCAACTGGCACTGTCGCGGCACACGTTACAACATCCACCTCGATTCTACTGATGGTTTACTTTATGCAGGGGAAACGGGTGTACAACTTACTTGGATGGATGCCAAGGTTGGAGATTGGGTAGTAACACCTCGCATTGGCAAACCTGTGGAAGTCAATGCCCTGTGGTATAATGCTCTACGGACAATGGCACAATTTGCCCGTCTTCTTGGCAAGCCCCACCAAGAGTATGAAGCGATCGCTGACCGCGCCCAAGTTAGATTTTCTCGCTTTTGGAATCAGAAGACAGGCTACTGCTACGATGTGCTAGATAGTCCCGATGGGGACGATGCATCATTGCGCCCTAACCAAATTTTCGCCGTGTCCTTACCCGAAAGTCCGCTCACTCCAGCCCAACAAAGAGGAGTGGTACGTGTTTGTGGGCAGATGCTACTAACTTCCCATGGATTGCGATCGCTTGCTCCCAACCATTCTCAATATCAGGGAAAATATGGTGGCGATCGGTATCATCGTGATGGGGCTTATCACCAGGGAACAGTCTGGGGTTGGTTGTTGGGGCCGTTTATTCTAGCACACCTGCGCGTTTACAAAAATCCCCAGCAGGCGCGTCAATTTCTCCAGCCAATGGCTAATCATCTCACCGCACATGGTCTTGGCAGTCTCAGCGAGATTTTTGATGGTGATGCCCCGATAACTCCACGAGGATGTATTGCCCAAGCGTGGACAGTGGCAGAGGTTTTGCGTGCCTGGTTGGCGACGGAGAGTTGATGCAGGAAATAACTCAGGACTTAAGTATTGAGTTAGCCTAGTTCTCACCTTTCTGTATCTGCCAAATTAAAGTCAACATTTTCATAGATATCTTCGACTGTGATTTCCACATTTATTGAAGCAAAAACTATGTTTTTAGTGTCAGCTTCGTAGGCACGAAATAGCCATGAATTTCCTTCTGTCTTCGTATACTGCTCAATCCCAATTTCATACTGATTAATTAATACATATTCCTGAAACTCTGGAAGAGAGCGATAGTAACGAAATTTATCGGTACGGTCGTAATCTTTTGTAGATTTTAATAAAACCTCAACAATTAAACAGGGATTCAAAATTGTATCTCTACGTTGCTCTTGAAAAACTGGCTGACCTTTAATCAAAAATATATCTGGATATGTATACTGTCGATGCCGGGGAATTAACAACCGCAAATCACCGATATATGGTTTGAAATCTGTTTTACGAAGTATGAATTTCAAATAAGCATAGACATTGCCTGCAATTTGATTATGATTGATTGAGCCACCCGTCATCGGCACGATTTCTCCATCTCGGTACTCGCTGCGAAACTCTGCAACTTCCTCTTGTGCCAAATATTCTTCTGGAGTGTAGAAGCGTTGTTTGGTATGCATTTCTCACTCCCTTGCTTAACGGTCTAGTATTCCCATCTCCAAACTAGCATAAGGATATAGCTAAAGTGAAATTCCTTTGGAAACAGATTAAATAGCTAACAAAAAGTTATATTATTTTTTTATGAGTTTATCCTACATTTCTATTTATTAATTTTACCATCAATTCTTAATCGAAATTTCAGCGTCATTTTGGTTAAAAAAGCGATACTCCACATAGCAAATAAACTCAAGCAAAGTGCAAATATGCACAGGGTAAGATTATGAAAACTCCAACTCAAGAAGAAATCAGATTACAAGAAGCCCTAACTCATAAAGCTCATTGGCGCAGATGGGGGCCTTATTTGAGCGATCGCCAGTGGGGAACTGTGCGCGAAGACTACAGTCCTAATGGTAATGCGTGGGACTATTTTACCCACGATCAAGCTCGTTCTCGCGCCTATCGTTGGGGTGAAGATGGGATTTTTGGTATTTCTGATAATCATCAACGACTTTGTTTTGCGATCGCTCTTTGGAATGGCGAAGATTCTATCATTAAAGAAAGAATCTTTGGTCTAACTGGCAGTGAAGGTAATCATGGTGAAGATGTTAAAGAATATTATTTTTATTTAGACAGTACGCCTACTCATTCCTATATGAAAGCGCTGTACAAATATCCTCATGCAGCCTTTCCTTACTTACAGTTAGTTACAGAAAATCAACGTCGAAGTCGTCGAGAACCAGAATTTGAGCTGTTAGATACAGGTGTATTTGATGATAATCGCTACTTTGATATATTTGTGGAATATGCTAAGGATTCTGCGGAAGATATTCTCATTCAAATCAAAGTAACAAATAGAGGAACAGAAGCTAAGACACTGCACCTGTTACCTACTATTTGGTTTCGTAATACTTGGTCTTGGAATGGGGATACAAATAAACCTACTTTAAAAGAGGTTAAATCATATAATGGCTACAATATTATTGAGGCATCTCACCCAACTTTAGGAAAGAAGTGGCTGTATTGTCAGGAAGCAACCGAAATTCTCTTTACAGAAAACGAGACAAATTATCAACGATTGTTTGATTATCCTAATACATCTGCCTATGTCAAAGATGGCATTAATGACTATATTGTACATAATCAAAAAGCAGCAGTAAATCCCGATAAATTTGGTACGAAAGCGTCTGCTAATTATATATTAACAGTTGGTGCAGGTGAAACTAAAATTATCAAATTACGGCTCGGTGATGTATCTGATTTTGTCGAACCATTAGGTAAAGATTTTGATGCAATTTTTTTCAAAAGGCAAAAAGAAGCAGATGAATTTTATCAGCGCATTACACCATATCCTCTCAGTGAAGATATGCGGAATGTGCAGCGACAAGCATTTGCAGGAATGCTTTGGAGTAAGCAATTTTATCACTATATTTTAGAGGATTGGCTGAAAGGCGATCGCAACACACCGCCACCCCCATCAGAACGCCAAAATGGCAGAAATCAAGAGTGGTTTCATCTCTACAATGAAGATATTCTTTCCATGCCTGACAAGTGGGAATATCCCTGGTTTGCGGCTTGGGATTTGGCATTCCACACCATTCCCTTGGCAATGATCGATCCAGATTTTGCTAAGTACCAATTGGATGTTTTAACACGGGAATGGTATATGCATCCTAATGGGCAAATTCCTGCTTATGAATGGCAATTTAGTGATGTTAATCCGCCAGTTCATGCCTGGGCGACTTGGCGTATTTATAAGATTGAGCAAAAAATTTACGGGCGAACAGACCGACAGTTTTTAGAACGAGTGTTTCAAAAACTAATGCTCAATTTTACTTGGTGGGTTAATCGCAAAGATGCTCGTGGTAATAATGTCTTTCAAGGAGGATTTCTAGGGTTAGATAACATAGGTGTATTTGACCGCAGTGCGGCTTTACCAACAGGCGGACATCTTGACCAATCTGATGGTACTAGTTGGATGGGAATGTATTGTTTGAATATGTTGGCGATCGCTTTAGAATTAGCAAAGACTAATCCTGTATACGAAGACATTGCTACTAAGTTTTTTGAGCATTTTCTTTACATTGCTGACGCTATGAACAAAATTGGCGAAATGGAAGCCAGTTTATGGAATGAGTCAGATGGTTTTTATTACGATGTGCTGCATCTATCGGAACGACAGATTACTTTGAAAGTTCGATCAATGGTGGGATTAATTCCTCTATTTGCTATTGAAACAATTGAACCAGAAACCTTAAAAATGCTTCCTGGTTTTAAAAAGCGATTGGAATGGTTTATCCAAAACCGTCCTGACTTGCGGCAAAATGTAGCTTGTATGGAAACAAGAGGGATGGGTGCTAGAAGATTACTAGCAATTGTTTCACGAGACAAATTAAGAAGTATTTTGCAAAAAATGCTAGATGAAAGCGAGTTTTTTAGCCCCTATGGTATTCGCGCACTTTCTCGATTTCATGCCGAACATCCCTATACTTTTGATGTTAATGGTTGTCAATTTCGTGTAGATTATGAACCTGCTGAATCTAGTAGCGATCTATTTGGTGGTAATTCTAACTGGCGCGGTCCTATTTGGTTCCCGGTGAATTTCTTACTAATTGAATCTTTGCAAAAGTTTCATTATTACCTAGGAGATGATTTTAAAGTAGAATGTCCCACAGGTTCTGGTAAAATGATGACGCTTTGGGAAGTTGCATCAGAATTGTCTCAAAGACTAACTAGAATTTTCTTGCAAAATTCCTCTGGTCAACGTCCTGCATATGGTGGAAAACAGAAGTTTCAAAATGACCCGTACTGGCGAGATTTAATTTTATTCCATGAGTATTTTCATGGCGATAATGGAGCTGGAATTGGAGCCAGTCATCAAACTGGATGGACAGGTTTAGTTGCTAAACTTATTCAGCAATTTAGTGAGTATGAAGCACAATATCTGGAACCAAAACTTGAGAATAATCAAGAGGCGATCGTAATAGTATAAATACACGCAAAACTATGTATTTAAGCCAGCAGAGACATTCAAGTTTATTTCTACTGGCTTTAACAGTAATTAGATGGGCGCAAATAAATATAATATGTTCTGTCATTGCGAGGAACGAAGCAATCCCGGTTTTTGCGATTGCTACTCTGCGAGAAGGCTCTGCCTACGTCGTTCCTCCTCTCTACGAGACGCTACGCGAACGCAATGACATCTTACATTTAATTATGTCTACCTGACTTGAAAAAGGCAGAGGGCAGATGGCAGAAGGCAGAAGGAAAGAAAGTTTTTTCATCTGTCCTGGTGTATGTAGTTCATGACGGCTACTTAGCAGAAGTTTTAATAAAATTCTCAGCTTAAATTAATTTAATCACTAGTGAATGCATTTAAATTATTATTATTAGAGAGGCTTTGCAGACTCAAGAGGGCGATGAAATAAAAATTTTTAGTAATCTTTTTGGAATAGCCGCCCTTTTCACTGTAGGTATGCAACAGAGGTAATTTTAAATCAGTTATAACTAAAGATATAGATGTTGACAATCAAATTAAATTTAGCAGTCTGATTTTATTAGTAATGCCTTTTTTTGCACCCAAAACACAACCAGAACAGTGAAGCAAATCAAAAAAGTTTGGAGAAATATAGATCCATTTTCATTACAGTTACGCTTAACAATTGGCATAGCTACATTTTCAGCTTTGGTATTAGGTAGCCTCGCTACATGGACTAGTTGGAAAATGCAGCAAATCTTAATTGATAGTCATAAGTATAACATAGAACAAATTGCCAAGCGTTTGCCGCGAGATGTACAAATTTATAGTGAAATGATGCAGCCGGAAACTGGTTTGCAAAAGGCCATTGATAACTTGGCAAATACCAATATATTATTATGGGTAAAAAGTCCTAATAATCAAATATTAGCAAAATCTACAACTTTAGATTCGTTATCTGATTCTATGCTAGCTGAGTTAATATCCTTGACTCAGATGCCGATTAGATCGCAAGTTTACAAAGTTAACCAAAGCTACTTTGTTTTATGTGGTGCTTCTATAGAAGTACAGGGTAAGTTACTGGGCGAATTATTTGTTGTGAAAGATATTACCCGCGAACAGACAATGTTTGTGGTAATGGTGCAGAGTTTAGGTATTACTAGTATTTTGGCAATTATTGTCTTAACAGCTGCGATCGCATTTTATATTAAGCGTTCTCTGCAACCTCTGCGCCAGCTAAGTCAAATGACTGCTGTCATTTCCGCAGAAGATTTAGGAAAAGCACAATTATATCTTGATAATGCACCCAGCGAAGTTAAAGAATTAGCTCAAACCTTAACTATGCTGTTGTCGCGCCTCTCTCAATCGTGGGAGCAAGAGCGAGAATTCGTGAGTAATGTTTCTCACGAGTTACGCACACCTTTGACAATTGTACATGGTTATTTACAAAGCGTTTTGCGACGGCAGAATAACTTAACTCAAACTCAACAAGAAGCTTTAGAAACTGCTGCATCAGAAGCTGAACGTACCATCCGCCTGCTACAAGATTTACTTGATTTAGCAAGAGCAGACAGTGGGTATTTGCACTTTCAGATGAAATCTTACGTGCTGAATGACTTAGTTGAAGAAATTGTAGTGATGGCAGAAAAATATAGCGATCGCGTCATTACCATTGAGTCAACAAGTTATCCTATTGAAGTGAAAGTAGACTATAGTCGTATCAAACAAGTATTACTAAATTTGATTGATAATGCTGTTAAATATTCTGAAGCTGGTACACCTGTAATTTTCAAGTTAAATCAACTTAAGGAAACAGCAATTATTCAAGTTTGCGACAAGGGTTATGGCATTCCTTTGCAACACCAAGCACGTATTTTTGAGAGATTTTACCGCGTAGATGAATCCCGCAGTCATATGACTGGGGGTTGCGGTTTGGGTTTATCGATTGTCAAGACACTTGTAGAAGGTATGGGGGGTAGTGTGAGCGTGCAATCAAAGTTAGGGGAAGGGAGTATATTTACAATAAGTTTACCTGTATAGCTAGTGAAGGCAGGAAACAGGAAGCAGAAGTAAAGAAAGTTTATAAAGTCGGCTTGTCTGTCAACCTTTTTCAAATTGATATTTAATGTATGCCATATTGCACTAATCAATAAGCTTTAAAGTAATTTTTATTTTATAATGATTTTTATCTTTATATTTCAATAGAAATACTAACATTTAAATGCCAACTCTGTTAACAAAGTCGGCACTTTTGAATATACAGTATTTTGCAAGTTAATGAGGTAAACCTTTTAAACTCAAGGGCGAGATTTAAAGGAAATTTTACTTCTGAGTTTTGACTCCTAATTTATGCTGTATATTCTAACCTTTATCGGGAAGATCAATTCTCGCTGTTCCAATAGGGATGTCTCCTGCCAATCCAACCCTTTTAGCGGTTACTCCATAAAGTAGGATTTTATGAACTGGAATTCTTGTTTGCACACCTGTAAATTGTACTTCCACAGAACTTCCAGGATTTACGGGTTGGTCAAAGGTGATTGACAAACGTTCTTTACTAATCTCTGTTTTAGCTGCAATTTCTCTACCCGAGCGATCTTGAATCCGAACTCCATTAAAGCGTTCCATCTGACTTGGTAACGAAATCATTAGGTCTTGCAGAGACATACCAACTACTGCCACTCTAATAAAATGAGTATCATTTCGTACACCAGAGTGAGTAATATGGGGAACGTCTACGTTAAATGCTACTTGAGATTGTCTATGTCTATCTGCATTTGACTGTTCATACTTTACAGGTGTAGCGATCGCCGCAGTAGATGTAGTAAGTATTAAAGCAGATAAACTACCACAAATTAAACCTTTCATGATGATATCCTCGCTTTTGGATGAATCAAACTTGTAACTAATAGATTGCTTCATTACTATGAGTTCAAGCTGATGCATAAATTAAAGTATTCTGAGATTTCAAGCTTAATATTCTTATAAAAATATTTTTTAAAAAATGGCTTGATAACACCTATGCAGAAAGGTTTTCAGCTTTTTAAGCAAAAGCTATAGTTATATTCAGGGAAAACTCATTTTTTTCACACTCGTCTACATTAAAGTGGAATTATACCTAAAAAATCTATTATTTATCTCTTCAAAACAAGCATAAATAATCAAACAGGAGAAAAATTTAACCATGAAAAGCTCAAGTCATATGGAATCTAATAATGGTCTACTAAATCCTCTGCGTCATTGGTTAGAAAGTATAGAAATTCAAAACCAAGAAGTAGCACATTTATTGTGCAAAATCATTCCAGCTTATTGTCCTTTCGAGAGAAATATTACACTTTTTGGCAAAAAACTCTTTCATATTCCACCTCTGTGTAAACTCAATCCTCTCTATGAACAAGTCGTCAGTCTTCGCTTCAAATCTTTATCTTATTTGGCAGATGTATGTGGTGAGTCAGCGCTGAGGTGAGACAGCAGTAACAGTTGATTAACAATTTAGCTCATGAGTTACAGACACCTCTCAGCATGGTTTATCCTCCATATCTGCAAAGAAGCTGGCAACGCAGTCATAACTTAACAAATGGCCAACAAGAAGTTTTAGAGATGTCTGTCTCAGAAGCAGAATGCATGACTCATATTTTGCAAAACTTATTGTATCGGACACGGGCAAGTCACAGTATTATGCCCTTACAATCTGAATCACTGATATTGAATGATGTAGTTGCAGACATAGCGGAGATGACAAAGAAATTTGGCGTTGCATAACAGTGGGATGAATTGGGGTAAGCAGGGGAGGCAGGGGATGCAGGGGGAGAATTTTAGAAGTTGCTAAATCATCCCGCAACTATGCAACGCCAGAAATTTGAGCATCGAGTAATCCATTTAGAAGTTGTCTATTCAGAAATTACCTACTTGAGCAGCAAAAATATGACAGCACATATCCTTTTGGTTGAAGATGAAGTCAAACTAGCGCGATTTGTCGAGTTAGAACTGAGTAGCGAAGGATACAAAGTTAGCATAGCCCATGATGGCATCACTGGATTGACATTGGCACGCGAGTCATCGCCAGATTTAGCCGTTCTAGATTGGATGTTACCAGGGTTAACGGGTTTAGAAATTTGCCGCCGTCTGCGTGCAACAGGCTCTTCTGTGCCAGTGATTTTGTTGACAGCAAGAGATGAAGTGAGCGATCGCGTGGCAGGATTAGATGCAGGAGCCGATGATTATGTAGTTAAGCCCTTCAGCATTGAAGAACTGCTGGCAAGAATCCGCGCTCATCTGCGACGCACTCAAGAAACAGATGAAGACTTGTTACAGTTTGAAGATTTGAGCTTAAATCGCCGCACCCGTGAAGTATTTCGAGCTAAACGAAGCATTGAGTTAACAGCAAAAGAGTTTGACTTATTAGAATATCTCCTTTCACATCCTCGTCAGGTATTTACTAGAGACCAAATTTTAGAAAAAGTTTGGGGTTACGATTTCATGGGTGATTCTAATATTATCGAAGTCTATATTCGCTATCTGCGTCTGAAGCTAGAGGAAAACAACGAGAAACGCTTAGTTCATACAGTGCGTGGTGTAGGTTATGCACTACGGGAGTAAGAAAGAGTTTAAATTTGCTCGCATTGACATTTAGCTCTCAAAATAAAAGCATAAATTTAATTAATTTTTCCCGAAGTTTTGGGTTTTCCAGCAGCAGAATAATGTATGGTTACACGACCATTACAAGGTAAGTCTAATTAAGCACTGCTTTAAATGACTGCTGACTGCCAGTCCCCAGTTCCCAAAAAATTGCTAGTGTGAAAACATAGAAGATATACATTGTCTCACTTTCCCATGCAGCCATCTACATCTAGCAAAAACTGGGATTTTCTACGCCAGCTTGTTACCTTATTTGGAATTATCGGCGCTTTCATTGTCAATATCGCATCAAATATTTTTCCGCTCAATGGACTTAGCATAGGGGAAATTTCCAACACTTTGTTCAACAATGTTCTGATTATCCCTGCTAACTATGCCTTCATCATCTGGGGGCTGATTTACCTGGGATTATTTGCATTTGGAATTTATCAGTTTCTACCTAACCAGAAACATGATTTAGATTTACGCAAGACAGGATATCTATTGGTAATTGCCTGTGTAGCTCAAAGTATTTGGGTGTATCTTTTCCTCTCCAGACTTTTTGGACTTTCTATAATTGCAATGCTCTTAATTCTAGTGCCTTTGATTGGCATATACCTGCGATTAGGAATTGGATACAAGCAAGTACCTCGTTCTAAGAAATGGAGTGTTCACTTTCCCATCAGCATTTATCTGGGCTGGATTAGCGTCGCAACTATTGTGAATATAGCGTGTGCTTTGTATTTTCAGAGATGGAACGGATGGGGCATCTCTGCTCAAATCTGGACTGTCATCATGTTATTGGCGGCTTCCTCAATTGCAGCAATCATTGGCATCCAACGTCAAGACATTGCTTACATGGGAGTAACAGTCTGGGCACTGGTTGCGATCGCAATTAAGCACTGGAACAATTCTTTGTTAAGAAATGTAGCATTAGTTTTAGTAATTGTTCTGATTGCGATCGCCACAATTAAAAATTTACCTAATCGTTCAGATTCTATTAGTTAAATTCATCGGTTTCATACCTTGTGTCACTTTAAAACTCGTAAATTTCCGCTATATTTAAAGTTAGATGATACAGAATTAGTTGTCTATAGCAAGATTTTTATGAGTACAAAGCAAAAATTGTTTCTTCTAGTAAAAATTATATCTACAGTTCTGATCGCAAGTGCAATTATCTTAGAATTATGGAATCTTTCCGCATTAATAACTAATAATAAAATACCAGGTAGTCTAAATATAATTTTTTGGATAGAGCGATTTGCGATCGCAGCTCATTTTTTGGAAGGAGTAATCGCCACTATTTATGCAAATTCCAGAAATAAAATGCCATTGCAATATGGTGTTTATACTTTTTTTGTAGGTACGATTGGTTTATTAGAACTATTTAGCCAGGAAGATAAATAGCTTTTAGCTTTCACCAGAATGACTAGTATTCTGACATTAGAAATATTTTAATATGCTTGTACAGTCAACATCAGCCGAACAAAGAACAGTGCTACATAACATTAGCTGGGAAACCTTTGAGGCTTTGCTAAGAGATACAGGTGAAGATAGAGGTTCGCGGTTTGCTTACGACTGCGGCACTTTAGAAATTATGACTCCACTGTTTGAACATGAGAACCCCAAAAGCAATTTTGGGAATTTTATTATTGCTCTAGCTGAAGAATTAGGAATTGAAATTAGAAGCGCTGGCTCAACAACATTGAAACGTAAAATATTAAAGCGGGGAATAGAACCAGATACTTGTTACTATATCCAAAATGAACTAGCTATTAGAGGTAGGGAAACTTTAGACTTAGAAACCGATCCGCCGCCTGATTTAGCAATAGAAATTGACATTACCAGCAGTTCAGTTAATAAATTTGGAATTTATTCAGCGCTGGGTGTTCCTGAACTGTGGAGATATAACGGTCAAGATTTAAAATTTTATCAGTTGATAGAAGGGCAATATGTTGAGTGTGAGTTTAGTATTGCTTTTCCCTTGGTTTCAGTGAGCGATCTGAGTAGATTTATTCAGCAAAGTAAAACTACTGGCGAAATTACCTTACTAAAATCATTTCGGGCTTGGGTGAGGAAAAAAATATAGTAGAATTAACCTAAAACGCAGCTATTATTCCAGTTATTTTGGTAACTATATAATTCAAAATCTAACCGTATTTAAACTGAAAAAATTAGATTTTTTTGATCGATTAAATATTAATTACTGAAATTTAGTGAATTTAATTGATTAATCTCCAGTAGGCTTTTAATATGCGATCGCATTTCCCAGCCACAACACTAATAAAACAAAATTAGCTAACTTACTCAACTCAAAGTATCAGGATTTATCCCCAACCTTCGCAACTCTTCCGCCAACCGTTGAGCGCGTTGTTCGGCAGTTGTAGCGCGTTGTTCCGCAGCTACAGCCCGTTCTTCTGGTGATAAATATCTAACTGTTTGCTCGTCATACCAATATAACCAATCCCGCGTAATTCCTTGATAAGTTCCCCGTTCGTAACCAATTGCTAAACCTATCTCTGGCAACCAAACAGGATTTCCCGATCGCAAGACATATTCACCATTATCAAAGCGATACACTTCTAAAGGTGGTTTTCTGCGGCGTTGAGGATTGTACACAACATAATATAAAATCTCCATTTCAGCATAGAGTTTCTTTTTGTGTGTAGGCGTTGCATAGTTGCGGGATGATTTAGCAACTTCTAAAATTCTCCCCTTGCTTCCCCTGCATCCCCTGCCTCCCCTGCTTACCCCAATTCATCCCACTGTTATGCAACGTCTGTGTGTATATTCCCCACGTCGCCGATGAGAAACAACTTCTAACGCCATAATTGGCATTACTTTTTCTTCCCACAGCACATAACTTAAGCGCAAGTTTTCATCAAAAACTCGCTCGACTCCCAAACTTAAAAATCCATCAGGTACAATCGGGGGTAGATCGGGATCGTAATAAATTCCCATATCAACACCGAAAAACCAATCTATCCGGCTTGCCCACAACCAAGCTAAGATGGCTTCGAGCAAGCTAGGAATTAGATGTTGTAACCGATCATCCACAGGTTCATCGTCAGAGTCGGGCAAATCCTCAGCGGAGGGTAGGCAGTGCAATGGGTTGTAATTTAGCATGACAGGCGCGATCGCAGATTCATAATATCGATCGTAATCTATCCACCTCTTGCTTTTTCTTGCGATAATTCCCAAGGGGGACGCGCTCTCCACTGGATCGTCAAAGGGGGATAGATGACAATTAAGCGTTTGATTTTATTTTTTGTGCTAACACCAATAGCTGTTCTGTTGGCAATTTCTTCTTTATTTGGTAGTTGGCAAGAACCCCAGTTCCAAAGTCGCCTGGAATTGTACCAAACTAACATTGCTCTGCAAGCACAAGCTTGGCAACCAGGAGAGAGTAAAGGTGATACTTTCCCAGCAATTCGGGAAGCGATACTTGGTGAGCAACCCCTGGAAAACGCCACAAAGCAGTATCAAGAGGCGCGTCAATCGGTTCAAACGAATTTAGACAAAGCTCAAAAACAACTCGCACAACTGCGTTCTCAACCTCAGACAATTCCCACACCTTCTAAACCTCTACCAGAAGGCAATCCTACTACTAACTCTGGTGGGGATCGAGAACAAAAGTCGCAGCAGTCACTCAAGCAACTAGAAAAATTGCTGGCTGAATTAGATTTGCGACTGGGAATTTTACAAGCACAGCAAGGAAAGACTGATACAGCTCTCAAAACTTGGAGCGAATTACAAAAGCGATTAGAAAAAGATAACCCAGCCACAGATTCAAAACTCCTAACTCCAAAATCTTCACTCAGCAATCAGCCGTCAGCACTCAGCACTGAAATTGGCGGAACTGCTACTGTGTTAAGCGGACTTTGGAGTAATCCCCCTCGTATACTTCCCAACGCTCAACAGCTGATTCAAAAGAACTTAGAAGGTTGGTTTCGCTCTACTGCCTTGATTCAACTTTACCAACTTCAGCAACGACAAGAAGCTTTATCAGCAGTTCAAGCCGCACAACAAGAAGCTGCTGCTCAAGCTGTTTTGAAATTAGCCCTGATTGGTACTATTCCCACCTTAGCCGCATTGGTCGGCACGATTGTGCTGATTTTCTTAATTGCTCAGCGCTTGTTGAAGGGAAAAGCGGCCTTATTAGCTCAAAATGGTGATATACCTTGGTCAACGCCTTGGGATGGAGAAATGATTGTGCAGGTTTTTGTCCTGGGCTTTTTCTTCATGGGACAAGTTTTTGTACCCCTAATCTTATCGCTGATCCCCATACCGCGTCCTGTTGGTAATGTGCGAATTCAGGCTGTCTTCGTCTTAATTAGTTACCTGCTAGTAGCATCAGGTGCGCTGTCGGTGTTATATTTCTCTATTAAACGCTTTTTTCCACTACCAGAGTCCTGGTTTCGCTTTCGTTTACAGGATAAATGGTTTTTGTGGGGACTCGGTGGCTATTGCGCTGCTTTACCTATAGTTGTGGTGGTATCGTTAATTAATCAACAACTATGGCAAGGACAGGGTGGTAGTAATCCGCTGTTGCAACTGGCGCTAGAAAGCCAAGATGCTGTAGCACTTGGCATCTTTTTCTCGACAGCTGCGATCGCAGCTCCATTTTTTGAAGAACTTCTGTTTCGCGGCTTTTTGTTGCCTTCCCTAACTCGTTACTTGCCTGTTTGGGGATCGATTATCGTCAGTGCTGTGTTGTTTGCGATCGCTCACCTGAGTTTGTCCGAAATTCTGCCACTCACAGCATTGGGGATCGTCTTAGGTTTTGTATACACGCGATCGCGTAACCTCCTTGCGCCTATGCTCCTCCACAGCCTCTGGAATAGTGGCACACTACTGAGCCTCTTCCTCTTAGGTGGAAGTAATTAATGTAACTTGTGGCTTACGGTTGCATAATATAAAAATATTTGCTTTCATCGGCGTTAGTAGTAATACATTACTGGTTATGCTTCATAAGCATGAATCTGAGCTTCAGTGTAAACAGCCTAGCAACAGATTATAGTTGTAGCAATACTGTTAAATAGATTACAAAATGTTTAGGTTAACATTTAGTAGTATCTAGAAAACTTGAGCGATTATTAAGCTGTTTGTGGCAGGAATAATTGGGTTTTAAATCCCGGTTTTACCTATACGCGTGAAGAGCAGCAACTAACTGAGCTTCTAAGCTATTTCTATCCAATTCATCTGTGATAAGATTGTTTCCTCCTAGCAGATAACAACATGCCCTTTATGCCTAATGCAGGCATTTCCAATTAAAGCGTATCCTCATCATTACAGCCATTGAAAAAAGTCCGGAGGTAATACTGATGGACTTGTATAAAGTGGTGTAGTATGAACGTTTTTGCTCGTTATTGGGATTATTTCTGCTTAAGAGACTCTTACTTAAGAATTGGCAAAACTACTGTGCTAGGTTTTATAGTCACAGTTACTAAAGGTCATTGAAAAGCCTAGTAGCTGCTGAATAGTCATTACCCTCACACTGCACTAGTGTTCCCTCTATAATCTTGGCATCTTGGTTGAGCCAATTTATTGTTGGGACGTACTGCTACTAACAAAAACACTAAAAATATATTTACTAGGCAAATATATTCTCGTGTTTTATTACAATAAATTATTTAATTTTGTACTCAGTTAAATGAGGAGGAACACTCACATGTCAAATCTCAATCCCAGTCACCCTACCAAACAACTTCTCGCTGGATACTGTGGCATTATTTTCGGAGGTTTTGGGGTTCATAAGTTTATTTTGGGATACGCCCCAGAAGGTTTCATTATGCTAGTTATATCAGTAGTAGCAGGTTCCTTCACCTACGGCGTTACATTGTTGATTATGCAACTTGTGGGATTGATTGAAGGCATGATCTATTTGAACAAGTCTCCTGAAGAATTCGTAAATACCTACTTTGTCAACAAACAAGGTTGGTTCTAGGAGAAGAAGGCAGAGGGGCACAGACAAGATAAAACTTCTGATTTCTAACTGCGTGGTTATTTTGCCATGCTGCACCAAAAATTCGATTCTCACAATTTAATTCCTATTTTTGTCTATAAATCCTAGGTGCATACTTACAAATTATTCATACTCAAATGCTAACCATCAAACGTAAACATCTTTCCTGGGTACTATTTTTGCTGTTAGGTGTAGGCTACTTTAGCACTATGTCTAATTTAGACACCAACTATTTTTGGAAAAGCCTCATTATCATGATGCCAATACAAATTGGAGCTATTATCTACATAACTTACAGCAGAATTCAGAATTCAGAAGTTAAAATTCAGAAGTAAAACAGGCTTTCTGCGTGACTTTGAGACTTATAAATCTGTTGTATCGAAGTTGGAGCCGTAATTGACACTTTGCTAAAAACTAGGGACTGGGAACTGGGAAGAGTTTTTCCTATCCTTACCTGAAGGACTTTAACTCCTAACTTTGAACTCCCACTTACCATAATTTAATAAAATTAATATTATTGACGTTCTGTCATAGTCGCAGATTTCGCCTACGCTCGAATTAGAGACGCTTTTAGTGAGGCGTTGAATCTTTGTAGCGAATTAAACACTTGCCATGCCACTCGTCCCAAAAACTAACCTTGCCCCGGAACTAGCCCTTACCTCAGAGAAAATTATTCTGGATGTAGGGGGTATGAAGTGTGCTGGGTGCGTGAAGGCTGTAGAGCGACAGCTAACCCAACATCCAGGAGTCAAGAGTGCCTGTGTGAATCTAGCTACAGAGGTAGCAGTCGTAGAGTCAGAAACTGGTGCGGTAGATGCAGATGCACTGGCAAAGCGATTGACAGCAGCTGGATTCCCGACCCAACCCCGGAAAGCTAGCGATAAAGAAGCAGGCGGAACCCTAGAAGACCCAGCAGAACAACAGCGCCAACAGATGCGTTCTGCCATCAGGCAGTTGATTGTTGCAGGGGTGCTGCTGGTATTGTCGGGAATTGGACACTTTGGCAGCATTACTGGCTCAATATTGCCAGTGTTAAATAACATTTGGTTTCACTGCGGACTGGCAACGGTAGCACTACTAATTCCTGGTCGCCCAATTTTAGTAGATGGCTGGCTGGGCTGGCGGCGCAATGCGCCCAACATGAACACTTTAGTAGGCTTGGGAACGCTGACTGCCTACACTGCTAGTTTGGTAGCACTGCTGTTTCCTCAAATGGGTTGGGAATGCTTCTTCGACGAACCTGTGATGATGCTGGGCTTTATCCTACTGGGAAGAACATTAGAGCAACAAGCTAGAGGACGTGCTGCCGCAGCATTTAGACAATTGCTGGCACTCCAACCACAGGTGGCGCGATTAATTGCCAATCCCAACCCCGAAAAGTTAGGAGGGGGATCGAATAGTGTAGAGATTCCTGCTGAACAAGTGCGCGTCGGTGAATGGTTGCAGGTACTGCCAGGAGATAAAATCCCCGTTGATGGAGAAGTTCGTTTTGGAAATACAACGGTGGATGAGTCGATGCTGACTGGAGAAGCAGTGCCAGTTATCAAGCAGCCAGGAGATATGGTGGCAGCCGGAACCATAAACCAGTCGGGAGCGATCGCAATCCAGGCAATGCGTACTGGTAGTGATACCACTCTAGCTCAAATTGTCGCCTTGGTAGAAGCCGCCCAAACTCGTAAAGCCCCAGTGCAGAAACTAGCAGATACAGTAGCTGGTTACTTTACCTACGGTGTTTTGACAGCTGCTGTATTGACATTTGTATTTTGGTACTTTTTCGGCAGTCACATCTGGCCAGATCTCGCCATTTCAGGTGGCATGGAAATGATGAGCCACGCCGCACATAATGCTCCCCACTCTACACTGTCCACTCACCACTCCCCATTATTAACTAGCTTAAAACTAGCGATCGCAGTTATGGTCGTCGCTTGTCCTTGTGCTTTAGGACTTGCCACTCCTACAGCCATTCTTGTGGGAACTGGTATAGGCGCAGAACGGGGTTTATTAATCAAAGGTGGTGATGTGCTAGAAAGAGTCCACCAGTTAGACACAGTGGTATTTGATAAAACTGGTACCCTTACCACAGGTAATCCCACAGTTACAGATTGTCTTACGCTGGAGGGACTGGGGACTGGGGATAAAGAAGACAAAAAGAATTACCAATACCCAATACCCAATCCCCAATCCCTACTCCAACTAGCAGCAGCAGTAGAAAGCGGCACTCACCATCCCGTAGCAAAAGCGATTCAGCAGGAAGCGCAACGACAACAATTATCTATTCCAGATGCTGTAGATTTCCATACCGAACCCGGATTGGGCGTATCTGCGGTAGTAGAGGGAGCAACTGTGCTGTTGGGAAACTGGGACTGGTTGAGTTGGCATGGGATTTCCATAGGTGACACCGTACAACAGGTAGCTCAGAAGTTGGCAGCCGAAGGTAAAACAGTTGTTTATGCAGCAGTTGGGGGGACTCTAGCCGGACTAATTGCTGTTCAAGATACCCTCAGATCCGATGCTCAAACCACAGTAGACAAGTTACGTCAGATGGGTTTACGGGTAATACTGCTCAGTGGCGATAGATTAGAAGCAGCTAGTGCCATAGCTAAACAACTAGGACTAAATAGCGCTGACGTAATGGCAGGAGTTCCTCCCAGTAAAAAAGCGGCTGTCATCCAAGAATTACAAGCGAATGCCTGTAAAATCGCAATGGTTGGAGATGGAATTAATGATGCTCCAGCTTTATCGCAAGCAGATGTAGGAATTGCTTTACACTCCGGAACGGATGTAGCAATGGAAACAGCCGAAATTGTCTTAATGCGCGATCGCTTAAACGACGTTGTCGAATCAATTCGGCTCAGTCGTGCCACCTTCAACAAAATCCGCCAGAATTTATTCTGGGCTTTTGCGTATAATACAATCGGTATTCCTTTAGCAGCAGGTGTTTTGTTACCAAGTTTGGGTTTTGTTCTTAGCCCATCTGGTGCCGCTGCATTAATGGCTTTTAGCTCAGTTAGTGTTGTCACTAACTCACTGTTATTACGACGGCTAGCTTAATAAAGATAAAGGAGATGAAGGAAAGATTTGTTGCAAATTCCCCTTCTTCCCTTGCTCCTTTGCAATCTTAATGATATGGCGATAGCCAAAGCGACATGAGAGGAATATTGCTGCCAAATTTATCAGTCATCAGTTCCTTTGAATCTTGCCAACCAAAATGTTGGTTTTTCCCATCTCAGGTTAAACTAAATCGATAGTTAGGTGTTACGCATTACCCCTGTTAAAGTGTGATTTGAGAAAAAACTCTTTTCTTCTGGTTCTTCGCGCCTACGCGGTTCAAAAACTTTTTTGAACGACGTAGACGCGAAGAATACGAAGGTGAAATCTCGAAAATCGAGCCGAATTTTCCAGATTTTTACTTACCTTAACAGGGGTAGTGTTATGCATCTCACAAACCCTGTTGAAACTCCTTCAAGAGCAACAGTAGTCATAGAGTAGAACATGGTTGTTCTACTTTTGCAGTAAATATGCACTTTTAACGCTCATTTAAACCAGTACTATCAACTATGAGTGCGCGAGAATGCCAGGGAAAGATACCAAAAAACTCTTAATTAATCAAACTCTAACTGATTGTAGTAACGATAGATCGATGCCAGCAGAAACAAATGAAAGCCATCTACTAATTATTGAAGACGATCAAGGTCGCAAGGAATTTTCTTTGGAAAATCCCCTCTACTCTATCGGTAGAGATCGCGAGTGCAATATTCGTTTAGTGTCTCAGTTTGTCTCACGTCGCCATGCTACATTAGTGAGATTGCCACGAGAACACAATAGTCACAGCTATTATTACCGGATTGTAGATGGTGACGCTAAAGGGAAGCCGAGTGCCAATGGTATGATGATTAATGGGCGCAAGATGCCAGCCCACGATTTGAAAAATGAAGATGAAATCGTTTTTGGGCCTCAAGTTCGTGCCATTTATTATCTATTAAAAAATACTCAGCGATCGGGACAAACTGATTCTAGCGAGTATGACATTACACTCATAAATCCCGGCATGACTGAAGATGAGGATATAGAAGATTAAAAATATGCCAATTTTGGTAGTTTTTTACTATTGGCCTGCTTACTTTCAAACACAATATATTGCTAAAGCTAGCTTTGCTTAAAGCTAGCCACAGCACACTAGCATTTTGACTAGAAGCAGAAAAAACTATTATCCAGCAATACTTTCAATCAGATGCCAATGGCGACTGTGTTCAATGGCCTCCTTGATAAATTCAAACATTTGTCGGCAGTGGTTATCAAGTTGAAGTGGCAGTTCTTCGTTTTTAATTACGATACTCATCCGAGTTTCTGTTTCGGTAGCTGTTGATTTATCAATCAGAACTTCTGCTGTCACCATCTTCGAGAAAGAAATACTACCAGGAATCTCACGAGCCATAATGTAATCGGCTGTGTAGTATTGAATTTCCAAATCACAATCCTGTAGAAGATCTACAAGCAATGGCTGGATATGCTCAATTGGGATAGAAAGAGTAAATGAACAGGTATAGCGAGCCATAATAGCCCCAGGCCTTGCAACACTCCGTCCATCCTATAATACCGAGGTATCTAAACGGCAAGTCATTATAGTTTCATTAAGTTTAAGAACCAAACTAGGGACTGGGGAAAAATCAGTGCTGAGCAATGAGTACTGAGGAACTGCCATTAGCGCAGCGAAGCGCGAGTCTTTGAGCGTCACGAGCGTCAAGGGTCTCCCGACTTGAGCGGACTGGCGTTGCTGAGTGGGGAATTTGACTCAGCAACGCCACTTGCTACAACTAAGAATGCAAGTTGAAAGTTTGATAAAAAACTTTAAAATAAGGGTTTGGTGGAGGTGCATTATGAAAATCGCAGTTACTGGTGCAACAGGATTTGTGGGTAGTCGCTTGGTAGAACGACTCCACAAGGAAGGTAATAGAGTGCTGGTGTTAACCCGCAATACCAATTTTGCTCAAAAGGTTTTTCCACCTGAAGCTTTTCCTCATGTAGAAATTGTTGCCTATACACCAAATGTATCTGGTTCCTGGCAAGATGCGATCGCTGGTTGTGATGGTGTGGTTAACCTAGCAGGAGAACCCATCGCAGAGAAACGTTGGACACCCGAACACAAACAAGAAATCCTCAATAGTCGTCAGCTAGGCACGCAGAAAATAGTCGAAGCAATAGCTAACGCCAATCCTAAGCCAACTGTCTTAGTCAACGCTTCAGCTATTGGCTATTACGGTACTAGTGAAACCGCTACTTTTGATGAAACAAGTCCATCTGGTAACGATTTTCTCGCCCAAGTCTGCCAAGCTTGGGAAGCAGAAGCGAGAAAAGTAAAAGATGCTGGTGTGCGGCTGGTAATTCTGCGTTTTGGTATTATCTTGGGGTTGGGTGGTGCCTTGGGCAAAATGATTACACCCTTCAAACTCTTCGCAGGTGGGCCTATTGGCAGTGGTCGGCAATGGTTTTCCTGGATTCACGTAGACGATTTAGTTAACTTGATTGTACAAGCTTTAACTAAACCAGAAATAGAAGGTGTATACAATGCCACTGCCCCCAACCCTGTTCGTATGGCAGATTTAAGCCAAACTATGGGGCAAGTTATGAATCGTCCTTCTTGGTTGCCTGTGCCTGCTTTTGCTTTAGAAGCTCTCTTAGGAGATGGGGCAATAGTCGTCTTAGAAGGTCAACAAGTCCTACCCAAGCGCACGCTGGAAGCAGGCTTTGAGTATCAATATCCGAATTTACAACCAGCACTCAGACAAATTCTCAAATAAAGTTAATGGCTAATAGCTATGACTTTTGGTAAAAGCGCACAGTAAAGAATGTGAGTTACACTTCGTTAGCGCAACGCCAGTTGCAACAACTTTGGAAACCAAAGCAATGCACTGGCTCACCTGCAAAGTTAAGATTTACTTGATAAATGATTTCTATTAGGATAATTATCCTTAACAAGGATACTTTTAAATTTATAAAAGCTCCTCAGAATGACATTAAGGAGCTTTTAAGGTATGAAACAGTGAATAATTAAAAGTTATCTTTATCTAGTTGGTTTCATCGTCTATCTAAAGAAATGACTTAATATGAAGCTAACTTGTACTATCAAACACAAGATTTTAAAAAAGACGATGTTTTAATACCAATTCTCCAAAACAAGGCAACAGATGCAAAGCTGGAAATCTAGATAAAATCAGACTTTTGAAATTTGTAATTCCGAATTGGTATAAGTTCACACCTTTAGGTAATTAATATGTCAGGGCACTAGAGGTTTACAATAAAAAGCTCATTATTTATTAGTTTAAATACATTTAATAGATAGAAATACCGTAGTTTTTTTTGAAAACCCCTTGCTTACTTAAAGGGAATGTGTAATACTCTTAAACTATATAAAAACTACGGTATTTCTACGTTTTTACCGTATTTTAAAGGACAGGACTCATGCAGCTACTATGGTTCATCCCTACTCATGGCGACGGACGCTATCTTGGAACTGCAACAGGCGGACGAGCAGTTAACTTTCCATACTTGCGACAAATTGCTCAAGCAGTGGATGACCTGGGCTATACGGGAGCATTACTACCCACAGGGCGCTCTTGCGAAGATGCATGGATTGTGGCATCAAGCCTCGTACAACTAACTCGACAGATGCGTTTTCTGGTGGCAATACGTCCCGGATTAGTGTCGCCAGCAGTAGCAGCACGGATGGCAGCAACCTTCGATCGCATCTCTGGTGGACGTTTGCTGATTAACGTAGTTACAGGTGGCGATCCCGTGGAGTTAGCAGGAGATGGCTTGCACCTGAGTCACGACCAGCGCTATGAATTAACGGATGAATTTTTGACAGTTTGGCGGGCGATCGCTAGCGGTCAAGTAGCTAATCTCAAGGGCAACTATCTCGACATTCAAGATGGAAAGCTGCTGTTTCCTCCTGTTCAGCAGCCATATCCATCCTTGTGGTTTGGCGGTTCCTCTGCCGTTGCTCAAAAGATTGCTGCCAAGCACGTAGATGTCTATCTAACTTGGGGCGAACCACCAGCACAAGTAGCCGAAAAAATTGCCTCAGTTCGCAGACTTGCACAGACACAAGGACGAACTTTGCGGTTTGGCATTCGCCTACATGTAATAGTGCGGGAAACTGAAAGCGAAGCTTGGGATGCAGCAAATCGATTGATTCGGTATGTAGATGACGAAGCGATCGCGAAAGCTCAAAACGCCTATGCACGTATGGATTCAGAAGGGCAACGCCGGATGACGCAATTACATAAAGGCGATCGCAAAGCGTTACAGATTAGCCCAAACCTTTGGGCTGGCGTTGGTTTAGTCAGAGGAGGTGCAGGAACAGCCCTGGTAGGCGATCCCCAGACAGTGGCAGCCAGGATGTTGGAATATGCAGATTTGGGTATTGAAACCTTTATCCTCTCTGGCTATCCTCACCTAGAGGAAGCCTATCGGGTCGCGGAACTTTTATTCCACCATTTGCCTTTAGAGAATCTGCCCCCAGTCGAACAGCAACATGTCTTAAGTCCATTTGGCGAGATTGTTGCCAATGAAGATTTTCCCAAGCAGCAGTCGAGAGAACAAGCTACACCCGTATCCTAGTATGAGGAAGGTTACTCAATTTTGCATAGGACTTACACAGTGATACGAAAAATCAAGGGTTTAGACAAGCGGTGTAAGTGAGCAAAACCCTTACACCCAGTCTTAACAGACAACCTTTGTGCGTAAGTTTGGATTTTCGATTGAAGAAAAATCTCAAATCGACAATCTAAAAATTGCCACGGTCAATATAGGCAAAGCTATGGATCGCAAAACCACAAAATACACTAAACCTGTTTTAAAAATTGGAGTTTAATTGAATGACTTATATTCTGGCGATCGCTGGTAGTCCATCTCATCCCTCAAGAACCTACGGTATTTTGGAACATACTGCCAAGCTTTTAGGACAAGAAGGCTTGCATGTAGACATTATCTCAGCTCGTGATTTGCCTGCTGAAGATTTAGTTTTTGGAAGATATGACAGCCCAGCATTGGAACAGCCAAAAGCCTTATTGGCAAAAGCAGATGCTGTGATTATTTCTACCCCAATCTACAAAGCGTCCTATACAGGTGTACTCAAAGCGTTTTTGGACTTACTACCACAGAAATCATTCTCAGGAAAAGTCATACTACCAATCGCCACTGGTGGGACAATAGCTCATTTGTTGGCAATTGAATATGCTTTAAAACCTGTCTTATCTGAATTAGGAGCGCGACATATTCTAGGTACTATTTATGCAGTAGATAAACAGATTCAATGGCAAAGTGATGGTAGCGTACAGCTTGATGAGGAAATTGACCAACGACTTAAAGAAGTTCTCAAAGAACTGGTCAAAGCTGTGAAGTATTCTGCTGCTGAATCTCAACAGTTGGCTCATGCCAATTAACTAACCAAGTTTATACCTCCGTCTACTATTAGCAGATGGGTAGTTTTTACCCATCTGCTATTTTCTTTGTTCAATCCCCTAACTTTTAGTTATGGGGTTACACTCAGCACTACTGAAAAATCTCCTTCCGAAAACTTGTACTCATACTGTGGAGCTAAATATATATTGACCAAAGAATACACGGTAAGTCGCATGTGTTTAATTCTCTGCGTTCCCTCATCTCCGTGTCATCTTTAATCTAGCTTCTAATTTATGAGGTTATTAATGCGTCAGCTACAATTTTGGAAATCGTCGGAAATTCCACAAACAGGTGCAGAAAAATTAGTAAAAGGGAATATTCTTTCTCCGTTAGAGCAACAGGCGATCGCAGAAATGAACAAAGTGCGGACAAATCCTACTGCATATCTTCAAATTCTGGAAAATTATCGCCAGCGCTTTCATGGCAAACAAGTCAAAATCTCTGATTACGTTTACTTACAAACTCAAGAAGGAGTAAAAGCAGTTGATGAAGCGATCGCATTTCTTAAGTCAGCCCGTCCTGTAGGATCGTTAACTGTATCTCAAGGTATGTCTTTGGGTGCTAGGGATCATGTCAAAGACCAAGGTTTAAAAGGTACAACAGGTCATGATGGTAGCGATGGTAGCGATTCCTTCACTCGCATCAGCCGCTATGGCAGTTGGCAAGTCACTGCTGGCGAAAACATCAGCTATGGTTCTAGTACAGCCCAAGATATTATCATGCAATTGATTATCGATGACGGAGTACCGTCACGCGGTCATCGCCACAATATTTTTAACCCAGCTTTTAAAGTTGCAGGAGTCGCTTTTGGTATTCACGCCACATACAGACAGATGTGTGTGATTACCTATGCTGGAAGATATATAGAAAAGTAGGTTTGATACTAGATAAATCGCTTACTACAAACAAAGGTTTTATCTTATATTTCATTACGTCTACCTACTTATTGTTAAACCGCTTCGCCTTTAGCTGTATGACACAATTAGAAATAGGACATAGCGAACTACGATGACAAAAAGGCTAGACCGGATTGAAGCGATTGTAAGTGAGTTGAAAGAAATTAGAGACTTGAGAACAGAGACTCAAGGAATCGTAGAACATTTGTTTGATAGACAGGATAACGGCAAGTAATGAGCGATCGCCATAGTCATATCTCAGCTGATGCTGCACGTCTTAACGTCTACGTCCAAGGTCAAGGATTCCCGATTTTAGCCTTACACGGTCATCCTGGTTCTGGTCGTAGTCTTTCTGTATTTACCAATCATTTATCAAAACGCTACCAAACTATTGCCCCAGATTTGCGCGGATACGGTCAAAGTCGCTTTAATGGAAAGTTTGAAATGACCGACCATTTGACTGACTTAGAGACGCTATTAGACCGCTTGCAAATTGAAAAATGTCTCTTACTAGGATGGTCACTTGGTGGGATTTTAGCTATGGAATTGGCACTACGCCTGCCACAGCGAGTCACTGGGATGATTTTGGTGGCTACTGCGGCGAGACCGCGTGGCAATCATCCCCCAATAAGTTGGCAAGATAATCTCTATACTGGCGTTGCTGCACTTTTAAACTCTATTAATCCGAGTTGGCAGTGGAATATAGAAACTTTTGGCAAGCGATCGCTTTTTCGTTACCTTATTCAACAACATACACTTACTGCTTATAGCTACATTGCCAAGGAAGCTATGCCAGCTTATTTGCAAACCTCCCCTAATGCTACTCGCGCTCTCTATACTGCCCTTCGCGCTGGCTACGACCGACTTACAGACTTACAGCAAATTCACTGTCCTAGTTTGGTACTTGCTGGTGTCCAAGACCGTCACATCACAGTTGAGTCTAGTTTAGAGACTGCTCGATACCTGAAAAATAGTCAGTGGCAGTGTTATTCCAATACCGCTCATCTTTTCCCGTGGGAGATCCCCCAGCAGGTACTGAGTGACATTGACCGTTGGCTAGAAGACCATCCACAGGTAATAAGTAATTAATAGTCAGTGATGGTCAGTTGTTTTTCCACTGACCACTGACCATACCCTGCGGGTTCTGTTTTAGCAGTACGGGTGACGCTCCTAACGTCGCTAACGCCAATTATTCATGGGGAAAATCCCCAAGATCGTACTGGTTCACCACTGACAACTAACTCTTGCCTTACTTACATCTGACCGCTAAAGACAGGCTTTACTTTGCGGTCAATCCTTTCCCCCAGGTCTTCAGCAATTGTCAAGGTATTTGGTTTGCAGCGCTTCACGTTCACCAATATTCCTTGAGCTCCTTCTAACTCTAGGTCTTCTACATATCCTTTGAGCGCCACTTTGGCATCAGAAGAATTAATGAATGGCCCAAAGTAGTAGGTGCAACGGGGATTTTGTGTCACAATCTCCACCCACCAAGCTAAGCCGAGACTATTAAATGTGCTAATCAAACTTTCCTTCAGGTTATCCCAAATTGTTTTCATGGTTGTTGCTGATTTATCAAATGGTACTGAGTGTTAAACGATATGTTGCTGTTTTTTGCTTTACATTTCTTTATACTCTTTTCCTCTTATTTTTCAAAGAGGTTTTTTGAATTTATCTAAGTACAAAGTGTTTAACGACCGCTGGCGATAAATCTCATAAAGCGCCATGCCCGCAGCTACTGAGGCATTCAGGCTAGGGGTCTTACCCAGCAGCGGAATTGATACCAATACATCGCAGGAGCGTTGTATTAACATACCTAGACCTTCACCTTCAGAGCCAACTACCAAAACGATAGGGCCGCGGAAATTGACTGAATGCAGGGGTTCGCTGCCTGTTGCGGCAGTACCATAAATCCAAAAGCCAGCTTCTTTCAATTCTTCCAAGGCGCGACTGAGGTTGATTACTCTAGCTACTGGAAAGTTTTCTAAAGCACCTGCTGCCACTTTCACGACTGTGGAAGTAATACCAGCTGCCCTCCTTTGGGGAATTACCAATCCTTGAGCGCCTATTGCTTCGGCAGTGCGAATAATTGCTCCTAAGTTGTGGGGATCGGTAATCCCATCAGCTACGACAATTACGGGATCGGTGAGTGATTTCGTCTGTGCAATCAAATCTGGTAATTCGATATAGGTATAGGGGGTTATTTGTGCCGCTATACCTTGGTGATTGGCCCCGTTGGTAATTTGGTCTAAGCGCTTAGGTTCTACTTCATCAATTACTGTGCCATTGTCCTTAGCTTGGAGAATCAGATGATGAAAGCGGGGATCGTAACGCAGGCGGGAAGTAATCCAGATGCGGTTTAGACCGCGTTGATTTTCCAAGGCACTCAACACTGGATGGCGACCGTAGATGAGATCGCTATCTTCTGTGGGTTTTGGAGATGGAGATGGATGAGAGAAGTTACGCTGGGGGCGTGGTTTACTATCCCCATCCCTGTGTCGGGGAGTGGGAAGAGAATCAGCAACTACACTCTTGCCCTTTATTTTAAGGGGTTGCCCACGATTTGGTTCGCCAGAAGTCTTGATTTTTCTTGGTTTATTCGGCATATAAGTTTTGGGTATAGCTTGTGGGTGGGCTTCCCGATTCTTGGAATTTACCAGGACTACACTACCGATCCCGCCATGAGATTAAGTTTCACACTGTTTCTCTAAATGAAGTTTTTGCAACAGTTCGGTTAAGCGCTGGGAATCGGTGAGATACAGGTAGCCAATTAAAGTTTCTAGACTAGTTGCTTGTTGATAAATTTCGGGATCGACCCGTTTTGTGCGTCTTGTGGCAGCGTTACGGCCCCGCCGGACAATTTCTAATTCGGTTTGCTTCAGATGAGGAATCAGCGATCGCAAATGTAGCGCCTGTGTTTCCGCTCTTACCTGTGCCACTACTAAATGATGGTATGTTTCTGTCCTCTGCAACGGCAGTAAATAGAACATTCTAACATATAGTTCATAAATCGCATCTCCTATATATGCTAAAGCAGCAGGAGAAATTTGTTGCAGTTGTGTCTGGGAAATCTTTTGGGGTAATTGCGCTGTAGTTGCCAAGAATGCTGGGGTCAAAGATGAATCCGTCTGAGGAACTTCATCTTGTCCGCTGAATAATTCTTCCTCCTTTGACTTCACAAGTTGATCGTTCCTTATTGGGCTATATTTGGGAGGCATCTTCGGAGAGATTTATTTTTCCTTAACATGCCATGCTGGTGTACCTAGCATAAACAATACTATCAAAGTCACTTAATAATTTTATCTTTTTTTATCTTTTTCGATTGCTAGTTTGCACTGAAAATTAATTTTATTTGTGTACGATCTGCATGGTTTCATTGACTTGATAAGCTATGCTTTTAAGTATCAAATATCCCCTAAACTGAAAGGATAAATTTGCTAGAAGGTATCTATAAAATCAATATTAAATTTTAGAGGGTGCTAATAGTGACAAATTGCCAAATCGATCGCTAATTTTCAGCGGTGCTTGATGCCTGAAAAATGCTAAGATTGCCTTGAAAAATGTATTGTGGTCTCATATAACAGCAAGCGTGCAGGAGGAAAATTCACATAGCTTTTTGCTTTCCCTGCTTAATATTTTATCGATAACTTCTAGTTATATATTCCTCAAAACCAACTTTTTTCAATTTTAGCTAAAGGCTACACAGATTTTTACTGGTTGTATTAATATTTTATTTTTTCAAATTGAGATATACTAATTTTCTTGGACAATATCGTTGATATGATATTTGCTGGCTTGTATGCCTCTCTCACGAGGAGAGAGGTTGTCTGCCAGTGCTTATACAAATTAAGCTACCCCGAGTAAGCATATGGATAGCTAAGTTTATCTCTCCAGTCAAGCGATCAATGCTACTTGTTGATGTTTTCTAAAGCTGCATCAACTGTGGTTTGCAGCGAGAGAAACTTCTCTAAGCGAACAAGCTTGACCGTTTGAGTTACTCGGGCATTAGTGACAATTTGCAAGGTGCCATCGGCGGTTTGAGCCTGCTTGGCTAGCTGCACCAAAGCACCCAAGCCAGAGCTATCAACAAAGTCAATTTGTGAGAGATCCAGAATAATGTGCTTTGGACCCTCGTCAATTTTTTGGCCAAGTACCTTGCGAAACGTCGGCTCAGAAAAAGCATCTAACAAACCTGTGAGGCGGAATAGCTGACAGTTATCCCGGATTTCACGAGTGCCTCTCAGGCTCACGGTTAGATTAAGTGGCTCAGCAATAATTCCCTCCTCATCATTAAAAGTGAACGCTCAAGTATAGATGGTTTTTGTGCATGTTGTCTACAACCTGCTGGGGTAGGAGAGAAGAGAGCAGGGGGAGGCAGGGGGAGCAGGGGAAGCAGGGGAAGAGGGACGAAGGAGAAAAAGACTATATTGAAGGCTTCTTCCCCCATTTTCCTCGTCTCCCTCATCTTCATTTTTAACTCACCTTGGCTGTTGCCGCTTGACGAACTGCTCGCATTGCTTGCACAAACTCTTCAAACAAGTAATCAGCATCGTGAGGGCCAGGACTGGCCTCTGGGTGATATTGTACGGAGAATATGGGCAGAGACTTGTGACGTACCCCGGCTACGGTGCGATCGTTTAAGTTTAAGTGGCTGATTTCCACAACTGACGCAGGTAAAGAATCTGGGTCGAGCGCAAAACTGTGGTTTTGGCTGGTAATTTCTATCCTTTGTTGTAATCCCGCAGGCTGATTCAAACCCCGATGACCAAATTTGAGTTTAAAGGTTTCTGCTCCAAGGGCATGACCCAAAATTTGGTGTCCCATACAAATACCAAACATAGGTTTTTGGCTTTGAAGCAACGTCTTGGTAGTTTCAATGCCCTCGATGACTGCCGCCGGGTCGCCAGGCCCATTGGAAAGAAAAATACCATCTGGATTGTAATTGAGAATTTCTTCTGGTGGTGTATCAGCAGGAACAACTATCACTCGACAACCGTAACTTGCCAAGCGACGCAATATATTGCGTTTTACGCCAAAGTCAAGGGCAACCACGGTGAAAGATTCCTCATGGTCTGCCACGGATTGAGAGTTGAATTCCCAAGTTGGAATTGTGGGATTTGACCATTCATAAACTTTGGAGGTAGTGACTTCGCGTACCAAATTCAATCCTGCCATGTTGGGAGCAGCTTGCACCTGCTCTAGCAACTCCGCCTCATCTAAAATCGTTGTGGAAATGCCACCATTCATGGCTCCGAACATCCGAATTTTGCGGGTGAGGGCACGGGTATCGATGCCATAGATACCGGGTATCTGGTGTTGTTTGAGATAGCCAGGCAAAGATTGTGTTGAGCGCCAGTTGCTGGGTTGATGACAAATATTGCGAGCGATTGCCCCTTGCACTTGGGGCCGCTCTGATTCCTCATCTTCAGGATTGATACCTGTATTACCCAATTCAGGATAAGTAAAAATAACAATTTGACCGCAGTAACTAGGGTCGGTCAGCACTTCTTGATATCCGGTCATGCCAGTGTTAAATACCACTTCCCCGATTGTGGTTCCCGTCGCACCGAAAGACCAACCGCGATAAGCGGTGCCATCTGCTAAGACAAGTAGAGCAGGTATTGCGTCAGTCAAGGTCATAGGCGATAGATTAGGGATTGGGTATTGGGGATTGGGGATGGGGTATTGGGAAAGATTTTCCAAGTCCCCAGTCTCTAGTCCCCAATCAACAGTTAACTGTGAGCAGTCTTTAGTATTTATTTTAGTTAATACTGCGAATGTTAATTATCCCATGAGTTCAGAAATTCAGCGCTCTCAAGGAAATTAAGTAAAAATTAAAAACAGAACGTGCAAAATTTGTATAAGGAAATCGATGGCGACAGTGGATTTGCAATCCCTTGGGCAGTTAAAATCGAAATTAATTATGCTTCAGCCTTTTTTATCTCGTGCAGCCCTGATTTTTCTCTCAAGCGCCTTAGCAGTCTTGGGTGTTGCCTGTAGTGAAGAAAAACAGACTAGTGCAATTCTTCGCACTCAAGAGTCTGTAGTCAGTGACAATCCGATAGTACCACCTGCTACTGAACCAGCAGCATCATCGGCTATCCCAGAACCGGAAACTGTGCCACCGTCGGAATTTACACCAAGTTCTTTTGAACAAGGTTTAGATAAAGCCGCAGGAGCTGAGAGTATCAGCCAATCTGCTCAATCCCCAGATGATTGGAATTTGGTAAGAAGTCAATTCCAGGAGGCGATTGCGCTGATGAAGAAAGTGCGGCGACAAAGTTCGGATTTTGCGATCGCCCAAGCCAAAATTTCCGAATACCAACGTCAGGTCAAGTATGCTCGACAAAAAGCTACTGCTAACCGTCATTCGCCATCAGAGGCACAACCCAAAAGGGTAGTCGTTGTCGTTCCTCAAGGAGCAACTGCGCCCAACTTGACTATACCCGTACCTCCACCTGCACAAGCAAAATTGCCACCGACAAAACCACTCTTTCCCACACCAGAACTGTTCAATCCAGACAAAGAGGTATTTGTCGCTCCGATTAAACGGCGCGTTGGTGGCACGCCAATTGTGGAAGTGACTTTTAATGGTCAGCGACAGTTTGACATGATTGTGGATACAGGAGCCAGTGGTACGGTAATTACCCAACAAATGGCCATTGCCTTGGGGGTAGTGCCAGTGGGGAGGGCTAAGGCCAACACTGCCAGTTCTAGAGCTGTGGAATTTCCAGTAGGCTATCTCGACTCGATGGCAGTTGGTGGGGTAGTGGTGAATAAAGTACCAGTTGCGATCGCAGGTACAGAACTAGAGACTGGACTTTTGGGACATGACTTTTTTGGTAATTACGATGTTACCATCAAACGCAATGTCGTAGAATTTCGCCCGCAATCGCGATCGGAAGTTAATTCCGCAGAAACTGGACTAGCTGCTCCAATTTTGCCCAAGGAGTACCACTCTGTAGAATCTCCTTTGCCACACTAACGCCTTGAGCATGATCCAGCAACGGGATTGCACCTGCTACTTGCAGCGCTAACGACGCATTTAAAGCTACTGCATCTTGTTGGGCAATAGTTCCTTTACCTTGTAACACCGCCTTGAGAATCTCGGCATTTTCCTGCACATCCCCACCCCGGAGCATACCTATAGGCGCAGGTGTTAAACCCACCTCTTCCGGATTCAAAGTTGTTAACTGTACCTCACCATCAGATAACACCGCTAAGTCAGTTAAATCTCCTAACCCCGCCTCATCTAGTTTTTCTCGCCCATGTAAAACAATTGCTTTTTGCTTGCCCAAATTTTGTAACGCTTGAGCAACAGTTGCTAAAAGTTTGGGAGTAAATAGCCCTATCACTTGGCCAGTTGGACGCAAGGGATTTACCAAAGGCCCAAGTAAATTGAAGACAGTCCGTACCCTTAGAGTTCGCCGCAACGAGGCAACTGCTTTGAGTGCTGGATGCCAACCAGGAGCAAACAGAAAGGTAATTCCCACTTCGTGTAGTGCCGCTTGTACTTTCTCGCTAGGGGTACTTAGGTTTACACCCAAGGCTTCTAAGACATCCGCACTTCCCGTCAAGCTTGATGCCGAACGATTACCGTGCTTGGCAACAGGTACACCATAGGCGGCAGCAACAAAAGCTACCGCTGTGGAAATATTAAAGGTCGATGACCCATCTCCACCAGTGCCGCAGGTATCTATGACAGTGCTGAGTGCTGAGTGCTGAGTGCTGAGTGGGGAGGATTGGGATTGTAATACTTCAGCCATACCAGTCAATTCATCAGCAGAAACGCCTTTAAAATTCAGCGCTGTTAAAATTGCTCCTGATAACTCTGGGGGAACCGCTTCACTCAGCCATCCTTGCATCAATTCAGCAGCTTGAGCGCGAGACAAGGACTCACCATCTATTAATTGTTGCAGCAGAATATACCAGTTAGCAGAGGATTCTTGAGCAGGAATTGGGGAAGTTGTCATAGCTAAGGTTTGTGTGTGTTGTAGAGTGTAGCTATATTGAAGGGCATGGCAGCTATCCTACCGGAAAATTGACCGTTATCAAAGTTAGGTTTAAATCTCAAGGTTCAACTGAATCGGGTTAGCTAGGTTTTTATTTGTTGCTTTTTCTGCCAACTTTTGTTGCACTTCATAGTTAGTAATGAATAACTCTTTTCCCTTAGCAGCACCACTCTGCTTATAGTTATTCATGCCATACTGCAATTCCCACTCTGAAATATTAGCCCATTTCAAATTTTCTCTAATTTGGGGTGAGTCGTCGTAAGTTATTAGCCAATGATGATGACATTGTTTTAAAAGTTGAGCAAATCTCTGATGTTCAAAAGATGTGTGCAAGTCACCATCTTTACCATATAGCTTTGATTTAGTAGCAATAAAATAGGGAGGGTCTAAAAATAAAAATACATCTTCACCCTGTTCATTCAATAGGCGACTGTAATCTAAATTAGTAATTTTGACATCTTTTGCTAAAATGGTTTCTAATTTTTCTAATCGTTCTATTGAAGAATCAGTAAATCGTTTATGAAAAGCTTCCTGAGAAAAACCACCTGATTCTACAGTTCCTGAAAAAGTAATTCTATTGAGAACGAAAAAGCGAACTGCTCTTTCAAAATCTGATAAATTATTTATATCTACACTGGTTAATTCTAAAAATAGTAATTTGCCATCCGTATATTTAAGTTTAATATGACGAATTTCTTTAACTAACTGAGCTATATCAGATTGAGCAAATTTCCAAAAGAGGAATAGTTCGCGGTTTAGATCGTTAATCCAAACCTTTAGATGAGGAAATTTTTGTTTTAAGTAAATAAATACAGAACCACCACCCACAAAAGGTTCTCTAAACTCAGAAAAGGTTTCTGGCAAGTATTCAACTATTTGATTGATTGCTTTTGACTTACCACCAGGATAGCGAAGTGGAGTTTTAATCATTTTTAGAAATATTTAAACTTAGTAGTCCCCAATTAGGTTTTATACATATCACTAATTCCCTTTAGATTATAGTAAATCTATTTTTTTAAACCGTAGAGAATACAGATTTAACAAACTTTCCGTATACTTAGAGTTCTTCTGCTGAGTTATTTTTGCAGGTAAAATTTTGAGTCTGTCTGTTGGCATTCAGCTTCGAGTGATTACAAAATTATTAGTGGGGTAATCTTGTTTGTTTTGGGAACACTAATAAAGTGAAATATTAAACAGCTTCAATTGTAGCTTACTTAGTACTCCCATGCGCTCACAATTTCTTTGGTTAGGCTTAGTAACAATATCTCTACTTTCCGCTGTTTCCTCCCCACAGGTTAGACATCATACTGGAGTTGCACCTATTAGTAGTAGCAGTTACGCTCAAGAACTAAATCAAAGAGGAAATAGACTTTATGAACAAGGACGATTTCAGGAATCTTTGGAAGTGTTTGAGCAGTCATTAGAAGCTTGGCAAAAAAGTGGAGATATTCGTGGCGAAGGAATTGCTCTTGCTGCACTTGGACTTGTGCATAGCGAGTTGCAACAATATACCAAGGCTTTAGAGTATTCTCGGCAAGCATTGTCTATTGCAAAAAAGACAGGCGATCGCAGAGCAGAAGGAACTATTTTAAATAATATAGGACTTACTCACAACATACGAGGAGAATATAATCAAGCTTTAGATTACTATCAGCAAGCCTTATCTATTGCTAGAGAGGTTAACGATCGCAAAGGCGAAGCAAGGACTCTCAATAACATTGGCGTAAGCTATGGGCAGCTACGTAAGTATAATAAAGCACTTAAATACTATCATTTGTCTTTACCAATGGTTAAATCGCTTGGCGATCGCTATTGGGAAGAAAAAAATCTTCGCAATATTGGGCTTGCCTATTACAATCTGGGACAGTATAACCAGGCATTAGATTATTATCAACAAGCACTATCTATTTGTAGAGATTTGGATAATCGTGGAGATGAGGCTCAAGCTCTTGATGCTGTTGGGATAACCTACTATGCTTTGCAAGACTATTCTCAAGCCCTAAAATACTTTGAACAGGCATTAATAATCTTTCAGGAAATAGGCGATCGCACAAGCGAGAGAGCGACACTTGAACATATCAAGAAAGTGCATCATGCTTTAAAAAAATCGAAAAACTTTATACCTCTAAAAATTGAAGCATAGTGCGATTACTTTATACATAACCTCAAAATTACCTGAGCGCTAGTAATTTCGCAATACTACGTCGTGATTCTTGTTGCAGCTTACCCCACCAAGAATAGCGTTCGGCTGGTGGGACAAATATTAGAGAGTGCATGGCTTCGTCCATGTCAATCCAAGCACATAGAGTTAACAGGGGATCGGCATTGTCTTCAGCTTTTTGGGTACGGTAGAAGCGATCGCTTAAAGCTTCAATGTATTTGTATTGCCATCGCTACAATTAGGGTAACAACAAACGTCAAAAGCCTTCCTGCTCAAAATGGCAATCGGTTGTTAGTGCTTGACTTACATCACGCTGACGTATCACTACAAAGCCAACAGCGTCATATAGAGAGTTTAATATAAACTACCGCGATGAACGGAATATTACACGTCCCGGAGACTCTTCTTGATTAATTCGCGCGTACACCCGAAGACAAGTCAACACTTCTCCAGGAACGCCGCCACAGTCTAGTTGCAGGTCATCTTTTGACAAAGCACAAATATCGGCATAAAGTCCTGATAATTGACGAATTCGCACGTCATAGCCTGCATCGTTCGCTCTATCAGCGATTTTTTTGAGTATGCGTCGTGATTCTTGTTGTAGTTTACCCCACCAAGAATATCGTTCCGCTGGTGGAACGAATACTAGGGAATGTATGGCTTCGTCCATATCAATCCAAGCACGTAGAGTTGATAATGGATCGCCACTTTCCTCAGCTTTTTGGGTGCGGAGGAAGCGATCGCTTAAAGCCTCAATATATTGCGATCGCTGTTCAGGTTTGCTATGTAACGAGATAACATCGAAGCCAAAAAGACTCTTTAAAGCATGATATAAATCAGGCTCGATGTCGATAAATTTAATATATAAATTTAAAAATCCAGCGAGTAAATACAAATCTCCAGATTCATTATTTGGGGTAATTTCAGACTTTAAGAATGCTTGTTTCGATAAACACAATCCCTTAGCCTTGACAGTACCCTTGAGTCCTGGATAAATAATTTCATCCCGAATAAAGGGAAGTTGATACAAATCCGAATTATCCTCTATTGCACCGACTTTCTGTGCTAAATCCAAGGCGCGTTGTCGCCAAGACTCAGCCAGTTCCTCTGGGACTCGTAGTAGCTTGCGTTGAATTTCGTTCCACAAATCTGAGTCTGTATGGCTTTGCAGTGGAGAATTTCCCAGATAATGAGTGAGTTCTGGATCGAAATCAAAAGCGTCCTGGAGACGACTTAGTTTTAACTTATCTGAAGGAGGTAAGATTTCATCTTCTCTATCTTCAAAACTAGAGTTTTCTTTAGATTGCAACAGGCTTTGGAGTTCTTGCAGCACCTCGTCGCAGACTTTAGCTCCTGGGTCTAGTGGCAACTCTGTGCGAGCCTTATCTAAAGTAGCCTCTAGCCCATACAGGCTAAACCGTAGTAGTTTAGCCAACTCTGAGTTTTCTATCTCTAATAGTTGACGTAGATGCTGCATGAATATCACCTTTTCTTTCTCTCACGCAAAGACGCAGAGGTTTTCTTAGCGCCTCTACGTGAGGTAATTACCTTAATGTATGCCACAAAACGGATCGCGTTCTTTATCGACTTCGTTGGGTTGTAACTCTAATTCAGCGCGGTAAACGCATCCTTCTTGCTTGAGACATTCTTGATTTGTCGATGTCCAGTAGGGTACTTCACCAGCGTGCATCCGTAAAATACCTTTTTCGTCGAGAGTGACACGGTATTGGCAAGGGTAATCTGTTGTCACATCTGGTTTGCTGAGTGCGCCAATGCGTATCCATTTTTTGGTGTTGCTTTCACTATCTGTTTGATAAACATAAAAGGTGTGCTGACTACTTTGCGGGAAGGGAGGCAAAGAGTTACTGATTAAACCGTTTGCTGGTTGTGGTGCGCCATCACGCAGATAGTGAAATTCTTGCAGGGACTTATTATTATTGTTGTCTATTTCAAACACCAGATGATAAGCATCTGGTTGATCCACAGTTGCTGACTCAAGCACATTGACGGCAATATCACCATCACTCAAGTCTTTATTCGGGCGTTCCACAGCAATATTCCACTTCAATTTACCATCGGCAAATAGTGCTGATTCGGAAGCTGCTGATATTGCCGAACCCACATCAATCCCAGGAACGTCAATTAAATAATGAGGATTTCCTTGACAAAGCAACACGTTAAATTGGAGTGTTTGGTCAATCTCAAACTGGACTTTGATTTTTTTGAGAAACTCAGTTTCTTCCATTCCCAGTTTCTCCATGAGGGTTTGGCCGTCGAAACTACCCCAAAGTCGTAAATCTCCGTCTTCGTAGTCTTGACGATAAATAATGTTTGTCAATTGTATGCCTTGCCACTGTGTACGCACCTTGGCTACACTTTCCCAGTGAGCGAGTTGATAGAGTTCTTGTCCAGCTTGGAATATCGGCAGTAAATCATTGCTTTGGGTTTTGCGTTTGAAGTTACAGGGCAGGTAATAAAATAAGTTTTTAACATCAATTTCTAATTGATTGGCTCCTTTACGCAGCAACCCTTTAGACTCTTCGGGATCGAATCTGAGTCGTCGCAATTTCTCCGCGTAGCAAGCACCAGCAGATGTGGCTAGCTTGGTAAATTCCAATACAAAGGTAATACGCTCTGGGTTCCAGACGAAATATGGAGAGTTGCTAAATTCTTGGTAGATGTGGCGTTGCACTATGTCAAGATTGCAAGTTTTGCCTGACAAGATTAGCCAATCAACTTTATGTGTATTCCAAGGATCTACAATGTTATCTTGAGGACGCAGGCGACTTTCCATTAGTCCTTTAGCAATACCGATCGCTTCTCTAATTGCTGAAGCGGCAGCTCGTTCAAATTGCTTACTATCTAAGGTAACGCAAATACTCTCAGGGTCTTTCACATGGAATTTAATGGCACTTTGGGTAAGTAGTTCGGAAATTTGCTGCTCACAGACAGTAAAAGTTAAAGGATAATCATCGGCTGGTGGCTTTTGCCCTAGTTTGAGTTTGGCTGCTTCTGCATGATCCCAAAGGGTGTAAAAAGTTTGCAGGCGTTGGGGTGCTTGTTGCCAACGGGTAGGCAGTACTTTCTCCGCAGTATCTAGAGCATCTTTGTATGCAGCGTCACCTTCAGGATTTTCTTTATCGAGACATTTCAACAAACTGCCACTTTTGAATTTACCCTGTTCCAAGAAACGCTCGTTTAACTCGGAACTAATTAAATCTTCCAGCTTTTCACTTTCTATGTTACCTGTGGTGACTGCTGTTAATAAAAAGTCCGCGATCGCCACTTTCAATAATCTAAAAATCCGCAGTGTAATTAACTCACCACCTAGCTGTAAATGTCCAGAAGAACCTAAAAGTTTCGGCGTCAGTTTATAGTAACGTCCCCCCAAACCTCTATCTTCGTTGTCGGCAAAGAACGGGGTTTTATCTTCTAAAGTTAGTTCAATTAAAGCTAAATCAGTAGTTCCCCCACCGATATCTAAAACCAGGACGTTTTGCGACCATTTGTTTTTTTCTTGACGACAACGGGTTTTGAAGGACTCGATGCCGATGTTGAGATTACCGCCAAATTCTCGCCACAAGAAAAATATCGCCACAGAAACCGCTTCATCGTAAGCAGTTTGCACGTCGTCGATTCCCAACTCCTCGACTAGTTCTTTAACTTCCTTGCGAACAACTGGTGGGGCGACAGTGGGATAGGTGACAACGGCGGTGAGGAAATCTCCCTCAGAAAATCTGCGTCGTGCGCGTTGGCGGTAATCTTCAGTTAAATCGATTAAATGTCCCCAAGCTGCTTGGATCAGCTGGTTAACATTAATTGTTTCTTCTTTCCCATCCAAAATAACCGGAAAAGACCGCTCCTGACCAAAATAGCGTTTGGGTGAGTGGTGAAACCTGCTAATAATTTCTTTTAAAGAAGTAGTTGTGCCTTGGGCGATCGCTTTTTTTCTGTTGTCCCTGGCTTCCCTACCCATCCGCAGTTCGAGATTTGCCAAGCGATAAATTTCTAACTCGCTGGGCATTTCTGTATTGCGGCGATCGATGTCCAGCACAACTGGAATCAAATTTTGCGATTCTAGAGTGGGGACGCGGAAGACTTCATGGTATATCTGATAAAGTTTTTTGCTAGCAGCACGACGAAAGCGATCGCTATTACCAAGACACAGTTCGATTTGTCTAATTGCTTCTAAAAATCGCTCTTTGTTATCGGTTTCAAAAATTTCATGCAAGCGACTGGGTTCTGTTTCCAGGTTTTTGCTAATGTCAGCGAGAAATTTTTCCCACTCAGCAGCACTGACATCTGGTAAAGCCACCGAAGCGGGAGAACTCAGCCATTGGCCCAAGCGATCGCGCAACCGCAGTTCTTGTTCTTTGGGCAACACTTCGGCGATCGGCACTTCAATGGGATCGAAGAGTGTGACTGTAGAGTTCGACGTGCCAAAATCCAGGGCAAACCATCCCGGAAATCTTTTTTTCTCGCTTCGTTGCTTATCAATATTGTTGAGTTGGAAAGGGTTCATTGCAGTATCCATTTTTGTTATTTGCTTAGTGGGTGGCTGCTCAAAACCTGGCGCTGACCATAGATGACACGCAGATCCAATATACTTTCGCACAGACAGCAGTGGATTTCCAGCAGCGTCGGAATCAAAATACTCTACCATCACCCGCAGTTTACAGTTGATTGGTTGTATTAAAGGTTGCTTCAGTTTACAAGGATATTGTTCTAATTGACCGATTTGAGAAATTTTTGGTGTATCCGAGTCGAATTTTCTATAAGATTTTTGAATTTGTGCTGCCAACTCACTCGGTGTTCCTCTGACAGCACAAGTGATGCGGGAAATATGAGGTACATTGTTCCCAGCAGCAATAAGTTGGATGGTCGGCAGCTGCAAATATTCGTTTTCGTTAATACGCACTTCAAATTGAGGAGAAAGCCGAATTTCTACAGGCATTTCATATTTTCCTTAAATTGCTGATACTTGGTCAGTGGTCAGTTGTCAGTGGTCAGTAGTTTTATCTCCTCTGCTCCCCTGCTTACCTAACTCTCCTCCCTATTCCCTATTTCGAACTCCCGACTCCCTATCAAGCAACTTCACAAGAAAAATTTGAATAAAAAATGGTGGCGATCGCTAAGAGAATCTGCTGCAAGCGGGAAAATTGCGATTTGCGATCGCAATTTTCCCGCAGCGATATGTCTGAGTAACTTTTATTTCGCTTTCAAAAACGCACGAGTTAATAGGTTTATATTTAAGATTCTTGCTCAGTAGCAAGTCTTACTTGTTCGATGGTTAAACTCAGTAACTGAGCAACTTCTTCCATCGATATTCCACGAGCCAATAGCTGAGGTACAAGTTCAAGTTTTACTTCTTGTCGCCCTTCTTCTTTTGCTTCTTGATAAACCCTATTTTCTTCTAACTTTATTTTTAACATCGCCTCTTACACTCTCAAAAACGCAGGAGTTAATAGGTTTATATTTAAGATTCTTGCTCGGTAGCAAGTCTTACTTGTTCGATGGTTAAACTCAGTAACTGAGCAACTTCTTCTATCGACATTCCATGAGCTAAGAGCTGAGGTGCAAGTTCAAGTTTTACTTCTTGTCGTCCTTTTTGTCGTCCTTCTTCTTTTGCTTCTTGATAAACCTTAGTTTCTTCTAACTTTACTCCTAACATCGCCTCTACCTCTTCACGGCTTAAGTTTGCAAATTTATAAACAGCGATTGTTGTGATTACATCTATTATGTCATCCTTAGCTAAAACGCTTATTGGTTCTTGTTGTACTCGCTCAATTAAACGTTTGGCTTGTTCCACCATTTGACTGTTTGAAGCAATAGTTAACTGCATCAAACTCATACCTACTGTTTGCTCATCAGAACTACCTAACTCATCCAAATAAATCCGTTGTACTTGCGAACTATTCAGTAGCGACCTGTGAATAATGGTATTTTCTGGTTCCAAGCTACGAGACTGTAAAATAATTACGCCGTACCAGTCATCATAAAGTGACGGGTTGCGATACAGATAAAGCAAGGATTCTGAAAAAAAGCGATGATACAGTAACTCATCTCTTTGGAATTGCACCTCAGCAAAAAAGATCGTCTGAGGTGTTGTATTAGGTGGTGGTAAAAATACCCCATCAATCCGAAATGTTGGTTCTTTAACTTCAACTGATTCAAAGCGATAGCTACTAGCTTCAGCAGGTGGCTGTTCTACTAACTCGAAAAATAACCTGGGAGTCCGTTTGAAAATTGTATAAAAAATAGCATCACGTCTCACAAATACATCCTTATTTTGCTCACCATAAAATCAGCGATTAATTAGAAATATCTAAGTAAGAAATGGTGGCGATTTCGGAGAGAATCTGCAACCAGGCGGGAATTGCGATCGCAGATGGTGAGTCTCCAGCAGCAATATATCTCAGCAACTCTTCTTTTTTGGAGAGATTTTGCAAAGTGGGAATAATTTGATCCAAAATGCCCTCCAATTCAGCATTCACTTGCTGATTGACTTCGCTAACATACTGCACAAGATGTAAACTGGCGCTGGCAGTGATTTCATCTCGCAGTCGCAAAACAAAAAGCTGGTGATTTGTGGATCTGGATGCACTTTGGCTTCTTTCAGGGGCCCAATCAAAGATTTGCCCAATATTATGTTTTTCGTCTTGACGTGCCAAAGGAAACATAATTTCGGGTGAAATCGCTTTGTCTTTGCTACTGATTTCGGAGATGATTGCTTCTTGCCATTGGTTGGGATCGCATCCCAGCAGCAGTTTGTAAAATAAATCAGCTTCTTCCCCACCAAATGTTCCTTCAATCTCTTGTTCTACTTCGGGGCGGAGGATGGCCTTGAGGTAGTCGCGTTCTTTGAGTATGCGATCGGATAATTTGTTCAACGAGTCTACCACTGCTTGCCGAATGCGATCGCGGGCAAATTCTTCTAGTTCTTTGACAGTTTTGGCAAAAGCTGGATAAAAATCGTCGCTTTTAGTAGGAATCGCACTATTAACTCTGTTACCCCGATCGAATAGTTTACCAGCTGCACCTTTAGATTCGGCAAGGGCGATCGCGCCGTTATTGGCTTTATTAAACAACAAAGTCCACTGGTTCCAATTAAGTATCCTATAGGTGAGTTCATCTTTGACCACATCGCTGACAACTTCTCCGCGTCGGTCTTTGAGTGGTTCTTTACCTAAATCTTTTTGAAAGTTTCTATAGGTTTTATCTAAATTCTCAATCGCCACCCGCAACTCGATCGAGGCTGGACTATCTCCCGTGGGGATGCCTTGCTCGTGAATTTCGGCAATAATATTTTCTAAGTTATTTTGTTGTTGACGCAAATTCTCGGCAGCCCTGCGAGTATCTTCATACAGTTGCTTAAGTCCGTGAGTCGCGACATGGTTTTGAATCAATTCTCGTAGTTTGGCAATACCCCCGTCTTGAGCAAAGTAACCTAGTTGTCTGCCGAGATGGCTGCGTGCATCTGATTCTAGTAGGCGTTCGCTTAAGTGCTGCCACTTTTGTTGCAACCGCTTCGACCCTTCCAGGTAATTAGGATAATCTAGGTTCGCCAAAAACTCTGGCGAACCTGCTTTGACAGTACTGGAACGTTTGGCTAATTCAGCCAGTCCCAAGAGTGGCGATAGCAAAACGATGCGGTCTTTGTGGGTGGTGAAGGCGCTGGCACCGTCGATTGTTGTTTGCAGAACTTTGAGTTTTTGGAAAACAGTATCTTCATACAAAGGACTATTGGCTGCGGTATCGTCGATTAGTTGGTCGAGTTCTCTTTCGCCGCCTTCGCTGTCTAAGGGTAGTTGGTCAAAGCGACCGACACCTACAAGAATTAAATCTTTGAGGTTTTGTCCCGGTCGCTGCTGCTGCATCATGGTGAAGATTCTATTAGCGCGATCGCTTCCGGGAGATTTGCCATTCAGCAATACTAAAATTGTCTGTACTTCTGCCAATTCCCGCAGTGACAAAAAAGTATCCCTAGCACCGGAATTAGCAGCACCCAATCCTGGAAAGTCTAAGAGAATAAATTCGGAAGCACCCGTCACATCCCAAACTTCCCGTGATATTTTTACCTCAATATCAACCCGGCGGATCAGTGGAAAACTGTTTTGTATGAGCTTTGCTGGTAGCTTTTGGGGTGGACTTGGCAATCGGATATGCGCTGGAGGTAGATCCTCAAAACCGAGGGTTTGGATCGCCATTGGCTGTTCGGCTAGCTGTAGCCCTTCACGGGCGGTGGTAGCATCAATCTGGTAGCGTCCACCACAAAGAGCTTCCCCATAGGAATGATAAGCACGAACAAATAACACCAACTCTCGTAGCAAATAACGTAGTTCTAAATTATTACTGCTTTGCCATAAATCTTCGCACCAGTTAATAATATCTTTCCCAGCTTCTAGCTTGGAGACAGGCAAGGTTGCAAGCCCTGCGGCTGTAGCCCGTTGGGTTGCTTGCTCCAACATGAAGCGCAGACACTCATTCACCCCTTCATGAGCCAAATACTCGACAGTAAAATTCCCCAATTGAGTTGTAACAAATCCTGCTTGGGGTATGAGATGAATTGCCGTAATGTTTCCTGTAGTTGGGTTTTCACTGACTGGTAAAGCATCAGCATATCCAATCAAGCTGCCTAAAAGTAAAGTTTTCCCACTACTAAATTCTCCCATCACGCCGATTTTGACTGGCGAAGTGGCAAGTTCTACAGTTTTATCAGCAGCTTCTCGGAGGCGTACGAGACACTCATCAAGCCTAGCTGGTACCCAATCTTCTTGTTGAGAGGGGAAATGAGGCACTGAATCTATTTTTTGGAGAATAAATTCGCCGTACTCTTTAAAACATTGTAGTTTTCCTGGTTCCATCAGTATTTTTTCATCCAAGCTAAATTTATGTGAGTTTTATAACACAAAAAATGCGATTAGCAGTCCTGCTAGTAATGCGTTTATATGATGCTTCCTAGTTTTATCAGATTGTTATCTATTTTGAGGAGATTGGTTTTGATTAATCTACATTTTTGCGAATAAGTTGCTAGTACCGCTGCACGGAATAAAATTAAAATGCTCTATTTATAAGCCTGGTAAGCATTTTCAATAGTATCCTTGTTTTGACCTCTTGTACTAGTATCGGCTCAAGTTAAAAACATATATCTTGTCGGTTGGATAAGCATAATACTGATTATTTACTTTACAATTAGCATACAGAAATATTCAGGGATATAAACCACAAATACAGCGAATAAGAGTAGATAATGATGTAATTTAATCATCAAAAAACTGCTGAAATTCATCCAATTAGATACTATTAAGTTACTAAAAATACAATCACATAATTTAGTATGGCTTTTGAAAAAAAGTAACAAATAATAAATTTTACCGTTGAAGGCTGCCAAATAGCTGGATTGTCTTTAACGTAAATTCATGTATTTTTATGTCATCTTTACAAGATTTTAAAGATGAAAAAACATAAATATCCCACAAATTAACTTTTCCTTTACTGAAATCGTATTAAACTCAAGTCTTAATTAAAAGAAACTACTTTGAAAACTCATTTTATATACTTACACGCTCGCATTCTTATTCACTATTGAAGCAGAGGTTCTAAATTATGTGAAAATTTAGCAATGTTTTTCCATTAGGTTAGTAATTAAAATCACTTAATCAAATATTTATGGATTCTCAGTAAATGTCCATAAAATCTAACTATTTTTTGAATTAATATATTCTATATTGAAAACTTATATAACAAAATTTTCATCATTAATAAATTTCAGCAAAGCAGGTAGATAAAAGTGTTTACTGAAAAACTGCAAGCTCACATCGCAGAAACTCTAGTCTTAGAGGAAGAAATACAATCAAGCGATAAATTCCACTATCAAGCACGTGAAGCACATCACGAATCAGGACTCAGAGTCGAGACACGCACAACAGAATTAAAAAATGCACTCAAGCAACTGCAAGCCGAAATTGTAGAACATCAACAAACTAAACAACAATTAAGCCAAAAAACATCAGAACTGGAAGCAGTTTTAAAAGTGCTGCCTCATTTATATTTTCGCCTTGATGCTGATGGAGTTATCTTAGATTACAAGCCGGGAAAAATCGAAAATTTACACAATTTACAAGGAGTTGTTCCAGGGAAGCAAATTCTGGAATTTTTACCGCACACTCTAAAAGTTCAATTTCAACAAGCAATAACTCAAGTACTGCAAACTAAATCTTTAGTTAGTTTTCAATATACCTTACCGTTGCTAAAAGGGAATGGTAATTTTGAAGCCAGATTGTCACCATTACAAGAGCAGCAAATTATTGTTCTTGTCCGGGAAATCAGCCACTCAGAAGCTAAATTTAGAGCGATCGCCCAACGGGAAGCATTGCTAAATCGCCTATCTAGCCAAATTCGAGCTTCCCTAGAACTCAATTGCATCTTAGAAACCGCAGTCCAGGAAATCTGTAACTTATTCCAAATAGATCGTTGCGCCTTCTTTTGGTATCGCCAAAACACTGATTCACCCTATTGGGAGTGTGTTTACGAAGCGAAAAGTCCTATATTACCTTGTCTGCTAACAGATAGAGTAATTTCTACAGAAATTGAACTCATAGCAGTAAAAGCTTTACACAAAGAAGTCATCCGCATTGATGATGTTAATACCGTGAACGATCCCATAGCACAGCAGGTTTTGGGCGATTTTGGCTTTACTGCTTTTATGTCACTACCGATACACACTCAATCTGGTGAAATTGGTGCATTTAGCTGTGGTTACTGTCATGGCTTTCGACCTTGGCTGGACGATGAAGTAGAATTGCTACAAGCAGTTACCGATCAAATAGCGATCGCCATTGACCAAGCCAAACTTTACACCCAGACTCGCATCACTGCCCAAACAGCCCAAGACAAAGCACAGCAGCTAGAAGCAGCTTTATTAGAACTTCAACAAACCCAGGCGCAACTGATTCAAACAGAGAAAATGTCCAGTTTAGGACAGTTGGTAGCGGGTATTGCCCATGAAATCAACAACCCTGTTAATTTTATCTACGGTAATATCAACCACGCCAGTCAATATGTACGGGATTTGTTGCACTTGATACAACTTTATCAACAGCATTACTGCCCGCCAATACCAGAGATACACCAGCAAATCTATGCGATTGATTTAGATTTTCTGAGTCAAGATTTGCCTAAAATCCTAAATTCTATGAATATAGGAGCTAAACGCATTCAGCAGATCGTCCTATCTCTACGCAATTTTTCTCGCCTAGATGAAGATGGCATCAAGCCAGTGGATATCCACGAAGGCATCGATAGCACCTTGCTGCTGTTGCAAAGTCGCCTGAAAGCTAAACCAGGACAACCAGAAATCCAAGTCATCCAAGAGTACGGCAACTTGCCACAGGTAATGTGTCACGCTGGACAGATGAATCAAGTGTTTATGAATTTATTGACAAATGCGATCGATGCTTTAGAGGAGGGAGTGGGGAAAGAGTTTTCCCAGCCCTTAATCCCCAATACCCAATCTCCCATACCCCAGATTCGCATTCGTACTGAACTTACAGCCGACGAGCAAGTAACTATCCGCATAACTGACAATGGCCCAGGAATGACTGAAAAAGTAAGTAAAAGTTTATTTGATCCCTTTTTCACTACCAAACCTGTAGGTCGAGGTACTGGCATGGGGTTATCAATTAGCTATCAAATTGTTGTCAAAAAACACTGCGGTCAATTACAGTGTTTTTCAGCACCAGGAGCAGGAGCAGAATTTGTGATTACAATTCCACTACAGCAAGCCTTAGAGGAATAGAAAGACAAGGTAAGTAATTCTTCACTTCTGCCCTCTGCCTTCTGCCTCCTACCTTTTGACAACTGACAACTAATATGCCAAAGGTTCAAGTTAATGGGATTGATTTGTTCTACGACATCAAAGGAACGGGTGAGCCTCTACTATTAATTGCTGGTTTCTTGTGCGATCGCTCCTATTGGTCGCTAATCATGCCATCACTCGTTTCCCGATATCAAGTCATTCGCTTCGATAACCGAGGAATGGGGCAAAGTTCTGCTCCCAATAGTCCCTGTAGTATTCAGCAGATGGCAAATGATGTTGCAGCATTGCTCGATCGCATCGGTATTGATAAAGTGCATGTAGTCGGTCATTCAATGGGTGGTCAGATTGCTCAAGAGTTAGTATTGGCACACCCGCAAAAGGTCAATAGTCTGATACTATTATCATCTTTGGCAAAGGGAGATGGGCGATTCAATAGCCTTATTGAAACTTGGGGCGACCTCCCCATTCATGTAGACCTGAAGCTTTATGAAAAAGTTGTATTGCCCTGGATATTTACGGATGGGTTCTACTCTATCCCTGGAATGATAGAAGGTCTAATCGAATTTGCAATTAACTACCCCTTTCCTCCAAAATCTCATACACTCTATCACCACAGCCGAGCTATCCTTGGTAGTGACACAACAGACCGCCTCAAACAGATTAATTGTCCTACTCTAGTTTTGGTGGGGAAACAAGACATTCTCACCCCAGTTAAGTTTTCCCAGCAACTTGCCCAAGGTATTACCAACGCTGAACTTGTAGTGCTTGACTCTGGTGGTCATGGCTTCTTGATTGAGTCGCCGGATGCTGTGGCTTCAGTCATGCTCAACTTCATAAAAAAGTTGAAACTCGATGCTATGCAAGGAGATGATTCTATACAGGCTTACATAGATTTGACATAAAGAGCAATTACATCCGCTAAACGCTCAAAGTATTTTAGGCACTTTCTCTAGCTATAATAACCATCTTTAAAAATCCTGCTTTTTTGAGTAACAAGTATGAGCTAATTTTTATAGATTTAAAATCAATCTACTTAATTGCCAAGATTTAAATGTTGGTTTAAAAAGATTTATTGAAGTTTCTGTTGATTTTTCATGAAGAATAAAAATATACTGATAAAATTTGGTTTCATAAAGAAGATAACTTAAGAAAAAAGAAAGTTTTAATTTGGTCGTAAAAATTTAAAAATCTGTCAGTTTCTAAAATGAAAATAGCTTTCATAGTTGCAAAGTTTCCCCTTTTGTCAGAAACGTTTATTCTGAACCAAATTACAGGATTGATTGAACGTGGGCATGAAGTTGATATTTACGGTATGATTTCCAATGATAATTTAAAAGTTCATCCCGCTGTAGAAAAATATCATTTATTAACTCGTACTTATTATCACCCGTTACTTCCTAAAAACTACTTTTGGCGCTTAGTCAAATGTCTGGGATTAATACTAGTAAATTTTCCCCGAGCACCTTTAAAAGCACCTTTAGTTGTACTGCGATCGCTGAATATTTTTAAGTATGGTAGGCGGGCAGCTTCCCTAAGATTGTTGTACTCAGTAATACGGTTTTTAGAAGCTAAACCATACGACATTATCCACTGCCAGTTTGGCACATTAGCTCTGGATTGTATGATTTGGCAAGATATTGGAGCGATCCAAGGAAAGTTGATTACTTCTTTTCGAGGCTATGATATCAGTTGGTTTATTCAGCAGCAAGGAGAACATGTTTATGACTCACTATTTGCTAATGGAGATTTCTTTCTAGCAAACTGCGAATATTTCAAGATAAAAGCGATGAAATTAGGTTGTGATGAAAAAAAAATAGTTGTGCATGGTTCAGGAGTAGATTGCAATCAGTTTACTTTTAAAGAAAGGCATTCTCATACTGATGGCAAATTTCGCATCACTACAACTGGTCGTCTCGTCGAAAAAAAAGGTATAGAATATGGCATTCGTGCTGTTGCTAAATTAGCCAAGTTAGGCAAAGATATTGAATATAACATCATAGGTGATGGATGTTTAAAAGAAAACTTGCAGCAGCTAATATATTCTTTGAATGTTGCCGATCGCGTGAAGCTTTTAGGTTGGAAAAATCAGCCAGAAGTTATTGAAATTCTCAACAACTCTGATATTTTTATGGCTTTGAGTGTTACAGCTGAAGATGGTAACCAAGATGCCCCAGTCAATACATTGAAAGAAGCAATGCTTATGGGTTTACCAGTCATAGCTACTCTTCACGGTGGTATTCCTGAACTTGTAAAAGATGGTGTTTCTGGTTTTCTAGTTCCGGAGCGAGATAGCGATGCCATAGCTGAAAAATTAACTTATCTCATAGCGCATCCAGAAATTTGGTCGTCAATGGGGCAAGCAGGTCGTGCTTTTGTAGAAGCAAACTACGACATGAACAAGCTTAACGATGAGTTAGTACAAATTTATCAGCAAGTACTAATGCAAGATTTACTTGTACGCCAGGAGGAAGCCCTAGCTTCTGTAGCCAAACTGAGGTATAAAGCCTGAACAAGCAAAATTTTCATCTTCGATCTTGATTCAAATTAATAGCAATTCAAGTATGAACTCATTAGCGATCGCAGCTCTGGAAGTTACAATTATTGTTGTGGCACGGGAGCGCTTCAGTTACACCCGTCAATCCCTAGAAAGCATTTACGAACACACCGATTATCCCTTTAAATTAATTTATGTAGATGGAGGTTCTCCACGCCATATTAGAGATTATTTGGCCGAACAAGCACAGCAAAAGCAATTTCAATTGATTCGCACCAATTACTACCTCTCCCCCAACCGCGCCAGAAACATCGGTTTGCAACAAGTTACGAGTAAGTATGTAGTCTTCATTGATAACGACGTAATAGTTGCCCCTAACTGGCTTCAGCCTTTGGTGGAATGTGCAAAAGAAACAGGAGCAACTATAGTTACCCCCATCATCTGCCAGGGTATACCTTTACACCAAGAAGTGCATTGTGCAGGTGGAGAATCTGGGATTTTGGTGGAAACTCAAGGTGAAACAACAAGACGGCGAATAATTGAAAAAATTGATAAACAAGGTCTGCGGGTAGCAGATGTGCAACCCCGACTACAACGGCAAAAAACCGGGCTAGCAGAGTTCCACTGCATGATGGTACGTACAGAAATATTTCAACAAATTGGCTTGCTAGATGAAGGACTGCTAAACACCAAAGAATACGTTGATTTAGGCATGTTAGTAGCCGAAGCTGGTGGAACAATCTACCTCGAACCCAAATCTCTGATGACTTTTGTCACAGGACAACTACTGCAAATGAATTCTGTGACAGGGCCATTACTAGAGTTAACAGACATACACTACTATATGTTGCGTTGGAGCGATGCCTGGGAATTGGCAAGCCTCCACCACCTACGCGACAAGTGGAACCTGACCGAAGATGAGTACTTCAAAAATAGGTACAGACGTTTGGGATGGCGGCGAAATATGACAATTATCAATCCTTTTGTTCAAAAACTGCCTATTGGCAAGTTTGGCGTTCGACTAGTGAAGAAAATCCTACGCTTCATAGACAAAGCACTCAACCCTTACATTAGTAGCCATTATGCTCGCACACAGATGCAAAGTGTGCAAAATCAAGCCCCAATACCGTCGATCGAGTCTCCAATAACAACATTGTTCCAATAGGATTGATAATTGATATTTGCAATCTATCTTGAGAAAAGGGCAAGAAATTTTGAAGAGGAATCAGATTAATTTTCACATGTCTGAGGTTGTTAATACGCCTGAAAGTAGTCTCAAACATCCTTTGAAGTTGTTCAAACAAATGTGGCGAGACTTGCTAACCTCGCGCGAACTTACTTGGCGACTGATGGTGAGAGATATTAGCGCCCAATATCGTCAATCATTTTTAGGAATAGCCTGGGCTTTTTTACCACCAATTGTCATGGCTGTAAGTTTTACCCTTGCCTCTGAAGCTAAAGTAATTAATGTTGGCGTTACAGATTTGCCATATCCAGCTTATGTGATGTTTAGTACTGCATTGTGGCAAACATTTGTCGAAGCTTTAAATGGCCCAGTACAAGCGGTGACAGCAGCAAAATCCATGTTAGCTAGAGTTAACTTTCCCCGAGAAGCACTAATTTTAGCAAAGGTAGGTGAAGTATTTTTTAACTTTGCAGTTAAGCTGATTTTGATAGCTCTATTGTTTATCTGGTTTCGCATTCCCGTCAGTTGGACAGTGCTTTTAACTCCAGTGCCATTAATTCATTTAGTTCTGCTAGGAACATTTATTGGTCTTTTTTTAGCTCCATTGGCAATTTTATATCAAGATATTGCCAAAGGATTAACTCTAATTACAGGGTTTTGGCTGTTCCTAACACCAGTAGTTTATCCATTACCCAGCGAAGGCACATTTGGGTTTTTAGTTCAGCTGAATCCTGTGACACCTCTTCTAGTAACAGCCAGAGAATTAGCAACAACAGGAGTCTTATCAGATCCTTTAAGATTTTGGATAGTAAGTACAATTACTTTAGTTGGCTTGCTGTTAACCTGGGTGGCATTCCGCCTAGCTATGCCTTTCGTTGTTGAAAGAGTTAGTTCTTAACGATGATTAAATTAAGCAATAAAGAAATTACCGTTCAACCTCAAAATACTGAAGTAGTTGTTTCAGTTGAGAACGTTTCTAAAAAATTTTGCCGCGATTTAAAACGGTCTTTAGTATATGGTGTTCAAGACATCGCAACAGAATTAGTAGCAGCAAATAGAAAAGGTGATACTCTGCGTCCCAAAGAATTTTGGGCGTTGAAAGATGTCAGTTTTCAACTCCGGCGAGGAGAAGCATTAGCTTTAATCGGTTCCAATGGAGCCGGAAAAAGTACACTCCTACGCATCATTAGTAGTTTGATTAAACCAGATGCTGGTTGTGCCAGGATTAGAGGTAGACTAGCTCCCTTAATTGCGCTGGGAGCAGGTTTTAATCCTATCTTAACAGGACGAGAAAATATCTATGCAAATATGTCAATTCTGGGTCTATCTACTAAAAAAATAGATGAAAGATTGCAAGATGTGATCGATTTTGCCGAAATTTCTTACGCCATTGATGCACCTGTACAAACTTATAGTTCTGGGATGGCAGCTAGGCTAGGATTTGCCTGTGCAGTTCATATAGAACCAGATATTTTGTTAATCGATGAAGTGCTGGCTGTGGGAGATATAAAATTTAGAATGAAATGCCATCGCAGGTTAGCTAAACTTCGAGAACAAGGTACAGCTTTTATTCTAGTTTCTCATAATCCCGCAGCTATATTAAATGTATGTGACTCTGCTGCTTATTTGTCACAAGGGAAGTTAATTGCAACTGGTAGTGTAGATTCAGTTGTTCAGAAGTACGAAGAAGATTTGAATTTAAGTAGTGCAGAAAAATCTGTAGGACAGATATTTTTGCCAAAAAAACCGGAAAGTGAAAGCACAGGTATAGATATTGTTTCTCTATGTTTTAAGGATGAGCAAGGAAATGTCATGGAAACACTCCTCAGTGGTGAAACTGCTTCCTTGTGTGTGGAATGCAAAGCATATCGCGAAATTGCTAAAGCTAATTTGTGCGTAACTGTTACAGCTATAGGTGGAGAACGCGAACGAATTTTCTATTTAACCTCTGGTAGCGATAACGAAGATTTAAAAGTATTGCCAGGAAAAGTTGAATTGCAAATGTATATGCCTTTTTGTTGCTTAAGTGCTGGTGTATACAGTGCTAAGATTTTTATCAAAGAGGGTGCATATTCTTTTGATGCGGTTGAATCTTTTCGGTTTACAGTGAAAGCAAATAACGCTGCCCATGAATCTTTGTTTTATCAACCGCGACAATGGAAAATTATAAACTCTTGAAGCTAAATTTTGTCAATAGATATCTGTTATGGAAGTTTTTAAAGATGCACTGCAAAAAACTGATTAAAATAACAAATAAATACTGTCGGAATACTAGTAATTTTAGTATAGATGCAAATTTTAGAATTTTCAGCTGTTTTGCCATTCAATGCTGATAATTTACTGCGATAATTAGCCCATTAAACTAGTGTCATGTCTACTATACTTAAGTGAGGAAAATACACATTTATAGGAAATTATTATAACTGAAGCTAACTATTTAAATAATGATTAATTAAATTTTGTAAATTCTGATTTGCCGATTTGCCTCAGAGATTTTTCAAGGTTGATGATATCTAATTAAACTATTACTCGACAAGGCGTGGAATTGCGATCGCGAATTCTGTGCCTTTGCCAAGAGCAGAAATACATTGTAATTTCCCCCTATGTTTTTCAGTGATAATTTGATAACTAATAGATAAACCTAAGCCTGTACCTTTACCAACTGGTTTAGTGGTGAAAAAAGGTTCAAATAATCGCTGTTGCACGCTTTCTGGAATACCAGAGGCATTATCGACAATGCGAATAATTATTTGGTCGTCGGCAGTGAGTTCAGTATAAATGCGAATCTGTGGATTGTCAGTTGTCAGTTGTCCGTTGTTCTTTATCCTTTGTTTTTCCATTGACCACTGACCCTTCGGGTAATCTTCTGTTCGAGACGCTTCGCGAACGAGTTCTTCTTTGGAGTACGCTGTCGTCTGAGGAGGGTTTCCCTCCTCAGAACTGCTCGCTGTCTCACTACTGACCCCTTCGAGGTTCGCCAGTCGCTCATGGGGAGCCACTCCATTGCGGGGGTTACCCCCGTTGAAGGAAGTGGCGTGGAAACCCCCAAGATCGGGCTGGCTCACGACTGACTCCTCTAAAGCATCAATCGCATTGACCAGAAGATTCATAAACACCTGATTGAGTTGTCCGGCGTAGCATTCCACTAATGGCAAATCGCCGTATTCTTTGATAACCTCAATTGCTGGACGGCCAGCTTTCGCCTTGAGCCGACTTTCTAAAATCATCAGTGTACTATCGATACCTTCATGGATATTCACGGCTTTAATTTCTGCTTCATCCAAGCGAGAGAAGTTTCGCAGAGATAGCACAATTTCTGTAATTCGTTCTGCACCAACTTGCATCGAAGTCAGCAAATTGGGTAAGTCTGCCATGAGGAAATTTAAATCAATTGCTTTTGCTGTTTTTTGAATCTCCGGGACTGGATGAGGATAGTGCTGCTGGTAAAGTTGCACCAGTTTGAGTAAATCTTGGATGTATTCATCGGCATGAATGATGTTGCCATAAATAAAGTTAACTGGGTTGTTGATTTCATGCGCCACTCCAGCTACCAATTGCCCCAAACTAGACATCTTTTCGCTTTGCACAAGTTGAGTAGCTAACTGCTTTGCTTGTTCTCGCAACTCTGCTTCTGACTGGCGCAATATCTCCTCTGCTTGTTTGCGCTTAGTAATGTCGTGGAGAATCACAACATATTCCCGAAAATCTTGATGGGGTCGGTCTGAGATGGAAACTTCCAAAGTTCTGATCTGAGTTTTGTGGACTAGAGTTTGTTCGCTGCGCTTTGCCCACTGTTCTGGATAGTTAGCTAATTCAGGCAGCCATTTTCTCAGGTGATTTCCGTATAATTCCAATGGTTTGACACCAAAGAAAGATTCAGTTGCTGGATTTGCCTGCCGGATTATACCCTGTTCATTTACTACTAAGATGCCGTCTTGGGCAACGATAAACAAGTGTTCGGCAGCTTCGCGGGCTTCTGCGATCGCTACTACTTGCGGTAAACTTGTCCAACAAGCGATCGCTACTCCCACAAATGCGACTATCATCAACAGGACAACAAATATATTGTCACCTCCCGCATTTGTCGCTTTTGTCAATTTCACACCAAATAACCAACCCACCATCACTGCACTGCACAGTAGTAAAATCAGGACACTCACCTGAAACATCACTGAGTCCTTGATAATCACCGAAGGGCGCGATTGATATCGGCGCAGCCACCAACTCAGATGAAAAGTTCGGAAGGCAACACGGCGGATGAGAGCATCAAATCCCATGATCCCAATGGGAAATAACAGTCCAATGAGAAGGTTTATCCAACCCCAAGCCATTCCGCCTACTAGCAGCACCACAATTTCTAACAGCAGAATGCCTAGAGAAATCCGGGGGAACAAAACCTCTGGGCGATCGCGCCCCAGCCAAAGCCCCAAATGCAACAACATAAAAGAGACAAACCAACCAATGTTGCCAACGGCGACAATACGTGCTACATCTCCCCAAATTAGATAGATTAAGCACAACACAAGCGTTAAGGTCAAAGCTGGGACGAATACACCCCTACGGGATACTACAGAAAATACTGGTGAGATGTGGTTATCTAAAGCCAGCTGATACAAAATCCTCGGACAATTAGAAACGACTGTTGCAGAACCTAAAAGACAAGCAGCTACTAGCAAAAAAGAAACGCTAATAGCAGCCGAATTTCCCCAAAAGGGTTGAGAAGCTGCCACAAGATTCAAAAAAGCATTGTCTTTGAGGCTTGGATCTGTTGCTAAGCGCATAATTACCCAAGATCCTCCCAGAAATATGGGCGGCATGATCCAAGCAGCAATATCTAAAAAGCGCAATGTCTGAGTGGGGTGGCGGCTATCAGCGACAAAGGAGGAAGCCGTTTCACAGCTGTAGGTGGCATAGGTAACGAAAAAGAACCACTTTGCCCAATCTACGAAGTTCGGAGATGACAAATTGTGAGGAAAAAACCCAGGACTATCACTAGAGAACGCTAACCAGCCCAAACCTTGCACGCAGAAGGTGATTAGTAGTCCAAACGCTGGAATTACAAAAAACAAATGCAAGATACTTAGCGCGCGAGTCCCACTAAACGCCACTACAAACGGCAACAGTGTAAAGCCAATATCCAGCAAGATGTCCGGACAGGTAAGGCCCAGTGCCTGCAAATTTACCTTAATTAAATCTCTAAGTACAATTGTATTAACTGATAAGTAAGAAACCCAGTTGAGAAGATATCCAATTGCTGCATAGCGAGCTAGTCCTGGATAGTTTTTTAACAACTTGGTAGCATAGTTAGGCGTTCCTCCTGCCACATCAATAAAATGCATACCCAAGCGCTTGACTTGATAGTTGAGCAGCATCCCAAAAATTACAGCAGGTATCCAAACAAAAATAGCCTGTGAACCGAGAGCAGCATGAATTGCTGGAACCAAGGCTGTCCAAGAAATATGAGCTGTTAAACCGAAGCCCCAACTTTCAACAGCACTCAGGCTTCTAGTCAAGCGAGGATATGAAGGTTGGCTCAGAGGTGCATGAGCAGGATGGGACATGATTGGTAGTGCTGGGTAGAATACTGTAGTTAACCTTATTAGCTAGAGTTCCCATCCCCTCAATTTTATGAACAGAAACTTGTATCCCGCAGTCGTTCGATTTTGGATTTTTCCCACGGATAAATCTGCTGGCTTGCAGATTGTTGAGTTTATACCAATTCTCTATTCGTGCAAGAGGTCTAATAAATTATGATTGCTACATCAACAAATAAAATTGTCTCTACCAACCTTTTCTTTTTTCTAATTTGGTGAGAAATCCGAGTTAGAACGGCTCAAAACAGTCATATGTCCTTACATAATCATTTCCTAATTTCGGAAAGGAATTGATAGGTTTTGATTAATTTTGTCCTAAAGTAAGGGAGATAAAACGTGAGCGAACAAGTCGATTGCAGAGAACTAAAAAAGCATGGGTGGCAGATTTATTGTGTTTGAAGGAGTGGAAGGCTGCGGTAAAACTAGCCAAATGCAGCTTTGTTGTCAGTGGTTGCAAAGTAATGGCATCCCGGTAGCTGTCACTCGCGAACCGGGGGGAACAGAATTAGGCTTGGAGCTGCGCCGCTTATTGCTAGAAAAGTCAGAGGATAAACCAGTTGCTGAGGTGACAGAATTATTGTTATATGCTGCTGACCGATCGCAACATGTTGCACAAGAACTCAAACCTAATCTGGCAGCGGGAAAATATATATTATGCGATCGCTACACAGACTCTACTATTGCCTACCAAGGTTACGGACGGGGTTTGAATATGAGTTTGATCGAGCAGCTCAACCATATTGCCACTGGTGGGTTAGAAAGTGACCTGACTATCTGGCTAGATGTTGATGTTGAGGTAGGACTGGCGCGTAAACGGGGGAGTGAAACCAAATTAGACCGCATTGAACAGGAGGCGATCGCCTTTCATCGCCGTGTCCAGCAAGGATATGCGGAGTTAGCGGCATCCTATCCATTCCGAATTGTGCGCGTAGATGGCAGCTTGAGTAAAGAGGCTGTGCAACAAAACATTCAGGGGATTTTGCGCGATTGCCTGAAGGAGTTGCCGTAGGCATCGCCTTCTATCCACTGGTGTAAAGTCGAGCTTTAGAACTACTACTCTGTCAAGTTAAGTTTGTTGGGTTTGTAGTGAGCGCTTTAGCGCTCAAATCAAGGACTAAAGTCCTGACTACAAACTTATTTACTTATCAAAGTTACTTTGACAGACTACGACTTTTTGGCGATTCAGTGAAGATTCTGTTTAATTAGCAGCCTGGGTTGACACTGTTAATACCTGCGGTGGTGTCGCATCTGGTGGATAAAGAAAGTCTACTTCTACTAATCTGCGATCGCCTGTCTTCATATTTAGTGAAACCAATGGTTCGCCTGGTTGTCCTCTTTTTTGCACTAAATGTACAAACTGGGTTTGGGGCTTACCTTGGTCATCTTTATAACGTACTAGCACTGTTCCTCTAAAGAAGGTTTGACGAGCTGGTGTACTAAAAAAGCGCAGTCCAGGTTTTACTAACTGGTCTTCCTTCAGTGGCGTTTGCATGGATACAGCAACTGTTTGCAGACTTTGAGTATTGTTATATAGCGGCAACTTCAGACTGTATTGAATTGCATAGTTGCCATGAGCGCGATATGCGGTATCAGGATAACGCACCAACATAGCAGCACTCTGAATTTGATTAGTACCCAAAGTTCCACCATGTAAAGTATTGAGGGCGTAAGAAAACACTTGTCCAGGTTGAGGAATAGTTAGATACCTAGTTTGAGAATTATCTGTTAATAATGCTTTCCATTGAGTACCACCAACTACTCCTGCCACACGACCATAAATTCTGGGCTTGCCAGTTTCTTCGAGCGGAGTGGGTGTTTTATCTCTTGGCCCAGATAAATCACCATTATCTAGTAAATTTTGCCACTCTTCCAATGTCGGCGCACGCTCGCTACTATCAGCATTAGTCCGCGCAAACATGGCAAGACTAGCTGCATAAACTGTGCCATTACTCCGCAGGCGGATTAACGTAGACCGACCATTTAAAGGTGGTGTCAATCCCTTCACGGGAATGGGCAAATTGAGTAACATCTGACTTTGCCCTGGTGGAATCACAATTTGAGCAGGGAAAATATTTTGCCGTCGTCCCCTAAGTACATCAGACATGACGCGATCGCCCGGACCGGCGAAAACTGTACCCAAAATATTTTGAGTAATAGCTGGTAACTCAATAAATGGCGCATCTGGTTGACTCAAATAACTTGCCGCCTGCAAGATATTCACTTTCACCGACTCAGAACTAGGGTTATGTAGAATAATTCCCAAATAGAGCGATTTTAAATCTTCAGGTGGTTCAGCTTTAGCAACGTGGTGGGCAAAAACATCAAATCGTCCCCGAAAGGGAAAATTTAGATGCGCTGTTGGCACTTTTTTCCCATCTGGTGGAAAGGTAGAGAGTAAAATCCCTTCTTTCAAGACCAGTTCTGGACTATTGCTATTAAACGTTGGTATCGTATCCAATTGCCCTGGTAAAGGTCGTACTTCTTGTGGTTGCACTACTTCTTCAGGTGCTGGGGCAGCAGGAGTTAATTGCGCGAGGGTCAAATTTAGTAATAACGGCAACATATACTTAGATGTTTTCTCCACCATACAGACGCTCTTCATTTTATGAAAGTGCCAGTCTGTTAATAATTAATACAAAATCAGCAATAGTTACCGCCAAATTTTCGGAAGTTAAAACCGGAACGTGGACAAAGATACAACATGCAGTGAGTTGGTTTTGGAGCAAGTAGTTCAATACTGAATAATAAAGACCTTCACAGACAAATTTACCGCAGTCATGGCTAATATCAATTGCCTTAGCTCCCAAGATTAGTTGCTCTAAATCAACCGTTGTCTGCAAAACACTTTCTTTACAGCTAGCAACTACTTCGATACTTAATTGCGTGCGGCGCTCAGCCATGCCACAACAGATAATGTAATCGGGTTGAAATTCAGTGATTTTTTGAATTACCTGCGAACTAGCAAGCTGAACATCTACAGGTAGCAGGCGTAAAAAATTTAAGTCATGGGGGAGCGAGTCAACTTTAGTAACTTCAAGTAATAAATCATCAGAAGAATTTGACTGTTGATCGCTTAGCCAAGTGTCAAAAGAAGTTAATAATATTCTTTTCTTCATAACAAATATTATTTAGAATAGAAAAACCCTCCATAAATAATTTACAAGGAGCAGGTCAATGCCAATTATTGCGGTCGTAGATTACGAGATGGGAAATTTGCACTCAGTCTGCAAAGGCCTAGAAAAAGCTGGAGCTACTCCTAACATTACTTATTCTCCCAAAGAATTGGCAAAGGCAGATGCAGTGCTGCTGCCGGGAGTGGGAGCTTTCGATCCAGCAGTGCAACATCTGCGATCGCGTGATTTAGAGCAACCCATTAAAGACACCATTGCATCTGGCAAACCTTTCTTAGGAATCTGCTTGGGCTTGCAAATTCTTTTTGAATCAAGTGCAGAAGGTAATCAACCAGGACTGGGAATTATTAAAGGAAAAGTGCAGCGTTTTCGACCAGAACCGGGAATTACAATTCCTCACATGGGTTGGAATCAGCTGGAAGTGACTCAACCCAAAAGTATTTTATGGGAGCATTTGCCAGCTCAACCTTGGGTATATTTTGTTCATTCTTACTATGTTGACCCAATTGACCCGCAAGTCCGTGCTGCAACTGTTACTCATGGTACTCAGACTATAACAGCTGCGATCGCTCATGAAAACCTGATGGCAGTTCAATTTCACCCGGAAAAATCTTCTAATATCGGATTGCAAATCCTGTCTAATTTTGTTGCTCAAGTCCGTGAGAAAATTGCTGCATAATCATGTTTTGTCATTTGTCATTTTGTCATTTGTTAAGAATTGAAAATGACCGCTGACTACTGACCATTGACCATTGACTATTGACTAATGACTTTAAGAATCTACGGCAATCGTCAGATTAAAACTTTACCTGGACAAGAAACCAGACCCACTAGTTCGCGGGTAAGGGAGGCAGTTTTTAATATTTGGCAGGGAAGAATAGCAGGTTGTCGCTGGCTAGATTTGTGCGCTGGTAGTGGTTCAATGGGCGCAGAAGCTTTGTGTAGAGGAGCTAGCTTAGTAGTAGGAATTGAACAATCGAGTCGAGCCTGTGCAACTATCCGACACAATTGGCAGCAGGTCGCCGACGCTGAACAAGAATGGCAAGTATTGCGGGGAGATGTCATCCAGCAGTTAAAAAACTTATCAGGAAAGCAGTTTGACAGAATTTACTTCGATCCGCCTTATGCCAGTGGATTGTATCAACCAGTGTTAGAAGCGATCGCCTCTTATCAATTATTAGATGCCACTGGCGAAGTAGCAGCAGAACATAATCCCCAAGCTTGGACACCTCCAGCGATCGCAGCTTGGGAAATTTGTCGCGAGAAAGTTTACGGTAACACAGCTCTTACTTTCTACAGAACAGTAAAGTCTGAGGGATAAGGAGGCAGAGGGCAGAAGGCAGAAGGCAGAAGGTAGGAGTTTGGAATTTTATCTCCCCCTGCTTCCCCTGCTTCCCCTGCTCCCTTTACCTCCTTAGCCGCCCAACTGGTTGGGGCGCTTGTATTGCTTATAGGCAGCGTAAAACAGCCCAGCGAGAGTAACTACAATTAGACCAAGGACAATACCTGACAGCAGGGGTTCAACCACTTTAAATCTCCTGTTTGCAATTCTTCAAGATTCATATCTCGCTTTTGATTTTACCAAATTGAGGGTGAATCCCGCTCCCTACAGTGTTTTTGAGTGAAAGATGTTCATAAAAAAACTGTAATCTGTGCTTGCAGACACAATCAAGAACTTTTAAGCTATGTGTAGGAAATGAAAAATTTTTAGCACACCTAGACTTTCACAGCAAACCTTTTGGATAACCAGATTACCAAACCTGAAACTCTGATTCAGCGCATCGCACTGTTGACTCTGGCGATACTGCTAGCAGTCCCTTTGGGCATTTTTGGTGTTCAAATGGTTCGAGCCTCCGATCCATATGTCAAAAGTGTTCTTTCTTTGACAGGAGATCCAATTCAAGGACATGCTATCTTTCAAATCAATTGTGCCGGTTGTCATGGACTGGAAGCTGATGGACGAGTAGGCCCCAGTTTACAAGCTGTCTCAAAGCACAAGTCCCGGTATGGACTGATTCACCAAGTTATTAGTGGTGAAACACCACCCATGCCCAAGTTCCAGCCTAGCGTCCAAGAGATGGCTGACCTTTTGAGCTATTTGGAAACTTTGTAAGTTCAATATCCAAAAGGATGGAAAAAAAGTATGTAGGACAACACAGTTCTTTACATACTTTTTTTGTTATAGATTCCAGCGCTTTTCAAGTTATTGAACTCCATGACTCGCTACTCCCTATCCCCATACGGGCGTAAGGCCTTGCGCTCCTACCCACTCCCTAATCCCCACTTCCCACTCCCGATCTCAAGCGATTGGCGTGATTTTGGACTAAATATCTTTACCAAAAGACTGTTTTAAATATTACATATACCAAATTGGTATCAAATATCAACTATTGATGCATCTCAATATGCAACAATGATTAGCGTGATTCTGTAATCACACTCTAAGGATAATGAAGGTGTAATATTTATGAGTCAGTCCCCTAACCCACAAGCAAGAAAACTTTTGTACATTGTTGGTGTAGCTCTTGGTCTTGCTCTGTTGCTGACTGCTTTAATTTATTTCTTATTGGGAATTGGTGTAATCAAGTCTGTTTCGACATATGTGGTTTGGGCAATTATTCTTTTTTCTATTGGTGCAGGTCTATTGAGTGGTGTCGGGACAAGAGGTTAATCTCTGATATTGCTACAGTATGCCAATAATAAACTTGTATAGAATTTAAATTAAGAGCTATTTTTGCTAAAAGATATCTATAAAAATAAATATTAAATTTTGTTAATGTTTTAGTTAAAATGTAACACACTTCATTTGCGTTGGTGCATAGTGTTTGCAAATCAGCAAATCACCTTGAACAATATAGCGGTTTTCACTTCGTTGCAATACAGTTAGAACCCCACCCTGCTTTTGTATGAGCAAATGCAGGTTGGGGTGGAAGCTTACTTCATGCAGACGAGACTTGCTATGGTATTGTGGCATCACACAACGGCAATAAATAGATACCCTCTAGACTTATTGATTTTTACCTATCGAATATTTACTTCTTGCCAGTGATTTCCAGATTGAGAATTTTCAATCCTAGTAGCTGATTTTTTGGAGACAAATGCATTTGAATTGGTTTTTTGAGTAGCAGAAACCCTAGCTAAAGCTAGCTTTTGACTTTGAGTTTGTAAGCGCTGCTTTTGAGTATATTCGTTCAGTTTGACCTGAGCTTGTGCGTAAACAGAAGTATTTTTGGGAATTTGGCGTAGGAATTTAACAGCAGCATTAAAGTCACCTACAGATGCTTTTTTGGAAGCATTATGTAAAAAGTAGGCTGCTCTAATCTGCCGCTTTTGATTGTATTCAGCTAACTTTCGTTGAACTAAAGCACCAGCAGAACTTTCTTGGGGAATTTGACGCAGATACTCTAAAGCAGTAGAAAAATCTCTTTGGCCAGCTCTTTCGTAAGCTTTTGCTAATAAGTCTTGCGTTTGGGCTTCGATGTTAACACGTGCTTGCTGAGCCAGTTTGTCTGTTTTGGATTGCCAATATAAAATATCTGGAACGTTAGGAGTAGCACGCAGAACATCTGACCATCTACCTTCGTTTAAGGCTTGTTCAGCTATTAGATACTGTTGTGCAGCTTCTTGCCATTGCTGTTGCCATTCTTCGATTGTGGCTTGAGCTTCTGGATAAATATTACTGTAAGAGGGAATCGATTTAGCCAGAGCGATCGCTGTTTGCAAATCCCCTGTTTGATATTCTTCAGTTGCTTTATATAAAGTTTCCGTTTCTGAGTAAGCTGGAGAAGTATTCAGCAAAGAATATACTCCCAACCCCATCAACAAAGAATTAGCTGCCAGTCCTACTGTCATTCCTGTTAGTAGGGGTGATGATTTCCCAGGTGCAGGCTGTTGATGAGAATCATCATTTTCAGCAGTTGGTTCTAAAGCCAGAGTCGGCTGAGTTTCCGCTGCCATTTGTTTGAGTACGCGCAGTACTTCATCCACAGACTGGAAGCGGTCTTGAAAGTCATAGCGGATCATTTGGCTAAGAACAGCAGCGAGATAATCGTTAACTGGCGTGTTTGGCGATCGCCAAATAATCTCATTAGTATAAGGATCTACTTGTAATTGCAGTGGTTCTATTCCTGTTAACGCTTGGATGGCAATCATACCCAAAGCATAAATATCGCTATTGGGTTGTGTTTGACCAATGAATTGTTCTGGAGGTATGTAACCCAGTGAAGTCACAGGAATACTATAGATAGGCAATTCCGCATCTATGCCAAGATCGACTGACTGGATTGAGCCAAAGTCAATTAAAACTAACTTGCCATCGACAGCACGTCTGATCAAGTTTTCTGGTTTGATATCGCAATGAATAACGCCTTGAGAGTGAACAAATTCTAAAATACCTAAAACATCTATTAAAAATTCCACCACATCGTTTTCAGTCCAAACACACCCCCACTCTTGATTGATGGGTAGTTCGGCAGTCAAGTCGTGTCCTTCAATAAACTCCTGTATTAAATAGAAACGCTCATTTTCTTCAAAGCAGGCGATAAATTCCGGAATTTGCTGATGAAGTCCCAGACGCTTGAGAGTTTCAGTTTCAGTGAGAAAGCGTAATCTCAAAGTGTCTAAGTAGCTAGGCTGGCAATTATTAACCTTCAGTTGCTTAACGACACACTTAGAGTTATCCGGGTAATCTATATCTACTGCAATGTATGTTTGTCCAAATACCCCTGCACCTAGGCTTTGGACGATTTGGTAACGCGATTGTAATACTTTACCGATCATGTGGTAGTTCATGAGCTGGTTACTTAGTAAATCCTTATATAGGTTTTCTAACATGGTCTTTTCTTTCCGGAAGTCCTGAAAAGTAAATAATTAGAGGTTTGATTCCTAAAATGCAAGTTAATTTTTTAAGTATTTTTACTAAGAAAATATAAATTATTTTAATACTCTAATCAAACAAAAATAAAAATTTGCTTTAGGGTATTAAATATTGCTCTTAGTAAGCAAGTAGCAGTATACAAGTGTAGAACTCTACAGCTGATTCATTGTTGCAAAGATTTTGAAAACTGGATTATTTATCAGCTGATGAGCATTAAAGTTGCATGGAACCAGGCCTGTTCGCGCAGCGTTCCCGTAGGGTAGCACTGACTACAAGCGAATTATTCAGGAAAAATGAATGACAATTAGCTTATATTATGATGCCTAATTGATACTGACGATAGCATAAGAAAGGAGTTCCCTCTGTAGCCAGAGAAAACCCCTTTTGTGTGATGCAGTGAATGAATTGATAGAGGATATAAGCCAGCAGAAAAAATGAGTACTTAAGTATTAGACATGGAATCGAAAAATAATGAGATATGAATGCTAGTCTACAGGCAATATGGTTTGAGTTCAGAGGGCAGATTGCATAAGGCAGAAGGAAAGTTTTTTCATTCTTCCTGCTATACGCAGTTCATGACGGCTACTTATGCTTTTCTGCTTAATCCTTCCCCCTTTCCCTTGTCATTGTGTTGTTGCTAAGGTAGATTCTGGCAAAAAATATTTCAGATTTTCTCGCTGAGTTGCAAATCTCAAGTATTGCGATGTCATATCTGGTGTTAGCAGTTCTATCATCAATCTGTTTTCCACCCAGAATTCAATCACGTCAAAGAAAGAATCGCGGTTACAAGGTATTACACGCCAACCTTCACGCACACCGATTTGCTCAATTTCTTCCTGGCTAGTAGATACGGAAATGGCTGCATGAATATCTGTAAACCTAGAAGTAATGGCGTTATTCACAAATACACACTGTTCATCACTTTCGCCAGGTTGTATCTGAGAGCCTAGAGGATAAAGTTCAATCACTGTACCGTGTTCATCGAAAGGTATAACCATATAACTGCCTGGGTTCGGAAAAAAGGAAACAGCCTCTGCTTTTAAGATTTCCGCGAGAACTTGGGCAACGTGGTGGGGGTTGTTAACAGCAATTGAAATGTGGTGAATCATCAAATAACCTCTCTTCGATATTTTGTAGATTAGAAAACAATCGAGAAGAACTAGGGAAACAAAGTGACAATTTCTTTGATAGAAAGGTTTCATAAAACGTCTTGACGGGAAGGATGAAACAGAAAAGGAATTAAACAAAGTTCTTCCCCTTTCCTCTTTACTCCTCATTTTCATTGAGGTCGCCCGTAATGGGCCCGACCTTTGCCATCAAGGGTGTCAAGCACTAAAACTTGCCGTCCATATTCGTTCGTTTCAACAGACCACCCGTAGGTTTCAGGCTTTGCCGTATTGTTGCTGGAGTAGGTGCGTCCAGAGTTGCAGATTTGCCCTTTGGATGTGCTGTCAGTGGGCTGGAAGGTGAGCTGCCGATCCTCGACTTTAACTTTGCCTTTTTCCTCTATGAAGAGGTTTGAGGCACAGTTGTATGTGTCGATCTGAATCAGCCTTCTTCTCTGGTAGTCACCGTTAGCAGCGACCTGGAAGCGATCGCTAGAGCCGTTGGGAGCTGCCGACTGCCCTGTATATTGGTCTTGGTATTGGATAGATGAGATTCGGCCGTACTGCCACTCGCCTTGAAGTACAGCAGGTATCGCTGTGCTATTGTTCTCTGCTTGACTCGTGCTAGAGTAAAAAACAACGCTAGCACTAAGAGTTAGGCTCAAGGCACTAGAAGCAAAAAGACGAGCAGCTTTTGGTATGGAGTGAAGTTGTTGGCTTGTCATGTTTAACTACCTATATTTGATTTTTGAGAAATGCAAGTATATATCGGCTTAAACGTTTTATAACGCTAAATCTATGTGTCTATATGCTGTGTTTGTTTATGGTTTTCAGCTAAAGTTTTGATTTGATGTTTTTAAATTAAAGAACAATCGGGGAGAACTAGAGTAGGTAATACTAATTCGTAATTCGTAATTCGTAATTCGTAGGGCGCTGCGGCCTTGCACCTCTACTTGATATAGGCGATTTCCCAATTGGGGATAATTTAGGTAATTGACATTTTGTAATAATTGATTATTAAAAGATTAAACTAACGTTACAATTGCTAAGAATAATGAGTAGCCTATTCTGGCTCAAGCTGATATTGTGATGCCTAACCAGTCGCTCCAATCGCCCAAAGCAGACATTTTGGTAATTGATGATACGCCAGAAAATCTGAACCTTCTATCTGCTATGTTGACGGAACAAGGATATAAAGTTCGGAGTGTAACCAAAGGGTCTACAGGGTTGCGAGGAGCAAATGCTGCTCTTCCCGATCTGATTTTGTTAGATGTGAATATGCCGGAGATGAATGGCTATGTAGTTTGCCAACACCTGAAGGCAAACGATCGCACCCGCGAAATCCCGGTGATTTTTATCAGTGCTTTGGGTGATGTGTTAGATAAGGTGAAAGCGTTTGCAGTTGGCGGAGTGGACTACATTACTAAGCCTTTTCATCTAGAAGAAGTTCTAGCACGAATTGACAATCACTTAACAATTCGCAAACTGCAAAAACAACTCCAAGCGCAAAATGAACGCTTGCAACAGGAAATTCACGATCGCGCCAAGGCAGAAGAGAAGTTTACCAAAGCTTTTCGGTCTAGTCCCAATCCGATTGCGATCGCCACTGTCACTGAAGCACGCTTTATTGATGTCAATCCCAGTTTTTTAAGAATGAGCGGCTATCTTCTAGATGAAGTAGTTGGACATACCATTACTGAATTAGATTTGGGTAAAGATGTAGGAGCGATCGCTAAGACAATTCAACTTTTGCTGGATACTGGCTCATTACACAATCAGGAATTTGAATTCTCCACCAAGTTTGGAGAGGTTAAAACCATACTGCTATCCATCGAATTGATTGACTTATCAGGGGTGCAGTGTGCTTTATTAATTGCCAACGATATTACCGAACGCAAACGTTTAGAAAACGAGTTTATTTCTCTGGTCAGTCACGAATTACGTACACCATTAACCTCCACAATGGGAGCGTTGGATTTGTTGGGTGCAGGACAATTAGGAAATCTCACCCCACAGGGACAAAAATTTTTGAGTATTGCTACCACTAATACTGAACGCTTGATCCGTTTGGTAAACGATATTCTCGATTTAGAGCGGATGAAATCAGGCAAAATCTTCATGCGTAAGGTGAAATGCAACGCCACTGAATTGCTAATTACAGCAACGGAAGCAATGCAAGCAATGGCAGAAAAATCACAAGTTAAACTGATTGTCAATCCCCTCGATATTCAACTTTGGGCAGACCCCGATCGCTTACTGCAAACTCTGACCAACTTACTGAGCAACGCCATTAAGTTTTCTGCACCGGGCGATACTGTTAGGATCGGTGCTACACTTCCAGAACACGAGAGCGTCGAGTTAGAAGAAAATCAGCCTGCAACAACCAAACACCTGCTGATTACTATCCAAGATGAAGGGCGAGGAATTCCTGAAGATAAATTACAGCTTATTTTCGAGCGCTTTCAGCAGGTAGATGCATCTGACTCCCGCAATAAAGGAGGAACAGGTTTAGGACTTGCTATTTGCCGGAATATTGTGCAGCAACATGACGGAAAAATTTGGGTTCAGAGTATTTTGGGAGAGGGTAGCACGTTCTATGTGCTATTACCTTTAGCATCCTTCAAATAGCAGCTTCTATCTGGTTAATTCTGCTCCAAATTTTGGCGATCGCATTCTAGAATAACTCAAGAGCGATCCAGCTAATCAGCATCACATATGATGCACGAGTGTCACTATGAGCAGAAATATCTTGATTGTTGATGATGAAGAAGACGTACAGGCGATCGCAAAATTGGGATTAGAAATGGGTGCTGGTTGGAATGTGTTGACAGCCAGTTCTGGTCAGGAAGCCTTAGATGTAGCAGCCAATCGCCAACCAGATGTCATCCTACTAGATATGATGATGCCTGATATGGATGGGCGTGCAACCCTGCAACAACTGAAAGCTAACCCCGCCACGAAGACAATTCCAGTAATTTTATTAACAGCCAAAGTCCAGGAATCGGATCGAGAGAGTTTTACTTATTTAGATGTCGCTGCTGTTTTTGCCAAGCCTTTCCGTCCTTTGAAACTGGCAGAGCAAATTAGTGAAGCATTGGGCTGGGGGTGAGGGGAGGCAGAGGGGTGGAGGGGCAGGGGGAGGAGGGGAGGCAGGGGGGATGAGGGAGACAAGGGAAAGAATAATAACTCCTGCCTTCTGCCTTCTGCCTTCTGCCTCCTGCCTCCTGCCTCTTAACTTTTACAGCGCACAACTCAACTCGCCAGCTTTTTGGGTAAAGCGGTGGTTTTCCCGATAGTCTACTGGACAATCAATTACGGCAGGCACATCTTGAGCAAGAGCTTCTTTAAGTATGGGTATCAAGTCAAGTGTAGATTCAACTCGATAACCTTTTAAACCCATGCTTTCTGCTAATTTGACAAAATCTGGATTGCCAAAATGTACAAATGATGAATTGCCTTTACCAAAATGATTTTCTTGCTTCCACTCAATTAATCCATAGCCACCATCATTAAAAATGATGGTGACAAACGGAGTTCCAACACGTAAAGCAGTTTCTAATTCCTGGCAATTCATCATAAAACCGCCATCACCACTCACTGCTACGACTTTGCGGTTGGGATAAACTAGTTTTGCTGCTAAAGCACCAGGAATGGCAATACCCATGGCCGCAAAACCATTGGAAATAATGCAAGTATTAGGACTATGGCAGTGATAATGACGGGCCATCCACATTTTATGTGCGCCAACATCAGAGATGACAATATCATCTGGCCCCATCACTTGCCGCAAGTCATAAATTAACTTTTGTGGCTTAACAGGGAAACCTTCATCGTGGGCGTACTGTTCGTAATCAGCACGAATATCTCCTCGTAAACTGATGGCAAAAGGATTAGGTTTACCCTGACGATCTGCTAATTTTAAGATTTCATAGAGGGAATCAGTAATATCTCCTACTACTTCTGCATAGGGAATATAACTACTATCAATTTCTGCCGCATTTAATCCAATATGTACTATTGGAATTTTGCCATCAGGATTCCATTTTTTTGGAGAAAACTCTATCAAATCATAGCCAATAGCAATTACTAAATCTGTATTGTCAAAGCCACAGGTAATAAAATCTCTTTGCTGTAATCCCACTGACCACAAAGCTAAATGATGAGTGTAGGGAATTACACCTTTGCCCATAAAAGTATTAGCAACCGGAATATTCATCTGGGTAGCAAATTGCGTTACTGCATCACTTGCTTGAGCGCGAATTGCCCCATTTCCTACTAAAATTAATGGGTTAACTGCTTGAGAAATGGCGGCGGCGGCTGCCCGAATGCTGGCAAAAGATGCATAGGTTTTTTCGATATTGTCCTTACGCAAAGGTTTGCCCACTACAGGCATGGCAGCAATATTTTCTGGTAAATCGATGTGAACTGCACCAGGTTTTTCGCTTTGCGATCGCTTAAATGCTTTTCGCACAACTTCTGGTGTAATACTCGGTCTAACAATTTGCTTATTCCACTTGGTTACGGGTGCAAACATTGCCACCAAATCCAAATATTGGTGAGATTCGATGTGCATTCTATCTGTTCCCACTTGACCGGTAATCGCCACCAAAGGCGCACCATCGAGATTAGCATCTGCTACCCCAGTCATCAAGTTTGTCGCCCCAGGACCAAGAGTAGAAAGACAGACTCCGGCTTTTCCTGTCAGGCGACCGTAGACATCCGCCATGAATGCAGCACCCTGTTCATGACGAGTAGTAATAAATTTTATGGAAGAATGTTTAAGTGCTTCTAAAACGTGCAGATTTTCTTCGCCAGGGAGTCCAAAAACATATTGCACCCCTTCATTTTCTAGGCACTGCACCAAAAGTTCAGCTGTATTCATTTGATTTCCTTACTAGCAACAAGTCAGTGGTTAGTGGTCAGTGGTCAGTGGTCAGTAGTCAGGAGAAAAACAACTAACAACTGACAACTCGCAACTGACAACTAACAACTGACAACTGACAAAATCCTAATCACTTCACCCACACAGTCTTAACATTGACGAACTCATGTATACCCTGAATACTCAATTCTCTGCCATAGCCAGAACGCTTGATGCCGCCAAAGGGTAAGCGGGGGTCGGATTTAACCATGCCGTTGACAAATACTGCACCGGCTTCGATTTCTTCAACTAAGCGATCGCGTTCTTGGTCGTTGGTTGTCCAGGCACTTGCACCTAAGCCAAAGGGTGTAGCATTAGCGAGTTTAATAGCAGCATCGATATCGGGAACACGAAATAATAACGCCACCGGGCCAAAAAATTCTTCTTGGGCAATTGGTGTGTCGGGAGGGATATCTATGATAATGGTTGGCGGATAAAAGTTTCCAGGATGATTTGCTAAAGAATGTCCACCAGTGAGAACTTTACCCCCACTTTTGACGGCGGCTTGCACTTGCTGGTCTAAATCTTGGAGGATACCGGGAGTTGCCAACGGGCCGAGGTCGGTGTCTGCTTCCATAGGATCGCCAACTTTTAGGGCCTCGAATTTTTCAAGTAGCAGTTTTTCAAATTTATCGGCGATCGCTTCTGCTACAATAAATCGTTTCGCTGCTATACAAGATTGCCCGTTATTCAACATTCGTGCTGTAGTAGCTGTGACAACTGCCGCTTCTAAATCAGCACTTGCTAACACGATAAATGGATCGCTTCCTCCTAATTCCAAAACGGTTTTTTTAAGTTGTTTGCCAGCAGCAGCAGCCAGGGATGCGCCTGCTGGTTCGCTTCCGGTCAAGGTAGCAGCTTTCACTCGGTCATCAGCCATTAAATCGGCAACTTTGGCAGCACCTATCAACAGCGTTTGAAAAACACCTTGGGGAAAACCTGCCCGTTGAAAAATATCTTCAATTGCCAGGGCACATTGCGGCACGTTGGAAGCATGTTTGAGTAAACCAACATTGCCTGCCATCAGTGCTGGTGCAGCAAAGCGGAACACTTGCCAAAAAGGGAAATTCCACGGCATGACTGCGAGAATCACACCTAATGGTTGGTAGCGAACAAAACTATGATTTGCATCAGTGTTGACGGTGACATCGGCCAAGAAACCAGGGGCGTGTTCAGCATAGTAGCGACAGACGAAGGCACATTTTTCTACTTCTGAAACTGCCGCCTTGAATGGCTTACCCATTTCCAGAGTCATTAATTTAGCAAAATCTGCTTTTTCTTGCTCTAATATTTCCGCAGCTTTTTCTAACCAGTGCGATCGCTTTTGGAAATTAGTCTTGCGGTACTGTTCAAAAGCCTGACCTGCCAAATCTAGTTTAGCGGCAATTTTTGTGTCGTTGAGCGGCTCAAAGGTCTTGAGCGTTTCCCCAGTGGCGGGATTAATGGTGGCGATAGCCATTACCTGACCTCCCGTTAAAAAGTAGCTTGAAGTAGCTTTCTAGTGTTACACATATCAATTAGGGAAGCTACCACCCAAATTTTAGTCTTTTAGTTAAAAAGTAGCTGCCTAATATTACGATTTCGCAACTTAAATTGAATAAAAGTATACCAATCAACAGGTATTAATATGGGTGAATTAGCAGAATTGAATTATGGAAACAATACCACCAATTGAGAACAGCAGCTTAAATTTCACAATCTCGTGCTATTACCTAAAAAGGCTTAGATACTGAGCAGGAATTATCGGTAAAATTCCCAGTGTAGCTAAAATAATTGCAGTACGTATTAAAGCTAACTTTAACGATATCAACAAACAGAGGAATTATACCAATTCTCTAAAATCCGGTAACAAATTCAAACCCACAAACCCAGATTATATCTGACTTTCTTAATTACGAATTACGAATTGGAATTAAGCTATGACTCAAGCCTTACGCAAACTAGTTACATTCGATGAATTCGTTGCTAAATATCCAGATAACACGGGAAAACGTTACGAATTATATAATGGAGTAGTAATCGAAATGCCACCACCTACGGGCGACCATGAAGAGGTAGTTGGATTTTTAGCCACAAAAATCACTTTAGAATATAGTCGCTTAAATCTTCGTTATTTCATCCCAAAAACAGCATTCGTCAAATCGGCTGAAAACGAATCAGCTTACTCGCCAGATGTCCTGATACTAAATCAGCCAAATTTAGTTAACGAACCTCTGTGGAAAAAAGCATCAACTGTTACTCAAGCAGCATCAATTCCCTTGATAATTGAAGTAGTGAGTCAGTGCGTTGCGCGGGTTCCCCGCGTTGAAGCAACTGACGAACCCGTAAGGGTGAGTACTAATTGGCGAGATGATTATCTGAAAAAATACGCTGATTACGAGGAAATGGGAATTCCTGAATACTGGATTGTAGACTATGCGGGATTGGGTGGTAGAGAATTTATTGGCAATCCCAAACAACCTACTATTTCAGTTTGCCGTTTAGAAGAAGGTGAGTATTGCATTAGTAAATTTCGAGGAGATGACCGTATCCAGTCGGCAACTTTTCCAGAGTTTAATTTGACGGCAGAGCAAATTTTTAGTGCTGGCACGGTTAGCTAATGCATAATCAGCGTTGATACTTGATGCAATTTCGTTTGATAAACCTTCACAGATCGATCGATACCTTTGAAACGATAATCCCCCATTTCTTGGAAATCTGAGGGTTGTGAAAGCATTGTATGGGTGGCTTCACTAATGACGCATTCACCAGGGGGACAAACTGCTTCCATGCGAGCAGCAAGATTAATCGTAGCTCCTAGTGCAGTATAGTCTACCCTTTGAGAGCTACCAACATCTCCTACGACAGCCTTACCACTATTAATGGCAATGCGTAATTGTAGGGGTTCTTGCCAAAAACCATTGGCATTCAGACGTTCGAGACGGGTGAGCATTCCTTTAGCAGCGGTGGTGGCGCGATCGGCATGATCTATTTGCAGTTCGGGAGCGCCAAAAAATGCCATAATACAGTCGCCAATATATTTATCTAAAGTGCCGCCACAGGCAAACACTTCTTGCAACATCTCTTCAAATAAATTATTCAATAATTGGGCGATCGCAGTTGGTGTTAACCGTTCGGAAATGGCTGTAAAGCCAACCAAATCTGCAAACAAAATGCTGATTTCACTTTCTGTGGGGGCTAAACGACCATCTGGCAAACCACCTACAGCTATTAACTGCTGGACAACAGATGGAGAATGATAGCGTTCTAGTCGGTGACGAATCACCTCTTCAGTTTTGAGTTTCTCTACTAACAGCCAACGTTGGACGCTAGAAGCCACCAGATTTGCTAAAGCTGAAAAAAAGCTGAGTTCTTCCTCACCCTCATTTTCCCAATGTGCAGAAGAAAGATGGGCATCGGCATAAAGAACACCCACAACTTTATTTTCATCCCATAAAGGTACGGCCATGGCGCTGCGAATGCCTTTGACTAAAATACTGTGTTCTCCAGCAAATCGTTCATCTTTATGGGTATCGGCTGTTTGAATGGCAACTTTTTCCTCAAATACCTTTTGACAGATACTACGACTAATCCAATTGCCAGCAGCTGCTAAATATTTCTGCTCAAAAATGTTTCTCGTACCAGCATTCACCAACTCCAGATGACCGCCTCCATTGACATCAATTAATAATGCCAAGCGGTCAATACTATCGAGGTAACGAAAAACAACTTGTTGCACCTGAGAGAAAATTTCTTCTATGGATGCTGCTGCACAGAGATTTTTAGCGATATCTACCAAATCTTTAAGACGTGCGATCGTTTTATCTTTATTACTGGTTTCGCCATCCTTGCTATCGGCCGCTATCCATTGCTGTTGTAGTTGTTTGACATTGCGAAAAATCGTTCTTTGCTCAGAAACTGCCGCAGCTTCTGTATACTTAGTCATTACCTGTGTACTAGGATTGGCAAACTGCACTACCAAGTTCACATTTCCTAGCCAAATAATATCGCCCTGATGTAACTTCTGGACATTGGTCACAAGATTTTGATTGACTTGCGTCCCGTTTTTACTACCTAAATCCTCAATAGTCCATACGCCATCAGCCGTTTTCACCAGCCTGGCGTGTTGGCGGGAAACTCCTCCAAAAGGTAGATATAAGTCACATTCTGGCAGACGACCGATCGTGAATTCATCTTTATTCACGGACACCGTTGATTCGGTATCTCCCTGTTGTAAGCGTAATGTGAGTTCTGTCATGAGTATGATATGTCTATCCTGGGGGCTGGGGATGCAAGCATTTTTAGGGTAAAGGATACGCTAAGGGTTAAGCTTTATCCTTTCTTTATGGCACTGCTAACGGCATTACGACAACTGCATGTAGTAAATATTACCCATAAATTATATACAAATATTAAAGAAGCGATCTTAGAGCGAAGAATGGTGGATTTCCCTCAAAAATAAGAATTTTTGCTGCAAAAACAATCCATGATAATTTCTAAGAAGATAGCTGGCATAGTTACTTAAATAACAAAATGTATATTAAATTACATAAAATTTGGATTAAGTAAAACTAAAAGTAATTAATTGTCTAAAATTATACTCAATATTTTTTTTAAACAGTTTTATAAAGTTTTTATGAACTCGATAGTACCCTCAAGGGTACTTTTGGTTATAAATTTTTAACCCTAAAATTCAGCAATATAACTGACACAATTTCTAAGTTTAGCATTATTTAAATTAACTAATTCCAGCTAATTTATATTGTTACTAACTATCATAAATAAACAGTATTTTTAAACATTATGCTGATGTCAAATGAGCCTCAATTTATCTATTATCCAATTAGTGTTAATTCTAATGTTGAAACAATAAAACTCTTTGAGAATAAAGATCCGAGATTTGATGGTGCGATTAATGGGGGAAGTCCGTCATTAGTGTCTAGTGATGACAAACCCTATGACGCAGGTTTTAAATTTAAATCTTCCCAAGCTGGTAAAATCAAAGCTTTGAGGTGTTGGATATCTTCTCAAGATAATATCAACCAACCTCATAAAGCAAGACTTTGGGATGCTGAAACAAAACAGAAATTAGCTGAAGTGACATTCACTAATATTGTTGGTGATGCTTGGAATGAAGCAACATTAAATCCACCTATTGAGATTCAACCTAACAAAGTTTATATCGCTTCTGCTGATGTGCTGAAAAATTTACCACGACAAGGTAATTTTTTTGCCATGCCTTTTGTCAAAGGGCCAATTACTGCACTAGCTACAACTGAATCTACTAATGGCGTATTTGCTTATTATGATTTAGAGGGAGGATATGACAACCCAGCATTAGCCCCCGTTTTCCCCAAAAGGAGTTTTGAAAATAGTTATTACTATCAAGACATTGTTTTTGAGAGTAATGGTAAATCTACAACTATTCAAGATATAAAACTCTTTGAGAATAAAGATCCGAGATTTGATGGTGCGATTAATGGGGGAAGTCCCTCATTAGTGTCTAGTGATGACAAACCCTATGACGCAGGTTTTAAATTTAAATCTTCCCAAGCTGGTAAAATCAAAGCTTTGAGGTGTTGGATATCTTCCCAAGATAATATCAACCAACCTCATAAAGCAAGACTTTGGGATGCTGAAACAAAACAGAAATTAGCTGAAGTGACATTCACTAATATTGTTGGTGATGCTTGGAATGAAGCAACATTAAATCCACCTGTTGAGATTCAACCTAACAAAGTTTATATCGCTTCTACTGATATGTTGAAAAATTTACCACGACAAGGTAATTTTTTTGCTACGCCTTTTGTCAAAGGGCCAATTACTGCACTAGCTACAACTGAATCTAAAAATGGCATATTTGCTTATTATGATTTAGAAGGAGGATATGACAACCCAGCATTAGCTCCCATTTTTCCACAATGGAGTTTTGAAAATAGTTACTACTATCAAGATATTGTTTTTGAAAGCAACGGTGAGCCGACGACTCTTCGTGTTAGAGAACATGTTGTTAATCATCCTATATTTTTAGAGAATTTGAAACCTGGAACTGAAAACTGGTTACAAATTAACTACGCTACAGGTTTAGAAATTGCTGCTTTTATGACCGCTGAATCTATTAATAAAGGCGAGTCAATCGATATCAAAGCTAATATCCTCAACCCTGGAAATATCAAAATAGAAGTTTACAGATTGGGTTATTACGGAGGTGTAGGTGCAAGATTGGTCAGCACAGCTGATAATATTCCAGCAATTAAGCAACCTATATCTAATGAGCAAGTTGACACTCAAACAAAACTGATTCGTTATGACTGGGGAAAGACCTACACGATTACAACTGATGACACTTGGGTTACTGGTTGTTATATGGTTAAATTAACCGATAAAATCACAACCAAACAATGTATAGCATTCTTTGTTTTGCGAGATGATGCTTTAGAATCTGATGTTATTTATAAATTTGGGTTTGCAACTCATCTTGCTTACAATACTTTTGCTTATGATGAAGTTAACAGAAAATCAACTTATTCAAAGGGTGAGAGAGCATTACAGATTAGCCAAGATCGCCCGTGGGAAGCTAACACTTATAATACCGACGCAGTAAATAGTAATCCCTTACGATGGGAAGTGAATACTATTCGTTGGTTAGAAAAGAATTGCTATCGCGTTTCTTATTGCTCTGGTCAAGATATTGATAAAAATGGCTCAGTTTTTGTCACTAAATATCGTGTATTTATGAATAGCGGTCACGACGAATACTGGAGCTTCAAAGAATACAAGGCAATTAAAGAATCAATAGAAGCTGGCGTGCATGTCGTTTCACTTTCAGCCAATACTTGTTACTGGAATATTAAATGGCATGATGACTATAGGACAGCTGACCTTTATAAGCTGAACGAGCCACTGGCAGGTGGTGTAGTCTCTAACTATGTACCAGACACATTTAATATTCCCCCTACTTACCGTTTTCGTGACCCAGATTTACTTGGTAAAACATTTGACGGATGTCAAATTAGAGGTGAATGTGGATTATTAGGTGTCGGATATATCGGTGATATTAGTAATATTTATGCAGGCTACGATCTGACAGTCAAAAAAGACCATGATGTTTTTAGAGAAACTGGTTTGACAGTGGGTTCTAAACTCAATCAATTACTAGGTTATGAGTGGGATCATATCGATCCATCTCCCCAAGCACAGCCTCAAATTAAATCAGATACGCCCAACTTTTTAGACTGTATTATCTTTGAATCCACTATCCCCAATACTATTCCCGATATCTCTAATGTTTCTCAGTCATTTTTAGGGGATTTACCTATGGAAGCAGTGCAAACATCTCACAGTGTCTACTTTACAACTCCCAGTGGTGCTAGAGTTTTTGCGATTGGGTCAATTCAATCAGTTTGGGGGTTGGATTCATGGGAAGTATTACCTGCTAGAGAATCTACAGCTTATCAGCGATTGATTTACAATGTATTTGAAGATATGGGTGTATGGGGAGGATTCGCGCCACCTGTGTCAGTGCAATTAATGGAACGTATGATGACACCGCACTTTCTAGAAAATCAGCCAAGTCCAGAACCACATCATTTTAATAGTTTGTTGCAGCACATTGGTGCGTTATTGACTCAAGCCACAGATGAAAGTGTGAAGTCTAAATTAGACCTAGCACTCAGACAATTAAGATATGGCGATTATGAGGCAGTACGAAAATACTTAATAGACGCTGGCTATCCCGAACTAGTTTCACAGGTTCCTAATCCACCCTCGATTAAAGGGTGAATAGTTCAAATGGGACAAGGGAGAAATTATTGAAATTTTACCTATGGAATTAACTTTAACGTTCTACTCTGTTTCTTCGGATGCGATCGCTTTCTAACGATCCCAACTAGGAGGCAGTTCTAAAGGCAGCGTACCTAACATACCTTTGCGAAAATCTGTTAAAAGTTGCCTAGCCGTTCTCTCTACATCGCCTTTGTAACGATGCTCCGCTAAAGCATGTAAGTATGCTTCTCCTGTGTGGTTTGTGGAGTCGAGTTCGTAACGTGAGTGTAGTGGTAGTTGTGGGAATAAATCACTAGCTGTGGCTTGGAGTTCATTGAGTAAATCTACGAAGGCTGATGCTACTAATTGATTATCGTAAGATGCTTGACCAATATCGTCACAAATCGCTAATTTCAAGGCGGCATCTTGATTTTCCAACTTAACAGGAATGACACCAGGAGCATCTAGTAATTCCAACTGTTCGGAAATTCTTACCCAACGTAAGGAGCGAGTCACTCCCGGACGGGCGGCACTTTCTACCACACGTCGCCCCAACAGACGGTTAATTAAAGCTGATTTGCCAACATTGGGAAAACCAATGACTACAGCACGGACTGGACGGGGTAACATACCGCGATCGCGTCTGCGTTGATTGAGTTCCACCCCAGCGGCTTGGGCTGCTTTGGAAATTGCGATTACACCTTGACCTTGTTTAGCATTGGTAAAATAAGGGACTTCTCCTTGACTTCTGAACCAATCTATCCAAAGCGATCGCACTTGGGGAGTAATCATATCTAACCGATTCAGTACCAACACTCGCGTCTTGCTTCCCACCCACTCACCTATTTGGGGATGGTGTGTTGCCAAGGGAATCCGCGCATCTCTTACCTCCATCACCACATCTACCCGTGAAAGCTGTTCTTTGAGATTCTTTTCAGCTTTGGCAATATGACCGGGATACCATTGGATCAGGTTTAATTTATAGTTGTTCGTTATAGCCATAGTTTATTATTAATTACCAATTACTAATTATCGCTAATAAAAGTGCTGATATTTTCCCATTCAGCACTTAATCTTTGGCTTGATGCAAAATCAGACGATTGCCATCGGGGTCGTAGGCGTAAATTTCTCTACCGTGGGAAGCAATTGAGATTTCTGTAGGTGGGGGATAGCCTAGGTTGGTGAGGTGGGCGATCGCATCTTCCAAATTGCTTACCTCTAAACACAAACTTAGCTTACTTTGAGCTGAGTTTTCAAATTCAGGTTCATGTATTTTTTTAGGTTGAAAAATACCCAACCTCAGACCAATAAGTTGAAACTCAGCATATACATTCGGGATGAAAGTAGTTGGTTTTTGCCCAAGTAACTGGGTATAGAAATTCACCAACTTCTCAAGATTAACTGTTGCTAAAGTAACAAGCGCATCTGTATATTGAAAAACCATATAATCCAATAAATCTTGCTGCCTAATATGTCTGCGTTGGTAAGCTGTATCTCGCTCGCTGACTGAGTTCAGATACTTATCAAAGTCAGACAATACTTTCTGACCTCTCACTTTTTCTAGTTTTGCGATCGCAGTGCAGGAATTATTGCGCTCCATAAGTTAATAATTTGCACGATTTAAAAAATTAAGTCTTTACTGCACCATCACACACAACTCGAAAACCAACGCGACTACAGAAGTAGTCGTAGTTATCTCAGCCACGATTTGCTGAAGGAAAAAACGTCAACTACAGGCATACTTGCATACCAAGAATTTAGTTAAAATACCAAACTTTTCACAATAACGCTATACTCCCGTAACAAAACCGCCATAAACGCTGTCTACATTAGTAATACATTTAAATATCTTTCCAGACGGCGATGAAAAACCAAATACACAACGAAAATCAGCCTTTAATTGATGCCAAGCGCTATAAAAATGCACCCTTGAAAAAGGCAGCCGCCTCTCTATCGTTGGTGCTACTGGGATCGGGTATGACATTGGCGGGCGGTTATTTAGCTGGACATCATCAGGAATTGTCTGAGAGTGCTTCTAAACTGGCAGTAAATCGAGTCAATGCAGCCCCCCCATTACCAGCTGCCACAGATCCTAACTTTGTGATCCAGGTAGTGCAAAAGGTCGGGCCGGCTGTAGTCCGAATTGACTCTTCTCGAACAGTAAAAAGCCAGTTACCCACTGAATTCAACGACCCATTTTTTCGCCGTTTCTTTGGATCTGAACTGCCACAGCAGGAGAACAGGGTAGAACGGGGTACTGGTTCGGGTTTTATCATCAGTGGTGATGGACGCATTCTTACCAACGCCCACGTTGTTGCTGGTGCTGACACAGTAACCGTAACACTCAAGGATGGGCGCAGCTTTCAAGGTAAGGTGTTAGGGAAAGACGAATTAACAGATGTCGCCGTTGTTAAGATTCAGGCAGATAACTTACCAACAGTGGCTTTGGGTAACTCCAACCAACTACAACCAGGAGAATGGGCGATCGCGATCGGTAATCCCCTTGGTTTAGATAATACTGTAACTACAGGGATCGTTAGCGCCACCGGACGCAGTAGCAATCAAATTGGTGCCCCCGATCAGCGAGTAGAGTATATTCAAACTGACGCAGCTATTAATCCTGGTAACTCTGGCGGGCCACTGCTCAATTCCCGTGGCGAGGTAATTGGTATGAATACAGCTATCATCCAGGGCGCACAAGGAATAGGCTTTGCCATTCCCATCGACACAGCACAACGCATTTCCAGTCAACTGATAGCCACTGGCAAAGTGCAGCATCCCTATCTAGGTATTCAAATGGTGGGGTTAACACCTCAGATCAAGCAAAATCTTAACTCTGACCCCAACAGCGGTTTGAGTGTAGATGAAGATAAAGGTGTGTTAGTTGTGAAAGTTATGCCCAATTCACCAGCTGCTAAAGCAGGAGTGCGTGCTGGTGATGTGATTGCAAAGCTTAACGGTGAATCAGTCACAGATGCTAGCAGCGTCCAAAGAGCAGTAGAAAATACTCAAGTTGGGTCGGATTTGCGTTTAGAACTGCGACGCAATGGACAAAATCTCAACTTAGCTGTAAAACCTGGCGCTTTTCCCACTCAACAAGTGCAATAGATTTTTTTTGAAAAAGGGATTGGGGATTGGGGTTAGTAAATTATCAGATTTCTCTCCGCGTCCCCCCGTCCCCGCGTCAGTCAAAACGCAAAATCTCAAAAACCTACACTTGTCAGCTGCTGCTCTGCCTTCTTCAACGTCCTATTAAATATCGTAGACCTATTAATAACAAAAATATACCATACAACTTCTTCATAGTTTCACTACTAATAAATGGCTGATTAGCAAACAACGCTCCAAATAAATTACCAATCACCAAACCAATAGCAATTAGTACAGCATATTTAATATTAATGTTGCCATTACGATAGTAAACTGCTGCTCCTAAAATTCCAATTGGCAAAATTTGTGCAGCCAGAGAAGTGCCGGTAGCAAACTTTTGATCCAAACCAACTAGCAGCACCATTGCTGGTACCATAATTGCACCACCGCCGATACCAAACATACCACCAGCAACACCGGCGACAAGACCGATGAGCAACATTTGAATAAGTATATTAGACATACAAAACTGTTATTTCCCTATTAATTATAAACTGATTGGATTTGACAATATTGACTTTGGCAGCATACCATGAACGCCTTTTTGAGGGCTATTAACAACTTGAGTGATGCGAAAGTTCACAGCTAAACTACACAAAACATAAGCCTCTTCTGCCGATAAATTTGTGAACCGTTTCAAAAAATCAATCATATTTTTGAGAGCTAGTTCTAAAGCTTCATCTAAAGTTTGAGCAAACCCCATTGTGATAATATCAGTAGATGTTTCAGCAATGGGTATTGCTAGGTGCAAATCCTTGCGAAGTTTAAGCATGATTCTACCGTTCATGGAAGTTTCAATGGCGGTAACGTTAACTTCGCCATCTCCCTGAGCTGAATGCCCATCCCCAATAGAAAACAACGCACCTGGAACGAAAACAGGCAAAAATACGCGGGAGCCTGTTTGGAGTTCGCGGTTGTCGATATTACCACCATAAGAGCCAGGTGGAATTGAAATTCGGTCATTTTCTGGCGTGGCGACACCTAGAATGCCAAAAAATGGTTTCAGAGGAATTTTAATGCCGCTATTTTGGGGAAATTCGGCAATGTTGTTTGCTAAATCCAAAGGAATGAATCTTAGCGCAGGTTGCGAAAATAAGTGTGGTAAAGCACCCCAACCTGTACGAATTGCATTGAAGCCAACGGGTAAACTAGGTGCGATCGCTTCTAATATTACTTCCAAAACATCCCCAGGTTCCGCATCCCGCACATAAACTGGCCCTGTCAGTAAATGCGGTCCCGCTGCAATTTTACGTTCTGGTGCAAGATTTTGGCAAATATCGAGAAGTTCTGGTGTGAGAAACTCTAGTGGTGCTTTGTCGTAAACGTAATAACCACTGTAAGTTTCTACATCAATCGTGTCCCCCGAATCAATAGTGAGGGCTGGTTCTAGTAGGTGCGAGAAACCACCTAGATGCACAGTTTCTTTAGTAGCTTTTAATATGTGATGAGTCATGTTCCTTTGCTGGCTTTATAGTATCTTTATTTAAAACCCAAGTACTCCGGGATTTATCACAAGTTCTGTGTGTAAATTAAACTTGCACATTTGTATGCTCCCCCTAAGAACTGCTGACAATACAACTAAACTATAAAAATGAATCTAAAGTACGGTCAATTAGATATATTGGAGCAATAACTGGAAACGCTTCTACCCATGCATCGAATAGCGTTTGCGGCAGCTTGCTGTGAGAGATTGTTTCCAAACTATGGCATTTTCCTGCAAGAAATAAAAGAACAAGGCTGGAATGAGCAAGATCCCATAAGAGAAGCACTTGACGAAATCTGGGGATTTTTGGCAGGTAAAAAGGTCGATGTATCAAGATTTCGTCAGTTATTATTTAATTGTGAAAGATATCCCTATGACTATGAAAACGAAGAAACTCCAGAAGGACAGAGAGGCGCGTGGATTGTCTGTAATACTATAGAACTTTGTCTCGCTCAAACTCCGCAACAAACTTTTTTAGTAGCAAAAGAAATAGACGAAACTCTTTTTGAGTATATAGATTATTTAAGATGCCAGTCTGAAGATGAAAGCTCAGAAGACATTTCCCACGAACAACTATTAGAAATAGTTGCTAACCATCCGTTTACAGTACGAGAAATGGCAAAACAAAGCGAAGACTTGCAGCGCTTGCGAGAAATTCCTACCTTAACTCCTGAGTTTTTACAGTAGCTGCGTACTTCTTCTGAAAATGGTGGTAAAAGTCTACTAGATTTAAGTTGAGAAAACAATCGTGAAGGGTGTAACTAAAAAACCTCAAGAAAACGCAGCGTCAAATTTAGATGCTGTAAAAATTAAATGGTTTCACCACCGTCTCTCTACATGGGGAACACAAAACTTACGCGATTTTCCTTGGCGGCAGACTTGCGATTCTTACGCAATTCTCGTTGCAGAACATCTGCTGCAAAAAACAGATGCAGTTACGGTTGTTCCTATCTACAAAGCATTTCTCTTCAAATATCCTACGCTCGAAAACTTAGTTAAAGCAAGCATTGATGAATTGAGCGAACTGCTAAAGCCTTTAGGTCTTTACTTCCGGGCAGAAAGACTGTACCAGTGCGCTCGTATCATCATAGAGCAGTATGGAGGAAAAATCCCCAATTCAGAAAAGCAGTTGCTTGAATTACCTGGAATCGGTAAATATACAGCTCGTGCTATCTGTTCTCAAGCCTTCAGTCAACCGCTAGCCGTACTCGATACTAACGTAGCTCGTATCCTTGAGCGCTTCTTTGGTTTACAAGGAGAAAGAGTTAAATCACGCTGTAAGATTCTTTGGCGTGCAGCAGAAACAATTGCTCCCGATAAAAAAGTTGGCAAGTGGAATTTAACCTTACTAGACTTCGGAGCTATGGTTTGCAGGGCCAAAAATCCTCTTTGTAATGATTGTCCACTTTCGGCAAAGTGCGATTATGTCCAGATACAACCGAACGACAGTAAAAAAATACTTCTATCTAGTAGTTTAAAATAGCACTTTGTTCGGATAATTACCTTTGATATATACTTGACATTAACAGGATGTTTAATATGTCTTACTCTACTTTAGTTCTAGGCTAGAACTAAAGTAAAACTAAAGTATCATATTGTACATAATTTTAAAATTCTGTCTTAGACCATTAACTCAATTAAAAAGTTTTGTACAAAATGCTTATTTCAGGAGCCATCCAGAAGTTTGATTGCTATATTGTATTAAACTAATTATTCTGGCAAAGATGGGTAGATCTGTGCGTAATGATTTACATGGCTTGGAGATTAGTCAAAGAGAATTACAAATTTTGACTAATTTGCCTGTTAAAGATGAACTAATAATCATTAGTAATCCTTTGAATCAAATAGGAAAACAAATTATAAAAAAAATTAAAGGTTCGGAAGGGCCTACTGTAGTTTTTCTAGTTTTTTCTACATTTGTTTTTAGTTATCTGGTTTTTGATATTCTTATTAAGCTCTTTGCTACATGGATTACGATTCCATCCTGGCTATTATTAATTATATTATGCTTATTGGGTGGAGGAATAACACAAATATTTTTATATTTTTGGTGGAAAAAAAGACTTGAAATGCTTAAAAAGAATTTGACAAATTCTTTGCAAATTCTTTTACATGATGTTGATAGATACAATTCTATTATTAAAGCAATAGATATTAATGACCAAATAGAAGAAGCTGGTAATCCCGGAGTCAGCATTAAGGAAAGAGAGAAAGTCCTTGAAGCACTACAACTTACAAGAAATGATTTAGTGCGTGCTTTGAAGACAGAAAGAATTTTGAGAGAGAATAAAAATTTTATTCTCAGGAATACAGAGCTATTCGTCAATAATTTAGCAACTTTAACAGCAATGCAAGTTACTGAACAGGCGACTGAGCATGGAAGGTTACTTAATGAAGCCTTGCAGATTGCATTAGATGTGCAATATGAAATGCAAAAATTGCAAAGTCAAGAATAGGTAGAGGGGGATGGGGGAGGCAGAGGGGCAGAGGAGAGAATTCTGAAATAATTTCTCTATGTTCCTGCGTCAACAGGTGTAGACTACCTGCATATTCTTGACCTACAACAGCGAGTCAAATCGGTCGGGGGCTAGCATATGGATACCTCTTTTGCTAGATTCTAACTTGCGTGCTTACTGTAACTGCTGTGAGTGTAGTAGCAACAATTGGCTATGCCTCTGGGTATTCGAGTTCGACAGCCTTTCAGGTTAAAGATGCTCTACTGAGGGAACAACCTCTTTTGTGTCAGCCTTGACTGGAAGTTACGACATTTTCATATATAATTATGAAATTTTTTCATCGGGACTGCCTTTATTGTTAAAGTATGTTTCAAGCTACTCGTCGTCGTCTTGCTCTTTGGTACACCGCGATTACGGCTGTATTATTACTGTTATTTGCCAGTGGAGTGTATTTATATGTCCGCAGTACATTAATTGAGCGGATTGACGATACCCTCAATCATGTGGTGGAAATAGTAGAGCGATCGCTTGTCATTGAACCAGTCAACAGCGATGTCGATCAATTCCGTATTAGTGTAGAAGCCAGTTTTCGCAATAATGCTGACACTGTAGAAGATGACCACATCGATCTAGAGTGGTTTAGCCCAACTGGTGAATTACTCTGGTCAACTCTTTCCGAATCCCTAAATATTCCGATTCATGCTAACCGTACTGGCGAAACTGTGCGAGTAATCAAGGGAGAAAAGGGGACTTGGGGCGACTCAGGACTGTTATTACGACAAATCACACAAAGAGTAGAAATCGGACGGCAGGTATTAGGATATCTGCGTGTCAGCCATCCCTGGTTTGAAGTCACCAAACCCAGTCGCCAACTCATATTTGATTTGGCACTTGGTACATTTTTAATGGTGCTTTCCGTGGCTGCAAGTGGTTGGTTTCTTTCAGGTAAAGCTATGGAACCTGTGGGCGAATCTTATCAACGCCTCAAACAATTCACCGCGGATGCCTCGCACGAACTCAGAAGTCCCATTACTTTGATTCAAACTAATGTGCAAGTTGCCCTAGCTGACTTGGAGTGGAGAGAAGCAGAAGCCACCACTTCTTCAAATTATCGCCAACAGTTAAAGGTAGTGGAACGATTAACGCAGCGTTTGGGTAAGTTAGTCAATGATTTACTTTTTCTGGCACGACAAGACAGTGGTAGTAGTAAAGATATCTTTTCACCTTGTCCGTTAGATGCCTTGCTGATGGAAGTGGTTGAAGAACAACAATTGTTAGCGACGGAAAAAAAAATTATTCTGAATCTAGAGTTGATTGACCCTCCCGCCTCCGAAACTAGCCCGGAATTGCTAGAAAACTGGTTTACGCTTGTAGGCAAATGGGATCAACTAGTGCGGTTATTCACGAATTTGATTAGCAACGCTTTGCAATACACCCCATCAGGGGGACGGGTGAATGTCGAATTGGTGCGTTTAGAGGGAAGTAATCGCGTCTCTAGAATTCGTTACAGCACTCCTCTGTTGCAAATTAAGGTAAGTGATACCGGAATTGGGATTCCCGCAGAGGCACTACCACGCTTGTTTGACCGCTTTTATCGAGTAGATCCCGCGCGTACCCATACGGCTGAGAACACAGCTACAGACAGTACTACAGGTTCAGGATTAGGACTAGCGATCGCTCAAGCTATTGTCGAACATCACCAAGGTCAAATTCAAGTTGAAAGCTGTGTTGGTAAAGGTACTACTTTTATTGTCACTTTACCAATAACTCTTGAGCCTTAATTTTATACTGAAAATTTGTTTCTTCTGACAGATGAAGAGTAATAACTTTAACTATTAACTTTATATAACAAAGCTTGCAAAATTGAGTCGTCAATTTAAATGATGCGTCCACTTTTGCAAGACCTTGGCATCTTCAATATTGATAGCGATCGCTTTTTATTTCGAGTGGCAAATAAAGGCGGAATGCCATTATAATGTAGAGCGCTGATAGTTAGTTAAGGCTGTATTTTCTGCCACTAGCGATGAATTATCATCATAAAGAATTTAGAAAATTGCTAGCTATTTATCTTATAAAGTCCGCAAAATTGGGTAAGCAGCTTAATAGTAGCAAACAATCTAACTAAGATTTCTAAGTTATAAAATTTAACTAATTTACAACTCAGCCTAAATTGGTAAATTTGTTTTTTTAGCTTATATCCGTAGTTAGATAAAAACATAAGACTCAATTGTTAAATTGAGATTATTCTATAAATTAACCTAATTCATAACAAATCAAATCAATTGATACAGCTATTTTTTGCTTTTGTATTTAATTTAATCTGCAAAATTGGAAAATTTTAAGTCAATCAATAAAGAAATCTCAAAAAAACCTTGATATTTTTCCAGGAGTTAATAGATGAATACACATTCTCAAAGAATTCGCAAGTTTACTAACTTATTTGGTGTAATTTGTGGCGGATTACTGATGAGTTTGCCAGTAATTCCTAGAGCAGCAGTAGCACAGCAAACTACTTCTCCCAAAGTTAACCCCTGCCCTAGTATTTTCTACGAAGAACCACACAATAATCGGGTTATAGTGCCGCGAGGCTGTCCTCCTAATGCTCTCACTCAAAGACTAGCTGCTCAAGGGTTGCTTCCCGTTACTCCTGTTCCTACTACTCCATCCCCATATCAGACAGGACTGGGCGTTGGCGGCGAAACACCCCAATCAGGGACTCCCGGTATTAATCCTTGTCCCCGTATTTATTACGAAGAACCTTTTAACAGTAGAAATATAGTGCCTCAAGGGTGTCCGCCTAATGCTATTACCCAACAACAGCAGGCACTAGGAATAACTCCAAGTCAAGTCACTCCTGTTAGCCCGTCAGTTTCTCCAACTAAACCGACTCAACCATCCGTATTACCACCGCGCCAAGCTCCTAGTACTACGATCGCCTTGGCAAATGGTAGGGTTAATATCAGGTTAGTAAATAACACTGCGGCGAATGTAACTTACCAAGTAATTGGCGATACAGCACCGCGATCGCTACAAGGTAAGTCAAATGTGACACTACAAGGTTTAAGCGCACCAGTAACAGTAACATTCCAACGCGAAGATGGCGGACTACTTTTAGTAACGCCGCAACCCACTTCAGAGCCAGGTATCTTGGAAGTGACGTTTAAGGAAGCTACTGATGTAAGTAGAGATAGAGGTGCATTAAGAATTGATCCAAACGGTTCAGTATTTTTGAATTAGGCTAAAAAAAGAGTTAGGAGAGACGCGATTAATCGCGTCTCTCCTAACTCTAATTCATCGCTTCAGCATTTGAGTCAATCTATCAATCAATCGCACTTCCTGTTTGTTATCTTCCAGAGTTCGTGCCACTATAATTGCTCTTTCATAAAAATTACGGGCAGTTGGGTAATTACCTAACTGCTCGTACAACTTTGCATAGGATTCAAAAGAATTCAATTCTTCTCGCAGATTTTCTAATTCTTGAGCGAGTGTTAAACGTTGCGCTAGTAAATCAAATGCCCGTTCGTAGCGTCCTACAGCACTGTGAGCCGTTACTAAACCATCAATTGCTCGTAATTGGTTGGAGCGATCGCGGGTTGTTTTCGCAATTCGCATTGCTGCCCCATAAGAACCAATGGTATCCTGATAATTTCCGGCTGCTAGATAAGCATCACCTAAATTATTCAAAGTATTTGCCTCACCGATGGTATCGCCAGTTTGACGGCGGAAAGTTAAAGCAGTTTCATAAAGTTTAATTGCTTTGTTGTAATCTCCTAGCCTAGCTGTTACTAAACCCAAATTACTCAGGGATAGTCCTTCACCCTCAATACTTTTGATGTTTTGAGCAATTGCGAGTCCTTCTTGAACCGTTTTGCCGGCAGCGACGGTTTCTCCTGCTTGGAGTAATAAACTAGCAATATTATTTAGCGCAAAAATCTGTGCTTGAAAGTCTTTGGTATCACGAGCGATCGCTAATCGTCGGCGTAATGCATCTTCCCCTTCTTTGAAACGACCTAGTTGGATATAAGCCTTTGCTAATAAATCATAAGTTAGACCTTGTGCTTTGATATCACCAATAGAGTGATAGATATCTAGTGCCTGCAAGCAAGAATCTATTGTTTTTTCGGAATACCCTGACGCGTTCTGTTGTTCAGCGATACGCACTAAACTGTCTGCTTCATCTCTTGATTCTCGCCAACTCGAACTACTTAAAGGGCGATGGAGTTGTTGAGTAATATCCGCAGCACTTGCTGTTACAGGACTCAACAAAAAAGTAAAAAGTAAAAAGTAAGTAAAAAACTTGAATTTATTAACCCTGCCTAAGGCAAGGGTAGCGCCATCCAGAATCTCCAACTGATAGCCTTCGCTGCGAAGGGTTGGAGCTAAGTTCAAAATAGTATGCTTTCGGAATAAATGCCGTTGTTTCATAAAACTTACCCGTGAAATTTCGGGTTTCAGTATAAGATTCAAGTAAAAGTTTTATTTCTTAGCAGTAACACCATCAGCATACGCGTTAATACTTAAGTTATGATTTAGCTGAATCTTCTCCCAAGTAGATAGCGCGGATATCTGGCGGTAATTTGTCCTCTAGCATAAGATAGCCTTCCTGGAGAAAATTGGCTACTTCAAGAGGCGATATCTTTTCTCCTTCGGCTTGTAGATAGGCGGCAATTCTAGTTTCGCTCCAGTGGAAAGTTTGAGCCATTAAGACCATCAAGCGCAAAATAGGTGGTAATTGGTCTAATGCCTGTTCTACGTAGCACCATAGCGGTGGTGAAGTCGCTTGGAGCGAATAATGAATTGCTTCGGTTGGGGGTAGCTTAATTTCGTTGATACAGAAAGCCGTAATGTTAATTAGCCAATTTTGCAAGGTTAAGGCTTCTTGGCCTGGTTGAGGATTGGTTAAATTGAGTCCGCCAAGTTCGTAATAGATATGTCGCCAAGTCAGGGCAAACAGATAATCTGCCTGTACAGGCGATCGCGCCGAATGCTGAATCAAAGTGTAAACTATGGGGCTGTAGCGGCAAAAAATCACCGTAAAGTACTTTCCAGCCTCTGGATGGCTCTGAAACAGACTCAGCAGTTCTTGGTCGCTGTGATGAAACAGCGACTTGACTAGCGGGTGGTTAGCTTCGGGAAAATGAGGAATTTGCATAGGCTTAACAGTAGATAGTTGTTAAAATAATATTGGGAATAGGAGTTTTGTCGTCAGCAACATCATATTTTTACAATGGGTCTGTTTATTGTGAAGACTCAAACACTTTAGTATTGATACACTAGAAACAAGGACTTAAATTTCAGTCTTTATCGACAATAATAAAAGCGGCTCCTTATACAATCTTTAATTTGTTCATGGTTATAGCAGCTAGTGTGATGCCTTTTCTGCTCGCTCCGTTGACTTTAGGCTCTTTTTTGCCTTCCCTGCCCTTGGATAGTCTGTTCTCCACCCAAGGCATTATGGTGATGCTGCTGGCGGCATACGCTGGCGCTATGTGGATGTTTCTCACCAGTGCCCCAAAAGTACATACCGTGATGGTGTCCGATTTGGAGATTGCCCGACAGTTGTATGAAGGGCTGCTAGATTTGCCAGCAGCTGAAGTGCCGTTGCACTACTACTACAACTACGAGCAAACCATGGGCACAACCGGGATCGATCCACTATACATGTCCACCAGTCCCAGCTGGTCTGGCAAAACGATGAACAATGCCAACGATGGACTGTGGTATCAGATCAAGAAAAACACCCAACTGCACATCATTACTGGGGCGAGTCTGGGTAGCAAAAATCAGCAGCGTCACGTTTGTTTCGATCGCGACTGCCTCGACATGATTTTAATGCGAGTAGAAACACGCGGTTTAAAGTTCAAGATTCGCAACCAAAAGCCCCTTAACTTTCTAGTCAAGGACTATGAAGGACGCATTATTGAACTGGCTGAAGTAGCGAACTAGTCATTAAATTATAAAATTTTAGGTTGGGTGGTGCGATCGCATCACCCAAAATTTTTAGCAAGTGAGATATTCTCTCTACAATATTTAAATCGGGTTGATGAGCAAGTCGAATAATTACCCGACACCATCAGCATTGTCATCATCGTAAACCTTGGCAAATGAAAGCAGCCCAATAGCGAGGATGTGAAAAGGGAAATTGCTGAGTAGAGTTTTCGATTTCTTGAATTTGTCTATTCAATTTGGCATACAGATTATATTCACGCTTCCATTGTTCATATTCTATAGAACCTGAAGGAGTTCATATTCTTCATTGCTTAATTCTTGTTCCATATTAATTAATTTAAATAATACTTAGTAATGCTGAATCCTAAAATTCTGCCAATTTCTCTAGCAATTCTTCAGCTAAATCTAACAACCCAATTTCATCGATTCCTTTAAAGGAATATCATATAGAATACGTGAGTGCAACTTAGATATTCAAAGATTGAGTAATAAAAATGGTGCGTTAGACAAAGCCATAACGCACCTTACTATTTCTATGCAATTGCGAGTGTCTATTCAGTCGCTGCTTCTGGCGATGATTCTGATTTCTCTGGTTTGAGTAAGGGAAAGGCGATCGCATCCCGAATACTGGCACAATCAGTTAATAACATCACCAAGCGATCGATCCCAATCCCTAAACCTCCTGTAGGCGGCATTCCGTATTCCAGAGCTGTCAGAAAATCTTCGTCTACACCTTGCGCTTCTAAGTCGCCAGCAGCTTTTCTTGCAGCTTGTTCTTCTAAACGTTCTCTTTGGTCGATGGGATCGGTAAGTTCCGAGAAGCTGTTGGCTGTTTCTCGTCCTACTATAAATAACTCAAATCGCTCCACCAAACCAGGTTGAGAACGGTGGGGCTTTGCTAACGGCGAAATTTCTACAGGATAGTCAATTACAAAGGTAGGTTGAATTAAATTTTCCTCTACCTTTTGTTCAAAGGCTTCATTCAAAAGTTTGCCAACTGATGGCACATCTTCAATATCTTCAAGTCCAGCATTTTTACTTGCTGCTTTTGCTTCCTCCAAAGTTTGAAATGACTTGAAATCTAAACCCGTATATTCCTTCACCAAATCATGCATTGTCACTCGCCGCCAAGGTTGTGTTAAATCCACAGGTTTCTCTTGGTAGGTAATTTCTAGCGTTCCAAGAACCTCTTGGGCGACAGTGGTAATTATTCCCTCTGTCAGCGCCATCATGTCATTGTAGTCGGCGTAAGCTTGGTAAACTTCAATCGTTGTAAATTCTGGGTTGTGACGAGTCGAAATTCCTTCATTACGGAAAATCCGCCCTAATTCAAACACCTTTTCAAAACCACCTACAATCAACCGCTTGAGATGGAGTTCTGTAGCAATTCGCAAATACAACTCCATTTCTAAGGTGTTGTGGTACGTGATAAAAGGACGTGCATCTGCACCGCCTGCTTCACTTTGCAGAACTGGCGTTTCAATTTCTAGAAAATCCCGTTCTTCCAAATAACGACGAATTCCAGCGGTAATTTGGGCGCGGCGGCGGAAAGTTTGCCGCACTTCCGGGTTAACAATCAAGTCAACATAGCGTTGACGGTAGCGCTTGGCAATGTCCGTTAACCCATGCCTTTTATCAGGTAAAGGTAACAGAGATTTAGTCAGGATATTATATTGTTTGACGTAAATAGATAATTCGCCCTTTTCAGTCCGTTTGATAGTGCCTTTAACACCCAAGATATCGCCGATATCTGTAAGTTTATCGAGTTGTTTGAAAGCATTGGCAACAATATCTGCCATACTTTCGTCAATGCGCTTTTTTTCTAGGTAAAGCTGAATTGTGCCTGTTTCATCTTGCAAGGTGACGAAGGCTAGTTTACCCATAAAACGACGCAACATGATGCGTCCGGCGATCGCTACTTCTAAATCAACTTCTTCACCGCTGGGTAAATCAGCAAATTGTGCTTGCAATTGCGCCGCGTGATGGCTAGATTCCCAACGATAGGCGTAGGGATTCATTCCTAGCTGCTTTAGCTGTTCTACTTTCTCCAGCCGCGTGGCACGAATATCTTCTTCAGACATATTTACGAACTTTCAGGGGGCAAAGATAATTATAAATGCTGCGATCGAGTGGGGCGATTATCTACAATCTATAAAACTTTCAGATTTGGTGTTGCCATCAAACACTACCAGAAATTTGCCGTCGGGCATTAAGCGTTGAATAACCTGTAAATAACCATCAGCATCTGATTGGGTTCGGAAACGAGCCACAACAACGAACCTAGTTTGGAAGGCTAAAATCAAGAATTTATTTTGCAGGAAAATGTAACGATATCCTTGATTGCCTTTCCAGAAATTGGAGTCCAGATTAGTCAACTGTTTCCATAAGTTAGGCGATGCCTTTCATCAACAAGGCTTTTAGAAAAAATGTTATTAATATTTAACATTTATTTCTGCCAGTCAAACCATTATTTTTGTCCTACTGTTAGGGAATGACGAGATAAGATAGCCTTCATCTTCAAGTTAGTAAATTGCACGATCGCTTTTACCAAGTCTTGCTGATCTGGTTGCAAATTCAGTGTTTCTAACGCTTGAGTGATATTATTACCAGCACGTAGGTTTTGAACAAGTTGTGTACGCTGGGATGAGTTCAACACTGCTGCAATTTCTTTATTTCTTCTCTGACGTACAGCCTGGAGTTGTTGGCGTTGTAAAGGAGTTAACTCAATGTCTGAAAACGAAGTAAAGTACGTAGCAGCATTGGTAACTTGAGCAAAAATAACATCAGAACTAGCATGAGGTTGAACTGGTGCTGCCAAGGCAATTCCCGGCATTAAGATGACAAGGGCAAGAATATTAGCGAACACAAACATCCGTTTTGTAAGGTGAATTGCCATATCGAGAAATGTCTACATCAGATTTAATTGTGTCCCACCTCAAGGGGACAGTAGCTTTGATTCTTTTTTAGCTGTAGTTCTCCACTTCCTGTTAGGGAGGCAGTAGTCCATCTAAAACTATTATCTAATCTAAGGGAATTACAAAAATAAATTATGTGGTAGGGTAACTGTTTTAGAATGAGAGGGGGGAGATGAGGAAGACGCAAAGAATAACTACTGACAACTAACTCCTAACTTTTGTACAGACGCGATGAATGAGCCAGTGCGTTGCGGTGAATCAGCGCTGCAAAGAGAAGTTGCCATAGCGTAGCGAAGCGCGAGTCTTCTCCCAAGGGGAGACGCTACGCGATAGCGCAGCGTTAGCGAGTCTTCGAGCGTCACGAGCGTCACGAGCGTCGGAGGGTTTCCCTCCAAGCAAACTTCGGGGAGGGTTTCCCTCCGCAGGCGACTGTGAACCCGTTCGCTGAAAGCCTTCCCGAAGGGTAGGGGGGTTCCCACGCCACTTGTTCCACTCGGGGAAACCCCAAGACCACAGTGGCTCACCGTTGTAGCAACTGGCATCGCGTCTGTACTCAGCACTCAAGATATTACTCAGACCTTTTCATTCTGTTAATTTCTTGTTGCAATTCTTCAACTTGCCTACGCAAATTTTCTGCTTCATTTTCTAAATTTTCTGCTGCAACATTTACTGCTCCGGAAGCAGGCGATCGCTGATAGTTTCCTCGGCGAATTTGCTGATATTTTTCTGATACTGCCCACTCTCGTAAGTAATGCAAACGTTCCACAGGAAAAGGATGGGTCAGCATTGCACCTTGGAACCCTGTATACATTAAGAATTTATACATTTGGTTCAGTCCGTCTTCATCAAGTGCCTGATAATTTTCTGACTGCTTGATAAATTCTTGTAAACTGCACTCATTGGCATATTTGATACTACCGCCCGTGACTTTCATCATTGAGGAAATCACAGGATTTAAGTCATCCATGACTAACAAAGCTGCGCGATCGGAGGATAACTCAGCTTTACGTCGCCATTCATAAAAGGCAAGTAACAAACCTTGACTGACGAAATCACCAATGCCAAAAGTCAATTCACCAACTCTTGAAGCGACACTCCTCGCCCATATCGCCATTTGAATTAAAATAGTATGACCACACTTAATGTGCCCTAATTCATGGGCTAGTACTGCCCTAATTTCGGCTTCGTTTAGTAAGTCTAATATCCCCGTATTTATGACTATGTAAGGATGCTCTTGTCCAAGTGCGTAGCTATTAGCTTGGGCATTTTGCTCAACAAACAGTGCTGGTTCTGGATAAATATCCAAATCTCGTACACATTCTCGAAAAATCTGGTAAATAGTGGAATATTGGCGCGGCCCGACTTGGATGGTGTTGCCCATTAAATAGACTAATTGAGGGCGTTCAGCGAAAAATTCCACAAATTTACGAGCGACAAAATCAAATCCTGGTAAATTACGTAAAGCTTGCTCAGCTTGGCTATCTAGTGGATGCCTGAAGGCTTCGCTGGCAATTCCTGCGTAGGTTGGCATAATTGGTTAATGGTTAATGGTTAATGGTTAGTGGTCAGTAGTCAGTGGTCAGTAGAAAAACAAATAACAACTGACAACTGACTACTGGCAACTGACAACATAATAGAAATGGGGCTATTGGAAGTAAAAGTCACTTTTTATGGGATTTAAAGCGTGTGATTGAGGCAGAAGTCCATTTATCACTACATAACTTCCTGCGATCGCAGGCGGGTTTCCCTTCCTGGCCCCATCATTTGACGATGGCAAGGTTGGTAGCACGCGCCTTGCGCTTAGGACGTAGCGCCTTAATTCAAGTTGGGGCAGTTTCTGGCTATCAAGGGCGCTATCGCACTAGTTTCGTAGCATCGGCGTTAATGTGGCATGGGCCTGTAATTATTGTTGCCCCAGAAGAGGTACAGCAACGGCTGCTGCGTGTAGAAATTCCGCGACTACAGCAGTGGCTGCAAGCCAACAAACCTATCAGAACAGGTGACGCTTGGCCCAGTGCTGAGTTCCAAGGATTACTCCTTACCTCCCCCGCAGCTTGGTTAAGAGGACAGTTCACATCTTCTGGTGATTTTCCTCCAGATATTCCCACCATTATTGATGGTGTAGACGATCTCGAAGATTGGGTACGTCATCAGCTCACTCAGGATATTCAACCCCACGATTGGGATCAACTCATGCTAGCTTGTCCTAACCAAGCTGAGGCAATTCGCTCTGCAAGGGTGCAACTCACAAAAGAACTATTCCAGCATCCTGTTAATCCCTATGAATGCTATTTGATTTCCCAACCAGCAATAGAAATTCTAAATCATCTCTATTCTGCTTTGGAATCAGTCAAAGGATTGCCAGAACCTTGGCAGCGCTTCTGGCAGCAATTTGAATATATTAATAATGAAAACTCCTCTCCTGCTCCCTTTACCCCCCCTCCTCTCTTCTGGGCGACTATTGCCCATCGTCAAGGTTTATTTTCTTTGCATTATGCCCCTATTGAATTAGGAAAAATACTTTCGCCGATTTGGCAACGACAACCTGTAGTACTAATTGGCAGCGTTTTAGAGTCTGAAACTGAAGCTCCTCTATTCCGTCAGCGCTTCGGGTTGGATGATGTCACTTGTTTGAAGTTCTCCTCGGAGAGTCAAGCGGAAGCAATTCAATTGTATTTACCTCATAAGTTGCCCCTACCCAACACACCAGAATTTCAAGCAGCATTTATTCACAAAGTCCGTACGCTACTGTGTTTGAGTGCCACTGCACCAGGATTGACAGTGATTTTGGTGGGAGATGTACCACTGAAGGCTCAAGTAGGAACAATTCTGGCTTCAGAATTTGGTTCGCGGGTGCAGGTGGAAAAAACTTGTTTGGATGAAAATGGTATTTTGGTCAGCGGTTGGGAATTTTGGCGAGAACATCAAAGCGTTTTACCTGCGCCCCATCTACTAGTGATAGCCACTTTACCTCTACCGTCTTTAGAAAATCCCCTTGTGGCTGGGAGAGTAGCTCACTACAAGCGATCGCATCAAGATTGGTTTCGTTTATACTTATTGCCTACTGCTGTGAATGAATTGCAGCGAGCGATCGCCCCAGTGCGAGGAGAAAATCAAGGTATCATTGCTTTGCTCGATAGTCGTGTAGTAAATCGTAGCTACGGCGCTCAAATTCTTGCTGCCCTAAGTCCTCTAGCACGTATTAACTATCTCGACCCCAGTCTATTTTCCAACGCTAATGAGGAAAATTCTGCTTAGTCATCAGTCAACTATTTACGTTTTGTCAACTGAAGGACTATCATCTCCTGGCAAGCGTTATCATCAGCTGGTTCGGGCATTCTAAGCTTCTAAAGCTGTCATACTTGGATTTACATTAGTGATGCAATCAACTGTGTCTCTGGTGTAACTTATGTGACAGCTAATATTAACTGAAAAACTAAGTTGAATTTTGAATTGCTGATTATGGGTGAAGCAAAACGTCGTAAAACCACACTTGGAGAACAATACGGTCAAGAAACTCGTATTTTGTCTTGGGTTCCCATTACCAAAACCCAGGCGGAACAATTTGTTGCTTGGACTACTCGTGGTGCTTGGATAGGCATTGGCATTATGGTTGTAGCGTGGGTGACTATCCGTTTTATCGGCCCAGCTTTCGGTTTGTGGCAAGTAGTATCTTAAATTTGCCAGTGTTTGTAAAAATTTCTATCCATAATGTGGACTATTAAGCTAATAAACCCTAATCTAGGTTCAATCCTAAAATGGATATAAACCTCAAGAAATAAAGTAGATGTTAATTAGCCAACCTAGTTTTTACTAGGTGTGTAAAGTAGTCACATAATCGGAAATAGATTGACCCCTCTTCCGATAGATGATTTGAGATAGGATTCAGTACGCATAAAAACGTATAAAGTTATAAAATAATCCAATTTAAATTTGGATTTATTTTTGAAAACTTTAAATCTAGCCTTTGACGATTTTATGCATGAGGCAGCTTGGTAAATCCGGCTGTCTTTAATGTTTTCTTAATGAGACGTAGCCTATTATTAATCATCTTAAAAACGTTGAATGATATGTTATTGCTCAATTCCAAGAGACGGGTTTGAGTAGCCAAAACTTAGAAGTATCATAGTTTTTTTCAGTTTTCGTAGTTTTCCCTATTCAAGTTGCTATCTATAACTCTCGCTAGAGTAACAAACTTTAAGTCTCAAATATTATTGTTTGACAGAGTTGGGTAAAAACTAGGCTCTCCTAGCTTTTAAAAGATGAAAAACTGGGCATTTGCAATTGAATACTTTCTGCTAAAAATGGATTTTTTCTAACTTACTCAACCGTTCTTTATCATACTCACGAGATTTTTCGTGTTTTATGCAAGTATTTCAGCATAATCTCTAGAACACGGAAAATATTGCCGAAATGGCAACATAGCTTTTCTGAGTTTAGTTATTCTCAGTGTTAAGCCTGTAAATATTGGGGTTGTAAATTTGGCGTTATTATCTAAATACATGCTGTGTATAAAAAATCTTTCGTTTCAGCCATAAATCCCGTATTTCAAATCTTAAATTTACACAGTCATCTACTAAAATCCATAGATTTGGGAAAGATTTACTTGGTATACCCAACACTCGACAAGAATATACGTCCCCTGGAGGATACACGATCTCACCACCAGACAAATTACACAAAGAATATCAGAGAGGCTGTGAAGCCTTTGTCATTAATAAGTTTTGCTATGCACAGTTGAGGAGAAATAGATCCGTAGCTTTTCTATGGTTGAATGATGCCAAATTTGGGTTACTCTTAAAGCTGATCTCTTCCACTAGGCATCTACTCAGACGGAATCGTATAAAGAAAAAATTAAATTTAGCAATTCCGTCTGATAAATTGAATTTGCAAACTGAATAGTTTGATACGGCAATCTGAACAGTTATCCACTACCCTAAGCAAGGTAGTCAATTAACGACTCCCTGGGTGTCTGGTAATTGTAATGGATAGTTTACAATACCAGTGGGTGAGAAAATCTAAAGAAAATATAAAAGAAACCAAAATGACTGTGGTGTCTGGAGGACAAACGTGTTTCTAAGACTAGCGCATCAACATCGGCAATTCGTCCAAGACTTGGTTATGAACCTACAAGCCTTGGCGATTGTCCTAGAACGGCGTGGGTATCCTGCGTCCTGTTATACTTGCGGCGACCAGATGAATAGTGCTTCATTTATGGTCAGCTTGGGAGACAACCACCTGATTCGGTTCTTAGTATCCGATTACGGGATTACTTGGACAGAAATGCGGGATGACCGTGAATTAATGAAGTTAGAAGGTGCTGAGGCAATTAACCAGCTACAGGAACTGGCTAATCTTGTCAAGCAATCTGCACCAGCTTGTTCAGGTAATAAAGCGTTGGTCAAGAAGTGTTAAGGATTCCTGTATCTGATGAGGTACTTTCAACAAAGGTCTAGTATTCGATTTCGTATTAGGAATCGATTGTTAATAATTGGTAATAGGTAATTGTAGCTTAGTCTACGATTCCCCATTACCTATTCACCGTTACGGTTACATCTGACCGAGAGTCAAACAATTTTGGATTAGGGAAAAAATCTCAAATCGGCACTTACAACCCATTGCCAATCAAAATAAAGAATGCTCAATAGTAGGGGTGATTGAGGCTACCGCTGACTGTTGCTGGTGTATTGTAATCTTTTAGCTTCAAGTCTTTGGTAATCAAATCAATTTGTGCTTATCGCAAGGCTTAGGCTTGTGTTAAATTTTCTGATGACAGTGTGGTATAAAAAGCCTTCATTAGTACCTGAGTAGGGCCATCATCTACAGCCTATAAAGAAGCAATTACTGCCCTAGCACCGATTTTCTACATCTGATAGCTAAACCGTTGTCTAACTTGGCTCCCACATCGGTTTTACAGGCACTCAACACAACCAAATCCAGATAAGGGAGTGACCAAGTAGCGACATTTCTGAGGTTAATGCGATCGCCATTTGCAAATAAAATAGGTTCTTGGCAACTTTTGGTGATCTCGGTTGGGGGAAGGCAGAAGGCAGAGGGCAGAAGGCAGAAGTCGGAAGTCAGAAAGATATAATTGAGATACTTCAAACTTCGTTCCATCAAACATTTGAGGGATAAGCCTCATCTCACGAGATCGGTCAAAAACTTATGAAAGTGGTATTCGTCAGGGTGCGCCAGAAGCGATTCACGTTGCAGACCGTTTTCACTTATTGCAGAATTTGGCTGAAACACTTAACCAAGTTTTCGCAACACATCATCAAGCTCTCAAAACCGTCGATGAAGCA
>LXQD01000316.1 GCA_003326215.1 Nostoc minutum NIES-26 | reverse complement strand
ACGTCGAATTGTTGAATATGAGGGAACTCTTGATATCGGTATGCACAGTACTTCTACTAGCGAGTCTTTATGCCGTTTGACAAAATCTCCTAAACTTCGATATCCTTTACATCCGCTCATTGTTCCCATGATTACAAACAACAACACCAGCCATAATGGATATCTTTGACCCTGTTGAGTCCGGAAATCTGGGACTTTTTTGAGTTCTGTGATTAAGCTGCTAGCCATTAGCACCCTGATTCAATACTGTTCTCATTCTGATTCAACCATTTTTCTTTCGAGAATGAAACAGTCCTGCCTTTTTAAGGGGGTTGGGGGATCTGAGTGCGTAAGTCCCGAATTTAAAGAAGGTCAAGGGGTTAAAAAATGTAAATGCTCTCCAGGAAGCTTTTGTAAATCTTCTGGTGTTCCGTGTAGCATCAGCTTACCTTTATCCAAGAACACAATCCAATCAGCACGCAAGATGACTCGGGGACGGTGACTGATCGTAATTGTGGTTTTTCCTTGGCGATACCACAAGAGCCTATCCAGCACTTTTGTTTCTAAAACTGGGTCTAGTGCCCCTGTGGATTCATCTAAAATCAAGACGGGCGGATCTTTAACAATTGCCCTGGCTAAAGCAAGTCTTTGGCGTTGTCCCCCAGAAATATTTGCCCCAAATTCTCCTAAAACAGTATTATATTTATCGGGCATTTCGCTAATAAATTCGTCTGCGTAGGCGACCTCACAAGCTCTGACAATTTCTTCTAAAGTAATATCAGGATAACTAAAACGAAAATTATCTAAAATAGAGCGCTGCCAAAAATGGGGTTCTTGGGGAACTAACACTACCTGTTGACGCAGAGAATCTAAAGATAAGTCCTGCTGGTTGTAAATCCCATAGCGGATATTTCCCGATTGCAGTGGATAAAGTCCCGCAATCAGTTTGGCAAGGGTACTTTTACCACAGCCAGATTGACCAATCAGGGCGGTAACTTGACCTCCGGGAATAGTCAAGGAAAAATCTTCAAGTAAGTCTACCCTACCTGCATGGTGAAAGTTGAGTTTTTTACAAAAAATATTAGTATTACTCGATATATATGCATAAGCTTTTTTAGTTTCTTCTTCGTCATCCTCTGGAGTACTATCGATGACTTCTGTGAGGCGTTCCATCGCCGTTCTAGCACGGGCAAATTCATCTACGAAATCGATGACAGAACCAATAAACCCGGTAAAATTACCGTTCATGCTGTTAAAAGCTAGTAATTGACCGATAGTTAATACTTTACCGATAACTAAAGTACTGCCAAACCAAAGTAAAGCAATACTACCTAAGCCAGAGGCTAAGCTGGAAAATGTACCGTTAAGAATAGTAATTTCAATTGTACTAAAGGTAACATTAGCCAAGCGGCCAAATCTTTCTTGAAATTCCTCCCAAGCTTGGGGTTTGGCATTGGTACTTTTTAATGTTAATGCTCCTTTGAAAGTTTCTACTAACATCCCTTGATTTTCCGCCGCCGTCACTAAAACTGCACGGGTTTTCTGTTGCAAAGTTGGTAAAAATATTAGGGTAGAAAGGCTCATGAAACCTGCTATAAATACTGCTAATAGTGTCAATTGCCAGCTATAAAATACCATTAAGCAGAAAGACACGACAGCGATAAAAAAGCGACTAGGAAAGCCGATAACTACTTGGGAAACCAATTGATTGATTTCTCTAATATCCCTTAAGCGGCTGATAACTTCTCCACTGCGGCGAGTTTCGTAATAACTCAAAGGTAGGCGTAAAATTTGCCGTCCAAATTCTAAAACTAATCCTAATTCTAACCTTTGGGCAAAATGGGCAATTAAGTTTGATTGAATAAACCGCAGAAAACTACTAAACAGATTTATCGCCATTACCCCAATTACCACCGTGGTGAGTAACTGGGTATCTCCTCGCACCAATACATCATCAGTAAGGATTTGCAGGAGGAAGGGGAAAGCCAACGCCAGTAAGCCAATTACTAAATTGAGGAGGATGACTTCAATTAAGAGACGGCGATAGGGTAAAACTCGTTTGAGAAAGCGTCCCAAACCCCCGATATTTTCCTCTGGTTGTTGGTAAAAGCGCAGTTCATCAGGAGTCAGTAGTAACATTACCCCGTTCGTCCAAGCTGCGTTTAACTCTTTGCGAGTCAGGTAACGAATACCCACAGCAGGGTCAGCTATGATGTACTTTTTGCGCTTCTTCCCGTATAAAACTACCCAGTGGTAGCCCTTCCAGTGAATAATAGCTGGTAGGGGTGCTTGGTCGAGATGGTCGAGGAGTTCGGGGGAGGCTTGCACCTGACGGGCGTTAAATCCCAGAGTTTCCGCCCCCCGTCTGAGTCCTAGTAAGGTAGTACCCAATTGTCCCGTACCAACTGCTTCGCGGATGCGACTAATGGAAAATCTGCGTCCGTAGTGTTGAGAAACTGTAGCAAGACTTGCTGCACCACAGTCTTCTTCACTATGTTGTTGGACAATTGGGTATTTCATCAGTGGCTAAACACCATCGAAGTGAGGATTGTTCGGGTTGAACAGACCTCCATTTCCTGGTGTGCCACCGTTTCCTGGTTGACCTGCATCTGGATTGTCTGCGGCATGGGGGTTATTTCCATTGCCATTAAAATAACCTCCGGTTTGAGGTTCGCCTGTATTTCCTCTACCACCAGAAATTTGCTCAGAAGCGCGATCGCTTAAATCGGTAAAAAATTCCATTGTATTTCTCCTTGAATTAATTATTAATGGGAAAACTAAAAGTAGTACCCAATTTTCCGTTAACCACTACTTCTCGGATGCGATTGATAGAAAATCTGCGTCCGTTCCGTAATGTAAGTAACCTGTTAAACAATGGGGTATTTCATTGCTTATGGTATTTAGTCCTCAAAGTGAGGATTGTTGGGGTTGAAAAACCCTCTAGTTCATGGCTCGCCTGATTTTCCTTGCGATCTAGGTGGCTATTGTAGATTTGGATTTACATGAGGATTATTGCCATTACTATTAGGCATAACATTACGATCTCCTAAATGTAACAGTCAATGATTTATACAAAACATCCTACTTTTCCCACTTTTCCCACTTTTAATACTTAACTTATAAAACTGTAAAATACTATAAAATTTATCGGGATATCTGAAGAAAAGTATCCTGGGCGGAACGATCGCATCCGTGATGTTTGTCGTTGCGCTGGCTTCTTGCCAAATCTGCATTTGTTTGCCGATAGTCACCTCTCAATGATTGCTCTGGTTGCCGCAGGGCAAGGAGTCGGACTGATGCCGAATGAAGGAGCCGCCCTGCCTCATTCCCAAGTTGTCTTTATGACACTCCAATCCGATCTACTATGGGCGATCGACTGCTGCGTGGAGAAAAGAAACACCTACTAAATCTTTAGAGAAATATCTCCAAATTCTGTTTGAGAATGGAGAAGCGAGTGTCTAAGTCCCGATGAACTACCCCTGACTATTACCCTTATATCAAGTTCGGACAATTAGTTATGATTCCTGCACATTCGCCCAATGCTTCTTAACTACCCCCAAGCACGGCTGGGGATTGTAATTAGAAAAATCCCATCATTACCTATAAGTATTATTGTTAATCCTAATGTTCCAGTTTTTATTGATTTAGGTGAATATATCGCCTGTCCTGTTGAACGAGGCTATTATGATACAAAACGTACAAGGTACAGTGATTTATGGGGTCGGAAGAGAACTAAGGATAAACCTTATTACGATGAAAATTTTATTCTCGTGAATAAAAAATATTTTGTAGAACTTTTACCAAAACTACCTACTAATTTAAATGCCTTTAATAGTCTTAAGTTCTGTGATAAGTATAACTTTTCAAAAATAGAAGAACGCCGGGAAAAACAGCTAATATTTAATCAAATTAGCAACAAACACATATCTGAAGATGAAGAAATTAAAACACCAACTTTTTTTGATTTATTATCTGGAAAAATTACACGTTTAAATTACTAGTACAACTTATAGGTATCAGTAGGTGACATAACACTAATACCTCACAGTTCTGATTTGGTGTCAGTCTCCCAAAAGGCTGAGGCTAGGGAAAATTCGATTTGGAAACCCGACTTCAACAAGGGGCAGATGTTGTCTAGAGTGTTGTTGTTGGAAAGCCTGAATTTGTTGCAGTTGCTTACTCTTGGGGTGCAGTTGAGGGGGTCTAATACGGCGATGCAGGAGTTCAAGGCTCTAAGAAAAGCGAAAACGCTTATGGATTAAGCAGTCTGTAATTGTTTGCGTAATTCGTGCCGGGGTTTGGTCATGAAGGGGTAAGCTTTAGGGCGACGTTTAGTGACTCGTGGTTCGCTGCGACCAGGACATTCGGGAACAGCCTTGTGAACAATAACTTTAAGTAAAGTGCGATAAATCAAGAGACGGTTTAGAGAAGAAGCCGCCGCTAATTTGGAATAAAGTTAAGTAAATGGTGGCGAGTACCTTGTAGTGATAAACGATTTGGAGGAGTATTGTAAGTAGTCCCGACCGACCACATTAAGCTACGAAGTAAATTGTAAGCAAGTAAATAAACCTGAGAAATTCGGCGTTGCATAGTTGCGGGATGATTTAGCAACTTCTAAAATTCTCCCCCTGCATCCCCTGCATCCCCCAATTCATCCCACTGTTATGCAACGCCAGAAATTCATATTGGGTTCGGGTGAGGTTACTGGGGTATGCTTTACTCATGTTGCTCTCTCGGTGCTGTTGATTATCCATTCACAGCTTATACTGGGAGAGCTTTTTTACGCCCTGTCCGACTTTTCAAACATCCTCTTAGTGGATATTATGGATACATAGGTATGTAGGTTGGCACAGGAAAACCCGGTGATACTTGCGGGTAAATCGGTACGTAGGTTGGTGCGGCAAAACCCGGTGATACTTGCGGAGAACCTGGTAAATATCCTGGATACCCTTGCGGATAAATCGGTACGTAGGTTGGTGCGGCAAAACCCGGTGATACTTGCGGAGAACCTGGTAAATATCCTGGATACCCTTGCGGATACATTGGTATGTAGGTTGGTACGGGAAAGTTTGGTGTACATCCCGTATGGCCTTGTGAATAAGTTGGTGCGTAGTTTGGTGCAGAACAGGTTGGATATGCAGAAGGAAAGTTAGTTTTTTGCTGTGTGTTTGTCCAAGGTTGATTGACAGACGGTGCTGCTTGATTGTTAGAGTCAATCCCCAACAATTCTTCTAAAAGAAGTATAGCTTTTTGATTAAGAATAGGTTCCAGAGGTATGGCTAAAACCTCTTGGGCTGTTACAACAACTATTGAAATAGCTAGAATTAATGATTTAGCTAGTTGGTTAGGCTGTTTTGAGAATAATTTATGTTGTCTAATCATGTTTTGGCTTCAATTAGACGTCTTAAAATGATAATTGTTGGTCGCTACGAGTACCAACTGCAACACAATAAACCGCGGCATGATGTCTCCCGTCAATACCCAACATGGCGTTCATGCTTATGTCATGGAATCCACCGATACAAAGACTGTCGAGTCCCAATTGCACAGCCATTAGACACATATTTTCAGCCTGATGACCAGCTTCCAAAAGCGCAAAGCGGTAGCCGCGCGCACCGTATTTACACATCGATCGCATAAATACAGATGTAAATACGAACAGAGCATTGGCATTAACTGCGTAATCTTGTTGCAATAAGGGTTCTACAAAGTCTGCTGGCACGGCATCATTGACTCGATGCAACCCGTGACCACGGGCTTCATAGTGATACAATCCGGCAGCTAGACCTTCTACCGCCTGGGTGGACACGAAAATTTCAATTGGATAAAGTCCTCCCGCAGAGGGGGAGTTTCGAGCTTCATAGGTGTAACCATCCATTTCACGCAACCCATTGATGCCGCATCCTGCATCTAGTAGCTGAGCCAATGAGATCAGTGGCATGACTGTATTCTCAAACGATCGCACAGAACAACGTCGCTGCAAAAGCTCAGTCAGTGGGTTATCACGTGGTGCTGGCGGTAGTTCCAGAAAAGCAGCCTCTGGCAGATACCGCATTTCAGTAGCCGATACACGCTTGACATAACTTTGGGGTACTGGAGAGTTCAAATGATACAAAAGAGCTAACTCCAGTGGTTCGTTGACTTTGTACATCGCTTTGATTTCCTCATCTTCCGAACTACAAATTACGAATTACGAATTAGTACTAAGCCATAGGATGTGGGCAGGGATTTAAGTCACTTTCAGTACGTCGTCCACCATAACCCAACCTTTCTGGTACCTCGAACAAGCGCCGAGTCCCCAGTGGCTCTAATCCATAGCCAAAATATATAGGGACTAATTCACTTACCAAAGTCCGCACTACTCGAAAACCAAGCGATGCGATATCAGGAGTTGTAATCTCTACTAAATAAGGTTCAGCACTTACTGAATGCAACCTAGCAATTACTGATTGCAATTTCTCTGCTTCTGCTGAAGATGTGTAAGTTAATAAATCTTCTACTTTTACACATTGGTCATGGTGAAACAAAAAATCCAACTCACCCAGCCGATCTGTTGTGTAGAAAAAAGCGCTGTGATCGTCCAAATCCTTAACATCTTCATATTTATTGAGATTAATCCCAGCACCAGCAGCCATGTGTTCTATGTCACCAAAACGGGCTTGGCAAACTTCAAAAATCGCCTTGCGAAGTGCTGTTGGCCCATCAAGATGACATCCCAGACCAGTTGCAACAGCAGGACTTTTACCTGAATGGTCAATTAACATTGCCATCACAACTGGGACTTTAATATCGGTGGTGAAGTTAAAAGCAACCAGTTCAATGCCAAATCGAGCGTAGTGGCGTAAAATTTCAGTCTCAATTCCTGGTCGGTGGTCGAAATAAATGCGTGGAGCAGGTAAGCGATTTAACCATGTAATGATGAAAGCATCGCGCTCAATCAACTCGCACAAGCCACTATAGGCAGCAAACTCAAGAGTTGGGCCACTAGCCATGCCGTTAGAAGTCACGGGTAGAATATAATCTCCTGGTTGCTCCCCGTCCCAATCCAAATAAACAAAGAATGCTGGGATTAAAACCTGTTGCTTGCTTGCTAGAGCCAGGACAGCCATCCACGAAGTCTGCGTTGTTGGATCGAAAGCTGGATAGGGAAAAGTTGGATCGGAGTATTGTTTGTCAGAAAAGGAGAAAAAAGTTGGAGGAGAAACGGCGCGTTGGCTTTGCTCACCGTAGGCATCTTCTAATTCTGTGTAACTACTGAAAATTAGTTGCCTGTAATCAATGATACCACCGCAGTAGCGCTCTATAGCTTCGCCTATAGCACCAAAAATTGCTTGTTCATCAGTCATGCCCCTGCCTACGCCATAACGTAAATCATCCTGCTGTTTACGAAGCTGGAAATTTGCTAATTCAGCTTGCCACAAGACTGGCAAATCAAACTCTGTATAAGGTTTGGTAAACCTATCGATCGCGCGGATGATTCCAGTATGCGGGCTGACTAAATCGCGCCAGCGTGGACTAGCAACTGCTGCATTCACTGTGTTCTCTCCTGTCGTGAACAATGCGGACAACCAGGTTTTTTCAGCACAACGTTGTGAGTCAGCTTTGTGCTGAGCAAGTCTAGATGCAGTAATTTACCATTCGTGGCGATCGGTAGACCGAGTAACATTTTCACTGCCTCAAGAGCTATATAACTTCCAACCAACATCTGTCCTATCGGCAAACTTTCTCGCAGCCGTGGTTGAGAACGGCGTTCTCGGTCTAGAAACTGCTCGATCGCCAATTCTACCTCTGGAAGCTTGGCACAAGCCATAGACCGCATCCGATAGCACAGATAGCAAGGGCCATCCTGAAAAAACACCAGTGGCCCAATAGTTCCCTCAACACCAACAGATCCGCCCGGTAGCAGTGGTCGCTGCATCTTTAGGCATAATCGATTCAAGCGATACGCTAGATTCACAGATACAGCATCGGTGGCCACAATCACGAGGTCAACGTCATCCAGTAAAGCATTTACTGTTGCGTCGTCAGTTAAAGGATCTGTGACGATTTCAGTTTGGGTTACTCCTGCGTTAGCGGAGCTTAACGAAGTTATCGCCTCAATTTTTTGAGCTGCTTCCACACCTTGAAAAGCACCAATTTTATTCACCTGGCTTGACATCATCAGGGAATCGCAAAGACGGAGAAAACCAATACCAGTAGTAGCCAAATTTGTTGCTGCTACCAGCCCTGAACCTCCGAGTCCGAAAACAGCAATCCTAGCGTTGGCTAATTGTTTCTGAACATCTTTTTGCTCAAAACCTAGCTCATGATAAAGGCTGATTTGAGGAAGTAAATAAGCATGACTATCTAAATCAACTGTATCCTCCGGAGATTCCATCACTAAGCGATTGTCAATCAAAAATTCTAAACATTGATTCAGTGAAGAATCTGTCAATTTTTCTCCTATAGCAGCCCGGATTTCTCCTATTGTTCGGGAGCCATCTAGTAAAGGTAATACAATTTTTTCTACATTATGCAGTGCTTGACCTTTTACTGTCAGCGTTCGTCGCGTCGTATTGAAGATCATAGTTTCTTCGTCATTGCAATCTGGCGGTGCAACGTGAATAACAATATGTTCTAATAGACGTAAACGCTGATTATCGTTTAATTTCATAAGCTTTGTTTTATTGTTTCAAGCTTCAGAAAAAATATGAAAACTCGGTTGTATCCGGAATGAGCGAAAGATTAAGTGGCAGTTCAAAAAAGAAAAAACCCTGTTTTTGCAGATTTAATACTCATGTAAGTAAAAAACAGGGTTTCTACGATTTTTTAGAGCAATAATTTGTGGCTCTAATTTCAGAAAAATTCGCTTTCTAGAATTACTGAATTGCTGTTCTATCTACAGGTTGTTTAATATCCGAATCCAACCCGATCAGTGTCTTCTATCATACGCGATATTATTCCAGAATCACTAATTTTACATCCACCGCAGCCACTACATCCACCGCAGCCACTGCATCCGCAGCCACGGCATCCGCATCCACGGCAGCCACATCCACGGCAGCCGCAACCACGGCAGCCACATCCACGGCAGCCACATCCACGGCAGCCACATCCACGGCATCCGCCGCAGCCACCACAATTAGCAAACCATCTTTGAGTAATCGGAGAGTCAGATTCTCCTGGCATTGCTAATTTTTCTAAAGCTGCTACTTCTTCATCAGACGACAGAAGTTGTTCTAGTTTGTCTACTTTATCTGCCAAACGCATATCTATTGTTTGTTGGGTCAGTGTTGTTTCTGCAAGCATTATCACTTACTCCTTTTAACTTCAACTTAATAGCCTGTCCGTAAATCTGCATTCAAATTTGTGAATTCCGTGGATGTTGTTTTTAAATCAACCAGTTTTCACTTTTAAACAAGCAAATGTGAAGAATGACCAGAAAATAATACAAAGATTAATTAATGTTTAACTATCATCTCCATCCAGATATAGTTAAACAACAAACACTACAGTTTTTATTCAGAGTCTTAACTAGTCCACAAAAGATCAAAATCACTTGATTGTAAGTGCAGGAAAATCCCAGGTGAGATTTGTTTTCCCTAAAACCTTGTCTTTGATAAAAATTTTGCTATTGTTAGCGTCGTATTGTCTTTTTTCGATCGTCTAATTTCTATAACAATATCTTTTTCTCTAGGTTTTTATTCTTTCTGAAGTAGTACTTTATTGATTATTAAAAGTAGTCTTACTCTTTCTAAAGTAGGATTATTTTTAGTTTTGATAGCACCTAAGATATTAAGCTGCATCGTGTTACTCGTGCAGAGAAACTAAAAAAATTGAGAATACAAAGCATCTTGACGGTTAAAAGCAATTTTTGAATAGTGTTCATAGCAAATTTCAAGTTGGTGAATTTTACAACACAAGTCTCAAACTCAGGGATCAAAAATATTTTTCTTAACACAGAATAAAAAATCAGGTTTAATTGATGAGCGATTTAAGAGTTTGGTTTGAAGACTACACTAGAGCTTTATTTCGTTCTCTACCCTTGTTATGGACAGCAGCACCGAAGGAAATGGTCTTTCTCGTCGCTGTCACTTTATTACAGGGGTTTCTCCCTGCTATAAGTGTTTGGATTACCAAGCTAGTGGTAGATACTGTAACAACGGCCTTGACATCGGGCAGAGAATTAAGCTACTCAATTTTGTGGCCTTTGGTAGCGGGATGGGTAGGAGCCTTGTTACTAGAGACGCTCTTGTATCCTTGGGTATTCGCACTTCAAGGAAATCTCAATGACAAGTTAATGGCTCACATTAGCTTATTGTTAATGGGTAAAGCTGATACTTTTCCAGACCTGAGCCGTTTTGAAGATTCTCAGTTTTATGATGAACTACAACTTCTCCAAGAACAAGTCAGCTATAAGCCGTTGAACTTACTGGAGAATTTGGTTGAATTAGGTCGGTCTTTTGTGACACTCATTGTGATAGTTGGGCTACTAATTCCCCTAGCTTTTTGGATACCACTGGTGATTGCGATCGCTACCATACCCCAAATAGTGGTTTCTTCCCAGTATGGAAAAGCTATTTGGCTAACTTTATTTGAGAACAGTCCTCAAGCTAGGAGAATGGAGTATTACACTTCGGTGATGCTCACTGATACCTATGCCAAAGAAATGAGGTTGTTTCAGCTAGGTTCGTTTTTTATCGGGCGTTACCTGCAAGCATTCCAGTCTTTACATCAATCTATGCGCCATCTGAGGGGCAAGCAAGCATTTTGGTCATCTAGCTTGGCTATTCTGAGTACTTTAGGGAATGGTTTTTCTTTTTACTGGGTAGTACAAAAGGCTTTCAGAGGAGACTTTAGCCCAGGAAGTGTGCTTCTGTTCGTACAGTCATTAACTTACTTCCAGAATAATCTAGAAAGATTTATTGCTAATTGGCTGGATCTGTTTGAAAATATTCTTTACATGCAGCAGTTTTTCAACTTTCTCGATAGTCCAATCCCAATGCCGCTGAGCATACCTGGAGAGAAAGTACCAACTCCGATTCGTTCAAGCATTACTTTTGAAAAAGTTGACTTTTGCTACCCAGATGGTCGATTAGCCCTCAAAGATATTTCTTTTACCCTGTACCCTAGGCAAACAGTAGCCATAGTAGGAGAAAATGGAGCTGGTAAAACTACTCTAGTTAAGCTGTTGACTAGATTATACGATCCAACGACAGGAAGTATTTTAGTTGATGGCATAGACTTGAGAAATTTAAATTTAGAGCAGTGGCGACAGCAAATTGCTGGAGTTTTTCAGGACTTTGGTCACTATGCGCTCACACTGGGAGAAAATATCGCTTTAGGAAACCTAGCAGCCCTAGAGCGTCCAGATATTCTGAGATATGCAGTTGAAAAAGCCGATATTGCCAAACTAGTCGATCGTTTTCCCACAAAAGGGGATACACCGCTGGGCAAGCAGTTTGGCGGTACAGAACTTTCTGGAGGTCAATGGCAAAAGTTAGCTCTGGCTCGTGCTTTTGTCCGCCAAGAAGCCCAACTATTACTTCTGGACGAGCCTACTGCTGCACTTGACCCCCGCAGCGAGTCTGATCTCTACCTTCGTTTTATTGAGCTAACTGAGGGCAAAACTACCATCCTGATTACCCACAGATTGGCTTCAGTACGAATGGCTGACCGAATCTTAGTCCTTAAAGCTGGCCATTTAATTGAGGATGGCACTCATCAGGAACTTTTACAGCATGGAGGCGAATATACTACACTGTGGAATATGCAGGCACAACAGTACGGCATTTCTGCTCAACATTGACACACTCGCTGGCTAAGAGGATGTTTGAAAAGTCGGACAGGGTGTAAAAAAGCTCTCCCAGTATAAGCTGTGAATGGATAATAAACAGCACCGAGAGAGCAACATGAGTAAAGCATACCCCAGTAACCTCACCCGAACCCAATATGAATTTCTCAGTGACATGATTCCAGAAGCAAAACCCGGTGGTCGAAAACGAGAAGTCGATATATGGGAAGTCCTGAATGCGATTTTCGCGAGTTCTGATTGGGGACTTCCAGAAATTAAATTATTCAATTCTGAAAGCGAAGACGATTGTAAAATTCTTCCTCCCCTACTCCCCCTGCTTCCCCTGCTCCCCCTGCTCGCCAAAGCGATGGGATATTTTTTTAGTTGGAAGTCCCTTGAAGGAGTGACATGGCGGGGATTACCAGGCGACTTTCCGGTCTGGCAGACGGTATACACCTATTTTCGGAACTGGCGCAAAGATGGCTGTGACTTTAAGAAGATTTTGGACAAGGTTTGGAAGGAGAAGTTGGACAAGTTGCAAGCTGAAATACTTATAACTTCGTTAAGGCATTAATCAAGCGATCGTAAGTTTGGAAAAAGAAAATGGACAGAATAACAGAAATGGAAGAAGAAAATGGACACAGATCCGCTTTAATACTACTCTTGGGCGACTTTTCCCTTGAACCGGATTCCTAACAAGCGTTGCTCCCGCGTTGCGATCGCTATTACCAAAACCGTTATCTTGCATATAGGCATAGGGTTTGAGCGTAACTAAAGAAGTAGAGATATCAAATTTAAGTGGAAAGCGCAATATTGCTATCGTCATGAACGCTGCGACTTTCTCAGATGCTACTGATATCGACTATTTTATTACCAATATTTCTTCATCAATTGTCACTCCACAATGGCTAGTTGACACATATTCCCAAAGAAATTGGGTTGAAGTTTTTTATAGGGAAGCCAAAGGATGGTTAGGGCTAAAAGAATATCAAGTCTGAGATAAAAGAAGTCTAACTCGACACTTTATCTTAGTTTTTTGTGCCTATACTTTTATTCTTTGGCATCAATTGACTGGGGGTCTAAGACGAAGATAGACAAACAAACTTTTGAATACTTTTACAGAAGCTTTAGAGGCTTTCAGCAAACCCTATGTATGCACCGATTTTTTGAATGGTTGACCCTCAATCATCACCTGTTTGCTTCTTATAAAGCCAGTTTAGGCTATATTTGGGCTTGATTTTTGTTTAAGTCCCGTTAATAATTTCAGTTGTACTGTGAGGCTATGGAATGGAGAATTGAGGAATGGAGAATTGATGGTTGGGGTGCAGCATTTGAAGTCTTATAAATACTTGCCGCAGGAGTGTCAACAAATGCAGATGATCTGCGATGCCTTACGGCAAGCCGCAAAGCGTCTACGCATCAGCAGAATATATTCCGATTCTCTGGATGAGACAGTCAAAAATCTGTTGCAGTATCAAATAAGTTAAGACCAAAAAACTAAATCTCCTCCAGGCATTTTTCCAATAAAAGAGCTAATTGTTATACGCTCTCCAATGCCTGGTAAGACTTCATGAAAATTACGGCTGTTGAAGATAACCAAATCTCCTGTGAGTGGAATATTATGCTTTACTTCTGAGTTAGCTACTAAGGAAGAATCGTAGCCATAGGAACCAGGAATTTTATATTTTTCATCTTCAGGCTGCCACTGGCGGTTGTAGACTTTGCAGATACCACCTTGGCTAGGAGCTTTAATATATACATTCCATACTAGTTGAGAAGTAATATTTCCTATTGTCCAATCTGGAGCATCTAACCCTGCAAAGTCTAGGTGTAACAAGGCAATATTTATCTGACGTATCAACCCCGCAAAATAATGCCCATACCCTTCATTTTCGTATGCAATTTGTACTTTACTTGATACATTCTGGCGCAAAATTGTTGCTAAACGTTTTAGCGGGTCAAAAGATAAATAAGTTACTTTATTATAAGTTTCAGTAGCTTTTCTAACTGCATCAAAATATCCTGATTTATCCCTATTCCTATATTCAAATTGAGTAATGCCAATTCTGCCTATAGGTGGTTCTACATTTCTATAAAAATCAAACCCTACTTTTTCAATTGCTAATACTAATTTATGGCATTCTTCAATTGAAGCAAATTGAGAAATCCGAATTGATGGAATTTCATTTCTCAGTAATGCCTGAAAATTTTCAGAGTTCATTTTGCAGTCATTTAAGGTTTGCCACTGAGTTGTCTTCAACATGAAAATTTTCCTTTATCTCTTGTGATTAAGTTGTGTAAGGATAGTAAAAAATAAAAATTTTTAATAAAAAAGCTTTATTAAAATTTATTTATTATGTGAGACACTCTCTGATTTAAAATATTAAAAAATGGATGTTAATTGCAGCCGAAAATAATAGGGCAGGGTGGGATCTTCAACTGCATATATATCATTTTTTGAAATAATTTAACTATTTAATTGTTTAACAAAAAGTGATTTACGTTTGAAACGTGTGGGTAGTAGCTACTAAACTCTTACCCAATTCAATACTTTGAAATTTAAATGTTGTTTTCGTAACTTTTAACTGTTGATATAAACTTCCTTCATCTTTAAAACATATTGCCTAGTTGTTGAGTGCGGCTCAAAGCAGTCAGCACCGCATTAGAAATGACAGTTCGCATACCACCTTTTTCTAACTCGTAAAGACCAGCAGCAGTCACTCCCCCAGGACTAGTTACCTTGTTGCGTAAGATATCTGGATGTTCATCAGTCTGAAACATCAGTTCTACACTGCCTGCAATCGTATGCAATGTGAGTTCTTGCGCTTGTGCGCGAGTTAAACCCATCTGCACCCCAGCATCAATCATTGCTTCGATGTACAGAAATATAAATCCAGTCCCGGCGCTACTCAACGCCGTTGCCATATCCAGGTAATGTTCATTTTGAGTAGCAAATTCCTTGCCTAATGCTTGTAAAATGACTTGTGTATGCGATCGCTGTATTTGGGTCACACTTGATGATGCGCTCCACACCGTAGTCCCATGACCAACTTGCACAGCAATATTCGGCATTGTCCGGACAACGGTAGGATGATTCAACCCTTGGCACACAGATGCAATACCTACTCCACCGACGATACTAATTACTAAAGCATCAGGTGAAATTTTATCTTTCAACGTAGCTATCACAGAGGCTAAAACCTGCGGCTTCACAGCCAATATCACGATAGATGCGCCTTGCACAGCTTCTATATTGCAGGTTGTAGTATGTACTCCATATTCCCTTTCTAGATGAAGGCATCGAGTAGAAAGCGGATCGCTAACAACAATTAGTTCAGTTTTCTCAACAATTTTTGTTGATAACAATCTACTAATTATCATTTCGCCCATCGTTCCAGCGCCGATAAAGGCTAGTTTCAAATCTTTGAGCATATCCCCTCTTAATTATTTAATATGTTCTTAGCACTATAAAAAATGTCTCTTCCCCCATTCCATCCTTCAACTAAGATTAGGCTGAATTACGGCTTTTAATACAGAGCCTTGTTCTACATCTGCTAGAGCTTGATTAATTTCTTCTAACTTGTATGAACGGCTAATTATGCTTGACCAAGCAATATTTTTTCTGGAACTGCTATGACGTTTTAATAATTCAATCATTCTGTAAAAATGGCTGAAATCAATTATCCAAGTTCCGCGAATGTCTATATGTTTTAAATTAATTTCTAAGTGCAGATTTATTAAAATCTCACCAGTATTGGTGTAATGCCCAACAATCACATAACGACCCCCATTTCTCGTCATATTCAAGCCCTCTTTGACAGCAATGGGAATACCTGTGGCTTCAATAGTCACATCAGCACCGTTGAATTTCTTTGAGCAGAAATCTTACAGATTCGGTTTTGCTTCGTTCTGAATATATCAGCTTAAGAATGCTTTCAATTCCAAAACTCGCTATATATTCTCCGATAATACCTACAAGACCAAGCAGTCCTAAACCGCCTAATAAGCCCAACGGCCCTCCCAAAGATGAGAGTAGAGTAACAACAGCGACGACACTACCCCCTGATGTAGCAGTTGCAATCACAAACAGTATGCCAGGAAGACCTAAACCAGCAATTTTTTTGACGAGTTCATCCATTTTACTTACCTATCGATCCTCAATTTTTAGTGAAAATAAGCCCATCACAACCGTTTATATATTTATTATTTTGGTCATATCATTTTAATCTCTAAACAAAAATAAACTCTAATCTTTAAAATACTAATAGACATTAAACTCTTATCCATTTCAGCACATGAGTATCTTTATCATAACGGTAGGTAAAGCCGTCCCTGGCATTAATCGATTCGCCTTTGCTTGCCTTACTTCTAATAGTTTTAATGGAATAGAAGGTTAATTCAGCCATTTCCTTATGAGAAAGTCCTTCACTTATGGCTTTTTGGCTCAATCTTTCTAATTGATTCTGGTTAGGCAAACTATCCTTAGTAATCCCAGTGTTGTCAGTAGAGTTCTGAGTTATTTTTTGATTTCGATAATCTTGCACAGTTAAAACTTGCCAACTGGAATCTTGTGTAAGTTCCAGAACCCATTGATGATAATCAAATAGGCTTTCCCGGTGTCCTACACTGATAAACGTTGTTTTCGTTGCTTGTAATTGTTGATATAAACTTGCTTCATTTTTTAAATCCAAAGCACTTGTTGCTTCATCTAATATTGTGAACCGAGGATGAGTCACTAATAGGCGTGCGAACGCAAGGCGTTGTTGTTCTCCCAATGACAATATATTCTCCCAAGGAACTTCTGTATCAAAGCCATCAATTCGACTTAGCAAGTTTTGTAGATTCACTTGTCGCAAAACGTCCTTAAGTTCTGCGTCAGTCATTTGACGATTAGTTTTCGGATAGAGTAACTGTTCGCGCAGAGTTCCCAAGATGATATAAGGACGTTGGGGTAGGAATAAGACATCTTTTAAGGTAGGTCGCACGATACGACCAGTTCCCGCATTCCATAAACCAGCGATCGCTCTCAATAGAGAACTTTTACCTCTACCACTTGGCCCAACAATTAATAAACCTTCTCCCGGTTGAACGGATAATGATAAATCTTCAACGATTACCTGTTCAGAGTTAGGAGTTTGCAAAGTGACGTGTTCAAAAGCCAGATGATTTTCTTCTATTGTTTTAATAGTACTGGCATCTTCTGCTTGTTTAGTTATGTTTTCTAAAGCATCTGAAAACTCAGATAATCGCTGAACATAACTAGAAAATTGTCCGGCAATTCCAAATTGAGTGATTAATTCTCCCAAAGCAATAGCAAATAGATTACAAGCTAAAGCGGCTTGTCCAAGTTGTCCAAAATCAATTTCATCTCTAATATATAAAGGTGCAAGTACTAAAAAGGGAAATATTTGGATAACAGATTGATATCCTCTACTAAAAATTTCCAAACTTCTTTCCCAACCTATCTTGCGTTCAATATTCTTGAGAAGTTTAATAAAACGCCGTTCCAGGATATTTGATTCTTGGTCTTCTCCTTGAAAAAAAGCTATCGATTCAGCGTGATTTCGCACATGGGTTAAGGCATAGTTGTAGTCAGCTTTAAATGACAGTTCCTCTTGATTAATCTTAGTTAATTCTTGATTTAAGTAAACAGCAATTAAATTGCCTAGTACCGTATAAGCAAGTAGAATCAGCGCAATATTTTGAGAAATTGACCAAACAATTATTAAGAAAGTCACCATTTCTAAAGCTTTTTCCAGAAAAGTAGCAGAAAAGTTCAGAGCATTAGTAGTAACAGGTTCAATTTCTTGAGATAGTCGCTGATCTGGGTTATCAATATCTGCTTGAAAATTTATTTTATAATAAGCACGATTACTTAAATATTTATCTAAAATCTGATTATTAAGGCATTTGTACCAATCAAGAGCGATTTGTTTTCTGATGAATTTAGTAAATCCTGCTAAAAGGGTTACGCAGACAAGTACAACAATATTTGTTATTAAAATATTAATAAATTTAGAATAATCTCTGTCTTGAATTAGGCTATCAACCAGATAGCGATTAACAAAACTATTATAAGCAGTGGTACCCACAAGACCGATTATTAGTAGTATCAGCAGAATCAGTGTCGCCCAGCTACGGATCGCATCTGAAAATGCTCTTTCTCCTGGCTTGGTTGGATACCAGTAAGACCCAGCGATCGCTTTGATATCGCCCCAAAATTGAAGAAAATCTGAAAAAGGATTTTTCTGAGATTGAGCTTGAATAACTTGGGTTGTCATATTTTATAATCTTGATTGTCAGAAGCAATTAGTGTTGTGATTACAGCAGGGTTACACCGCCATCCACAGGTAAGATAACCCCTGTAATATAAGGATTTATCATCAAACTCAACACTGCTTGCGCCAGTTCTTCTGGTTGCCCAAGATGCTGGGTAGGTAAAGCTGTTTCACCCCATTTTGACAGATCCGCTAGCTCAGACTCGCTTTGATATGTCAATACGCTTCTATCCTCGATTATGCCAGGAGCAAGAGCATTCACACGAATTGGTGAGAGTTCCAAAGCTAACGTGCGCCCAAATACTGCAACAGCCGCATTGGCGGCGGCGATTACTGAAATACCACCCATCTTTGAAGGTTTGGAGATAGTGACACTGGATGTCAGGGTAATCGAGCCGTCAGCCGCTATATATTTCACCGCCGCACGCACAGCATAAAACGTTGCCCAGAATTTTTCCATCGCACCTTGAGCCGTTTGGGTTGTCATCTGAGTTAAAAGCGATCGCGGCATATTTCTATCTGGTACAGCCGTGACAACTAAATGATCGAAGTTGCCAATTTTCTCAAATAGCGCATCGACGGAAGCCTCGTTCAAGATGTCAACAGCGATCGCTTCTGGGGCAAAATCAACTAAATTCTTAAGTTGATTTAATTTGTCTTGTGCGGGGCTTGAGATGACTACCGATGCCCCCAGTTGAGCGATTTTAGTGGCGATCGCTAGATCGATCCCCGAGCTTGCGCCAATAATCACTACTTTCTTGCCTGATAGCGATTGAAACATTGTTTTACCTCATACCCTTTAGGAGTTATTAGTCATTAGTCATTACATAGTCAAAAGTTATTCTCCTCTACTTTCCTACACCCCTACACCCAGATTTTTCACCTTCGTCTGTTGACGCACCCAATTAAACCAAACTTCTAATCCCTCACCTGTTTTACTAGAAACAGGAATAATCTCAACATCAGGATTTATCTGACGGACGTTAGCTGCAATCTGGCTAATATCAATATCTAGATAAGGAGCTAAATCTATTTTTGTAATTAGCAAACAATCCGCCTCTTGAAACATAATCGGATACTTTAGTGGTTTATCTTCTCCTTCAGTAATACTTAATAAAGTCACTTTAGCGTGTTCTCCGACTTCAAATTCAGCCGGACAGACTAAATTTCCTACATTCTCAACCAATACTAAATCAAACTCTGAAGGATTATATTCATCTTCCAGGCGATGAATTCCACCAGCCACCATTTTGGAATCTAGATGACAAGAGCGTCCTGTATTGATGGCAATTACCGGAACATTATATTTCTCCAAACGTTCTGCATCTAAATTAGTTGTCATATCGCCTTCAATGACAGCTATTTTTAATTCATCACTTAAAGCTGCCAGCGTGCATTCTAATAACGCAGTTTTTCCAGCACCGGGACTACTCATAATGTTGAAACAAGTAATTCCCCATTCGTCAAAATGCGATCGGTTCTGGTCAGCACCTTGTTGATTAGCATGAAGTAAGTTAATTCCTAATACTGCGTCAAATGTTTGATGCATAAGCGTACTCTATTTTATCAATTTTTAATTCTCTCCCTGAGCGAATATCTTCCATTGGAGAATTACATTCAGGACAAGCGTAGTGTAAGCCAATTTGCGGTGAATATTCTTGTTGGCAACGATGACAAAAAGCAATCAGTGGTGTTTCTTGAACAATCAGTTTGGCTTTTTCTAAAAAGGTATTGCGTGTTTGTACTTCAAAAGCAAAGTGTAAACTAGCAGGTTCAACACAAGTAAACTTACCCACACTTAAGTGAACTTGAGAAATTTCTAAACGCTCAGGTTGGGATTCCCACCAATCTTTTACGGTTAAAATTAGTGCCTTTGTCATGTCAGTTTCATGCAAAATTTACCTCCACTCCTCAATTAATTCTGGTTGGGATTCGGGGTGAATATATGCAGGCTTTTCTTTGCGGGGTAATTGCCCAGATAAAACTAGATGTGCCATTGCATCACAAATTACTCGTGTCGCCATTAATGATGTCATATCGCTGATATCATAAGGTGGTGAAACTTCCACCACCTCTAAGCCACAAACAGGTACATTTTGAATAATTTTCCCCAACAAATATAGGGCTTCGCGTGGTAATAAACCACCAGGTTCAGGCCAGCCAGTCCCAGGCACAAAACCAGCATCAATGCAATCGATATCAAAACTGATATAAACGCAATCTGTACCGTCTAATGCTCTTTCCAGGGCAAAATCCACGGCTGCATCCAAGCCCATTTCGGTGATGTCTGTCACTGTTAAGATATTTGTGGCTCTTTCTCGGCAGACTTTCACACCTTGACGCGGTACTTGCCAGCCACCAATCCCCAGCTGCACTAGGTTTTTTGCTGGGGCATTTTTAATATTTGTGGCATGAAACCAAGGACAAGTGTGCATTCTTTCATCCAAATCTGTTTCTTGGGTGTCAACATGGCGATCGAAGTGAATAATTCCTATTTTTTTATCGCCTAAATGACGACAAACGCCCCGAACAGTAGGAAATCCTATAGAATGATCGCCTCCTAAGATTATGGGGAATGCACCAGAACTAAAGATATGTGCAATACCTTTAGAAATTTGGTCAAAAGACTTTTCATTATTAGCTGGAATAGTAAAAATGTCGCCTACATCACATAAAGTAATCTGCTCGCGCAAGTCTACACCAAATTCAAAATTATAGGGGGTGTATAATGCAGAGATGCGGCGAATTCCCTGGGGGCCAAAACGAGTACCAGGTCGATAAGTAGTTCCAGAATCGTGGGGAACGCCAACGACCGCCACATCATATTCACCTACTTTACGCACATCCTCTAAATAAGGTGCTTTTAAGAAAGTATTAATCCCAGCAAAGTGCGGAAGTTCGCCGCGTGAAAAGGTAGGAATCGAGCGATCGCGTATACTTTCTGCCGCTTCTAACCCTAATTCTAGTCCTCTGGAAACTTCCTGTTGCCAACCTGTAAGCGGTAAATTGGCTTCTTTTTCTAACGCGCGTCCGGCTTGTGTAGAACGTCCCTGGAAATGAGAATTAGGATCGCTAAAAGATTGTTCACTCATATATATCTTAATGTCATTATTATTTGTAGCTAACCTTTATATCGTATAGCGATGTGGCAAAATTGTTTGAGTCGATTTATTCTTCATTATTACAACAATCCTAAAAATCAAGAATAAGTTGTTATTGTAACTTGGCCCAAATTCCTTGACAGCGTTCAATAACTAGTCCCTGAAAAATTGATTGAATTGAAGGATGAACTTCTATTTTGTACAGAGAAAAAAGACCAGTAGGACTTTTAATATTTAACTCTCTTCGAGTCAAGGATAAAGCTTGCGATCGGTGGAGTTCCACAGCTTGAAGTAAACCTGGATAACTCAAATTACGTAAAGCTAATTGACCATTTTTTGTGATATATATGGCATCATTTTGAAAAAGATGTTCTAAGCTCAAAAGTCCTGCATGTACATCCACGTCTTTTTCTAAGCCTCCTAAACGGTGAGCGTCTAAGCCAAAGCGAATGCAGAAATTCACAGCTACTAACTTCCCAGCTTCAATTGCAGGTAAAGCGCAAGCTGCAAACTCAAACCCCAAGCTATCAGCACGCCATTCCTCCGTACCCGCATAAGTATAGTTTTGGAAAAACTTATGCTTTAACTTGAAGTCAAATCCCAAACCACTCGCATGTCCAGCTTCATGCACTTGAGTATCTGCATGGCGATAGCGTTCGTAATTGATTTCATCTTCTAAAGGTTCTAATAAGAAATTAGCCGTTTCATATTCAAAGATTTTTTGGATACATTCGCGGCTAGAACCTAAAAAACGTCGTTGCTGCTCGCTTGCATTGTTTAATACAGGGCCAGAAGCACTGTTAGCAAAACACCATCTGTACGGGACAACAAAAGCTTCACCACTTTCACCGTTGATATTACCAGAACTAGCAATCTCGGTGAACGAATAGTTTCTTGGAACTGGTTGACCGAGTTTACCAAATTTTTCCCGACAAAGATTTTCTAATTGTTCGATAGATGGCTCTTGGGTGTTGTGTAGTTTCCCATAAATTGCACTTAAAGCTACGTGGGGTTGGGATTGTCGGTTGATTTTGTAAGGTGCAACAATCAGGAAATAACCATTTTTCCCAATAAAATCCTTATTAATAAAGCCTTCAGATAAGATATTCCAATCGTTGTTTTCTAAAGCATCTGCTGTTTTTAATAGCCAACAAGAAGGAATTTCGCAAGAGTTTACCGCCTGTTGACGTAGTTTTTTGATAGCCCTGGCGATTTCATCTTGCTCAATATCTTGGACTATTTGTTTGGTTAATTCTTGTTCGTTCGTACAAATTGTTGTCATTGTTCTACATTTCTATTTACTTTATTCATTAATCTCAAATCCAAAGGCTAAAATTATTTGGTTGGTTTTCTTATTGCAACCAACAAATAAGTTACAGATGAAGAACTTAGCAAATTATCAATGGCAGATATATTTACCTGATAGGTTTGTTCATCTATCTCTCCTGCTTGCCATTCTGTTTCGATTGAAGATTTTAGATATCGGTAATGTGTTAGCCAGCACTCATCTGTTACGTCCACAAATTCTAAGAGTTGAAATCCTGCTTGTTGATAAAGATTTTTATACACGTTCATATCTTTATCTTTAACAATATTTTTTTGTGGAACAATCCAATCACCAAAAAGCTGTGTATTATCAAAAATGATATCAGAGAGAATCAAATGACCACCTGGTTTTAATACACGCCAAGCTTCTTGGATAAACTTTTGTCTCGTATCACAGTAGAATGCAGCTTCTACACAGATAATGTTATCAAAAGATTCATCAGCAAATTCCATTCCTACAGCATCCATGCAAATGAATTTGCACTCTGGGGAGTTAATTGTACATCTTTCAATTTGTTGGGGTGACATATTAATACCCACAACATCATTAGACGAATAATACTTGAGTAAATAATTAGTCGTTGCGCCTAAACCGCAGCCAACATCCAGAATATTACCTTGCTTTTCGGGAAGAAATTCTAAAAGCTTTTCCATCAGGTTATGACAAGCTGACTGCTGATTATGAGTATCCTCCAGCCAATAACCTACATTAAAAAACTCTTCTTCTCCATATATTTTTCTAGTCTCTGGGTTGAGAATTAAACTGTCAAAGTTGCTGATATATTCGCTTTTATCCATTTTCACCTTATTAGTCATCGATTATTAGTTAACAATTCTCTTATTAACTACTCCTTTACTTTTTGGATACAAGCCTTCAACTGTTCGGCTAAAACTTGAACATGGGGTTCAGCCATCAGCGTGATATGGTTTCCTAATACAAATTTGATGTCCACTTCAGAACAAAACGTACTCCAGCCCAAGGATAAGTCCTTTGTATTCTCAGCATTTAAATGATTATTCGGGTCGTCTGCTAAATCCTCCTCAGCCCGTAGAATTGTCAGTTTACCGGGATAAATCTGTTTTGGTTGATAATCAACTAGACACAAACAACTGGTTTTATAAGCTTCTACCAAATGCCGCAGTTGAGACGTTTGAGCATCAGGAGGCAACATATTAGCCATTTTGAAATACTGTAAAACGTATTTTAGTTGCTCTTCCTTAGTTAAACCTTGGAGAGTTTCGTAGGAAACATCAATGTCTTTATCTAAATAAAGTTTTATTCCTCTACTCACCTCAGCTAACCACTGCACATCATCCCAATCAACATAATCAGCCAGGAATTCCTTGTCTTGATAGTTGGATGCAGAAGCATCAATTACAGCTAATAAAGCAACTTTATGTCCTTGAGAAACCAACTGCTGTGCCATTTCAAAAACAACGTTACCTCCATAAGAATGCCCTCCCAAAAAGTAAGGCCCCTGTGGCTGTACAGTTTGCATTGCTTGAATATAATGACTGGCGATATCTTCCAGTCGCGGCGATGACCCTAATTCATGATTATGTTCAAAACTATATAATGGTTGGTCTTCTCCCAAATAACGCCCTAAGTGATAGAAGTAGTAAGGAGTGCCAGGAGCGCCGGGAACACAAAAGAAAGGTAAATTGGAACCATTTGGCTGAAGTGCTACCAAACAAGACCAATTAAATTCCTGGGAGTCTTTTTGAATAATTGTCGTCAACTGTTCAACAGTTGGATTTTGAAAAAGAGTTGTTAGGGGTAAATTTTTCCCAAATTGCTGCTGAATTTGAGTCATTAAGTAACTAGCTAAAAGCGAATGTCCACCCAGGTCGAAAAAGTTATCTTGAACGCTTATCTTGTCAACCTTGAGAATTTTTGACCAGAGTTGTATTAATTGCATTTCTAACTGGTTACGGGCTTGGACAAATTTTTTGGAGTTGTCTATATAAGAAATGGCTTTTAATGCACGCCGGTCTACTTTACCGTTTTGTGTTAATGGTAGAGATTCCAAGATGACAAAAGCCGATGGCAGCATATAGCTAGGCAGCTTATTACTCAGGAACTGGCGCAGTTGTTCCGTTGTGATGGTAACTCCTTTTGGCGGTACTACATAGGCAACTAACCGCTTCTCGCCAGGGGTATCTTCATGGACGATGACGCAAGATACTTGCACATCTTCATGTTGACTAAGGACAGCTTCAATCTCTCCCAACTCAATGCGGAAGCCCCGAATTTTTACTTGGTTATCAATGCGCCCTATGTATTCAATGTTGCCATCAGGTAAATAACGTACTAAATCTCCCGTTTTATATAATCTACTTGCGCCAGCATCAAAAGGATTAGGGATGAATTTCTCATTGGTCAATTCTGGACGGTTGAGGTAGCCCCGTGCTAATCCCGCACCACCCAGGTACAATTCTCCTGCTACACCAACAGGTACAGGTTGTAAGTGTTGGTCAAGGATGTAAATTTGGGTGTTAGCAATAGGCCTACCTATGGGAATAGTTATGGCTGTCTGTGCTAAGTCCTCTACCAAATACCAAGAAGAAAAGGTAGTATTTTCGGTTGGGCCATAGACATGGAGCAAGTGTTGGGGAGCGCCTTTGTCTAATATTTTTCGTACCCATTGCGGATCAACCGCTTCACCACCAAATAGTAGATATCTTAAAGAACTAAATACTTGCGGTACTAAACTGGCTAACTGATTGAATAAGGCTGTGGTTAGGAACAAAACACTAACTTCATGGTGGCGCAGACTCGTTGCAAATTCTTGGGGCGAAAGTAATACAGATTTAGTGATGATGACTAGCACTGCACCGTTAAGCAATGCCCCCCAAATCTCAAAAGTTGCAGCATCAAAAGCGATATTTGCCGCTTGAGCAACACGGTCTGAAGCTGTTAGTTGTATATAGTTGGTGTTGACGAACAATCGATTTACAGCCTGATGAGTAACAATTACCCCCTTGGGTGTGCCTGTAGAACCGGAGGTGTAAGTTACATAGGCTAGACTTTCTGCACCGACTGTGCTATTGAAACTCTCCTGACTTTCTTGACTAATGATTTGCCAATCACTATCTAAGCAGACGACAAGTGCCTGATGTTGAGGAAGAGACGCTAATAATTGCTCTTGAGTGAGCAGCACTTTTACCTGAGTTTCTGTCAGCATAAATTGTAGGCGTTCTTGGGGATACTCAGGATCGAGTGGTACATAAGCGCCACCAGCTTTGAGAATCCCCAAAATTCCCACCACCATTTCTAAAGAACGCTCTACACAAATACCAACTAGCCGATCGGCCCCTACACCCAAAGACTTGAGGTAATGTGCCAAAGAGTTTGCACGACAATTCAATTGGTGGTAGGTCAGTTGTTCATTTTCAAACTCTACAGCGATCGCATCCGGTGTACGCTGCACTTGCTCCTCAAACAACTGATGAATACATTTATCAGAAGGATAGTCTGTTTGAGTAGCGTTCCACTCCACTAACAATCGATCGCGTTCTGCTGGACTCAATATTGGTAATTGGGCAACTCGCGCTTGTGGATTTGCCACAATTGCTTGAACTAAAGTTTGAAAATGCTCGGCTAGGCGGGCGATCATTGTCGCCTCAAATATATCAGTGTTGTAACACCAAGTAGCCTCCAGACCACCGGGTACTTCCCAGAAGTTAACTTCTAAGTCAAACCTAGCTTGGACATCAAGTGGTAAGGCAATGTTCTGCATATTTAAACCTGACAAATTACCCGAAGACTGTGGGGCATTTTGCAGGGAGAACATCACCTGTACCAGGGGGTTCCGACTCAAATCCCGCTCTGGCTGTAACTTTTCCACCACCATCTCAAAGGGTAAATCCTGGTGAGCGTAGGCTGACAAGGTTGTTTGCCGTACTTGTGCCAAAAAGTCAGCAAAGGTGGGGTTGTCTGAAAGGTTTCCTCTTAATGCTAGGGTGTTAGCAAAAAATCCCATTAACTGCTCGACTTGGGGGCTGTTGCGGTTGGCGATGGGGGAACCAATAAGAATATCTGACTGACCGCTATAGCGAGACATCAATACTATAAAAGCCGCCAGTAGCGTCATAAACAAGGTTGTTTCCGACTCCTGGCTCAACTGCTTGAGGCTTTGTGTGAGATGGCGATCTAGGAGAGAATATTCGACTCCACCCTGAAAAGACTGGAGTGGAGGTCGTGGGCGATGCCTACGGCGAGCTTCGCTAACGCTTGGTAATTCTAGCACCAGAGGCGCACCAGCTAACTGTTGTTGCCAGTAGTTGAGTTGACGTTCCAGAACTTCGCCGGTGAGCCACTGGCGTTGCCAAAAGGCAAAGTCAGCATACTGAATGGGTAATTCTGGAAGTGGGTTGGGCAATCCTTGCGTAAAAGCTGTATATAGCCTAGATAATTCCCCAAAGAAGATGCTTAAAGACCAGCCATCGTAGATAATATGGTGCATCTTCAACAGCAGTACATAATCCTGTTCCCCCAGTTGCACTAGGGTAAACTCTACTAATGGCCCCACAGCCAAATCAAAAGGCTTGGATGCAATGTACTGAGCCATTTGCCGAATTTGGGCTGTTTGTTCCTCGGCTGACAACCCCTGTAAATCATGGATGGGTAAATTTAAGGCTTGAGAAGGAGCAATTTTTTGAATAGGTTTTCCATCTACCGTGGGGAAAGTGGTTCTTAAGACCTCGTGGCGACGAATCAATTCACTCAGGCTTTGTTCCAGTGCAGCTATATTGAGAGAGCCGTTGAGCCGCAACGCCTCCAGCATATTGTAAGATTGACTGTCTGGCGAAAGCTGATGCAAAAACCACAGCCTTTGCTGGGCAAAAGATAGGGGTAAATCTTCCTCCCGTGAGACGGGAACAATGGCTAATTCAACAGAGCTAGAGGCAGTTTTTGCTTCTTTTAAAAAGGCGAGAATTTCTGGTTTGATTGCGCCTATTTTTCCCTTAATTTCTGTTGTCATTGCTCCCTTGGGAGACTGATAGCGTAGCTTATCTTCTTCCAGCCAAATTTTGATATCTAAACTATTTAAATAAGATAAAAATTCTACTACTTTCATTTGCCAATTGCTTCCCAAATTTGTTGTTTAATAATATCTAAATTGCGTGGTTGACTCTTAGGCTCAAAAAGCGATCGGCCTCTTATTTATTAGGGTCTAGACTAACAGTACTGTTGTCATAAGTTAATTTTACCAGGGGTTAGTATTCAATGGCGGGAGATATAAAAGTAGTCATTTAGGTAGAAGAAGCCTAAATGAGCTACTAACAAATATATTTTGGTAGAGAGTTTTTCATAGTTCTCCTTCTTCGTAATCTTCTTGGGTGTTAGTAATAGATAGTTGACCGTCTTGTACTAAACCAAGTACTTCAATGATTTGGGCTAAGTTAGCTACCGTTGGATACTCAAGGAAATTTTGTAAGGATAATTCCACTGAGAAAATATTACGTAAACGAGATATTACTTGCGTTGCTAGTAGAGAATGTCCACCAAGCTCAAAGAAGTTATCATGAATGCCAATGCGATCGCTTCCCAAAACTTCACTCCAAATGTGCACCAATTGAGCCTCAACGGGTGTGCGGGGTGAAACAAAGTTAGTACCAAGATTTCTCGTAGCCGTATCCGGTGCAGGTAGGGCGCGACAGTCTACTTTACCATTAGGTGTCAACGGCAGAGCATTGAGCAGGACAAAAGCTTGGGGAACCATGTAATTTGGCAGCTTTTGTTCGATAAAGGAGCGCACTTGCGGCACTAACTTTTGGACTAACTTGCCGTATAGGGGATTATTAGTGTAATCAGTCCAAGATTTGGTAGTAATGCTGGCATTATCCCAGAAGGCTAATTTTCGTTCTTGTTTGCGGCAGAAAACCACATCATAAGCCCCATCTTGGCTACTTCTCCACCAACTGGTGTGGACAGTGTAACCGAGTTGCTGCCCCAACTGGTAAAACTCTTCAGGATTAATACCCACCCTTGGCTGTTGTGCTAGTAGTTGGCGCAGTTGTCCTACAGTCGCCACAACAGGGGGATTTTCCCACCATTGCCAAATCTGTATTGCTTGCTGCACCCGTTGATTAGGTACGCCTCTAATTCCTAAAAATTCTGGCTGTTGTTGGAGTTGATGTTGAATCTGTGAGAACGAGAGCTCGTCTAGTTGCCAATTTAACCAGGGAACTACCGTCACTTCGGCTACTTCGACTTCGCTCAGTGCAGGCACTTCGGCTGCACTCAGTGCAGGTGTTTGGACATCAGCACCTATATGCAGGGTGACATCATAGCGGAATTGCGTTAACTCATTTTCAGCATAGCCACGTTTGGGCTGAATCTCTACCCAAGTAATTTGGGGAAAATGTTGTTTGAGGGCGATGAAAAATCTGGGATCGATTACCAATTCTTCTTCGGCAGCTACAGTTTGACTGACGATTCGCTGCCATTGTTCAATCGTTCTATCTTCAGGAGCTTGCGACAATTGGACGGCTGCATGATATGGCTCTAGCAAAGGTAAACTGCGGACATCTCCCACGAATAACTTACCTTGAGTACCAATTGAAGCGATCGCACCTTCCAACACCTGCAACAAATATTCCACGCTGGGGAAATATTGCACGACTGAGTTGATCGCTACAGTATCAAAGTCTCCTTGGGGAATATCTGCAAAGTTGTCCGCCATTCGGTGCAGCAGGCGCACATTGTTTAAATCCACTGTTTGACATATCTGTTCAACGTGCTGTAGTGCCGCACTGGAATAATCACATCCCCAATACTCTTGACATTGCGGAGCCACACGAGATAGCAGTAACCCTGTACCACAACCAATTTCTAACACTCGCTGCGGTAAAACCGACAGGATGCGATCGACAGTATTTTCCACCCACTCGCGCATTTCCCACTCTGGAATGGCTTCCTTGGTGTAGGAACTGTTCCAACCAGAAATATTGAACGTGACATCATCTGTGGATAGTTGCTGTTGCCCATAAGCTTGCTCATAGAGCATTTGCCAATCGGAAACATACTCACTCTGCAATTGCGCCAACTCCTGGGGTAATACTTTGTTTTTCAAAGCCGGCACTAGGTAAGCCACCAGTTGTTTATCGCCATTATTATCAACTCTGGCGATAACCACACCTTTCTGTACTAAGGGATGTTGGCTAATTACGCCTTCAATTTCCCCTAATTCAATACGGAAGCCGCGCACCTTGACTTGATTATCGATGCGTCCCAGGTATTCAATGTTGCCGTCTGGCAAATAACGCGCCAAATCCCCTGTTTTGTAGAGTCTTGCATCCGGTTCATCGCTAAAGGGATTGGAGATGAATTTCTCATCTGTCAATTCTGGGCGATTGAGATAGCCTCTGGCTAATCCTACACCGCCAATGTGCAGTTCTCCCAGTACACCCACGGGAACTGGTTGTAAGTGCTTGTCTAAAATGTACACTTGGGCGTTGGCAATGGGACGACCAATGGTAACTTTCTCGTCCTCAAGATTGCATTTGGCGATTGTAGCGCAGACGCTGGCTTCTGTCGGCCCGTAACCGTTGAAGAAGTTTCTGCCAGTTGACCATTGCTTGATTAGTTCAGGTGAACAAGCTTCACCAGCGACAATGATTGTTTGCAGTGATGGCAGTTCTTCAGTTGGCAGGACTGCAAGGGCTGATGGTGGTAGGGTGATATGGCTAATGCCATAGTTGCGTAATCGCTCAAGTAATGGCATACCCGGCATGATTGAATCTTTTGTTCCCAGGTAAAGTGTTGCTCCTGAACCCAAAGTCATCAAGATTTCCGATATACAAGCATCAAAACTGAAGGAGGCAAACTGGAGAACGCGACTAGAGGAATTTACACCAAAAGCTTGAATCTGTGCTAGAGCTAGGTTGTATAATCCCTGATGCTCAACCATGACACCTTTAGGTTTACCTGTGGAACCGGAAGTGTAAATCACATTTGCTAGATGAGAAGCCGTGACACCACTAGTTAGGTTAGCTTGGTTGTTTTCGTCAATTTGTGACCAGATTTCATCAATGAAAACTAGGTTTGCTAATGTTGGGGGCAGTTTATCAATTAAGTGCTTTTGGGTGAGCAGTACCGGGACTTGAGTGTCTTGGAGCATATAGCTGAGGCGATCGCTAGGATACTCACTGTCAAGCGGTACGTAAGCACCACCAGCTTTGAGAATCGCCAACAACCCTATCACCATGAAGGGCGATCGCTCGACACACAACCCTATAACTACATCTGCTCCCACACCCAAAGACTGCAAGTAATGCGCTAACCCATTAGCACGACAATTCAATTCATGGTAGGTGAGTTGTTGATTCTCCATCACCACCGCCACTGCATCAGGGGTACGCGCCACCTGTTCCTCAAATAACTGATGAATGCACTTATCTTGAGGATAATCAACCTGAGTATCGTTCCATTCCAGCAACAACTTATGGCGTTCCGGCTCGGTGAGCAGGAGAAGTAATGCCACTGGCTGCTGAGGATTGGCAACAATTGCCGCTAACAAAGTCTGGAAATGTTGCATCATGCGGGTAATAGTTGCCGCATCAAATAAATCCCGGTTGTAAGAACAGAAGCCCACAAGTCCTTCTGGTGCATCCCACAAGTGAACTTCCAGATCGAGTCGAACTGAATCTAGTCCCGAAGTCATCCCTTCCACCTTGACATCAGGCAGATCCCAAGGAGAGGAAGGCGCATTTTGCAGGGCAAACATCACCTGTACCAAAGGATTGCGATCCAGGTTACGCTCAACTTGTAACTCTTCGACTAACATCTCGAAGGGCAAATCCTGATTATCGTAGGAGTTTTGGGTCACTTCTCGCACCTGGGCCAGTAAAGCCGCAAAGGTCGGTTCCCCAGATAAATCAAATCTCAGTGCCAAACTATTGACAAAAAAGCCAATTAACCCTTCTATCTGGGTGCGGTTGCGATTGGCGATGGGTGAGCCAATTACCAAATCGGTTTGTCCACTGTAGCGAGACATCAACACCACAAAACCCGCCAACAGTGTCATAAATAGGGTACTTCCAGACTCTTGAGCGAGCTTTTTCAACCCAGAAGTTAGCTGACTATCTATTTGCAGTTGCTCTGTACCGCCTCGGAAAGTCTGTATGGGTGGGCGGGGGCGGTCTGTGGGTAATTCTAATAGAGGTGGCGCACCTGTTAAATGTTGTTTCCAGTAATTTAACTGCCGCTCTAGGATTTCATTTGTGAGCCATTGACGCTGCCACAGGGCAAAGTCGGCATACTGCACGGGTAACTCTAGTAACTGTGCAGCAGTACCTGTGGCTATACTTCGATAACAAGCTGAAAGTTCGTTAATTAAAACCCCTATTGACCAACCATCAGCAGCAATATGGTGAATGGCGAATAATAGTACATATTCGTCTGGAGCCACTTGCCAAAGCTTGACTCGCACCACAGGGCCGCTAGCCAAATCAAATGGTTGGCTGGCTTCGACTGTCACTAGTTCCTCAACTTGCTTCCTGGGATCTGGCAGATTTTGAAGATTGACTACTGGTAAAGTGATAGTCAGATTGGGGTCTATGATTTGTACTGGTTTGTTGTTCTTAACTTCAAAGTGAGTCCGCAGGGGTTCGTGGCGTTGCACTATCTGTTGGAAGGCTTGTTCCAAAGCTGTGACATTGAGATTCCCCACTAAACGCACGGTGAAATCTATAGTGTAAGCACCGCTTTCGCCTTCTAATTGATTGACAAACCATAGCCGCTCCTGCGCCCAAGATAGGGGTATATCTGTGTCTCTGGCAACGGGTACAATTGGCGGTACTGTCAGAGCTGAACCTGTTTGTAGTTGGGCTAATATTGCTTCACTTAAGGAGGCAATTGTTGGTGATTCAAATAGATAGCGTAACGGTAGAGAAATTCCAAAGGCTGACTGCAAGCGAGAAATTATCTGCGTAGCTAGTAATGAATGTCCTCCAAGTTCAAAGAAGTTATCATGTATGCCGACTTGCTCGACTTTCAGCACTTGCGCCCAAATTTGTGCCAGTGTTTCTTCAACGGGGGTGCGAGGTGCAACAAATTTTTCTAGTAGTGTACTGTCTAACTCTGGTTTTGGCAGGCCGCGGCGGTCTACTTTACCGTTAGGAGTCAAGGGTAGAGCTTCCAGAATCACGAAAGCATTGGGAACCATATAGTCTGGTAGTTTAGCTTTCAGGAATTGCCGCAATTCGCTGGTTGTGAGCATCACCTCTTGTTTTGGCACTACATAAGCAACTAACTGCTTCTGTCCAGGGATATCTTCACGGGCAATTACACAAGATGCCTGGACATTATCATGTTGATTTAATACCGCTTCAATTTCTCCCAATTCAATGCGGAAGCCCCGAATTTTTAACTGATTATCGATACGTCCTAAGTATTCGATATTACCATCAGGTAAATAACGGACTAAATCCCCAGTTTTGTATAATCTAGTCTCTCCTGCCTCAAAAGGATTGAGAATAAATTTCTCATTGGTTAACTCGCTTCGGTTGAGATAGCCGAGTGCCAATCCCGCACCACCAAGGTACAATTCTCCAGGTACACCAACAGGTACAGGTTGTAAGTTTCGATCCAGCACATAGACTTGAGTATTGGCAATTGCCTGACCAATGGGAATTGTTGTGACTGTTGTTGGTACGTCCTCTACCAAATACCAAGTCGAAAACGTAGTATTTTCTGTAGGCCCATAGACATGGAGTAAATGCTGTGGTGCGCCTTTTTCTAAGACTTCTTGCACCCAGAAAGGGTCAACTGCTTCTCCACCAAATAGCAGATATCTCAAAGAAGCAAATGCTTGCGGTACCAAACTTGCTAACTGATTGAATAAAGCTGTGGTTAAGAATAAGACGCTGACTTTGTAGGAGCGCAGATTCACCACAAATTCTTGGGACGAAAGCAAAACTGATTTGCTAATGATGACTAGCTTGGCTCCATGTAGCAATGCTCCCCAAATCTCGAATGTAGCAGCATCAAAAGCAATATTTGAAGCTTGAGCAACGCAGTCATCAGGTGTTAACTGTATGTAGTTGGTATTTTTAACCAGTCGATTTACAGCCTGATGATTAACGACTGTGCCCTTGGGTGTTCCTGTGGAACCGGAGGTGTAAATCACATAAGCTAGGTTCTCTGCACTGACTATGCTACTGAGATTATCCTGATGTTCTTGATGAATAACTTGCCAGTCGGTGTCTAAGCAGACCAGATGTGTCTGATGTTGAGGAAGATACTCTAATAATTTCTCTTGAGTCAACAACACTTTCAGCTGAGTATCTGCCAGCATAAATTGTAGGCGTTCTTGGGGATAATCAGGGTCAAGGGGGACGTAAGCCCCTCCAGCTTTGAGAATACCCAGTAGTCCCACCACCATCAAGGGCGATCGCTCTACACATATACCCACTAGCGTATCAGTCCCTACACCCAAAGACTTCAGGTAGTGCGCCAACTGGTTAGCCCGGCTATTTAACTGTTGGTAGGTTAATTGTTCATTTTCATACACCACCGCCACTGCATCGGGTGTACGCGCTATCTGCTCTTCAAATAACTGATGGATACACTTATCAGTAGGATAGTCTACCGTTGTATCATTCCACTCAATTAACTGCTGTTGTTCAACGGCTGTCAGTATGGGTAGTTGAGAAATTCGCTCTTGGGGATTGGTAACAATTGCTTCTAGCAGTGTGACAAAATGACCCGTTAGCCGCTCAATAGTAGCTGCATCAAACAGGTCGGTGTTGTACTCCCAAGCTCCCACTAGTCCAGTTGGAGTATTAGCGATCGCTAATGTCAAATCAAACTTGGAGGCGACAATTTCTGTTGTCAACAGACTTACAGTTAACCCAGTCATTTCTAATTCAGAGGTGGGCGCATTCTGGAACACAAACGCCACCTGGAAAAGCGGGCTATGGCTTAAGTTCCGTTGCGGCTGTAATGCTTCCACCAGCATTTCAAAGGGTAAGTCCTGATGAGCATAAGCGCCTAAAGCCACTTCTCGAACACGACCCAACAACTGCAAAAAACTGGGATTACCTGATAAATCAGTCCGCATCACTAAGGTATTGACAAAAAAGCCAATTAACCCTTCTATTTCGCTGTGATTACGGTTAGCGATGGGAGACCCAACTAGAATATCTGCTACACCTGTGTACCGATAAAGCAAGGTATCATAGGCTGCTAGTAACGTCATGAAGAGGGTACAACCTTGCTCCTGGCTCAGTTGTGTCAACTTACCAGTCAGATCGAGGGAAAGCTCAAATTCTAGAGATGCTCCAGCAAAAGTTTGCACTGCTGGTCTAGGTCTATCTGTGGGTAGCACTAACAAGGCTGGTGCATCCGCCAATTGTTGTTCCCAGTAACTCAATTGGCTTTGCAGTAAATCCCCCTGTAACCACTCTCTCTGCCAAATTGCAAAATCTGCGTACTGAATTGGCAGTGTTGCTAATGGTGAGCCTTCACCTTGAGAATAGGCATTGTACAGCACCGTTAGTTCCTGAACAAACAAGCTCATTGACCAGTCATCAGAGACTATATGGTGCATAGAAACTAACAAGATGTGTTCTGTCTCGGACAGCAATATTAATTCTGCTCTAATTAGAGATGCACTGGCTAAGTCAAAGGGTTGAGTAGCTTGTTGTTGCGCTAATTGCTGGGTTGCTGTTTCTTGCTCACTAATTGGCAAATGTTGCAGGTCAACAATTGAGATTGTCCAATTTCTTTGTGTTTGAACGATTTGGGAAGGTTTACCTGCAACAGTGATGAAGTTGGTGCGTAAAGCTTCGTGACGATGAATAATTTCTTCTAAACTTTGTTCTAAGGCTACTCGATTGAGAGTGCTGGTTAGACGCAAAGCTAAGGGGATGTTGTAGATAGGACTGTTCGGCTGAAATTGGTCTAAGAACCACAAACGCTGTTGAGCATAAGACAGTGGTAATTCTGCATCTCTTGACCTGGGAACGATGGGGGGAATAGCGAGTTCTGAGTTTTGTTGCTGCAACTGTCCAATTACTTGTGCTAATTGGGCAACTGTTGGGGCTGCAAACAGACTCCGCAAGGGTAGTTCTACTTGGAAGGTGTTGCGGATGCGTGAAACCAGTTGGGTTGCTAGTAGTGAATGTCCGCCGATTTCAAAGAAGTTATCATGTACACCAACTTGCTCGACTTTCAGCACTTGCGCCCAAATTTGCGCCAGCATTTCCTCGACTGGGGTGCGTGGGGCGACATATCGATCTAGGCGATCGCTATATAAATCTGGTGCGGGTAAGGCGCGACGGTCTACTTTCCGGTTTGGTGTCAGTGGTAGTGCTTCCAGTATTACGAACGCCTGGGGAACCATGTAAAGCGGCAGTTTACTGGAGAGGAACTGACGCAGTTCGCTAATGGTGGGTAGCTTCTGCTCAAAAGGTACGACGTAGGCGACTAAGCGCTTATCCCCAGGCGTATCTTCGCGGACGATAACACAAGATATCTGCACATCAGGATGTTGGTTGAGTACCGTTTCAATTTCGCCCAATTCAATACGGAAGCCCCGAATTTTCACCTGATTGTCGATACGTCCGAAGCACTCAATACTACCATCTGGCAGATAACGTGCTAAATCCCCCGTTTTATACAATCTATTCCCTTCCTGCATAAAGGGATTGGCAAGGAATTTCTCCTGGGTCAATTCTGGACGGTTGAGGTAGCCTCTAGCTAAACGGACACCGCCTAGATGTAGTTCGCCTTTGACTCCAAATGGTACTGGTTGCAGATAACGGTCAAGGATGTAGGCTTGGGTATTGGCAATGGGACGACCAATGAGGACTGTATTAGTGGTTTCCAATTTGGGATCTAGCAAATCGTGAACGATCGCCGTTACTGATGCTTCAGTGGGGCCGTAGACGTTAATACAACTGACGCGATCGCCTACTAATTGCCGCCAGATTGCCACTGTTTCCGGTAGTACTGTATCCCCACCCACAGCCACTAATCTTAGGCTTTCTGGTACAGTTGCATCCTTTTGTGATACCGCCACTGCCCATTCATGCCAGTAAGCTGGGGTGATATTTAAGACAGTTAGTCTTTCTTGTTCAATAAATCGGGCAAAACTCGCCAAGTCAGGGAACATTTGGGCGGGTCTGAGTACCACCGTGCCGCCTGTATACCAAGTGGGGAAGATTTCTTCGGCGGCGACATCAAAGCTGAAGGAGGCAAATTGCAAGACGCGATCGCTGCTAGTTAGCCCAAATACTTCACTAATGGCACAGCTATGGCTAACTAAAGCCGCATGAGACAGCATCACGCCTTTAGGTTTGCCAGTAGAACCAGAAGTGTAGAGGATACAAGTCAAGTTTTCTGGTTTAACGTCACTTACCGGATTTTCTTGACTTTGAGCAGTCAACTTTTGTGAATCGGCATCTAAGACAATGACTTTCACCCCTTCGACTGGCAAAGAGTCGAGCAATTTCGTTTCGGAAATCAGGACAGAGAATTGTGAGTCTTGGGATATGTCAGCTAGTCGCTGTTGGGGATAATCAGGGTCTAGAGAAACGTAGGCACCACCAGCTTTGAGGACAGCTAATAATGCGACGATAATGGAGAGCGATGCCTGCGGCAACGTCTCCGACGAACGCTCCAAATATATCCCGACAAATGTCTCTGTGCCTACACCCAGAGATTGTAAGTAATGCGCTAATTGATTGGCTTGGTTGTTCAACTGCTGATAAGTCAGTTGTTCATTTCCAAACACCACCGCTACAGCATCGGGTGTCAGTTCAACCTGCGACTCAAACAATTGATGAACACATTGATGAGCGGGATAATCAGCCTGAGTATCATTCCATTCTCCCAATATCTGCCGTTGCTCCTCCTCTGTTAACATGAGCAATTCGGCTATGCGCTGAATAGGATTTGCCACAATTGCTTCCAGCAGCGTGACAAAATGACCCACCATCCGCTTAATGGTACTGCCATCAAACAAGTCGGTATTGTACTCAAACACACCCACCAGTCCGGTAACAGTGTTAGACATTGCCAGAGTCAAATCAAATTTTGCCGTTGTGCTTTCTATGGGTAACGCCGTTGCACTTAACCCATTCAACTGTACTTGCGACAGAGGATCGTTTTGCAGGAGAAAATCTACCTGGAACAGTGGCGCATGGCTGAGGTCACGTTCTGGCTGTAATCTTTCCACCAACATTTCAAAGGGCAAGTCTTGATGAGAGTAAGCCTCCATCGCCATTTGCCGCACACGACCCAGTAATTCGTTAAAACTGGGATTCCCTGATAAATCAGTCCGCAAAACTAAAGTATTGACAAAAAAGCCAATTAACCCTTCTATGTCACCGTGATTGCGGTTAGCAATTGGTGTTCCCACCAAAATGTCTTCTTGCTCAGTGTAGCGGTAAAGTAGCGTATCAAACACTGCCAACAGCGTCATAAACAGAGTTACCCCTTGCTCCTGGCTGAGTTTTGTCAGCTTTTGAGTCAATTCCATCGACAGTGCAAACTCTTGAGTTGCACCAGCAAAGGTTTGCACCGCAGGTCTGGGTCGGTCTGTAGGTAGCACTAACAAAGCTGGTGCATCTTTGAGTTGCTGTTCCCAGTAATTTAGTTGATTTTGCAGCACCTCCCCTTGCAACCACTCTCTCTGCCAAATCGCGAAATCCCCGTACTGAATCGGCAGTGGTGTTAAAGGAGACTCTTCACCTTGAGAATAAGCATTATACAGTGCCGCTAGTTCCGAGACAAACACACCCATTGACCAGCCATCAGAGACAATGTGGTGCATACACATTATGAATATGTGTTCTGTCTCCGACAGCACTACTAATGTCACTCTAATTAACGCTTGGCTTGCTAAGTCAAATGGTTGAGTTGCTTGTTGCTGAACTAATTTCTGTACAGCTATTTCTCGCTCAATTAAGGATAAATGCTGCAAATCAACAACTGATACTATTCTCCATTCCCTATTCCCTATTCCACATTCCCTAATAACTTGAATTGGTTCTCCATCAACCGTAATGAAATTGGTGCGTAAAGCTTCATGTCGCGCAATTATTTCATGTAAGCTTCGTTCTAAAACTGCTCTATTGAGAGTCCCTGTTAGACGCAAAGCGGCGGGGATATTGTAAAAGGCACTATTGGGGTCGAACTGATCTAAAAACCACAGCCTTGTTTGGGCAAATGATAGTGGTAATTGAACATCCCTTGACCTTGGTAAGATGGGTGGCGCAGTCAGTTGTAACTTCTGTTGCTGTAACTGCTCAATCAATTGCGCTAATTCGGCAACTGTCCCTGTGGCAAACAACTCACGCAATGGTAGTTCTACTTGGAAGTGGGAACGGATACGTGAAACCAGTTGCGTAGCTAGTAATGAATGTCCCCCAAGTTCAAAGAAGTTATCATGAATCCCCACTTGCTCGACTTTTAGAACTTGCGCCCAAATTTGTGCCAATAGTTCCTCAATTGGGGTGCTTGGGGCAACATATTTATCTTTGTCGCTTTGTAAATCTGGTGCTGGTAATGCCCGACGGTCTACTTTGCCATTAGAAGTTAGTGGCATTTCCTCCAAGATTATAAAAGCCTGGGGCATCATGTAAGCAGGAAGTTTCGCTTTTAGCTCTTGGCGCAGTTGGCTAATTGTTAATGTACTGTGCTGATACGGTACAACGTAGGCGACTAAGCGTTTTTCTCCTGGGATATCTTCGCGCAGTATCGCACAATTGGCTTGCACATCAGCATTTTGGTTGAGTACAGCTTCAATTTCACCCAACTCAATGCGGAAGCCCCGAATTTTTACCTGATTATCGATGCGTCCAATGTATTCAATGTTGCCATCTGCCAAGTAGCGGACTAAATCCCCCGTTTTATATAATCTACTCCCTTGTGCCGCCTCAAAAGGATCGGCGATGAATTTCTCTTGTGTTAACTCGCTGCGGTTGAGATAACCCCGCGCCAAGGAAGCACCGCCAATATGCAGTTCTCCCGGCACACCAATCGGTACAGGTTGCAAATACTCGTCTAATATGTAGACTTGTGTGTTAGCTATCGGACGACCAATTGGCGGTGCAATATTGTTCTGTTTGCCATCAGCCACTACTACGCCGGAAGTGGTGACAACAGTATTTTCCGTTGGACCATAATTATTCACCATCTGGAACGGCAGTAAGCTGGATGGATAGCGATTGAGTTTATCTCCCCCTGTGAGTACAGTCCGCAAGGCTGTATTCTCGTTCCATTCCAGAGATAATAATTGCTCGGCTACTGGTGTGGGTAGAAAACTGATGGTGATGTTTTGGGATATCAACCAATCTTGCAAATCTACTCCCGATCCCAAGATTCCCTGTTTGATTAAATGAATACTTGCGCCTGCGCTGAGGTAAGGCCACAATTCCCACACAGCCGCATCAAAGGCGGTGGAAGCTACTTGAGTGGCTTTGTCGGATGCGGCGATCGCAAAAGTACGTTGATGCCAGAAGACAAGATTGAGCAGTGCTTCATGAGCAACTAATACTCCCTTGGGCTGTCCGGTCGAACCGGAAGTATAAATTACATAAGCTAAGTTCTTGGCTGTGGTGGCAGTAATGGGATTTTCTTGGCTGAACTGAGAAATTACTGCCGCATTTGTATCTAATAATACTTGCTGCGCTGAATGAGTCGGCAGTTGCTCAACCAGTTGTTGCTGGGTGAGCAATACTGGCACTTGAGCATCTTCTAACATAAAGCTCAAGCGGTCTTGGGGATACTCAGGGTCAAGTGGTAGATATGCACCACCAGCCTTGAGAATAGCCAACTGTCCCACTACCATGTCTAAACAACGCTCTACACATATACCCACTAGCGTCTCAGCTTCCACTCCCAAAGACTTCAGGTAGTGCGCCAAAGAGTTAGCCCGGCTATTTAACTCCTGGTAGGTGAATTGTTCATTTCCATTCACCACCGCTACTGCATCCGGGGTACGGGCTACCTGCTGTTCAAATAACTGATGAACACATTTATCCGTGGGATAGTCTACCGTTGTATCATTCCACTCAATTAACTGCTGTTGTTCAACGGCTGTTAGTATGGGTAGTTGAGCAATTCGCTCTTGGGGATTGGTGACTATTGCTTCTAGCAGTGTGACAAAATTACCAGTTAGCCGCTCAATCGTGCTTCTATCAAACAGGTCGGTGTTGTACTCGAACACTCCCACTAGTCCAGTCGCAGTGTGTTCTATTCCCAAAGCTAAATCAAACTTTGCCGTTGCACTGTCTATTGACAAGCGACTCACAGTTAATCCCGTCAACTCTGCCGTTGAAATGGGAGTATTCTGGAGGACAAACATTACTTGAAATATGGGTGTATGGCTTAAATTCCGTTCTGGCTGTAAAGCCTCCACCAGCATTTCAAAGGGCAAATTCTGATGAGCATAAGCCCCTAAAGCGACTTCTCGCACACGACCCAGTAATTCACTAAAACTGGGATTGCCGGATAAGTCAGTCCGCATAACTAGAGTATTGACAAAAAAGCCAATTAACCCTTCCAATTCCGAGCGATCGCGGTTAGCAATGGGAGACCCTACCAAAATGTCTTCTGTGCCTGTGTAGCGGTAAAGTAGGGTATCAAATGCTGCCAACAGCGTCATGAACAAAGTTACACCTTGTTCTTGGCTCAGTTTTGTCAGCTTATCAGTTAATTCAACAGAAAGTTCAAACTGTTGATACGCTCCAGCAAAAGTCTGCACAGCAGGTCTGGGGCGGTCTGTGGGGAGCGACAATAAAGCTGGTGCGTCCTTGAGTTGTTTTTGCCAGTAATTTAATTGGCTTTGTAATACATCTCCTTGCAACCACTGTCTCTGCCAAATTGCGAAATCTGCGTACTGAATCGGCAGTGGTGTTAAAGGTGACGACTGACCTTGAGCATAAGCATTGTATAGTGCTGCTAGTTCCGAGACAAACAAACTCATTGACCAACCATCAGAGACAATATGGTGCATAGAAACTAACAATATATGCTCTGTCTCATCTAGGATGACTAATGTTGTCCTCACTAACGCTTGAGTCTCTAACTCAAATGCTCGGAAAGCTTGTTGTTGCAAAAATTGCTGTGCAGCTATTTCTATCTCAGTTGTAGATAAATGCTTGAAATCAACAACTGACAACTGGCAATCTATTTCTGGTTGGATAACTTGAACAGGGTTGCCATCAACAATGACAAAATTGGTGCGTAAAGCTTCATGACGCTGAATAATTTCTTGCAAGCTTTGTTCTAAAGCTTCTCTGTTGAGAGTTCCCACTAGACGCAAAGCTATAGGCAAATTGTAGAAGGCGCTGTTCGGGTTTAACTGGTCTAAAAACCAGAGTCTTGTTTGAGCAAATGACAGTGGTAAGGCTGCATTCTCTGACCTTGGTAATATGGGTGGCGCTGTTATTTCTTCCTGTTGCTGCAACTGTTGAATATGTTGGGATAATTCAGCAACCGTTGGTGCAGCAAATAAACTCCGCAATGGTAATTCTACATTCAAGCTGCTACGCACACGAGAAACCAATTGCGTTGCCAGTAGCGAGTGTCCGCCAAGCTCAAAGAAGTTATCACAGATGCCCACAAGCTCGACTTTCAGCACTTGCGCCCAAATTACTGCCAGAATTTCTTCGATTGGGTTACGTGGCGCGACATATTGATCTGATAATTGGCTGTGTAAATCAGGTGCAGGTAAGGCGCGGCGGTCTAGTTTGCGGTTGGCAGAAAGCGGCAGAGCGTCCAAGATGACTATTGCGCTTGGAACCATATACTCAGGTAACTTTTCCTTCAGGAAGCTACGTACTTCGCTAACTTTCAATGTCTGCTTTGGTTGCGGCACAATGTAAGCGACTAGGCGTTTGTTCCCTGGTGTATCTTCGCGGACAATAGCACAGGATGCCTGCACTTGGGGATATTGGCCCAGAACTGTTTCCACTTCGCCCAACTCAATGCGGAAACCGCGAATTTTCACTTGGTTGTCAATACGACCTAAAGATTCGAGTTTCCCGTCAGGTAAATAACGCGCCAAATCCCCTGATTTGTATAATTTTGAATTTTGTAGGCTTGCCTTCCCGTAGGGTATTTTGAATTTTGAATTATCAAAGGGGTTGGAGATGAATTTTTCAAGTGTTAACTGGGGTCGGTTGAAGTAGCCTTGGGCTAAAAGCGCACCTGCAATGTACACTTCTCCTTGAACACCCACAGGTACAGGCTGTAGATATTTATCGAGGATGTAAATTTGCGTGTTAGCAATGGGTCGCCCAATGGAAGGTAGTAGCGGCCATGTGTCTATTGCATCACGCAGAGTATAACTTGTGGCTAAATGGCTCTCTGATGGTCCATACTGATTGTGCAGAGTAACATCCGTGAGTTTACTCAACCACTTAGACATCACCGGCGTAATTTGCAACTGTTCTCCAGAAGTAATAATTTCCCGCAAACCAGTATTAACTATGTCATTTGCCAAGGCGACTTCTGCTAGTTGCTGTAAGCCAACAACGGGGAGAAACATTCGCTGAATTTGTTTGTCTTCCAGAAAACCTAACAATCCTAAAGCATCACGGCGTAATTCTTCTGTAATGAGGAACAATGTGCCGCCAGAACACCAAGTAGTGAAGATTTCTTGGAAGGAAACATCAAAGCTAATGGAAGCAAATTGTAGAGTTTTGGCTCCACGAGTAATTTTCAGGTTGTCCCTATGCCACAAGATATGATTGACAAGGGCAAGCTGACTCATGGCTATACCCTTGGGTTGTCCCGTGGAACCGGAAGTATAAATGATGTAAGTTAAGTTATGGGATTGTACGCCAGAAATGAGATTTTCTTGGCTGCACTGAGCAATTACTGCTGCTTGGGTATCCAAACAGATAACTCTTGCTTGATGCTGGGGCAGGTTGTCAATGAGTGACTGCTGTGTGACTAATACCGAAACTTGAGTATCTTCTACAATAAACCGCAACCGTTCTTGAGGATAGTTGGGGTCAAGTGGGACATAAGCGCCTCCCGCTTTGAGTATGCCCAACAGTCCGATGACCATTTCTATTGAGCGTTCTACACACAGCCCAACTAGGACATCTGCACCTACACCCAAGGAGTACAAGTGATGGGCTAGTTGGTTGGCACGGCAGTTTAATTGGGAGTAAGTTAGTTGTTGATTACCAAATACTACCGCCAATGCATCTGGTGTCAGTTCTACCTGCTCCTCAAATAACTGATGAATGCACTTATGCAGTGGATAATCTACAAAAGTATCGTTCCACTCAACTAATAATTGTTGTTGCTCAACTTCACTCAGCAGGGGCAATTGGGAAATGCGCTCCTGTGGGTTAGCAGTCACACCTTCGAGCAAGTTGACGAAATGACTGGTCATCCGCTCGATGGTAGAGGCATCAAACAAGTCTGTGTTATATTCCCACAACCCTATCAGCCCAGTCGGACTGTTCTGCATGATTAGGGTTAAATCAAACCTGGAAGTCGTACCTTTGATGAGGAAGGAATTGACATTTAACCCAGTTAAGTCTAATCCAGATGTGGGCGCATTCTGGAGGACGAACATGACTTGGAACAGTGGGGTATGGCTGAGGTCTCGTTCTGGCTGTAATGCTTCTACCAGCATTTCAAATGGCAAGTTCTGGTGAGAGTATGCCTCCATTGCCATTTCCCGGACGCGAGTCAACAATTCGCTGAAGCTGGGGTTGCCTGCCAAGTCGCTACGCATGACTAGGGTATTGACAAAAAAGCCAATTAACCCTTCTATCTCTTGGCGATCGCGGTTAGCAATTGGAGAACCCACTAATATATCTTCTTGTCCTGTATAGCGATAAAGCAGGGTATCAAATGCTGCTAACAGTGTCATGAACAAAGTTACCCCTTGTTCTTGGCTGAGTTTTGTCAACTTATTAGTTAGTTCAGCAGACAGTGCAAACTCCTGATGTGTCCCGTTGTAAGTCTGCACAGTCGCTCTTGGTCTGTCTGTAGGTAGCGATAATAAGGCTGGTGCATCGGCAAGTTTTTGCTGCCAATAATTCAATTGAGTTTGTAATACATCTCCTTGCAACCACTCTCTTTGCCACAGAGCGAAATCTGCGTACTGTATTGGCAGTGGTGCTAAAGGTGACTCTTGACCTTGAGAATAAGCATTGTACAATGCTGCTAGTTCAGAGATCAACACACCCATTGACCAACCATCAGAGACAATGTGGTGCATACATATTAATAATATGTGTTCCGTCTCGGACAATACTATTAATGTGGCTCTGATTAATAATTCTGTTGCCAGGTTAAAAGGCTGAGTTGCTTGTTGTTGCAATAATTGCTGTGCAGCTATTTCCTTTTCGCTGGTAGATAAATGCTTGAAGTCAACAACCGAGACTATTCTCTGTTCCCTGTCCCCTGTCCCCTGTTCCCTAATAATTTGTATTGGTGTTCCATCAATTGTCATGAAGTTGGTGCGTAAGGCTTCGTGACGTGCAATTATTTCTTGTAAGCTTTGTTCTAAGGCAGTAATTTGGAAAGTTCCTTCTAAACGCAATGCTTCGGGCATATTGTAGAAGGGACTATCCGGCTCGAATTGGTCTAAGAACCACAAACGCTGTTGAGCATAAGATAGTGCAAGTTCTGCGTTTTCTGACCGCCTTAAAATGGGTGGTGCAGATAGTTCTCTTGTTTGTTGTTGTAACTGCCCTATCAATTTGGCTAATTCGGCTACAGTTGCAGCAGCAAATAACTCACGCAGTGGTAGTTCCACTTTGAAGATGTTGCGAATGCGTGAAACTAATTGTGTTGCTAGTAGCGAGTGTCCGCCTAGTTCAAAGAAGTTATCATAAATGCCAACTTGCTCTACTTTCAGCACTTGCGCCCAAATTTGGGCTAACAGTTCTTCAATTGGTGTGCGTGGGGCAACATATTTTTCTAGCTGTGTGCTGTCTAAGTCTGGTGTTGGTAGGGCGCGGCGGTCTACTTTGCCATTGGGTGTCAAGGGTAAAGCTTCTAGGAAAACTATGGCATTTGGAACCATGTATTCTGGTAACTTTTCTTTGAGGAAGCTACGCAGTTCGCTAATAGGTGTCCGCTCTTTTTGAGACACAATGTAGGCGACTAGGATTTTGTTCCCTGGAACGTCTTCACGGGCGATCGCACAATTGGCTTTTACATGAGGATATTGGTTCAGGACTGTTTCAATTTCACCCAATTCGATGCGGAAGCCTCGGATTTTGACTTGATTATCGATACGTCCCAGGTATTCGATTGTACCATCAGCTAAATAACGTACTAAATCCCCAGTTTTATACAGGCGTTCTTCCCCCCTGCTTCCACCAAATGGGTTGGGGATAAATTTCTGTTGTGTTAACTCTGGACGGTTGAGGTAGCCTCTTGCTAATCCTGCACCGCCAATGTGTAGTTCTCCCGGTACACCTACGGGTACTGGCTGCAAATACTCGTCTAGAATGTAGGTCTGGGTGTTGGCTATGGGGCGACCGATGGGGACAAATTGTCGCTGAATTCCTGGTTGACAAGTCCAGAAGGTAGCATCAATACAAGCTTCTGTCGGCCCATAAAGATTGTGTAAGTTTATGTTAAGACTACTTAAGACTTTCTCTTGCAAAGCCACAGGTAAAGCTTCACCACCGCAGAAAATGTGTTTGAGGAAGTGACAATTTTCCAGCCCTCCTTGTTCTACGAGTATTTGTAACAAGGATGGTACAAACTGAACAGTAGTAACCTGTTGTTGAGCAATTAAGTTTAATAAGTAAACAGGGTCAGCATGACCTCCTGGTTTAGCTAATAGCAACTGTCCGCCTACTAACAAAGGCGCGTAAAATTCCCAAACTGAAGCATCAAAGCTAAAGGGAGTCTTTTGCAGCACTTTGTCTTGTTCAGTGAGAGGGAATGTTCTTTGCATCCAGGACATATGGTTGCAAAGGTTGCGGTGAGTCAGCATCACTCCCTTGGGCTGACCAGTTGAACCAGAGGTATAAATTACATAAGCCAAGTTATCTGATTGTACAGAGGCGATACCTACGGTAAGCTGCGCTAACACATTCTCTTGGCTTAACGCAGAAATAGATTGCCAGTCAGTATCTAAGCAGACAACCTGTGCTTGATGCTGCGGCAATTTTTCTAATAATCTTTGTTGTGTCAGCAGTACCGAAACTTGAGCATCTTCTAACATGAAACTCAAGCGTTCAATAGGATACTCAGGGTCAAGCGGTACGTAAGCACCACCCGCTTTAAGAATACCCAATAGTCCCACCACCATTTCTAAGGAGCGTTCTACACAAATACCCACCAAAGTATCTGGTTTTACACCTAGTTTTTGTAGATAGTTTGCCAGTTGGTTAGCGCGACAGTTCAATTCATGATAGGTGAGTTGTTCATCTTCAAACACCACCGCCACTGAATGAGGTGTTCTCTGAACTTGTTCCTCAAACAACTGATGGATACACTTATCCCTTGGGTAATCAGCTTGATTGTTGTTCCACTGGACTAATAATTGCTGTTGCTCAACTTGTGTCAGTAGAGGTAATTGCCAAATCTGCCTTTGAGGATCGTTTACAATAGCTTCCAGCAGTGTTACAAAATGCCCTGCCATCCGCTCAATTGTAGTCGCCTCAAACAAGTCAGTATTGTATTGCCAACAAATTTGCAACACTTCCTGAGCTTCCATCACCATTAAATTCAGATCCCTGTCTGCACCCCGTTGATGTCCGAGCAAGTATGGCTCTATCTCCAGCACTTGTGCTTGACTGTGCAGTAAATTCTCTTTTGGTTCGCACCAAGTATGCCGTTGCCAAGTGAAACTCACTTGACATAAAGGAGAACGACTAAGATCCCGTTGTGGATGGAGTTGTTCTGCTAATAAAGAGAAGGGATAATCTTGATGCTTTTGGGCTTCTCTGACCGTCTTGCTGACTTGAGCGAGAAATTCTGTGAATGTAGCGTTTTCCTGTATGGAAGTGCGTAAAACGGTCAGGTTGACAAAGTAGCCGACCATCTCTTTAAACTCTTTACCCGACCGACCTCTCATTGGGCTACCTATGAGGATGTCTGTTTGATTGGTATAGCGGTAAAGTTGGACGTAAAATGCTGCTAGTAGAATCCGATAAAGGCTTGTTCCAGAAGCTAGAGCTAAATGCTTGAGTTTTTGAGTTAACTGTTCATCCAGCTTGATAATATGTGATGCCCCTCGATAAGTCTGTACTGGGGGGCGGGGTTTATCTGGAAGCAAATTCAATATAGGCAATTCGCCAGCTAATTTTTGTTGCCAATATTGCCAAAGTTTTTCGCCTCTGGAACTGGATAACATTTCCGATTGCCAGTGGACAAAATCTGTATAAGATTTATTACTGCTGAAAGAATCTGCTACCTCTGTCTGCTCTTGATTAGCTTGCTCAATTTCTTTAGTATATAAAGCTTGAAATTCACTCAGCAGTAAGTCAAAAGACCACATATCCCCGGCAATATGGTGCATTGTGAGCAAGAGAATGTGTTCTTTTTCTGAAAGAGTAAATAAATTCACCCTTAAAACTGCATCTTTTTCTAAGTTAAAAGGGTGGTCAGCTATAGCAAATATATTCTCTTTTAATTGGTCTTCACTCCAACTGCTGGCATCTATTACTTCAATACTAAAATTATGGTTTTGATTAACTTGCTGAACGGGATTTTCTTTACAATTAGTATATGTTGTTCTGAGGATAGGATGCTTTTCAATAATTTTTTTACAAACGCAATCGACAGTAGCAAAATTTAAATAAGAATTAATTTTTGTTGTAATAAATATATTATAAGCAACGCTCTCTGGAGCAATTTGGTAAATGAACCACATTGCTTCTTGTCCATATGAGAGCGAAAAACTTGTTTTGTTAACTGTGTTCATTAGAATACCTTTAAATATTGAAAAGTAAGTTGTAGAGCCAATTTATAAGTAAGGAACAAATAATTAAGCAGAATAATGAAGATTAAATTTTACACTTTGCATACTGTAGTTTCCCTTTTGAATTTCGTTAAAATTCTATTAATCACAGCATAGGTAAGCTCTAACTCATACTCCAAATGTTTGAGGCTAATCCATTTTCTTTAAGGTATTACTATTTCATGTAACCGTTAGAATTACAAAAATTACACCGAGAAGACATAGAATAGTAAGTTTTTTAACGATTTTCCCTTTAATCAACCTTATATCTTTATATTGTTAGTCAAACGTTATTAATACGAGTAAAGTATATGTTTCATATTCAAAAAGTACAATTTTTACGTGTTCATTCATTTTTATAGGACTACAGAATAATCTCAGTTTGAGCTAAAAAATGCAATAGGAGTTAAAGACAGTTAATTAGTCTTATCAATAAAATGTAATAGCAGTTAAGTAGACATTTAAGACATTTAAGACAGTTAAGATTGTTAAGTGGACATTTGATGTGGACAGTTAAGACATTTAAGACAGTTAAGCAGATAATTAAAATATTTGAAACAATTAATAAATAATAATTACTAGTTGTAACTTAATGTGTAACTAACTAAAAAATCATGCAGATGGTGAGAGGCACTTGCTTTGTGCATTGCTGGAGTCTACCGCTTCTGGACTATGAACTGCTTTAATTCACATTAAACGTAAACAATGAAAATACTTATCGCAAAACGCTTTTACTCTCCCACCGGAAACCGCTGCATCATCTCCTGCAACTCCACAGCCTCCCCATCGGGTGTATAAACGACCCCTCCTGACATTGCCAGCACTATCCGTTTCCGCCGCGCCCACTCAAACCAAGCACTAACATCAGTGGTGACGGTGTTCTTACCCTTGGCTCCGCTCTTGCATGAGTTGATAAACAGACCAGTTGGGTTGTCGCACCAGTCTTCTGCGATCGCTCAGTACCAGCCCATTAATGACTTTAGTAACAAAAGTTTTTGGGATTGAAACTTTCTGAATTATCATCTTTTTGTTAACTGAGCTATTGTTTAATGCTATTGAATTGTATTTTTTTGGTTTAAAAGCTAGTTTCAACAATATTACATGAGAGACTTTTTATAAAGTACATCTTGAGATGATTAGCTAAGGTAACATAATACGAGTCATAACTGCATATATGGCAATCTTCTAGTCCTACGGCACGAGCAATTGCTGGTAATGTTTGCCTTTTTATTTCCGAAATCGTAAGGATTCAGGTAGCAGAGTATTGACAAAGGGGACAGTTGAGGAGAAATATCACAGATATGAATCAAAACCTGCCGTACTATATTAGAACGAGAAAGCTTTAACCAGTTATCAAAAGAAAAAAATCTATCTACCCCGTCGTTTGCTTACCCGATTTACTAACTATAACTTTATCGTAGTGCTTGTTCCCAATTAGAAATTCTTTGAAATGCGATCGCTACTCCTGTAATGGAAACCTTCGCATCATCGAGAGTAACTCCACCGCTTCCCCCCAAGCGCGTGTATACGACACCACCAGACCTAAGAGGATGTTTGAAAAGTTTTGAGGGGTTAAATTTTATGCTAATCGCCTAACCATAATTCGGATCATGGCAAGGTAGATAAACGTCTCGGATGTTTCTGGTAATAACTCATAATCTCGGACTAATCGCCGACACCCCATAAGCCAACCAAAAGTACGCTCGACAACCCAACGTTTTTTGAGTAATATAAAGCCCTTGGTTTGCTGTGGTCGCAGAACCACAAGGACAATCAAACGGCAAAAGTCCATAACCCACTGCATGAACGCCTCGCCATCAAAGCCGCCATCCACCCAAATG